>NZ_JBFYGP010000002.1:0-700346 GCF_041079415.1 Microbacterium sp. 20-116
TAGGACACCGCCGGACTTCTTTTCAGTCGAAATGGCCACCCAACGTTGGGTGGCCATTTCGCATTTACGGGCACTTTTTCCCGGGAAGGACAGTCATGTCTACGGACGACGCGAACGATCGCAGGAGCAACGAAGGGCGCTCGGGCGACCGCGCGTCCGGGCGTGGACAGTCCTCCCGTGGCAACGATTCTTCGTCGCGGAGCGACCGCCCGTTCCGTCGCGACGGCGAAGGTTCGGGTCGTGCACGTCGTGAGGGTGACTCGCGTCCGTTCCGCCGTGAACACGATGGTGGCGCGCGCCCTTCCGGTCGCGACGGTGGCGGCACGGGTCGCCCCGCGCGTGACGGTGATCGTCCGGTTCGTCGCGATGGAGATCGGCCTGTTCGTCGGGATGGGGGTCGTCCGTTCCGTGGTGACGGGGATCGTCCGGTTCGTCGGGAGGGTGACCGTCCGGTTCGTCGGGAGGGTGACCGTCCGGTTCGTCGGGACGGGGATCGTCCGTTCCGTCGGGAGGGTGACCGTCCGGTTCGTCGTGATGGCGACCGGCCCGTGCGTCGGGATGGGGATCGGCCGTTCCGACGCGATGGCGAGCGGCCCGTTCGTCGTGACGGTGACCGTCCGGTGTGTCGCGACGGCGATCGCCCCGTGCGTCGGGACGGGGATCGTCCCGTCCGTCGTGACGGGGATTCCCGCGGCTTCTCCGGCACGGACCGTCGTCCGACGGGCGACCGTCGTCCGGGTGCCGGGGCGCCCCGCAGGTTCGACCGCGAGGACTCGCGGGCCACGCGGCCGCCTCAGGACCGTCGCGAGCGCGGCCCCGAGATCCCCGAGGAGATCACCGCCTACGATCTGCCGGGCGCGGCGCGCAACGAGTTGAAGACCCTCAGTAAGGACAACGCCGACAACGTCGCCCGCCACCTCGCGATGGCGGCTCGCGTGATCGACGAGGACCCGGAGCTCGCCCACCAGCACGCGCTGGCGGCATCCCGAAGCGCGGGACGCGTTGGCGTGGTCCGGGAGACGGTCGCCATCACTGCTTATGCGGTGGGGGACTTCGCCCTGGCGCTTCGCGAGCTGCGCACGCACCGCCGCATCACGGGCTCCGACGACCAGCTCCCGCTCATCGTCGATAGCGAGCGCGGTGTCGGTCGCCCGGATCGTGCGCTCGAGGAGGGTCGCGCGGTCGACCGGTCGACGTTGTCGGTCCCGGTGCGCGTGCAGCTGGCGATCGCCATGTCCGGCGCGCGACTCGACCTCGGCCAGGCCGATCGCGCTTTGCAAGAGCTCGAGATCCCCGAGGCCGACCCTGACCGCGCGTTCGAATGGAGCCCCGCGCTCTTCTCCGCTCGCGCTGCGGTGCTCGAAGAGCTCGGACGCGCGGACGAGGCCGAAGAGTGGGAGCGTCGCGCGTCGATCGCGGCCGACGCGCTCGACGCGGCCGCCGGTGTCGCCGACCGCGAGGTGATCGTCGTCGAGGAGATCGAGCTCATCGATGACGAAGGCGGTGTGGATGTGGCATCCGGAGTCATTCCCCTCGAGGAGGACCGAGAGGACTCGGTCGAGTCCGGAGGCGACGAGCACGTCGTCGACGTCGACGGAGAGAGTGCCCCCGTCGATGTGAACGCCGACGGAGTCGACGACGTGTCGAGTGACGAGGAAGACGCGCGATGATCTTCGGGCGCAGCACCCCTCCCCCGACGCCCCTCGACGGCATCGACGTCGTGCTGGCCGACCTGGACGGTGTCGTGTACGCCGGGCCGGGTGCTCTCCCGCACGCGGTCGACAGCCTGAACCGCGCCCAGCAGGAGGGGCGCCGGCTCGGGTACATCACCAACAATGCTTCGCGTACCGATGCGTCGGTGGCGGAGCACCTCACCTCGCTCGGGTTGCGTGTCGCGCCGGATGACGTCACGACCAGCCCGCAGGCGGCGATGCGTCTCATGCGCGATCTGGTTCCCGCGGGTTCGACCCTGCTGGTCGTCGGCGGAGAGGGCCTCGTCGTCGAGGTCGAGAAGGCGGGATTCGTCGTGACGCGCAGTGCGGACGACGATCCGGCCGCCGTCGTCCAGGGGTTCGCGCCGGACGTCGGGTGGGTCCATCTGGCGGAGGCGGCCTACGCTCTGGCCACACCGGTCGAACAGGGGGGCATCCCCTGGGTGGCGACCAACTCGGACTGGACCATTCCGCAGGCTCGTGGCATCGCACCGGGCAATGGCACGCTCGTGTCCGCCGTGCACACGGCCGTCGGCCGACTGGCGACGATCGCAGGCAAGCCCGAGCGGCCCATCTTCGACGTCGCCGTCGCCCGTACGGGCGCGCAGACGCCGCTGTTCATCGGCGACCGTCTCGACACCGACATCCAGGGCGCGCGCACCGCGGAGATGCGGTGCTTGCTGGTGCTGACGGGGATCGATCGTCCCAAGCAGATCCTCGCGGCACCGCCCTCGCAGCGCCCGGACTACATCGTTGAAGACCTCCGGCAGTTGTTCGAGCCGTACCCCGCCACGGTCGTCAAGGGCGAACGTACCCGCGTGGGCGATGCGATCGTCGAGATCGACGGCGTCGATCTGCGGATCGTGAACGACGGAGGCCGCCAGATCGACCTCCTGCGCGCGGGGGCCGCAGCCATCTGGAACAGCGGACGGGCGATCTTCGGCTTCCGGGTTCCCGAACAGCTCTACGCGGACCCGTTCCGCGTGCGCTGACGTCGTAGCATGGCATCCATGTCCGACAGCTCCGCCCCGGATGCCGCCGGGCTCATCGATCGGCTGCGCCTCATCGAGGAGCAGCCCCTCGACACCCGCGCGGCCGCCTACGCCGCCGTGCACGAGGAACTGGCTCGACGCCTCGAGTCCGCACCCGCCGATCCGTCCTCGCCGTCGTGACCTCGCGCCTCGACGCCGAACTCGCCGCGCGGGGACTCGCGCGCTCGCGCTCGCACGCGGCGCAGCTGATCTCGGGCGGCCTCGTGACCGTGAACGGACGCCCGGTGGTCAAAGCGGCGGCCCAGATCGAGGCCGAGAGCGTCATCGAGGTCGCCGGCGCGGACCACTACGTCAGCCGCGGCGCTCACAAGCTGCTCGCGGCTCTCGACGCCTTCGGCCTGGAGGTGCGGGATCGCGTCGCCCTCGACATGGGGGCATCGACGGGCGGCTTCACGCAGGTCCTCCGCGAACGTGGGGCGCGACCGGTGATGGCCGTGGATGTCGGGCACGGACAGTTATCCACCGTCATCGAGGCGGACCCCGACGTGGTGTCGGTCGAGGGGTATAACGTGCGGTTCATGACCGCCGACTCTCTCGCCCACGCCACCGGCGTCGCCGAGCGTGCCACCGTGGTGACGGGGGATCTCTCTTTCATCTCGCTGGAGCACGTGCTGCCCGCCGTGGTCGCCACGGCAGCACCCGATGCCGACATCGTGCTGCTTGTGAAGCCGCAATTCGAAGTGGGGCGTACGTCGGTGAAGGGCGGGCTCGTGACGGACCCGGCGCTGCGGTCGGATGCCGTGCACGGCGTCCTCTGGGCGGCATGGGATGCGGGGCTGAAGACCGCGGGTCTGATCGCGTCCCCCGTCGTCGGCACGCATGGCAACCAGGAGTACGTCGCGTGGTTCTCGGCCACTCGGGGCAGCGACCCCTCAGAATGGGAGAGCACCGTGACCCGACTGACCGGAAGCCGATGACCCCCAGCGATCGCCGAATCCTCCTCGTCGTCCACGCGCGCCGTGACGACACCGTCCATGCCGCCGAGCGCATCCTGACCGCCGTGCGGTCTGCCGGTGCCACACCGGTGGTGTCCGCGGAGGACCGGCCCGAACTGGCGGAGCGGCTTTCGCTCGACGGCGTGCAGACCCTCGGCGTCGACGTGGGTATCGATGAGGTCGAGCTGGCGATCGTCCTGGGCGGCGACGGCACGATTCTGCGGGCGGCCGAGGTCGTCCGCGGCGGAACGGTCCCCATCCTCGGGATCAACATGGGCCACGTCGGCTTCCTCGCCGAGATCGAACGCGACGACATGGACGACGCCGTGCGCCGGGTGATCGACCGCGACTATGTCGTGGAAGAACGTCTCGCTCTCGCCGTGCGTGTCCTCGACGCCGACGACGAGGTCATCTTCGAGACCTGGGCCCTGAACGAGGCCACCGTCGAGAAGGCCAGCCGGGAGCGGATGCTCGAGGTCGTCATGGAGGTCGACGGACGACCGCTGTCGTCGTTCGGGTGCGACGGCATCGTCGTGGCGTCCCCGACCGGGTCGACCGCCTACAACTTCTCGGCCGGGGGGCCCGTCATCTGGCCGACGGTCGAGGCCATCGCCGTCGTCCCCCTCTCGGCACATGCTCTGTTCGCCCGCCCGCTGGTGGTCAGCCCCGACGCCATGGTGGCCGTCGAGGTGCTCGAGCGCACCAGCGGCAGCGGCATCCTGTGGTGCGACGGTCGTCGCTCGCACGAGCTGCCCCCGGGCGCCCGCGTGATGGTGCGCCGTTCGTCGCGCCCCGTCCGCCTCGCACGCCTTCACCCCGCGGCCTTCACCGACCGCCTCGTCCGCAAGTTCCGACTCCCGGTCACGGGGTGGCGTGGGATGCCGGGGGGTGCGGCGTGATCGAGGAGATGCGGCTGCGCGACCTCGGGGTCATCGCCGACGCGACGCTTCCGATCGGGCGGGGCTTCACCGCGATCACCGGTGAGACCGGCGCGGGAAAGACGATGGTGGTGACCGGCCTGGGACTGCTGCTCGGCCAGCGCGCGGATTCCGGCGCGGTGCGCAAGGGGGCGGCTCAGGCTGCCGTCGAAGGCGTGTGGCTCGTCCCCGAAGAAGGGGTGGTCGCCGCGCGCGTGCGCGAGGCCGGCGGTGACGTCGAGCCCGTCGGCGGCGGGTCCGCCGAGCTCTATCTCGGACGCACCGTCTCGAGCGAGGGGCGTGGCCGAGCCACCGTCGGCGGCCGTACGGCCCCCGCGGGGGTTCTCGCCGACCTGGCCGACGACCTCGTGGTCGTGCACGGGCAGTCCGACCAACTGCGTCTGAAGTCCTCGTCGGCCCAGCGCGACGCCCTCGACCGCTTCGGCGGTGAGCCCGTCGGCGCCGCTCGGACGGCGTACCGCGCCGCCTGGGACGTCTGGCGCAGGCTGGATGCCGAACTGACCACCCTCACCGCGGACCGCGATGAGCGGGCGCGCGAGGCGGAGCGACTGCGCGCGGCCATCGCCGAGATCGAGGCCGTGGCTCCCGTCGCCGGCGAGGAGGAGGAGCTGGCTCGCCGAGCCGAGCGCCTCGCCAACGCCGAGGACCTGCGCGTCGCCGCCGTGACGGCGCACGCCGCTCTGTCGAGCGAGGACGGCTCACCCGATGTCGTCACGCTTCTGGCGGAGGCCCGCCGAGCCCTCGAGCGGATCTCGGGTAGCGATGAGGCGCTCGCGGAGATCGGCGCGCTCGTCACCGATCTCGGGTACCGCGCGACCGATGCCTCCGTCGCCCTGTCGGGCTACCTCGCCGATCTCGATGAGTCCGGCCCGCACGAGCTGGCCGCGGTGGACGAGCGACGTGGCGTGATCGCGGGGCTCGTCCGCGCGCACGGTTCCGTGGACGCGGCGATCTCGTTGCTCGAGACGGGTTCGGCCCGCCTGGTCGAGCTCGACGACGACGGCGACCGTCTACAGAGGCTCGAGACGCAGCGCGACGCGGCCGCCGCCGAACTCGACGCCGCAGCGGAGGCGTTGACCGCCGCGCGACGCGAGGCCGCCGAACGGCTGAGCGCTGCCGTCACCGAGGAGCTGCACGCGCTCGCTCTTCCCGACGCCCGTCTGAGCGTCGACGTGGCGCCCGCGACCCCGGCCGGTCATGGCCGCGACGAGGTCGCGATCCTGCTCGCTCCGCACCCGGGCGCCGACCCTCGGCCCGTCTCTCGGGGGGCGTCGGGTGGAGAGTTGAGCCGTGTCATGCTCGCGATCGAGGTCGTCATCGCGGGTGTCGACCCCGTTCCGACCTTCGTCTTCGACGAGGTCGACGCCGGTATCGGCGGCGCAGCGGCGATCGAGGTCGGCCGTCGTCTCGCCCGGCTCGCCGAGTCTTCGCAGGTGATCGCGGTCACGCACCTCGCCCAGGTTGCGGCCTTCGCCGGGAACCACCTGACGGTCGTCAAGGGGAACGACGGAGCGGTCACGGCATCCAGTGTCCGACGCTTGGACGGTGCGGAACGCGAAGCCGAGATGGCCCGCCTGTTGTCGGGGCTCAGCGATTCGGATGCCGCTCTGACCCACGCCCGCGAGCTGCTGGAGACCGGGCGATCCCGATGAGGCGACCGACGAGGACGAGCCGGGCAGCCGGTGGCCCTCGTCGTCGACGGACGGGTCTGATCTGACATTCGCCGCCGGTCCGTTCTCTTCGGCGGCGACGTCGAGCTGATCCTTTCACCCACTGTGCGCTCGTCTCCACCGCTGTGGTCGGCACACGCCGACGCGGCATCGTCACGCGAACGTGACGTGGATGTCGGAGGGGGGTGCGACACTCGGAGTCGAACCCCCACACGCGACTGATAGGATCGAAGCCCGTGATGCAGACTTCGGACGCGGGACAATCAGACGGCACGACTTTCACGACGAAGCACATCTTCGTCACCGGAGGTGTCGTCTCCTCCCTGGGAAAGGGCCTGACGGCGGCAAGCCTCGGCAACCTCCTCACGGCTCGCGGTCTCCGCGTGGTCATGCAGAAGCTCGACCCGTATCTGAACGTCGATCCCGGAACGATGAACCCGTTCCAGCACGGAGAGGTCTTCGTCACCGATGACGGCGCCGAGACCGATCTCGACATCGGCCACTACGAGCGCTTCCTCGACATCGAGCTGAGCCAGGCGGCCAACGTCACCACCGGCCAGATCTACTCGCAGGTCATCGCGCGCGAGCGTCGGGGCGAGTACCTGGGCGACACCGTGCAGGTCATCCCGCACATCACCGACGAGATCAAACGTCGCATGCGCCTTCAGGCGAGCGAGCAGCCGCAGCCCGACGTCATCATCACCGAGATCGGCGGCACCGTCGGCGACATCGAGTCGCAGCCCTTCATCGAGTCGGCTCGTCAGATCCGCCACGAGCTCGGACGAAAGAACGTCTTCTTCGTGCACGTCTCGCTGGTCCCCTTCATGGGAGCCTCGGGAGAGCAGAAGACCAAGCCCACCCAGCACTCCGTCGCCACCCTGCGTTCGATCGGTATCCAGCCCGACGCGCTCGTGCTGCGCAGCGACCGGCCGGTCACCGAGTCGAACAAGCGCAAGATCGCGCTCATGTGCGACGTCGACGAAGATGCCGTGGTCAACGCGATCGACGTCCCGAGCATCTACGACATCCCCTCGATGCTGAACGACCAGGGCCTCGACGGGCACATCGTCGACGCCCTCGACCTCGACAAGGCGAGCGACGTCGATTGGTCGCGCTGGCAGCGCGTCCTGCAGGCGGTGCACAATCCCAAGCACGAGGTCACGATCGGTCTCGTCGGCAAGTACATCGACCTGCCCGACGCCTACCTCTCGGTCACCGAGGCCATCAAGGCCGGTGGTTTCGGCCAGGAGACCCACGTGAAGATCACGTGGATCCCCTCCGACCAGTGCGAGACGCCCGAGGGCGCCGCCAAGGCGCTGGGCGCGGTCGACGGCATCATCGTTCCGGGCGGCTTCGGCATCCGCGGCATCGAGGGCAAGCTCGGAGCCTTGCGCTTCGCGCGAGAGCAGGGCATCCCAACGCTCGGCATCTGCCTGGGCCTGCAGTGCATGGTCATCGAGTACGCGCGCACGGTCGCCGGTCTCGACGGGGCGTCGTCGAGCGAGTTCGATCCCGACACCGCGCACCCGGTCGTGGCGACGATGGCCGAGCAGGTCGACATCCTGCAGAGCGGCGACCTGGGCGGCACGATGCGCCTCGGGCTCTACCCGGCGGCCCTCTCGGAGGGATCCCTCGCCGCGGAGGTCTACGGATCGAGCACCATCTCGGAGCGCCACCGCCACCGCTACGAGGTCAACAACGCCTACCGCCAGCAGCTGAGCGACGCGGGCCTGGTGTTCTCGGGCGTGAACCCCGATCTCGACCTCGTCGAGTTTGTCGAGCTGCCGCGTGACGTGCACCCGTACTACATCGCCACCCAGGCCCACCCTGAATTGCGCTCGCGGCCGACCGAGCCGCACCCGCTCTTCCGCGGTCTCGTCGCGGCGGCGTTGGATCGTCACCGCTCGAGCGAGCTGTTCGACGTCGAAGAGGACTGACGTGGAGGAGCTGCGCGACGAGAAGGTCGACCTCGAGCTGGTCTCGACGGACCTTGTCTACGAAGGCGCCGTCTGGGACGTGCGCTCCGACACCGTGCGGTACGGCGACGGCGAGATGACCCGCCAGTACGTCGAGCACCCGGGTGCGGCCGCGGTCGTCGCGCTCGACGACGACGAGAACGTCGTGCTCATCCAGCAGTACCGCCACCCCATCAAGGAACGCGACTGGGAGATCCCGGCCGGTCTCCTCGACGTGGCCGGCGAGCCTCCTCTCGAGACGGCGAAGCGCGAGCTGACCGAGGAGGTCGACCTCGAGGCCGACCGCTGGCAGCATCTCGTGTCGATCCACACCACGCCCGGGGGAAACGACGAGGTCGTGCACCTCTTCCTCGCCCGCGGTCTGCGCAGCGTCGAGACCGACTACGAGCGGGAGCACGAGGAGTCCGACATGCGCGTCGAACGCGTGCCTCTCGCGGACGTGATCGACGGAGTGCTCGCGGGACGCCTGCGCAACGGCATCCTGGCCACGGGCGCTTTGGCTGCCGCAGAAGTGCTGCGCCGCGAGGCGTCCACCCGCTGACGTGGAACTCGAGCGGGCGGTCGAGGCCTACCTCCGGCACGTCGCCCTCGAGCGCGGTCTTTCCGACCACACGGTGTCGGCCTACCGCCGCGACCTCGCGGTGTACGTCGGGTGGCTCCGCGCGCGCGGCCTCGGCGCCGTCGAAGAGGTGACTCCCGCCCTCGTCGCGGACTTCGCGGGGGAGCGGGCCTCGACGGAACCGCCGCCCGCGTCGTCGTCGCTCGCTCGTCTGCAATCGTCGGTGCGCGGATTGCACCGGTTCCTCGTGCGGGAAGGTCGGGTCGACGCGGACCCGAGCGGCAGACTTCGACCCCCGAAAACCCCGCGGCGGCTCCCGAAGGCGCTGACCATCACGCAGATCGACGAGCTCCTGGATGCCGCGGGTCCCGCGCCGGGATCAGCGGACGCGTCCGCGGCGGAGCCGTCGGCGGTCCGCGACCGGGCCCTGCTCGAGCTGTTGTACGCGACCGGGGCGCGCGTCTCGGAGATCGTCCAGCTCGACGTCGACGACACCGCCCACGGAGACCTTCTGCGCGTGCGCGGAAAAGGCGACAAGGAGCGCGTGGTGCCGGTGGGGTCGTACGCGCAAGCCGCGATCGAGGCCTACCTCACCCGGGTACGCCCGGCCTGGGCGGCGAAGGCGCGTGCGACGCCTCGGCTGTTCCTGGGCGTGCGCGGTGCCCCGCTGTCGCGCCAGAGCGCCTGGCTCATCATCCAGGCCGCGGCGGAGCGCGCGGGACTGACGGCCCACGTGTCGCCGCACACGCTGCGCCACTCCTTCGCCACCCACCTGTTGCAGGGCGGTGCCGACGTGCGGGTCGTGCAAGAACTACTCGGTCATGCCTCGGTGTCGACGACGCAGATCTACACGCACGTGTCGGTCGACGCGCTCCGCGACGTGTACGCGACGTCTCACCCTCGGGCGAGGTAGGGACGGCATCCGGCGCCTTCGGCGGGTGAGGGGACCGGGGCGGTGCGGGTACGGGGCCCGACAGCGCCCTGAGACACTAGAGGGATGACCGCCACCCTCGTCGCACAGGGCCTCGCCGGGGGCCACGGACACCGCACGCTCTTCGACGGCGTCGACCTGACGGTCGCACCGGGAGACGTCGTCGGTGTGGTCGGGGCGAACGGGGCCGGTAAGTCGACTCTGCTGCGCCTGCTCGCCGGCGTCGACGAGCCGCAGGCGGGAACGGTCAGCCTCGCTCCCGCCGACGCGTTCGTCGGCTGGCTGCCGCAGGAACACGAGCGCGTGGCCGGAGAGACGGTCGCGCAGTACATCGCCCGACGGACGGGCGCCGCCGAGGCGACCCGCGAGATGGATGCCACGGCGGCAGCGCTCGGCGACCCTGCGGCTGTCGGAGCCGACGACGCCTACGCGACAGCCCTCGAACGATGGCTCGCAAGCGGCGCCGCCGACCTCGACGAGCGGATGCCGGTGGTGCTCGCCGACCTGGGGCTGGAGGTCGGTGCGGATGCCGAGATGACGGGTCTGTCCGGAGGCCAGGCCGCGCGCGTGGGTCTGGCAGCTCTGCTGCTGTCGCGTTTCGACATCGCCCTGCTCGATGAGCCGACCAACGACCTGGACCTCGACGGGCTGGAGCGTCTCGAGACGTTCGTGCGCGGGCTCCGCGGCGGCGTCGTGCTCGTGAGCCACGATCGCGAGTTCCTCGCCCGTTCGGTGACGCGCGTGCTGGAGCTCGACCTCGCGCAGAACTCCCACCGGGTCTACGGCGGCGGGTACGACGCGTACCTCGAGGAGCGCGCCACGCTGCGGCGTCAGGCGCGCGAGAAGTACGAGGAGTACGCCGACACCAAGGCCGACCTGGTCTCGCGCGCCCGCACGCAGCGGGAGTGGTCCAGTCAGGGCGTCCGTAACGCGATGAAGAAGTCGCCCGACAACGACAAGATCCGCCGCAAGGCCGCCACGGAATCGAGCGAGAAGCAGGCGCAGAAGGTGCGCCAGATGGAGAGCCGGATCGCCCGTCTCGACGAGGTCGAGGAACCGCGCAAGGAGTGGCAGCTCGAGTTCACGATCGGTTCGGCACCGCGGTCCAGCTCGGTCGTCTCGACCCTGTCGGGCGCGGTCTTCCGCCAGGGCGACTTCGCCCTCGGTCCTGTCTCGCTGCAGGTGAATGCGGGGGAGCGCATCGGTATCACGGGGCCGAACGGTGCCGGAAAGTCGACGCTGCTGCGTGGCATCCTGGGCCGTCAGACGCCGGACGAGGGGTCGGCGAGCCTGGGCGCGAGCGTCGAGATCGGCGAGATCGACCAGGCCCGGTCGCTGTTCGTGGGAGAGCGAGCGCTCGCGGAGACGTTCGAGGGGTTCGTGCCCGAGATGAACGCCGGCGAGGTGCGAACGCTGTTGGCCAAGTTCGGTCTCAAGGCCGACCACGTCACGCGTCCGGTCGACGGGCTGTCGCCGGGAGAGCGCACGCGCGCGGGGCTCGCTCTGCTGCAGGCGCGCGGGGTGAACGTGCTCGTGCTCGACGAGCCGACGAACCACCTCGACCTGCCGGCGATCGAGCAGCTCGAGCAGGCGTTGGAGTCGTACACGGGGACGCTGCTGCTGGTCACGCACGACCGACGCATGCTTGCGGCGGTGCAGACCGACCGTCGCTGGCGCGTCGAGGCGGGGCAGGTCACGGAGCTGTAGAGCGGTCAGGGCACCCGGCCCCGGTGCGCTGTCCGGCCTCGTCGAGCGTGCGCCGGCCGCCGGCCCCGGTGCGCTTGGCCGGCGGGGCCGACCGTGCCTCCGGGCAGCGGCCCCGGCCTAAGATCCGAGGCGCGGGGCGGACGCCGCCGAGCCCGCCGATACTTACGCAGAAACGCTTTCCACGCCTAGAAACGCGTGCAGCACGTGTTTCCGGGCGCAGATCGCGTTTATGCGTGGTGAGGGGGCCGAGTCAGCGGCCTTGGCGCTTCTTGTAGGGCTTGGGCTCGCCCTTCACGATCGGGGCGCGGCCCTTGCCCTTGTTCGCCTTCGCTTTGCCGCCGCCGGGAGCCTTCTGCCGGGGCGCCGCGGGAGGAGCATCGGCGATGCGACGGTGGGCCTCCTCGAGCAGCAGCTCACCGGCCGGCAGCAGCCGCGTGGGCGCCGTGCGCTGCACGAGGGGCTGGCCGACCTCCTCCTCGAGCTTGTCGACGGTGGTGTACAGCGAGGCAAGGGGGATACGCAGCTTGTCGGCCGCGCGCGGGAAGTGCAGCTCCTCTGCGAGGGCGGCGAACCGGACGAGGTGCTCGAGCTTCATGGCATCCATTCTCCCGTGTTGCGAGGTGCGGCGTTGAGCGTCCAGGACACGCCACCTCGCGCGGGGCGGAGGCGGCGTGTCCTGGACACTCGACGGGAGGGGACGACGGAGCCGCGGGTCAGGCGGCGGCCGCGGCGAGGAAGCGGTCGGCGGTGCGCAGCGACAGGGCCATGATCGTCAGCGCGGGGTTGGCCGCGATGGCGGAGGGGAAAACCGAGTTGTCGCAGATCCAGAGGTTCGGGATCTCGTGCGAGCGCCCGTCGGCGTCCACCACGCCGTCGGACGGGTCGTTCGACATGCGGCACGTGCCGATGGTGTGCGCGGTGCGGGCGAGGACCATGGTCTCGCGAGCCCCGGCGGCCTCCATCACCCGCAGCATGAACGCGGTGGCGTGCTTGTCGATCGCCTTCTCGTTCTCACCGGCGGTGAAGCTCACCCGAGCGCGGGGGATGCCGAACTCGTCGGTCTCGTCGACCAGCTCGAGCCTGTTGTCGTCCGACGGCAGGCAATCGGCGTTGACGCCGATACCGGCCATGAACCGTGACTGATCGAGCCGCTGCATGAGCTCGGGACCCCAGAGGCCGCCGCCGCGCACGAGCGTGGTCGAGAAGGTCAGGGGCATGACGCCGAGGCTCTGCACGAGGTAGCCGCCGGCGAAATCCGCATCGGCGGGACGCATCATGTCCTCGCTGATGAGCGACGAGGGGTATCCGCGGTGCCCGCGCACCGGCTCGTCGAACCGCCCCCACACCTGGGTGGCGCCGTGGGCGAGGAAGTTGCGGCCGACCTGGCCGTTGTCGTTCGCCAGGCCCGTGTGCAGCAGCAGGCGCGGCGTCTCGACGCCCCCACCGGCCAGGACGAGTGCGCGGCAGCGCTGGCGACGATCGACGCCGCCCTTGCGGTACAGGACCGCCTCGACACGGCCGCGGGCGTCGAGCTCGATCCCGTGCACCATCGACTCGCTGCGGATCTCGGCGCCAGCCGCGACCGCCGCGGGCAGGTACGTGTTCGCGGTGGAGGCCTTGGCATCCACCCGGCATCCCTGGTGGCATTCTCCGCAGTTCACGCAGGCGCTGCGCTCGCCGTGGTGGTCTTGCAGTCGTGCCCGCGTGAGCACCGCCGCGGGCGCGTCGGCCCAGCGGACGCCGAGGGCCTCGCAGCCCTTCGCGACGAGATTCGCCGGGGCGTTGCGCTTCGCCGGGGCGTAGGCGTATCGGCGCGATGGATCCCAGGGGTACGGGGTCGGTCCGGACACACCGATGTCGCCCTCGACGCGCTCGACGTAGGAGAGCAGTTCGTCGGGGTCGACCGGCCAGTCGCGGCCCACACCCGACTCGGTGCGCAGCGCGAGGTCGCGGCGATCCGGGCGCGGGGTGAACGCGCCCCAGTGCAGCATCGAGCCGCCGACGCCGCGTCCGCTGTTGTTCGGGCCGAAGGCCGTGGGGTCGTCGCCGCCGCTGAGTCGCTCCGACATCCAGTTGATCTCGACGGCCTCGGTCTCGTCGGGGGTGAGGTCGTCGAGCGAGAAGTGCCGCCCCGCCTCCAGCGCCACGACGGTGAGTCCCTTGCGCGCCAGCTCGGCGGTGAGAGGGGCGCCGCCGGCACCGGTTCCGACCACCACGACATCGACGATCTCCTCGTCGGTGTAGGTGCGCATCGCTTCGAGGTTCATGCCGCGTCTCCCGTCGCGATCGTGCCGCCGACATTCGCCGGCTCCCAGTCTTCGCGGCGTCCGAGACGCAGCTCCACGTATCCGCGGATGGGTCTGCCGCCGGTGGCGAAGCCGTCGTACCCGACGCGCGCCATGCTCGCCGGGTGCGCGAGCCACTGCCGGACCAGGTCGTTCCGTACGTCTTCGAGCCACGTCTCGAGCTGAGCGGAGTCGAAGGGACCCTCGGCATCCGACTCGCCCTCGACGGCGGCGCGGAAGGTCTCGGCCCGCTCGGCGGGATCGGTGGGCCAGGTGGTCGCCAGTTGGTCGAGCCCGGTGCGGTACGCCTCGACGTCGACGGGCAGGTCGGCGTTGCGCCAGCCGTCCCCTTCGCCGCGGGCGAGCTGCGCGTCGACGCGTCCGGCGATGTCGATGGCCGGCCCGTCCTGCGGAACGACGAGGTCGGCGATCTCGCGCAGCAGGGTCAGCTGCGCCAGGTTCAGCGCCGCGGGAGCGTAACCGCGGTCGTCGGGCATGCCACGGCGGGCCAGGATGCCGCGGACCCGGCCGTCGACGCGATCGCCCGCGATCAGACGGGCCCAGTCCTCCGGCACCACGGGTCCGACCCGCACCTCGTCCGCGATGAAGCGGGAGATCGCCTCGGCCGCCTCGGCCGGGCGCTCCAGCGGGATCATGTGCCCCGTGTCGGGGAGGGCCCTGAACCGCGCGCGGGGGTAGACGGAGGCGAGCAGCTCGGGCTGGGCGGACGCGCCGAGATCGGCGTCGTCGGTGCCGGCGAGCACGAGCACGGGCAGGTCGAGCGTTTGCACCTCGACGGTCGCGTCGACGCGGCTCCCCGTCTCGAGCCACGCGCGCCACGCGGTGGGCGAGGTGCGGCGGAGGTCTGCGAGGGCGAGCGAGTGCGCCCCGGCATCGAGGGGTTCGGCCGTGTTCTGGTCGATGAAGGTCTCGGCGTCGTGCTCGGAGATGGCTCCTTCGTCGACCCACGAGAGCATCCGCTCACGACGCTCCTCGTCCATGGGTTCGGGGCGTGGCGGAGAGGGCGCCATCAGCACCATGCCGCGCAGCCCGAAGAGAGGGGCCTCGCCGCGGAGCACGCGCGCTGCGACCAGAGCGGCGATCTTGCCGCCCATGCTGTGGCCGCCGAGCATCCACGGACCGTTCGCGTGCTCGGAGAGGTGCCGGACGACGTGGTCGACGGTCTCGTCGAGCGTGGCGTCAGGGGCGCTCGCGGCGGAGCCGAAACCGGGCAGGTCGATGCCCTGCACGCGCACGTCGCCCGCGAGCTCGTCGGCGAGACGGTCGAAGGATCCAGAGCTGGCCCCCAGCGCGTGCAGCAGGTACAGGGTGAGGGGTGCCCCGTCTGTGGCGGGAGCGGATTCGGTGGGCATGCACTCACGCTCGCTTACGAGAGGGGCCGCGGAGGGTCGCTTGCGCAACGGCACGATTTGCGCAAGCACCGCGGCGGGACGATCGGCGGTGCGGGGACCGCGTACCGAACTCCTGAGAAGCGGCGGCCCTCGCCGCGTGGTGCGGGGCCGCCACCCGGTATGCGAGGTCGGGCCGCGCGGACCTCAGGAGATTCGCACACGACGATCGCCCCGTCCGCACGCGGCGGGCCGGGGCGATCGGGGCGCACGGGTTACGGCGTGACCATGCCGCCGTTGACGTTCAGGGTCTCGCCCGAGACGTAGCTCGACTCCGCAGAGGCGAGGAAGACGAACGCCGGTGCGATCTCTGCGGGCTGACCGGCGCGCTGGTACGTGCTCTCGTCGTCGAAGTGCTCCATCTGGTCGTCGGAGACGCCCTGGCTCACCTGCAGCGCCGACCAGGTGGGCCCCGGGGCGACGACGTTGACCCGGATGCCGCGCGAGGCGAGCTGCTGCGCGAGGCCCTTCGACAGGTTGTTGATCGCGGCCTTGGTCGCGGCGTAGTCGAGGCGATCGGGCGCGGGAACATACGCCTCGAGCGAGGCGGTGTTGATGATGGTGCCCCCCTCGGGAAGGTGGGCCAGCGCCGCCTTCGTGATCCAGAACGGGGCGAACACGTTCGTGCGGAAGGTCTGCTCGAACTGCTCGTCGGCGAGGTCGTCGACCTTGTCCACCATCACCTGCTTGCCGGCGTTGTTCACGACGATGTCGAGACCGCCGAGTGCCTCGGCGGTGCGGGCGACGAGCTCACGGCAGGCCGCGGGATCGGTGATGTCGGTCGCGATCGAGACGCCGGTGCGGCCGGCATCCCGGATCTGCTCGAGGATGTGGTCGGCGTCGCGCTGCTCGTCGGGCAGGTGCACGATCGCCACGTCGGCGCCTTCGCGGGCGAACGCGATCGCCACGGCCCCACCGATGCCGGAGTCTCCGCCCGTGATGAGGGCCTTTCGCCCGACCAGGCGGCCGAGCCCGCGGTAGGTCTTCTCTCCCAGGTCGGGCACCGGAGTCATGTCTGCCTGGACGCCGGGCTCGGGCTGGTGCTGCACGGGCGGCTCGACGCGCGCGTAGCGAGTGACGGGGTTGTCGAAGGTGAACTGATCGCGATCGGAGGTCATGTTCCGACGTTAGGCAGAGCCGGCGCCGCGGTGCGCGGCCTTGACGGGGGAGCGGATGCCACGCAGGCTCAGGACACCCCGCCCCGGTCGACGAGACGCGTCGACACGAGGTGCGTGTGGGATCCCGTCGCGGGGTCGGCTCCCCGCGCCAGCAGTGTCTCGGCGGCGCGCGTGCCGAGCTCCGTCACGTCGTAGTCGACGATGCGGATGCGGCGGGGGAGCAGGCGGGAGAGCTCGAAGTCGTCGAACCCGGCGATGGCGACCTCGGCGCCGCGAGGCAGGATTGCCTCGAGAGCCCCGATCGTGACGCGGTTGTTCGCGCAGAAGACCGCCGTGGGCGGGTCGGCGGAGTCGAGGAGCCGGTGCACCGCGTCACGGGTGACGGCGGGGGTGTGCAACCCGTCGACGACCAGGGCGGGGTCGAGCGTGAGACCCGCGGCGGCGAAGGCCTCGCGTGCTCCGGCGAGGCGCTCGACCATCGTGTAGATCTCGGCGGAGTCGAGCAGGACGGCGATACGGCGGTGCCCGCTCTCGAGCAGCTCGGCGACGGCTGAGCGAGACCCGCCGCGGTTGTCGAGCAGGATCGCGTCGGCGGGGACGCCGCTGCCGGGACGGTCGAGGAAGACCACCGGCGTTCCCAGCTCGACCTCGCGGGAGAGGTAGGAGTGGTCGGCCGCGGTGGGCACGACGATAAGGCCGCCGATCTGACGCTGGCACAGGTCGAGGGCGAGGGTGCGTTCCAGATCGGCATCCTCTTCGCTGGATGCCATGACCAGGTGCATGCGCTCGCGCGTGGCGATCGCCGAGACGGCGGCCGCGACCGCCATGTAGAACGTGTTCGAGAGGTCGGCGGCGACGAATCCGATCGTGTCGCGGTTGCCCGATCGCAGGCTGGCTGCGAGGGAGTTGCGGTGGTAGCCGAGCCGGCCGACCGATGCGAGCACTCGCTCGATCATGGCGGGGTCGACGTTCGGCTCCCCGTTGACCACGCGCGAGACGGTCTTCAGGCTCACCCCGGCGTCGGCGGCGACGTCGATCATGGTGGGCCGGCCGGTCTTGCGCATGCGTCTCCTCGGGTGGTGCCGCGCGGGGTCGGCACCCTTCGAGCATACGGATACCGCCGGTGGCGCCGGAGAACGAGGAAGAGGGGGTGCCCGCACGCGGCGGGCACCCCCTCTTCCCGTCGTCACGCCTCGGGCGTGACCTGCGCACCCGTCTCGTGCGAGGCGATCGCCGCGGCGAAGAGGCGGTGGGTCAACGCGGCCTCTTCGGGGCGGACGCAGCCGAACCCGTCGCCGAGCTCACCGACGAACTCGGCGAGGAAGGCCGCCCACATCTGCAGGATGGCATCCGAGAACCCCGACTCGAAGTTCGGGCCCGTCACCGTCGGCCACACCGACTGGCTGCCCGCGTCGATGCTCTGCCAACTCTGCTCGCGGCCGATCCCGGGAACGTCGACGAAGGCGAACACCTCGACGCGCTTGGGGTTCTTGGTGCTGAAGCGCACGCCGCCCGACATGCCGATGGCTTCGAACTCCCACGTGTTCTTCTGCCCGGGCGCGATGCGCTTGGTCTCGGTGGTGAGGGGGAACGGGGCGCCGTCGTGGCGCGCCCACGAGTGGATGACCGCGTTGTCCCAGGTGTCGCAGGGCTGGAGCGTGCCGTCGGGGCCGGGACGCTCGGTGACGATGTCCTGCAGGATGCCGACGACCTTCTCGGGCGTCCATCCCAGGCGCAGCGGCACGTGCCACGTGTGCATGCCGAGGTCGTTGAGCACACCGGCGTCGCCGCAGAACTGCTTCTGCCGCTTCCAGTTGAGGGGCTTGTTCACATCGATGTCGCTCGAGTGCAGGAACGTGCATTTCGCCTCGACGATGCGGCCCAGCGCGCCGGAGCGGACGTAGTCGACCGCCCACTGCGCGCCGGGGAAGAACGGCATCTCGCTCGAGACGCGGACGAACGACCCGGGCGTTTCGTCGATCGCGGCGACCACCGCGTCGGCGGCTGCGCGGTCGATACCGAAGGGCTTCTCGGCGAGGAGCGCCTTGCCGGCGCGGACGGTGTCGACGTAGAGGCGCTCGTGCAGGTCGTGTCGCACGGCGATGTACACGACGTCGACGCGGGGGTCGGCGAGGAGCTCGTGGTGGTCGGTCGTGGTGAGCTGCACCGTGTCGATGCGCTCGAAGAACGACAGCGCCGCCGGGTTGATGTCGCAGACCGCGACGAGCTCGGGCTCGGCGGGGTGGTCGATGAGAGCGGGCCAGCGCCGAAGCGCCGCGGCGATCTCGCGCCCCATGAGGCCGCCGCCGATGATGCCGACGCCGATCTTCCTGCCGGTCATGCGCGGTCTCCTTCGTCGGTGCCGCCGATGAGGGCGAGGGCCTCGTCGACCGAGGCGTCGTCGTGCACCACGGCCATGAGGGCCGCGGTGATGCCGGCCGGGTCGCGGTGCTGGATGACGTTGCGACCGTAGACGATGCCGCGAGCACCCTGCTCGAGCACCGCCTTCGTGCGCTCGAGAAGCGTGCGGTCGTCGACCCGCCCCCCGCCGCGCACCAGCAGGGGGGTGTCGCCGGCGGCCTGGATGACCCGGTGGTACTCGGTGATGTCGTCGGTGGGGTCGGCCTTGATGAGGTCGGCACCGAGCTCGCGTGCCTGGCGGACGAGGGTGACGACCTTGGCGGTGTCGCCGTCGACGCCGTAGCCGCCGGTTCCGGGCTTGGTCTGCATGACGAGCGGTTCGATCATCAGCGGCATCCCGTAGCGCTCCGCGTCGCTGCGCAGCGCCAGGATCGAGCGGATGCACTGCTCGCGCACCTGCGGTTCGCCGGGCAGGTCGAGGAGGTTGACGCACACGGCGACGGCGTCGAGGCGGACGGCGACCTCGATGGCATCCGGGACGTGGATGCTGTGCAGCGGCGTCTCGAGCGGGTCGCCGTAGACGTTGGCGATGTCGGTGCGCAGCACGAGTCCGGGCTTCTGCTTGCCGGGGACCGACTGCAGCAGCGGCGCCTGGCCGAGCGTGAGCTGCACGGCGTCGGGACCGGCGTCGACGAGGGTCGCGACGGTCTTCGCCATGTCTTCGATGCCGGTGAGGAACGAGTGTTCGTGGAAGGCGCCGTGGTCGACGGCGACGTCGAGGGCGCGGCCGGAGCGCGCGTTGAAGAGGCGGTTGAGGCGGGGTTTCGACATGGGGTGTGGGTCTCCGAAGCGTCGTGTCGGGGCGCTGCTCTGCGCTCGACGGTCAGTATGCGGGCGCAAGACAACGTTGTCAATCACTGCTAGCGTGAGCCGCGTCACGGCGAGGAAGGCGGGGCTCATGGGTGAGCTGTACGGGCGGTCGATCGAAGGCGCGCGACGGCGCGTGGGTTCTGCCACGGCCCTGGCGGCCGTGGAGGCGTCGGTGCGCACGGATGGACCGGATGCCGGAACCCGGCGCCTGCGGCTCATCGCCGGCGACCTGGACGTCGAGCTGCTTCCCGACCGCGGGCTCGATCTCGGCCAGGTGCGACACCGCGGCGTGCCCCTGGCGTGGGTCTCGCCCACCGGTTGGCCGCGCCCGGGGGCGAGCGGTTTCGGCGCGGCGTTCGGCGGCGGTCTCGTAACCACCTGCGGGCTGCTCTCGTTCGGCCCGCCGTCGGTCGACGTCGAGGGGGAGCATCCGCAGCACGGTCGTTACAGCGGACTCTCGGCATCCGTCGTCCGGGCCGAGGCGGGGCATGACGCCGTGGTTGTCGAGGCCGTGGTGGTCGAGGCGACCGTTCTCGGCGCGCACCTCGAGCTGCGGCGGAGCGTGCGGGTGCCGCTCGGCGAGGGGCGCATCGAACTGCGCGACGAGATCGTGAACCGCGGCTCGCGCGAGGTCGAACCCATGGTGCTGTACCACGTGAACCTCGGCTGGCCGCTGGTGGACGCGGGCACGGTCCTGCGCTCGCCGGCGGAGAGCGTGCGCGCGCGCGACGTCGCCGCGGAGGCGGGGTTGTCGTCGTGGGCGGAGTTCCCCGAGCCGTCGGCGCGCTATCCCGAGCAGGTGTTCGCGCACGAACTGCCGACCGATCGCCGCGTGAGCGCCGAGGTGGTCGCGGCGTCGGGGCTCGGCATCCGGATCTCGTTCGACACCGCCCGGTTGCCGGGGATGTTCCAGTGGCGGGTCGCTCAGAATGACGGGGTGGTGCTCGGGGTGGAGCCGGCCACGGCGCCGACGATCTTGGGTCGAGGTGATGCGCGAGCGCGCGGGCTGCTGCGTCCGCTCGCGCCGGGCGCATCGTGGGAGCTCGGTCTCGACATCGATGTCATCGAGATCCATCCGTGACTTGACAACGTTGTCCCGTCGGGCTCATGCTGTCTCCATCGAGGCCCGCCCCAGGGTTCTCTCCCGAATGACAACGATGTCGGAGATGCGATGACGCACGATGAGCGACGGACCGTGACCGCGGTCGCCGAGGCCGCGACGGCCCGCCCGCGCGCTCGGCTCCTCGACGTCGCGACGGCAGCGGGCGTGAGCCCCAAGACCGTGTCGCGCGTCATCAACGACGAAGCCGGAGTCCTGCCCGGAACCCGCGACCGCGTGCTGCAGATGGTGCGCGATCTGGGGTTCGTCCCCGACCGCAGCGCCCGCGAGCTCAAGCGTCGCGAGGCCGACACGATCGGCATCCTGATCGATGCGATCAGCGACCCGTTCTTCGCCGCCTTCGTGAGCGTGGTCGAAGAGCTCGCGATCGCCGAGGGCCTGAGCGTGATCTTCGCCAGCACCGGCTACGACGCGGCGCGTGAGACGGCCCAGCTCGACCGCTTGACCGGCCACCGTCTCGCCGGTCTCATCGTGGCGCCGGTCGCGGTCCCCGCCGCGGTCCTCGCGGGACTGCGCCACCGCTGCCCGGTGGTGACCGTCGACCGCGTGCGCTCCGGGATCGACTCCATCGTCATCGACGACTTCGGGGCCGCGGCCGAGGCCACCGCCGCCCTGCTCTCGCACGGCCACCGTCGCGTCGCCTTCATGGGCGAGGACGTGCCGTACCCCACGGTCAGCGACCGCCTCGCCGGGTACCGTTCGGCGCTCGAGGCGGCGGGCGTGGCGTTCGATCCCTCGCTCGTCGTCACGCACGAGCGATTCCGTGCGGGAGAGGCCGCCGAAGCCTCGCTGCTGCTCGGGCGCCCCGACGCTCCCACCGCCCTGCTGTGCGCGACGAGCCTCGCCGCGATCGCGACCGTTCGGGCGATCCGTGCGCGCGGACTCCGGATGCCGGCGCTCATCTCGTTCGGCGACTTCACCCTCGCCGAGGTGCTCGAACCCGGCATCACCTACGTCGACCACGACCCCCGTCTGCTCGGCGCGGCGGCCTTCCGGCGCCTGCGCCACCTGGCCCTGCATGCCGACGACGCCCCGACCCGCACGGTCGTGCCCACGCGCCTCGTGCCCCGCGGTTCGGGTGAGGTGCCCTTCGCCGGATCGGTCGAGCGCAGCGGAACCGGATCCGTCTCGGCATCCGCTCCGATGGCGTTGCATCCGTCCAATTCCGTGACCGCGGCGCGCACGTCGCCCGCGGTGGTCGCCCTCGTCCACCCCGAGCCGCCCGGCGCTGTCGCCGTCCCGGCCGCAGCCTCCCTGGGAGCCCCGTCATGAAGCCCGTCCTGCTGCCTCCCCATCCCGTGCAGCACTTCTACCTCGGCGGCGACCGCATCGCGGCGCTGCGGGGCATCGTCCCCGAGACCGACCGGCAGCCCGAGGAGTGGCTCGGATCGACCGTGTCGCGCTTCGGCTCCGACACCGTGGGCCTCGCCGTCACCGACAGCGGCGACTTCCTGCGCGACCTTGTCACCGCCGATCGCGGGGCCTGGGTGGGAGCCCGCGGCGGACGCGATGCCGCCGATCTCGGCATCCTGGTCAAGCTGCTCGACGCGCGTCAGCGCCTGCCCGTCCACGTGCACCCGGATCGGGGTTTCTCGACCGCGCACCTCGACTGCCCGTACGGCAAGACCGAGGCCTGGTACGTGCTCGAGACCGAGGACGACTGCGCCGTGCACGTCGGCTGGAACCAGGCCGTCGACCGCGACGAACTGGACCGTCGCCGCGACGCGCAGGACAGCGAGTGGATGCTCTCGCGCATGAACCGCGTGCTCGTGCGCCCCGGCATGGGCGTGCTCGTTCCCGCCGGCACCGTGCACGCGATCGACGGCGGCATCTTCGTCGCCGAGGTGCAGGAGCCCACCGACTTCTCGATCCTGCTGGAGTGGTCGGTCACGACCTCGACGCGCGAGGAGTCGCACCTCGACCTCGGATTCGACGCGGTGATGCCCGCGGTCTCGACCCAGAAGCTGGATGCCGAGGCCCTCGGTGCCCTGATCAGCACGACGGGCACGACGCCGGCGGGGGCGGACTTCCGCTCTCTCCTGCCCGCGGTCGCCGACCGCTACTTCCGCCTCTTCGACGCGGCGGGGGAGACCGCGGCGCGCGAAGCCGGGTTCGCGGTGGTGCTGGTGCGCGAGGGATCCGGCGCGCTGGTGTCGGACGCCGGATCGATAGACATCGAGCGCGGTCAGGTCTACGCCGTGCCGTACGCCTTCGGTACCTGGCGCCTGTCCGGCGAGGCCGAGGTCCTCATCGCCGCTCCCGGCGCCGGCTGGCCCGGCACCCTCCGCGGAGGTGAGGTGCGATGAGCGACTACGTCGTCGGCGTCGACATGGGCAGCACCAGCACGAAGCTGCTCGTCGCCACCCCCGAGGGGCGTCAGGTGCTCGTGGTGAGCCGCCCCTCGCCCTGGACCAACCTCGACCACGGTCGGGCCGAGATGCCCGCCCACCGCCCGATCGCCCTCGTTCGCGAGCTCGCCGCCGAGGCCGACGCCCGTCTCGGCGAGGCCTACCGCGTCCTCGCGCTCGGCGTCTCGGGCATGGCCGAGGCGGGGGTGCTGCTCGATGCCGCAGGCACCGCGCTCGCGCCAATCATGGCCTGGTTCGACCCGCGGGGGGCCGCCCAGATCGTCGCGACGCCCGAGGAGTTCCGCGCCGAGTTCCCCGGTCGTACCGGCTTGCCGGTGGGGCCGCTGGCCTCCATCGCCAAACTCCTGCACCTGCGCGACAGCGGGATCGAGCTCGCGGGGACGACGTTCCTCAACGTCCCCGAGTTCGTCGTGCACGCCCTCGGCGGCCCGCGGGTGGCCGAGTACTCGCTCGTCTCGCGCACCGGTCTCATCGATCAGGACGACAGCACCCCGTGGCAGGCCGCCCTCGACGTGCTGGGCGTCGACGAGTCGATCCTCGGTGCGCGCGTGAGCGCCGGAGAGGCCGTCGGCGTGCTGACCGACGACACGATGCCCGCGGGCTTCCGAGGCGCGGTCCTCACCATCGCCGGCCACGACCACCTGGTGTCCGCCGTCGCCGTCGGAGCCACGCACACCGGCCAGCTCTACGACTCCATGGGTACGGCCGAGGCCCTCGTGCGCGTGCTCGACGACACCCTCCCCTTCGCCGCGCGCGAGCGCCTCGCCCACGCCGGCATCAACTGCGTGCGCCACGTCATCCCGGGCAAGTACGTGCTGCTCGCGGGCACGAAGTCGGGTCTGCTCATGCGTCGCGTGCTCCAGCTGCTCGGGATCACGGATGCCACGGGCCGCGCGGTCGTCGACGAGGCCGCCCTCGCCCTTCCCGTCGACGGAACGCTCGCCGATGGGGGCCTCGAGGTCTCGGGCGCTCGCAACGACGACGGTGTTCTCAAGATCGTCGCCCAGAGCGACGGGCTCAGCCCCGCCGAACTGTTCGCGGCGAGCCTGCGCCACGGCAACGACATGCTCGCCGAGTGCATGGCGGCGATGGACCGCGAGGTGGCCCCGCCGACCTCGACGGTGCTGACCGGGGGCTGGTCGACCATGGCATCCGTCGTCCGCTCGCGTTCGGCGCTGCTGCCCGAGGTCACCGTCTCGACCCACGACGAGGGCACGGCCTACGGGGCGGCGCTGTTCGCCGCCTTCGCCGCCTCGACGGAACCGTTCGACACGGTCGCCTCGACCTTCCTGTCTTCGTCCCTCATCCTCACCAACGAAAGGAGCTGACGATGTCGTCAGTCACAACGGCCGTCCCGGTGCTGCAAGCACGCGGTCTCTCGCGCCAGTTCGGTCACGTCCGAGCCCTCAACAACGTGGACTTCGAGGTCTACCCCGGTGAGGTCACGGCGTTGATCGGCGACAACGGCGCCGGCAAATCCACCCTCGTGAAGGCCCTCTCGGGCAACCTCGCGGTCGACGAGGGCGAGATCCTCTTCGACGGCAAGCCGATCGAGATGAGCAACCCGCAGATCGCATCGTCACTGGGAATCGAGACGGTCTATCAGGACCTCGCTCTCGCTCCCCACCTCGACCCCGTGCAGAACATGTACCTCGGCCGCGAGATCCGCCGCCCCGGCCTCGCCGGAGCCCTCGGGTTCATGAAGACGAAGGACATGGCCGTGGCCTCGCGGGCCGCGTTCGACGAGCTCGGTGCCACCGTCCGCTCGCTCTCTTCGCCGGTGGGGGAGATGTCGGGCGGTCAGCGTCAGGCGATCGCGATCGCCCGCGCCGTCCACTGGGCCGGACGCCTCGTCTTCCTCGACGAACCGACCGCCGCCCTCGGTGTGCGCCAGACCAAGAACGTCCTCGAGACCATCCGGCGCGTGCGCGACAAGGGCATCGCGGTGGTCCTGATCTCGCACTCCATGCCGCACGTGATGGAGGTCTGCGATCGCATCCAGGTGCTGCGCTTGGGCACCCGCGTCGCGAACGTCGACGCCAAGAACACCTCCATGGAAGAACTCGTCGGGCTCATGACCGGCGCCGTCACGAAGGACGACTCCAAATGAGTACTCGGACACCCCCTACCGAGACCGTGGCCATCGGCACGTTCGAGGAGAACAAGCCCCGCTTCTTCACGGGGCTGCTCAAGGCGCAGGCCTTCCAGATCCTGATCATCCTCATCGTCATCGTGCTGATCTTCAGCGCCCTGGCGCCGGACTCGTTCGCGCAGTGGTCGAACTTCCGCCTCATCATCCAGAACGCCTCGATCCTCGCGGTCCTGGGCGTCGGGATGACGTACATCATCATCACCTCGGGCATCGATCTCTCGATCGGCTCGGTGCTGGTGTTCTCGGGCGTCGTCTCGGCCCTGACGATGCGCGCACTCGGCGGTGAGGGCTGGGGCGTGGCGACCATCGGCATCCTGGTCTCGATCCTCAGCGGCGTGTGCTGGGGCCTGTTGAACGGCTTCCTCATCGCCAAGGCCAAGATCCCGCCGCTCATCGTCACGCTGGGTTCGCTCGGTATGGCGCTCGGTCTCGCGCAGATCCTCACCGGCGGCGTCGACATCCGTGACGTGCCGACCGTGCTGACGGTCTCGATCGGCTACGGCAATGTCTTCGGGTCGCTTCCGATCATCAGCGTCATCGCGCTCGTGGTCGTGGTGATCGGCGCCGTCGTGCTGCACTTCACGAAGTTCGGGCTCTACACCTACGCCGTCGGCTCGAGCGAGCTGGCCGCCCGCCGCGTAGGCGTGAAGGTCGACCGCCACCTGATCTCGGTCTACACGCTGTCGGGCGCTCTCGCGGGTCTCGCCGGCATCCTGGCGCTGTCGCAGTTCTCGACGACCGCCATCGCCGGTCAGTCGCAGACCAACCTCAACGTGATCGCGGCCGTCGTGATCGGTGGCACCTCGCTGTTCGGCGGCGTCGGCACGATCTTCGGCACCGTGGTCGGCCTCTTCATCCCCGCCGTCCTGCAGAACGGCTTCGTCATCACCGGTGTGCAGCCCTTCTGGCAGCAGGTCGCGGTGGGCGCGGTGCTCATCACCGCCGTCTACGTCGACCAGGTGCGTCGCACCGCCGCGACCCGCGGCAACACCCAGAGCCTCTGGCGCAAGTTCGTCAGCGGAGGACGCCGCGGCTGAGGCCCGGCATCCGAATCCCACCAAGAGAGAACGGTCATCACAATGCAGTGGAACAACAAGGTTCTCGCGTTCGCCACCCTCGGCGCCGCAGCCACCCTCGTACTCGCCGGGTGTTCCGGCGGCTCCTCGTCGGGCTCCGCCTCGGGCGGAGACGGCGGGTACAAGATCGCGTTCGTGCAGGGCGTCGCCGGAGATGAGTTCTACATCTCCATGCAGTGCGGCATCCAGTCCGAAGCCGCCAAGGAAGGCGCCACCGTCACCACCCAGGGCCCCGAGAAGTTCGACCCCACCCTGCAGAAGCCCATCGTCGACGCCGTCGTCGCCTCCAAGCCCGATGCGCTGCTGATCGCCCCCACGGATGTGTCGGCCATGCAGGCGCCGATCGCGGCGGCCGAGGCTGCCGGGATCAAGGTCGTCCTCGTCGACACGACGCTGGAAGACCCCTCGGGTGCCGTGTCGCAGATCTCGAGCGACAACGAGGGCGGCGGGGCTGCCGCGTTCAAGGCGATCCAGGATGCCAACCCCAACGGCGGCAAGGTGCTCGTCGTGTCGGTCGACCCCGGCATCTCGACCACGGACGCCCGAGCGAAGGGCTTCGAAGACGCCGTCAAGAAGGACTCGAAGTTCGAATCCGTCGGCGTGCAGTACTCGCACAACGAGCCGTCGACGGCCGCCGAGATCGTGACGGCGGCGCTGCAGAAGGACCCCGACATCGTCGGTATCTTCGCCGCGAACCTGTTCGCCGCCGAGGGAAGCGCCACCGGCGTGCAGCAGGCCGGCAAGCAGGGTGCGGTCACCATCGTCGGCTTCGACGCCGGTCCCGCCCAGGTCAAGGCCCTCGAAGCCGGCACCGTCCAGGCCCTCGTCGCGCAGGAGCCCGCCACCATCGGCGAAGACGGCGTCAAGCAGGCCATCGCCGCGCTGAAGGGTGAGGCGACGGAGGAGAAGATCCAGACCGGCTTCACCATCCTCACGAAGGACAACATCACCACCGACGGCAAGGACGCGGTCTACAAGTCCAGCTGCTGATCCACCCGGATGCCGGGCCCCTCACGCCGACGCGGGGGTCCCGGCATCCACCCCCCCGTCAGACGCCTCAGGGGGTCAGGACTCCTCGCTGTCCAGACACTCACGTTCGCGCCCCTCGTCCTGTCGTGAGGGGCCGAGAACTGTCGCCACGGGATGTCCCAGGCGACAGAGAACGACCCCTCACGCGGAGGGGCGACCCGAGAGAGAGACCGCCGTGCCGCTGGCCGACATGCCCGAACTGCTCGCCGCGCACCGCGCGGTCGGAGCCTTCAACTTCATCACCCTCGAGGTCGCCGAGGCCATCGTCGCCGGGGCCGAGGCCGCCGGGTCGGGCGTGATCCTCCAGCTCTCGCAGAACGCCGTCGCGTTCCACGGCGGCATCGGCCCCGCGGGAGCCGCCGCTCTGCGACTGGCCGACGCCGCGTCCGTGCCGGTCGTCGTGCACCTCGACCACGCCACCGACGAGCCGCTCGTCGCCGAGGCGTTGGCGGTCGGGATCCGGTCGGTGATGTTCGACGCCGCCCATCTGACGGATGCCGAGAACCTCGAGCGCACCGCCGCCGTCGCCGCCCGTGCGCACGCCGCGGGAGCCTGGGTCGAGGCCGAGCTCGGCGAGATCGGCGGCAAGGGCGCCCACGCCCCGGGCGTACGGACCGACGTCGCCGAGGCCGCGCGATTCGTCGAGGCCACCGGGGTCGACGCCCTGGCCGTGGCCGTGGGCAGCGAGCACGCGATGCGCGAACGCAGCGCCCTGCTCGATGAGACCCTCATCGCGGAACTCGCCGCGGCCCTGCCCGTGCCTCTCGTCCTGCACGGCTCCAGCGGGGTCGCCGACGCCGGAATCGACGGTGCCGTGCGCGCGGGCATGCGCAAGATCAACATCGGCACGCACCTGAACACCGTGCTGACCGCGGCCGTGCGCGACGAGCTCGAGCGGGATCCGGATGCCATCGACCCCCGCCGCTGGCTCGCCCCGGGGCGCGCGGCGGTCGCCGCGGAGGTGCGGCGCCTGCTCGACGTCATCACCGGGCGCGTCGCGACCGGCGTCGACCGCACAGGTTTCGGCGCGGCGGGGATCCGCGCGTGAGCGGCATCGTCACGCTGACCGCCGCGGGGGCGATCGATGCCACGTACCGCGTCGGCACCCTGCGCCGCGGCGCTTTCGCCCGCGCCGACAGCTACACCCGCGAGGTGAGCGGCAAGGGCGTCAACGTTTCGGCCGCCCTCGCCGCGGGAGGAGCCCGCACCGCCGCCGTGGTCGTGCTCGGTGCCGACGACGTGCGCTTCGCCCGGTGCGGACTCACCGCCCCGCTGCTGCGCATCGTCGAAGTGCCCGGCGCCACCCGCGTGAACACCTCGATCATCGACGCCGAGGGGGCGACCACCAAGGTCAACGCGCCCACCCCGCCGCTGTCGTCGGGGGCCTGGGCGGCCACGCTCGCGGCGCTGCGCGAAGAGCTGGCGCTCCAGACCGCCACGTGGCTCGTGATCTCGGGGAGCCTGCCGAAGCTCTCCGGATCCGAAGAGCTGGTCGAGCTGGCAGCCGTCCGCGCGGCCGCTGGGGAACACGGTGCGCGGGTCGCGGTCGACACGAGCGGGCCGGCGCTCGACGCGCTCCTGGCCGAGCCCGCGGGCATCGACCTGCTCACCCCGAACGCCGAAGAGCTGTCCGCCGCGGTGGGGCGCCCCCTCGCCACACTCGGCGAGGTCATCGCCGCCGCCCGGGAGATCGTCGAGCGCGGTGTCACCACGGTGCTCGCGAGCCTCGGCGCCGACGGGCTGGTCGCCGTGACCGCCGACCGCGCCGTGTTCGCGCGGGCCGATGCCCCCTTCGTCGCCAACACCGCGGGAGCGGGCGATGCCGCCCTCGCCGGCTTCCTCCTCGGGCTGACGCGCGAAGCCACCGCCACCGCCGCGGGAGACGACCCCCTCGCCGTCGCCGCCGCATCGGCGGCGGAGTGGGGAGCGCACGCCGTCGCGCACGCCTCGACCCTGGTCGCGGGACCGCCGCACGGCATCCGGGCTCTCGTCGAAACCGATCCGGACCTGACGCGGGTCCTCACCCCGGAGGGCGAGGAGTGATGTCCCTGCCGCACCGTTCGAAGGACGACGCATGACCCTCGCCACCCCGGAGATCGCTCCCGAGGTCGCCGCGGCCGTCGCCGACGTCTCGCGCATCCGCACGCGCGCGATCGACCGCGTCGCCTACGCCAACGACGCCTCGCACTATCTGCTGACCCCGGATGCCGTCGTCGTCGCCGCCGATGCGGCGGAGGTCGCCGGGGTGCTGCGCGCAGCCACGGAGTCGGGAACCCCCGTGACCTTCCGCTCCGGCGGCACGAGCCTGTCGGGGCAGTCGTCGGGTACCGGGCTTCTCGTCGACGTGCGCCAGGGCTTCGGGCGCATCGACGTGCTCGACGGCGGCCGGCGCGTGCGCTCGCAGCCCGGGGCGACCGTGCGTCAGGTCAACGCGCGGCTGCTGCGGCACGGCCACCGTCTCGGTCCCGACCCGGCGAGCGAGGCCGCGTGCACCATCGGCGGAGTCGTCGCGAACAACTCCAGCGGCATGGCGTGCGGAACCGTCGAGAACTCGTACCGCACGCTCGAGGGGCTCGTGCTCGTGCTGGCCTCGGGGACCGTCGTCGACACCGCGGAGCCTGACGCCGACGCCCTGCTGCGCGAGCGTGAGCCGGCTCTCGTCGAGGGCTTGATGCGTCTGCGGGAGCGGGTCGTGAGCAACCCGGCGAGCGTCGCCCTCATCGAGCGGCAGTTCGCGATGAAGAACACCATGGGCTACGCCCTCAACGCCTTCCTCGACTTCGATACGCCCGCGGCGCTGCTCGCGCATCTGGTCGTGGGGTCGGAGGGGACGCTCGCGTTCGTCGCCGAGGCGACCTTCCGCACCGTGCCGATCCGTCTCGCGATCGCCACCACCCTCGCGGTGTTCCCGACTCTCGACGCGGCGACCCGGTCCCTGCCGGCGCTGGTGGCGACGGGCGCGGCGACATTGGAGCTGATGGATGCCACTTCGCTCCGCGTCGGACAGCGTCTGGCCGGGACGCCCGCCGCCATCCACGGATTCGAGGCGACCACGCAGGCGGCGCTGCTGGTGGAGTACCACGCCGACGATGCTCTCGCGCTGAGGGAGCTCGCCGGCGCGGGCGCGCGCGTGCTCGCCGAGGAGCCCCTGCTCGACGCGGCCGTGTTCTCGAGCGACCCCGTGCAACGCGCCGCGGCCTGGACCTTCCGCAAGGGCCTGTACGCCTCGGTCGCCGGTGCCCGGCCGAGCGGCACGACGGCTCTGCTCGAAGACGTGGTCGTGCCGGTCGAACGTCTCGCCGACACCTGCGAGGGGCTGCAGGAGCTGTTCGCGCGTTTCGGCTATGCCGACAGCGTCATCTTCGGCCACGCCAAGGACGGCAACATCCACTTCATGCTCACCGACCGGTTCGAGGGCGCCAAGGCTCTCGGCCGTTTCGAGGGCTTCACCGACGCGATGGTCGACCTCGTGCTGGAGGCGGGGGGCAACCTCAAGGCCGAGCACGGCACGGGTCGGGCGATGGCTCCGTACGTGCGCCGGCAGTACGGCGACGAGCTGTACGAGGTGATCGTGGGGCTGAAGCGTCTGCTCGATCCGCGCGGCATCTTGAATCCGGGCGTGATCGTCGACGACGACCCCGGCGCGCACATGCGCCACCTGAAGGCGCCGGTGTCGATCGAGCCCGAGGCCGACCGGTGCGTGGAGTGCGGGTACTGCGAGCCGGTGTGTCCGAGCCGCTCGCTCACCCTCACACCGCGCCAGCGCATCGCGGTGCGCCGCGCCTCGACCGCGGCCCGCGAGCGCGGCGACGGCGCCCTCGTCGCGGAGCTGGAGAAGGACTACGACTACGACGGCGTGCAGACCTGCGCCGTCGACGGGATGTGCCAGACGGCGTGCCCGGTGCTCATCAACACCGGGACGCTTATGAAGCGCTTCCGGCGGGAGGATGCCAATCCCGTGCTCGCCGCCGGATGGTCGGCCGCGGCGGCGGGGTGGGGTGCGGTGACCCGGGCCGGGTCGGTGGCGCTCTCGGTCGCCGACAGGGTCCCGCTCCCGCTCGTGAGAACGGCCACGGACGCCGCCCGCGCGGTGCTCGGCACCGACACGGTGCCGCGGTACTCGGCGGAGCTGCCGGGGGGCGGCTCCGCCCGGCGCGCGCTCGGGCGCGTCGTGGGGGCCTCAGGGGTCGAGCCCTCGGCGGTGTTCCTCCCCGCGTGCGTGGGCAGCATGTTCGGCGCGGCGGACGGTATCGGGGCGACCGAAGCCTTCGTCTTGCTGCTCGAGCGTTCCGGCCGCGCCGCTGTCGTCCCGGAGGGTATCGAGTCGCTGTGCTGCGGTACGCCGTGGTCGTCCAAGGGCTATGCGAAGGGCCACGCCACGATGTCGGCCCGCGTGCGTGCCGCCGTCCGCGAGGCCACCCGCGACGGTGCACTGCCGGTGGTGTGCGATGCCTCCAGCTGCACCGAGGGGTTCGCCGCGACGCTGCGCGAGGACGGCATCCGAGTGGTGGATGCCGTGGCCTTCGCCGCCGCCGAGCTGCTGCCCGTGCTGTCGCCGACCCCGGTGGCGGAGCTCCTGGCGCTGCACCCGACGTGCTCCTCGAAGCAACTCGGCATCGACCCCGCCCTCCGCGCGATCGGCGAGGTGGTGGCATCCGAGGTGCGTGTTCCCGATGCGTGGGGCTGCTGTGCCTACGCGGGGGACCGCGGCATGCTGCACCCCGAGTTGACGGAGGCCGCGACCGCCCCCGAGGCGTCGGAGGTCGCCGCGTGGGGCGCGGACGCCTTCGCGTCGTGCAACCGCACCTGCGAGCTGGGCATGACCAAGGCGACAGGGGAGTCGTACGTGCACGTGCTGGAGCTGCTGGAGAAGGCGACGCGGTGAGGGGACGCGCTCGAACGGGCGCGTCCCCTCTCGTCGCTCACTGCGAGGCGGGCAACTCCGCGGCGCTGTCGCGGTCGGCATCCAGGGTGCTGCTGTCGATCACGAAGCGGAAGCGGATGTCGTTGGCGACCATCTCGTCGAAGGCCTCGTTCACCTGCTGCACGGGGATGACCTTCACCTCGGCGGCGATGCCGTGCTCGGCGGCGAAGTCGAGCACTTCCTGCGTCTCGGCGATGCTGCCGATCAGCGAGCCGGCGATCGTGATGCGGTTCATCGAGACGAAGCCGAAGTCGATGCCCTCCTCGTGGATGGGCTCGAGCATGCCGACCGTCACCAGCGCACCGTCGTGGCGGATGAGCGACAGGTAGGGCTTCATGTCGAACGGCGTCGGGATGGTCGACAGGACGAAGTCGATGCTCGAGGCGTGGGCCTCGACGGCATCCTCGTCGGTCATGTCGATCACGTCGTCGGCGCCGAGGGCCCGCACGGCGTCGGCCTTGTCGGGGCTGGTGGTCAGCGCGATCACGCGGTCGGCGCCGCGCGCCTTCGCCAACTGCACGGCGAGGTGGCCGAGCCCGCCGAGGCCGGCGACGGCGACGACGCTGCCGGGACCGATGTTCCAGTGCGCCAGCGGCGACCACGTCGTGACCCCCGCGCACAGCAGCGGAGCCGCCTGCTCGAGCGGGATGGCATCGGGGATGCGCAGCACGAAGTGCTCGTTGACGACGATCTCGTCGGAGTAGCCGCCGAGGGTGACGTTCCCGGTGTCGGGATCCTGGCCGTTGTACGTGAAGATCGCGGGCGGGTTCTGGTACTGCTCCTCGTCCACGCCGCGCTGGGACTCGTCGCCCCAATAGACGAGGCAGCCGACGCCCACGCGGTCGCCGACGGCGTAACGGGTCACCGCGGAGCCCACCTCGGCGACGGTTCCGGCGATCTCGTGCCCCGGGAGGCAGGGCCAGAGCGTAGCGAGGGCGCCGCCGAACTCGTCGCGCGCCTGGTGCACGTCGGAGTGGCAGACGCCGCAGTAGGCGATGTCGATGCGCACGTCTTCGGGGCCCACCTCGCGGCGGTCGAAGGTGAAGGGCGCCAGGGGGGTGTTCTTGTCAGGGGTGGCGTAGCCGATGTTGCGGGACATGATTTTCCTCAGGTCGGGGCGAGTGCGTCCCCAAACGGTAGGAAAAGCCCCCGACGAGAAACGGCCCCTGGTGTCTACGACGGATACCGGTAGCATTTGCGGCCGGCCGGGCCCCCCGACGGACGTGAGAGGGCATGCCGCGACGCGACACGGGTCACCTCGTCGTCGGCGAGGGGAATGCCCGGGCGTAGATCTGGCGGAGCGCGTCTGTCGCCGGGCCGCTGTCGCAGTCGGAGATGTACTCATCGGCGGAGGCGATGAGGTATGACTCTCCGGCCACGAACAGACCTGCGCCGTCGGGATTGGCGGGATCGTGCTGCTGGGGAACGGTCAGCGTGCGTCCGGGGGATCCGGCGAACACCCGGGTCACCTCGAGGGTGACGTCGTCGCCGACGACGGTGATCGCGGTGGCCTCGTAGGCGGTGTCGGAGTCGCGCAGGCTCTCGACGCTCGTGGGCGCGCAGGACGCAGAGGTCTCGGAGGGTCCGGGGGCTTGCACGGCGGGCGTGGCGACGAGGCCGGCGATGAGCAGGCCGGCGGCAGCGGTCGCGGCGGCTCCGATGGAGGCTCCGGCGAACAGGCGACGCCGACGCCGGGGGGCCGGTTCGCCGGTGCCGCCGAGACCGTCGCGCTCCGCGGCAGCGACGATGCGCCGGATACGTGCATCATCGAGGGGCTGCTGCCCGCGGCCGGGGTCTGCGTCGCGGAGCAGTGCTCTCAGGTCGTCGTCGTTCATCGGTCTCCTCCTTTCGTGGTGGTGGGTCGGTGGGATCGGTCCATTTCCTGTCTGAGCTTCTTCTTGGCTCGATGCAGGCGGATGGTGGCGGCGTTGACGGAGATGTCGAGGACCGTCGCGATCTCGGGGGGTGCGAGCTCTTCCCATGCCCACAGGCGCAGCACTTCCGCGTCGGTCGTGGAGAGTCGGGCCAGGGCGTTTCGCAGGCAGTCCGCTCGGGGATCTTCTTCGGGCCCGGCGTCGACGGCGTCGGCGGGTGGGTCGATGGTCGTGATCTTCTCGACGACGCGCCACTGGCGCCGTGTCGACCGTTCGGCGGTGCGCAGACAATTGCGCGCGGTGACATACAGCCAGGGCAGGGGCTCATCGGGCACATCGTCGAAGCGCCGCCAGAGGACGAGCATGGTCTCGGAGAAGACGTCTTCGGCGGTCTGCGGCTCGGTGCGTCGTCGCAAAAATCGCAGAACGGCGTCACCGTGCATGCGTACGAGCGACTCGTACGCACGAGAGCGGTCCGGAGAGAAAGGCTGCACACCTTCATCATGTCCGGCCGCGGCGGTTTCTTTCACGGCGGACGAAGCGCACCCGCAGGCGCTCTCGGCTCTCGCCGACCGTTCCCAGGAAACCTCCAGGAAGTTTTCTCGCGGATCGTGAAAGACGGATCGCGGTCACGGCCATTCCCTCGGTACAGGCCGCGATCATCACTCGTCCACCAGGGGCTGGGCGCGGCATACCGACCGAAAGGTGCAGCTCATGCGCATTCGAACCCTCACCGCCGTGACCGCGTCGATCCTCGCCGTGGGCCTGATCAGCACCGGTGCCGCCGCCTACGCCGCCGCCCAGGCAACCCCCGCCTCCGATCAGAGCACCTTCATCGACGGCGTCCCCGCCCCGCAGGACGACACCTTCATCGACGGTGTCCCCACCCCGAGCCAGGATGAAGACGTGACCCCCGACAACGAACAGGGCATCGTGCTCGACGGTCAGCCCGCCCCGCTGTTCCTCACCCCCGCCGACCTCGCCAAGGGCCCCGTGACGCTGGCGCCGGGTCAGTCGCTGATCGTCGTGCTCGACACCGAGAACGGGGGGAGGTTCACCGGCACCGGCGGCACCGAAGACAACGCCGTGGCCACGTTCGACGCGGCCACCACCGGCGCCACCGACGACGACGCCTCGTTCAACGCCGCATTCTCCGGCGAGAAGGTCGGCACCACCAAGGGGTGGATCGCCGGCGCCGACGGACAGCGCACCACGTTCGACATCATCGTCGCCGCCTCCTGACAGCGGCTCATCCGAGGGTCGGCGGAGTCATCCGCCGGCCCTCGTCGCTGTCGTAACGGCGGCCTCTTCGCACCGGCTCAGGCCGGCATCAGTCGCAGCGCCCCGGATGCCGCGACCTCGAGGCGCACGGCATCCAGTCCGTCCACCACGAGGTCGGCACTCAGCTCCTCCTCGGTCGTCGTGCCGGTCAGGGCGAGGACGGCGCACCCTGCCGCGCGGGCGGCGACGATGCCGGCGGGCGCGTCCTCGACGACGAGGCAGCGCCCCGGGGCGACACCGAGGCGCATCGCGGCCGTGAGGAACGGCTCGGGGTGAGGCTTGCCGTTCTCGACGTCGTCGACCGTGACGAACACCGCGGGCCGCTCGTAACCGGCGGCTTCCAGTCGGGCGGTGGCGATCGGCACCGACCCCGACGTCACGATCGCCCGGCGCTCGGCGGGCACCGACGCGAAGAACACGGCGGCGCCGCGGACGGGCGCCAGGCCCACGGCATCCGTCACCTCTAGCTCGGTGACGTGGGCGAGCGCCTCGGTGTGGCGCTCGGCGGGCAGCAACAGGCCGACGAGCGTGCGCGCGGGCTGGCCGTGATTGGCGTGCAGGGCCTTCATGGACACACCGAAGTGTTCGGCGAAACGGCGCCATGACCGCACCACGGATGCCGTGGAGTCCACCAGCGTGCCGTCGAGGTCGAAGAGCACGGCGTCGAACTCGCGCGTGAAGATCTCGGCGCCCGCATCGATCTGCCGCCGGATACCCAGCGACGGCAGGACGCGGGCCAGCTGCTGCGCCGTCGACAGCTCGGCATCGACGGTGGTGACCGGGATCGAGGGGGCCACGGGGGCGGTGTCGGGGCGGTGCGCGTCGCGAGAGGCCCCGCGCGAGGAGCGACGGGATGCCAGCACGGCGGGGTCTCCGTCGACGTGCACGACGTGGGGCTCGGCGGGGGCGAGGGCGGCGACCAGCGCGTCCCACTCGGTGCCGCCCGAAAGCTCCGCGGTGAAGGGGGCGACGACCACCACGCGGCCGGCCGTGGCCAGGGCGTCGGCGGCGGTGGCCCGGAGGGCGGCGTAGCGCCCGGCGCGGATCGCGGGGGCGTGCGGCGAGGTGAGCCAGTGCGCGCCCAGCACCTCTTCGGGCAGCGCGTCGAGCAGCGGCGTGGTCACGCTGTCGAGGTCGACGAGCGGCGCGCGCAGGGTCTCGGCGATCGCCCGCCCGAGCGTGCTCTTGCCGCTGCCGGCGGTTCCGGCGACGACGACGGCGAGCAGATCGGGTATTTGACACGGCGACGGCATACCCCCACCATAGACGTAGCAAGTCACCGGTGTCATGCTTGAAATTCCGGGACTCGGAGAAGTTCCGGAAAGGACGGCCGCTCATGCGAGACACCGGTGACATGGTTTCGAGGTCGGCGCGCCTGCACGGCGGACTCGACCTCGGCAGCACCGCGATCAAGATGCTCGTCATCGCCGACGACGGCAGCGAGATCGCCGGCGTCCAGGTGCCCACGCCGTGGCGCGTCGGCGAGGGCGGGACCACCGACATCGTCGCCGACGACCTGCTCGGCGCGATCCGGACGCTGATCGCTCTGATCGATGCGCAACTCGCTCCGCTCGCCTCCGCCCCGCTCGCCTCGCTCGCCGTCGCGGGCATGGGCGAGACCGGCATCCTCATCGACGCCGAAGGCCGGGCCGTCGCACCCGGCTTCGCGTGGTTCGACCCGCGCGGGCTCGCGCAGATCGCCGCATTCCCCGCCGTGGTGCGCGAGGAGTTCGCGGGGCGGACGGGTCTGCCGCTCGGTGCCCAGGTGAGCGTCGCCAAGCTCGCGTGGCTGCGCGATCAGGGCACCGACCTCACGGGCCTGCGGTGGCTCGACCTTCCGGAGTTCGTCGTCGCGGCACTCGGGGGCGACACCGCCCTCGAGCTCTCGCTCGCCTCGCGCACCGGCCTCATCGACCAGGACTCCGGCGCCGCCTGGCCCGCGATGCTCGACGCGCTGGGCGTCACCGCCGACCTCCTGCCGCCGCTGCGCGGGGGCGGACTGCCCTGGGGCACGGCATCTGGGGCCTTCGGCTCCCGTGTCGCCGGGGCCGCCCTCACGGTCGCCGGCCACGACCACCTCGTCGCCGCGCAAGCCAATGGGACCCTGGATGCCGACGGCTACCACGTCTCGCTCGGCACCGCCGAGGTGTTGCTGCGGGTGCTCGACGCGCCCCTGGGCTTCGCGGCGCGTCAGCGCCTGGCGGACGCGCTCATCAACGAGGTGCGCCACGTCGTGCCCGGTCAGCACGTGCTCGTCGCGGGCGTGAAGACCGGACTGCTGCTGCGCCGGGTCCTGCACGCCGCCGGCATCAGCGACCGCGCCGGTCGGGATGCCCTCGACGCCGCGGCCATGGCGTTGCCCCTCGAGGGGGAGCTGCCCGCGGGGGCCGTCGAGGTCACCGGCGCCCGAAACGACGACGGCGTGCTGCGCCTGACCCTCCACGCCGAGGCATCACCCGCCGAGATCTTCCTGGCGGCGCTGCGTCACAGCAACGACGAGGTCGCCCAGCTCATCGCCGCGATGGACCGCGAAGTCACTCCTGCCACCCACTCCACCCTGACCGGCGGTTGGGCGGGGATGGCTTCGGTCCGCCGCGCCCGCGCCGAGGTGCTGCCGAAACCGTCCCTGTCCACCCGCGAGCAGGACGTCGCGTGGGGAGCCGCCGACATGGCGCGGCGCCTCGTCTCGGCATCCGTCCCCTCCTGACCAGACCTCCGCGCGGACCCGCGCGCGAAGACCCCAGAGAAGAGAGATCATGAACGAACTCACCACGCTCGAGCGCCGTGCGCTCCAGTCGATCAGCACCGCCGACGGCCACATGCTCATCGTCGCCGCCGACCAGCGCAACGGCATGAAGGCCGCCATCAAGGACGCCCCGAACGGCTCCGAAGCGATCACGCGCGAGGAGCTCGCCGAGGTGAAGGCCGACCTCGTGCGCCACCTCGCCAACCACGCCCCCGCGATCCTGCTCGACCCCGAGGTCGCCCTGCCCCAGATCGTCGACGACGGCGTTCTCGACCGCGAGACCGGCCTCGTCGTCGGCCTCGACGCCTCGGGATTCGAGACCGTGGACGCGCTGAAGTACACGCGCTTCGTGCCGGGTGTGACGCCCCGCACCGTCCGCGACATGGGCGGCACCGTGGCGAAGATGCTCTACTACACGCGCCCCGACAAGCAGGATGCCGACTCCCGCGTCGCGCAGGAGATCCGCGACCTGGTCGCCGCGTGCGAGGCCGAGGGGCTGCTGCTCATCGTCGAGCTGCTGACCTACCAGCTCGAGGGCGAGAGCGACGAGGAGTACCGCGCGAAGTTCGCCGACCTCGTCGTCGACGGCGCCGCGCTCGCCGTCGCCTGCGGCGCGAAGATCCTCAAGCTGCAGTACCCCGGCTCGGCCGAGGCCAGTGCCCGCGTGACCGAGGTCGCCCAGGGCGTGCCGTGGGCGGTGCTGTCGGCCGGCGTCGATCACGAGACCTTCATCGAACAGGTGCGCACCGCCGTCGCGAACGGCGCCTCGGGTGCGATGGCCGGCCGGTCGCTGTGGAAGGACAGCCTCTCGATCGACGCCGACCGTCGCGAGGAGCTGCTCACCGGTCGTGCCCTGCCGCGCCTGCGCGAGCTCGCCGACGCGGTCGACGGCCGCTGACGTGACCACGCCCGCCCGGGACGCGGCGAGCTGCCCGCGGGTGCACGCGGGGGAGCGTCGTCGCGGGCCCGGGCGGGCGGGTTCCACCCGCCGCCGGATAGGGTGGCCTGTCGGAGCAGCCCCCCGTCCGAACCCCTATCCCGGAGGTGCCTCGTGACCACCATGCGCGATGTCGCCCTGCGCGCCGGGGTGAGCACCAAGACCGTGTCGCGCGTCTTCAACGACGACCCCCACGTGCTGCCCGACACCCGCGCCCTCGTCGAGGCCGCGATGCGCGAGCTCAACTATGTGCCCAACGCTCTCGCGACGACCTTCCGCGCGGGGCGCGCCTCGGTCATCGGGGTGGCCGTTCCCGATGTCGTCGACCCGTTCTTCGCCGCGATCGCGCGCTCCGTCGAGGACACCGCGCGACGCCGGGGGCTTTCGACCCTCGTGACCAGCCTCGGCGAAGACCCGGCCGACGAGCGGCCCGCCCTCGAGTCCCTCCTCGGCCGTCAGCTCACGGGCCTCGTCATCGCGCCGGTCGGCACCGACCACTCCTGGCTCGAGCGCTGGCGCGGGCACACCCCGATCGTGTTCGTCGACCGCGCCCCGGTGGGCCTTCACACCGACACCTTCACCGAGAACGACGAAGCCGGCGCGCACGCGGCCACGGCCCATCTGCTCTCGCACGGTCACCGCCGCATCGCCTACGTCGGCGACATGGTGCACCTCTCGACCGAGACCAAGCGCGTCGAGGGCTGGCGGCGAGCGCTGCGCGAAGCCGGGGTCGACGTCGATGAGCAGCTCATCGCCTCGCAGGTGTCGGACCGTGAGTCCGCGGCATCCGCCCTCGAACGCCTGCGCGCGCTCTCGGACCCGCCCACCGCCGTGTTCTCCGCGAACGCCCGCTCGTCGATGGCCCTCGTGCACGTGCTGCGCGGGCAGGCGATGCCGTTCGTCGGCTTCGGCGATTTCCCGATGGCCGACACCCTGACCCCGTCGGTCACGGTGGTGGACCAGGATCCGCGCCGTATCGGTGCGCTGGCGGCCGAGCGCGTCTTCGCGCGCCTCCAGCCCGACGCCGGTCTCGGCCTCGATGAGCTGACGGTGATCGACGTGTCGCTCATCGAACGAGAGTCCTGCGCGCTGTGAGGCGCTCCCGCGACTAAGGGGTGCGGTGACCGCCACCCGGACGGTCTCGGAGACGACACCTCTCGGCGACTCTCGCGGGGTCTCGCCCGGCTGGGCGACGCTCTGCCCCGAACCGGAGAGCGAACGGGCGCGGCACCCCCCAATGGTGCCGCGCCCATCGCCGACGGACCGGAAAGCCTCTTCCGACCTCTCGCACGCGAGGGTTCCCCCACGGACGCCTCGCGTGCGGTCTTCATCCATACAAGCACAGGGCTTCGTAAATAGCACCCGGCCTCGGGTCGTAAATACGATCATCCGGTGGCGGTCGAGGGCGTCTACGATCGAAACGTGGGTCGCGGCGCCGTCGGACCACCCTCGCGGTACTCCCGTCGAGTGGTGGCGAATGTGGACCGCCTGCGTCGGGCGAAAGGCCTGACGGTGGGTGAGTTGATCAGTCGCGCCGGAATGACGAAGAGCTATTACCAGTCGCGTGCCGGCTTCTCGCTGCCCTACAACACCAACGACATCGAAGCGCTCGCCGCCGCCCTCGGGGTGTCCCCCGAAGAGGTCGCGAACCCCGAGTCGGCTCCGCGGGTCGAGATGCGGGTTCCCGCGGGCCCGCTCGCCGCGCGAGTCCGCCGGCTCGTCGCCAGCCAGGCGGCTCGCGAGAGCGATCTCGTCGATCACCTCGACGAGATCGATCCCGCGTCGGCCGAGAGCGCCCGGGCCCTGCTGGCCGCGGCCACCAACACGGTCGTGCTCGACGAGGAGGTGCTTCGCCTCATCACGCAGTGGGCCGACGTCCCCACCGAGTACCTCACCGACTACACCGACGACGCCGTCACCGACCGCACCGATGCCGAGCTCGAGTTGCGCGACGCCATGCGCGAAGCCGGAGCCAGCAGCATCCAGTTCCGCGCCCTGGGGGAGATGTCGCCCGACGCCCTCCGCGCGATCGCCCACTCCCTGCGCGGGAGGCCGCCCGCGACATGATCGGCCGTAAGGGGGGACGGGGATGACGGAGACGGACGAGACGCTCGATCGCGTGCACGCGCGCGTGGAACACGCGCTTCAGCGTGCCGGCCTGACCCCCGGAATGACCTTCGACGAGGTCGTCCACGCGGTGGAGCGGGCACTGGAGATCCGCCTGCGCGTCGTGCGAGAGGTCGACACCACGGGGTGGGGGACGCTGACCGGCTTCCTCACCTATTTCGCCGACCGGCGCGAGGGCAGCATCCACGTTCGAGCCTCGGATGCCGTGATCTACAGCCAGTTCGCCGCCTCCCACGAACTGGGGCATCTGCTCGACGACGCGCACTGCTCGGGAGCCCTGCACGAGCGCTCGTCGGTCTCGCCTCACGACAACCCGCGACTGACCACGCCCGAGTACGAGGCGGAGCTGGTCGCCGAGCACGTCGCGCACCGCATCGCCCGTCTGCTGTACGCCTCGCCGAGGGTGGCCGAGTCGTCGTGGTGACCGTGATGCTCATCGACGCGGCGCTCGCGGGCCTGCTGCTCGTGGTCGTGCTGCGGGCGCGGGTCGCCTGGCGTCAGCCCCGAGCGCGCATCGCCTGGCTTGCCGCACTCGTCGGCTCGATCGCCCTGCTCACCCAGGGCACGATCATCCCGCTCGGCCTTCTCGACGGCCTGCTCGGCGGCACGAACGTCCTCAAGCTCGTGCAGAACGTGCTCACGATGGTGGCGCTGTGGCTCGGCATCCAGGCCGGAACCGCTCCGGTGACGGCGCGCATCCGCACGCTGCGGTGGGGGTTCCCCGGGTTGCTCGCCGCCCTCTTCGCCGTCGTCTTCTTCGTCGCGATGCCCGAGCGCGGGACGTCCTCGTTCCGCTTCCTCGAGGACTTGGCGGTGACCTCCACCGGGGCCTGGGCGTACGGGGTGCTGCACATGGCGGGCATCGCCCTCGTCGGCCTGCTGCTGTTGCGCTCGGCCCGCGGGTCGCTGCCGAGAACGCGCGTGTTCTTCCGCGTCGGGGCCGTCGGGATCGTGCTCGGGTGCCTGAGCGAGATCCTCGATCTCACGCTGACGCGTTTCTTCGAGCCCGACGCCGTGGTCAGCGCACTGTTCGACCCCCTGTTCTACCTCGGCGTCGTGTCGTTCGTGGTGGGCATCTTCGTGGCATCCCGCACGACGACGAAGATCCGTCGACGGGGCGAGGACCTGCTCGCGCGGCTCGAGCCGATCGCGCGCGAACGCGGTGTGCACTCGTTCCCGGGGCTCCCCGCGGACGCCGTCACCGACACGCGCCTGCACGCCCTGCGTGTCGCCGTCGAGGACGACGCGATCGCCACCTCGACGCCGCTCGCCCCCGCGCAGCGCGCCCTGCTCGACGACATCGACGCCCACCTGACCCGCCGAACCACCGGAGCCCGTTCATGATCCGTTCCCTCGCCGTCGGAACCGGCGTCGCCGCCGCGACCGTCGCCGTCGCCCACACGGCCCTCGCCGGCTACGTCGCCCGCCGCCTCATCGCGCCCAAGGCGCCGAAGGTCTACGCCCCGATCACGCTCGCGGGCGACACCGTCACCGTGCCCGCCACGCCGGAGAGCCGCGAGCCGGGAACCTACGGTCTGTGGCTCGACGACGGCCGGCACGTCGTCGTGGGCGAGCCGCTCCGCATCGAGAGGGACCGTGTCATGCGTGCGCTCGCGTCGCGGCCGGACGGGCTCGAAGACGGGGATGCCGTCGCCACCTGGACCTCGCAGAGCATCGGCGCCCCCGAAGAGGTCGGCCCCACCCGCCATGTCTCCGTGCCCCTGCGCCGCGGCGGTGTCGCGGAGGCCTGGGAGATCGGCGACCGCGAGAGCACGGACGGCCGATGGACGATCCATGTGCACGGCCTGCGCTCGAGCCGCAACGGCGCTCTGCGCTCCGCCCCGGCGGCCGTGGAGGCGGGCTGGATGTCGCTCGTCGTGTCGTACGCCGGCGACGAGGAGTGCGCCCCCGCGGACTCCCTCCCCTCGACGCTCGGCACGCGCGAGTGGCGCGATGTCGACGATGCGATCTCTTATGCGATCGAGCAGGGAGCGCGGGAGATCGTGCTGGTCGCGTGGTCGATGGGCGGGACGATCGCGATGCTCGCGCTCGAGCAGTCGGCGCACCGCGACCGGGTCACGGCCCTCGTGCTCGTCGCCCCCGCCCTCGACTGGACGCGCGTCGTCGAGAACGCCGTCGCGGGTGCTCGCCTCCCGCGCTCGGTCGCCGGCGCGTCGATGCGCATCCTCGGCAGCAGCCTCGGCGCGAAGGCGCTGGGACTGATCGAAGCGGTGGACGCTCCGGCGCTCAACTGGGTCGACGGGCCGCGTCCGGCACCCCGGGTGCCCACGCTGATCGTGCACAGCCTCCGCGACCCGGTGGTGCCGGTGAGCGGGTCGCTCGCCTACGTGAAACGGCATCCGGGTGCCGAGCTCGTCGCGTTCGACGCGACCGGTCACTGCAACGAGGCGAACCAGGACCCCGCGCGCTTCCACGACGCGATCGCCGAATTCCTGCGGGGCCTCACCCGCGACTGAGGGGCGGGACCCGGCGACTCGTGCGCGGTGATCAGGCCGTCAGCGCGGCGATCGCGCCGCGGGCGCCGCGCTCGGCGAGCGACGCGCGGGCCGACAGGTAGGCCTCGCGCAGACGGGCGTCGCGACCGAGGTCACCGAACACCGGAGCGTAGTCGAGGAGCGCCGCGGGATCATCGGTGACGATCGCGCGGAGCTCGTTGAGGCGGCTGTCGACGGCGGGAGTCTCCTCGCCCGTCTCGGTGCGGCCCTCGAGGAACACGCTCCACCCCGCGAGCACGAGGGCGCAGTGATCGATGCTCCCGCCCGAGGCGAGCTGTTCGCGGACGACGGGCAGCAGGAACTTGGGCAGGCGGTCGGAGCCGTCCACGACCTGACGCGCGAGGGTGTCGCGGATCGCCTCGCTGCCGAAGCGGGCGAGGAGCTGGTCGCAGTACGCGTCGAGGTCGATGCCCGGCACGGGTCGGAGCGTCGGGATCGCTTCCTCGTGCATGTACCCCCGCAGGAAGTCGACGAACAGCGGGTCGGTGCACACCTCGTGCACGTAGTGCGCCCCCGACAGGATCCCGAGATAGCTCATCGCCTGGTGCGAGGCGTTGAGCAGCCGCAGCTTCATCAGCTCGTAGGGCTCGACGTCGTCGACGAGTTGCACACCGACCTCGTCGAACGGCGGTCGGCCGGCGGGAAAGGCGTCTTCGAGCACCCACTGCTCGAACGACTCGCTTCTCACGGGCCAGCGGTCCCGGATGCCGAACTCCTCGGCGACCGCGGCGCGCGTCTCGTCGGTGGTGACCGGGGTGATGCGATCGACCATCGAGTTCGGGAACGACACGTTCTTGGAGATCCAGCGACCCAGCTCGGGGTCGAGACGCTCGGCGAAGCCGCGGAGGGCGGCGCGGGCCACGCGTCCGTTGCCCTGGATGTTGTCGCACGACATCACGGTGAAGGCCGGGATGCCGGCATCCCGCCGCCGACGAAGACCCTCGGTGAGCAGGCCCATGACGCTGCGGGGAGGGACGGCGCCGTCGAGATCGGCGAGGGTCGCCTCGTCGCGCGGCGCGTACTCGCCCGTCGCATCGTCGACGCCGTACCCGCCCTCGGTGATGGTGAGCGAGACGATCGCGGTGTCGGGATCGGCGAGCTTGGCGGCGACGGCCTCGGGGTCGTCGGGCACGAAGAGATACTCGACGATCGATCCGACGACGCGCGCAGCAGAGGTGCTGTCGGGCGCGGTGGTGACGAGCGTGTAGAGGTCGTCTTGCGCAGCGAGCGCGTCGCGCATGGCCGCATCGACCGACAGGACCCCGACTCCGCACAGACCCCATTCGGTGTGGCCGGCTTCGAGCAGTCGGTCGAGGTACATGGCCTCGTGCGCCCGGTGGAAGCCGCCCACACCGAAGTGCACGATGCGCGGGCGCACGGCCGACCTGTCGTACGTCGGAACGGAGACGTTTGCCGCGAGGGAGGGGAGGGCGGCGGCGGTGAGGTCGGTCATGCGGGGCTCCGTGTGTCGGGAAAGGGGGCGAGCGGGTCTGGTGCGGAACCCGCCCCAGACCGAGATCAGAAGTGTGGATGCCGGGACCCGGGCAGTCGCTCCGGGTCCCGGCATCCGGGATCAGACGTCAGCAGCTGGACTTGTAGACCGCGTCCTTGCCGTCGGTGGTGATGTTGTCTTTGGTGAGGATGGTGAAGCCGGTCTGAATCTTGGCTTCGGTGGTTTCGCCCTTGAGGGCGGCGATGGCCTGCTTGACGCCGTCTTCGCCGATGGTGGCGGGCTCCTGGGCGACGAGGGCCTGGACGGTGCCGGCTTCGAGGGCCTTGACCTGGGCGGGGCCGGCGTCGAAGCCGACGATGGTGACGGAGCCCTGCTTGCCGGCCTGCTGCACGCCGGTGGCGCTTCCCTCGGCGGCGAACAGGTTCGCGGCGAAGATGCCGACGATGTCGGGGTCCTTCTGGAGGGCGGCGGTGACGATCTCGGCGGCGGTGGAGGGCTCGTTGTGCGAGTACTGCACGCCGACGGATTCGAACTTCGAGTCCTTCTTGACGGCGTCTTCGAAGCCCTGGGCGCGGGCGTCGGTGGTGGAGACGCCGGGGTCGGTGGAGACGACGAGGACCTTGCCGCCGTTGGGGTTCGCCTTCTGGATCGCCTCGAAGGCTGCGGCGCCGCCGCCCTGGTTGTCGGAGGAGATCTGCGACACGGCTCCGGAGGGGTCTTCGAGGGTGGTATCGACGAGGACGACCTTGATGCCCGCGGCCTCGGCTGCGGCGATCGGCGCCTGCATGGCCGAGACGTCGGTCGGGGCGATGAGAAGGGCGTCGGGCTTGGAGGCGACGACGGCGTCGACGATGGGCTTCTGCAGGGTGGGGTCGAACTTCTCGGGGCCCTGGGTGGTGACGGTGGCGCCTTCCTTGGCGGCTTCGGACTGGATGCCGCACTGCATGGAGATGTAGAACTCATCTCCGGCGACGCCCTGCACGAACGCGATCTTGTAGCCGTCGGCACCGCCGGACGCACCGCCCGAGGCGGAGCCGCCCGAGCAGCCCGCGAGGGTCAGGGTCGCCGCCACACCGAAGACCGTCAGGGCGGTCGCCTTGTTGTTCCACTTCATTGTGTTCACCGTTCTTTGTTCGGGTTGGTAAGGGGTTGAGAGGGAAGGGATGCTGCAGCGGTTCAGCCGCGCCGGCCTCCGCTGAGGAACTTGCGCCAGAGGCCCTGCGAATTACCGCGGGTCGCGGCCGTCCGGCGGACCTGGTCGACGTAGACCGCCGCGATCAGCACGGCGCCCACCGCGACCTGCTGCCAGAAGGGCTGCACGCCGGTGATGACGAAGCCGTTCTGCAGTACCGCGGGGATGAACAGGCCGACGACCGTGCCCATGATCGTGCCGACGCCGCCGAAGAGCGACGTTCCGCCGATCACGACGGCGGCGATTACATTCAGGTTCGTCTGCGACTGACCCGCGATCGCGGTGGTCGAGAACTGCGAGAGCGACAGGATGCCGCCGAGCCCCGCCAGGGCGCCCGAGATCGTGTAGATCTTGATGAGCTGGGCGTCGACCTTCACGCCGACCCGTCGGGCGGCGATCTCGCTCGAGCCCACCGCCAGCGTGTAGAGACCGAAGCGCGTGAAGTGCAGCACGACCGCGCCGATCAGGACGACGACCAGCGCGATGACGCTGATGATCGGGACGGAGCCGAAGACGTTGCCGTAGCCGATCGAGACGGTGAGGACGGTGGGGACGTCGCGGATGTCGACGCCGCCGGTGAGGATCTGCGCGAGACCGAGGGCCATGCCGAGCGAACCCAGGGTCACGATGAGCGGCGGGATCTTCGCCTTCGCGATGAGGAAGCCGTTGAACAGGCCCCAGCACACGCCGCTGAGGACGGCGACGATGATTCCGACGGTCGCGACGCCCCAGCCCTCACCGCCCATCGCCCTCATGGCGAGCGCCGAGACGACGCCGGAGAACACCAGTACCGAGCCGACGGAGAGATCGATGCCGGCCGTGATGATCACGTAGGTCATGCCCACCGCGAGCACGGCGAGGATCGAGGCGTTCTGGATGATGAGGCGGAAGTTCGACCACTGCGCGAACGAATCGGGAGCGATGATGCTGAAGACGATGATGATCGCCAGCAGCACCAGGAGGATCTGGAACGCCTGGGTCCGCAGGGCTGCGACGACGGGGTTCGTCTTCTTGTTGTCGTCGAACGTGCCGATCGCGACGGTCTCGGTGGGGGGAGTCTTGAGGCTCACTTCTGGTCGTCCTTCGTGACGGCGCCGGTCATGAGCCCGACGAGTTCTTCCATGGAGGTGTTCTTGGCGTCGACGTTCGCGACCCGGGTGCCCAGGCGCAGCACCTGGATGCGGTCCGACACGTCGATGACGTGCGGCATCGAGTGCGAGATGAAGACGACGGCGATGCCCTTGTCGCGGACGCGTCGGATGGTCTCGAGGACGTTCTTGGTCTGGCGCACACCGAGTGCCGCGGTCGGTTCGTCGAGGAACACCACCCGCGAGGCCCAGTGGACGGCGCGGGCGATCGCGATCGCCTGACGCTGACCGCCCGACATCTCGCCGACGGGCGAGGTGAGGGAACGCACCGTGGCGCCGAGCTCGTCGAACGCCGCGCGGGAGGCCTTCGCCATGTCCTTGGTCTTCATGAAGCCCAGGGCCCCCGCCACACCGGGGCGGCGGATCTCGCGGCCGAGGTACATGTTCTGCACGGGGTCGAGGTGGGGAGCGAGAGCGAGGTCCTGATACACCGTCTCGATGCCGAGGCTCGAGGCGATCTGCGGGTTCGACATGTCGATCGGCTTGCCGTCGAAGAGGATCTCGCCCTCATCGACCGCGAGGTTGCCCGACAGGGCCTTCACGAGGGTCGATTTGCCGGCGCCGTTGTCGCCGATGAGAGCGGTGACCTCACCGGGGTAGACCTCGAAGTCCACGTTGTTGAGGGCGCGGACGGATCCGAACTGACGCGACAGGCCGCGCGCCTGCAGCACGGGCACGGTCGTGGTGGTGCTCATGAGGAAGCTCCTTCGTGGAGACCGACGGGGGCATCGGAGACGGTCACGATCAGGTCGGCGCGGTGGCGTCCGCGTTCGACGACGAGCGCGTTGCGCTCATCGACCTCGCGGACCCAGGCGACGGCCTCGTCGTGGGGGTGGTCGTGGGAGAGACGGCGGGCGATGAGTCGCTCGCGGCGGGCGTGCGCCTCGATGTCGAGGAACCACACCTCGTCGAGGCGGGGAGCCACGGCATCCCACCCGAACTCGTCGTGCAGGAGGTAGTTGCCCTCGGTGATGATGAGCGGCACGTCGGCGGGCACGAAGACCGCCGAGCCGATGGACTCCTCGAGTCCGCGGTCGAAGCGCGGGGCGTACACGGCGTGACCGGCGCGGATGCGATCGAGCAGGGCGACGTAGCCATCGACGTCGAAGGTGTCGGGCGCACCCTTGCGGTCGCGTCGGCCGAGCCGGAGGAGTTCCTCGTTGGCGAGGTGAAAGCCGTCCATGCCGACCAGGACCGCGTCGTCGCCGAGAGCGGCGAGAAGGGCGTCGCTCACGGTGGACTTGCCCGCGCCGGGCGTTCCGCACAGACCCAGCACGCGACGCTCGCCGGTGGCCACCAGCTGCCGTGCACGCTCGACAAGGTCGTCGAGGTGCACGGCTGCGGCCGTGGTCGGCGCGGCGTTCTCCGAGGTGGGGGTCACGGCGGTGTGGTCCTTCCGGGGACGCCGCACGTCGAGTGTGCTGCGTCGATGAAGCGGTTCCGGCGAGCGATCGCCGGTCGAACTCCGGTTACGCTAAGCCCACCGTGACACCGGTGTCAACACCCGTGATCAATTCGTCATGACACCGAAGTCATCCGCGTGATTCTGTGGTTATCATGGGCCGCGACGACATCGCCGTCGTCCTCGCCTCCAGGACCTTCGAAAGAGCCCTCCATGACCGAATTCACCGATCGCACCATCCTCGTCACCGGAGCCGGCGGCGGCATCGGCGGAGCGACCGTCCGCCATCTCGTCGCCGCCGGAGCGACGGTGCTCGCCGCCGGTCGCGACGCCGACAGCGTCACTGCGATCTCCGCCGAGACCGGAGCCGAGCCCGTCGTCTTCGACCTCGAGTCGGAGGAGCAGATCCGCACCGCGATCGAGGGACGAGACCTGTACGGCGTCGTCAACTGCGGCGGCTGGGGCGGCGAGATCGCCACGCCGATGGAGACCGACATCGACGTGTTCGACAAGGTCATGCGCATCAACGCGCGCGGCTCACTGCTGGTCACCAAGTACGCCTCGCGCGAGATGATCCGCGTCGGCAAGGGCGGCGCGATCGTCAACGTCTCGAGCCAGGCCAGCCTCGTCGCCCTCACCGGCCACATCTCGTACGGCTCGTCGAAGGCCGCCCTCGACAACATCACGCGCGTCTCGGCCCTCGAGCTCGGCGGCTACGGCATCCGCGTCAACAGCGTGAACCCGACGGTCGTCATGACCCCCATGTCGGCCTGGTACTGGGGGCGCCCCGACATCGAGGGTCCCTTCCTCGAAGCGATGCCGCTGCACAAGTGGGCCACCGAGGACGACATCGCCGCCCCCATCGTGTTCTTGCTCGGCGACGGTGCCGGCATGATCTCGGGCGTCTCGCTCCCCATCGACGGCGGCTACTCCAGCCGCTGATCCCGGATGCCACGCAGGCGGCGCCGCGGTGGGCGGCGTCGCTTTCGCGGTTCGGGGCGGGCGCGTCGCGTATCCTCCGGGATTTGCGCAAACTCAGTCGGGTTTCCGGCCTTGGGGGCTGATTTTGTGTGGGTTGCTGAGTGTGTGCGGATTGCTGAGTGTGTGCGGGCGCCGAGTGTGGGTGTTGCGCATCCTCTGGGATTTGCGTGAGCTCAGTCGGGTTTCGGGCCTTGCGGCTGATTTTGTGTGGGTTGCTGATTTTGTGCGGATTGCTGAGTGTGTGCGGGCGCCGAGTGTGGGTGTTGCGCATCCTCTGGGATTTGCACGAGCTCAGTCGGGTTTCAGGCCTCGGGGCTGACTTTGTGCGGATTGCTGAGTGTGTGCGGACACCGAGTGCGGGTGTTGCGCATCCTCTGGGATTTGCGTGAGCTCAGTCGGGTTTCGGGCCTTGCGGCTGACTTTGTGTGGGTTGATGAGTGGGTGCGGACACCGAGTGCGGGTGTTGCGCATCCTCGGGGATTTGCGCGAACTCAGTCGGGTTTCAGGCCTCGGGGCTGACTTTGTACGGATCGCTGAGCTTGCGCGGGCCCGTTCCGGGCTACAAGCCCAGAGCCCGCCGCAGGTAGTCGTTACGGAAGACACCGCGCGGGTCGATCTCTCGCGCCACCGCGAGGAAGTCGTCCGAGCGGGGGAGGGTCGACAGGATCCGCTCGCCGGGCATCGTAAACGCCTTGCCCCAGTGCGGGCGGGCGTCGAAGGGTGCGAGCGCCTGCTCGATCGCGGGGAGCACCGCCAGGACGCCGTCGGTGTCGTTGCGCCACGTGAAGTGGATGACCATGACATCGCGCTGGTACGCCGGGCTCAGCCACAGCTCGTCGGCCGCGACCGTGCGCAGCTCGGTCACGAGCAGCTGATCGTCGAACGTCGAGGCGAGGGCTCGCACGGCCGCCAGGGCCTCGCGCGCGGAGGCAAGGGGCACGAAGTACTCGCTCTGGATCTCGTCGCCGTCGCTCGGCAGGGCGTCGGCACGGAAGTGCGGAAGGCGCGTGTGCCACGGGCCGGGCGTGCCACGCGGGGTGGTGTTGTCGACCGTGCGGATGCGGCCGAGGTGGATGTCGTCGCCGACGGCTCGGCCGCCGATCTCCTCGACCCACGACGGCGCGCCATCGTCGCTCTTCGCCCACACGAGGTCGTGCTCGGGATCGCCCCAGGTCGTGAAGACGCTCACGCTGCGCGAGCCGCCGAACACCCCCTCGATGTCTCCGACGATGTCTTCCCAGGCGACGCCGGTGTAGGCCTGCTGCGTGACCTCGTACGTGGGTTCGGTCTGCAGCTCGACGGCGGTGACGACGCCGAGGGCGCCGAGGCTGAGGGCGGCGGCGCCGAACCACTCGTGCGTGTGATCGATACGGTGCGTGCGGCCGTCGGCATCCATGATCTCGACGGCGCGGAGGGCGCTGGAGAGGTTTCCGTTGCGCACGCCCGAGCCGTGGGTGCCGGTGGCGGTGGCCCCCACGATCGAGATGTGGGGGAGCGAACCGAGGTTGTGCAGCGCCCGCCCCTCGGCCTCGATGACGGGCGCGAGTTGCGCGAAGGTGACGAGTCCCTCGACGCGCACGCGGTCGCCCACCATCTCGACCCGCGTCGGGAGGCGTTCGAGCGACACCAGGGACGCATCGGAGTCGGCCACGTCGTTGAAGGTGTGCCGCGTGGCCTGTACGCGCAGAGTGGGGGCGGATGCCACCACCTCGGCGAGCTCGTCGACGTCGCCGGGCAGCAGCACTTCGGTCGCGCGGTAGCGGTGGTTGCCCGACCAGGTGGAGCCGGCGTCACGTCGTTGGGTCACGCCTCCATCTTGCACCGCGCCGCCGACATCGGGGCCGGTACGCCGACGTGTTCGCCGCAGCGCTCAGCGTCCCGGGAAGAGCTGCGCCTCGAACACCGCCTCGGCCGCGCCCACGAGCAGGCGGTCCTCGCCCAGCTCGGCGACGGCGAGGCGCAGACCCTCGGCGCAGGCCGGGACGGTCTGGGCGCGCACGGCAGCGTCGAGGGCGTCGAGGTCGCGAGCGGCCAGGACCGCAAGGAACCCGCCCAGCACGATCACCGCCGGGTTCAACACGTTGGCGGCGTTCGCGAGCGCCGTCGCGAGGATGCGCCGCTGCCGGGCGACTTCAGCATGAGCGGCGGGGTCGGTGGTGGATGCCAGGGCGGCAGCCAGGGCTGCATCGTCACCGCCCTCGAGGCCCACGGCCGCGAGCAGGAAGGCGCGGCTGACCTCGTCCTCGAGCACGCCGTCGGGTGCGCGCCGATCGGCCGTGTCGGCGATGCCGGGCCGGTTCTGGCCGAACTCCCCGGCGTACCCGCCCTCGCCGCCGAGCGGGACGCCGCCGACGATCACCGCGCCGCCGATGCCGCTCGCTCCGCCGTTGAGGTAGACGACGTCGTGCGCGCCGCGCGCGGCCCCGAAGAGGTACTCGGCGAGGGCGCCGAGGGCCGCGTCGTTGCCAACGTGGGCGCGGAAGCCGGTGGCGTCGGCGAGCATGACGCCGATCCGCGCCTCGATCCAGCCGAGGTGGGGCGCCTCGCGGACGACGCCGTCCGACGCGCGGACCGGCCCGGGGACGGCGGCGCCCACCCCGACGATCCGGGTGTCCGCGAGCGGTCCGCGGTGCCACGCCGACAGACGATCTGCGACGAGTTCGGCGACGCGCCTCGGGGTCAGCAGGGCAGTCTGCTCGATGCGTTCCCGCACGACGATGGTGCCGTCCAGGCTGATCGCGCCGACGTCGAGCGCGTCGACCTCGGGGTTGACCGCGAGGGCGACGACACGGGGGTCCGGCGTCACGATGGGCGACGGTCGGCCGACCCGGCCCTGGGCGTCGGACGCGCGCTCGACGACGAGTCCCGCGCGCTGCAATTCGCCCACGAGGTCGGCGATGGTCGAGCGGTTGAGTCCCGTCGCCTCGGTGAGGGCGGCGCGGGAGCGGGGGCCCTCGCGATGCACCGTGCGCAGCACGAGCGCGAGGTTGGCGCGGCGCATGCCGTCGCCCCGGCTGCCCGCGATGACCATGGGACCACTGTGCCATGGGCGAACGCCGCGGTGCGGCTGCGCGCCACTCCGGCCGAGCCTCGGCTCCGCGCCGATTCGGCAGAAACGCGATCCGCTCGCAGAAACGCGGTGTCCACGTGTTTCCGCGCGCGGATCGCGTTTATGCGCGGGGCGAGGCCTGGTGCGGGGCGCCGCCCGGGGCGCTGCTCCGGATCGGCGCGCCGGGCGCCGGGATTCCCACCCCGGGCAAAGCGGACGGTGCCAGGATCGGAGCATGGACCTCTCCGGCATCCCGATCACGACCATCCGTGGCGAGCAGACGACCTTCGGCGCGTTGACCGACGGCAAGGCCGCCCTGGTGGTGAACGTCGCTTCGCGCTGTGGTCTCGCGGGTCAGTACGAAACCCTCGAGGCGCTGCACAAGCAGTACGGCGACCGCGGCTTCACGGTCATCGGCTTCCCCAGCAACCAGTTCCTGCAGGAGCTCAGCGACGACGACAAGATCGCCGAGTACTGCTCCGCGACGTGGGGCGTGACGTTCCCGATGTCGGAGAAGGTGAAGATCAACGGGCGCAACGCCCATCCGCTCTACAAGGAGCTGACCTCGACCCCGGATGCCGAGGGCAAGACCGGCCGCATATCGTGGAACTTCGAGAAGTTCGTCGTCGCCCCCGACGGGCGCGTGACCCGCTTCAGCCCGCGTACGCAGCCCGACGCCCCCGAGGTCGTCGCCGCGATCGAAGACGCGCTCCCGCGCTGAGCGGGATCCGAACCGCGAAGGAGTCTCCGTGGCAGATGCCGTCGTCCTCGTCTCCGGTGGCGCCGCCGTCACTCCGTACACCGACCCGGAACGCGCCGCGGCGACGGGCCTGGCCGCGGGCAACACGCTCACCGCTCTGCGCGATCACTTCGTCTCCGCCGGCGTCGCGGTCTTCACCGCTCCCGCCCGGATGGGCGTGGGGACGGTCGAGCGGGATGCCGGGTGGCAGGGCTTCGACGACGTGCCCCTCGTTCTGCCGGCCGAGGTGACGGTCAACGCGGTCGGGGCCGTCGACGACGCGGGTGTCGCGCTCGCCGCGTTCGTCCGCTGGCTCCGCGACGAGCACGGGCTCGGGAGCGTCGATCTCGTCGGCCACTCGATGGGCGGACTGTTCTCTCGGGCGGCGATCCGCGAGCTCCGAACCGACGGACCGCGCATCGATCGGCTCGTGACGCTGGGAACGCCGTGGGACGGTGCCGTCCTTGGCGACGCCGTGGCGGGAGACCTCACCCCGGCCGATGCCCACGGCGACCCCGCGACGACGGCGATCCTCGAGCAGGCGCTCGCGTACGCGGCGGCCAACTCGCAAGGGGCGGCCGAGCAGGTGTCGCGCCGTTTTCTGCGGGGGTGGAATCAGGCGCAGGCGGGTGTGCTCGACGGCATCCCCGTCACCGCGATCGGCGCGGGTCACTTCGCGGCCGCGACCGAGCCCGCGCAGCTCTGGCCGCACGACGGGCTGGTCTCGCTGCGAAGCGGCCGGGCCGACGACGTCCCCCTCGAGGTGGTGTCCGTCATCGACCGGCACTCGTTCCCCGACCACGTTCACAGCATCTTCTTCGCCGACGGGTTCGGACTGCCCTGGGAGCGCGCCCTCACCTGGGATCCCGCGGTGTTCGCCGTCGTGGATTCGGCCCTGGGAATCTGAGCCGAGCGCTGGACGCCACGGCATCCGGGGTATATGTTGTGAGAACCAACAAACCCGAGGTGCGTCACCGCGTGCCCGTGCGTCCATGCGAAGGAGCAGGAATGCCCACCCCCACCCGCGATGACAAGTTCTCGTTCGGACTCTGGACCGTCGGCTACAACGGCACCGACCCCTTCGGCGGCCCCACGCGTGAGCCCCTCGACGTCGTGCACGTCGTCGAGAAGCTCGCCGAGCTCGGCGCCTACGGCCTGACCTTCCACGACGACGACCTCTTCGCCTTCGGCTCCACCGACGCCGAGCGCCAGAAGCAGATCGACCGCCTCAAGGGCGCGATGAAGGACACCGGCATCATCACGCCGATGGTCACCACCAACCTCTTCTCCGCCCCCGTCTTCAAGGACGGCGGCTTCACCTCCAACGACCGCCAGGTGCGCCGGTTCGCTCTGCGCAAGGTGCTGCGCAACCTCGACCTCGCCGCCGAGCTGGGCGCCAAGACCTTCGTCATGTGGGGTGGCCGCGAGGGCGCCGAGTACGACTCCGCGAAGGACATCCGCCAGGCGCTCGAGCGCTACCGCGAGGCCGTCAACCTGCTCGGCGACTACGTCACCGACAAGGGCTACGACATCCGCTTCGCGATCGAGCCCAAGCCCAACGAGCCCCGCGGCGACATCCTGCTGCCCACGCTCGGTCACGCGATCGCCTTCATCGACTCGCTCGAGCGCCCCGAGCTGGTGGGCCTGAACCCCGAGGTCGGTCACGAGCAGATGGCGGGCCTGAACTTCGCCGCCGGCATCGCCCAGGCGCTGTATCACGGCAAGCTCTTCCACATCGACCTCAACGGCCAGCGCGGCATCAAGTACGACCAGGACCTCGTGTTCGGCCACGGCGACCTGCACAACGCCTTCGCCCTGGTCGACCTGCTCGAGAACGGCGGCCCCGGTGGCGTGCCCGCGTACGACGGCCCCCGTCACTTCGACTACAAGCCCTCGCGCACCGAGGATGAGACGGGTGTCTGGGACTCCGTCTCGGCCAACATGAACACCTACCTGCTGCTCAAGGAGCGTGCCGCGGCCTTCCGCGCCGACCCCGAGGTGCAGGAGGCGCTCGAAGCCGCCAAGGTCGCCGAACTCGCCCAGCCGACGCTCAACGAGGGCGAGACCTACGACGACTTCCTCGCCGACCGCTCGGCCTACGAGGACTTCGACACCGACGCCTACCTCGGCGGCAAGGGCTTCGGCTTCGTCCGCCTGCAGCAGCTCGCCACCGAGCACCTGCTCGGCGCGCGCTGAGCCTCTCGGGCCTGGATGCCGCAGCATCCAGGCCCGTCCCGGCTCGCCGTCGGCGCGGGCATCACGCCCGTTCCGGCGCCGCGCACCCGCCTTGAGTGTCCAGAACACCCGGACTATTTCGAAATCACTCCGGGTGTTTTGGACACTCAACGGAGGGGTTGGGGCTCGGGCAGGGGCCCCGGCCCCGCCCCGGCCCGTTACGGGCTGCGGGCCAGAGACAAAACCACACGAGCCGCGCCGACGAAGGCGTGGCGGACAGAAGGGCAGAGCATGGCGCTCGTCATGGGAGTCGACTCGTCGACGCAGTCGTGCAAGGTCGTCGTCGTCGACGCCGAGACCGGGAAGCTCGTGCGCGAGGGGCGCGCCTCACACCCCGCCGGGACCTCGGTCGACCCCGAGGCCTGGTGGAAGGCGCTCCAGGATGCCATCGCCCAGGCGGGTGGTCTCGACGACGTCGCGGCGGTGTCGATCGCGGGTCAGCAGCACGGCATGGTCGTCCTGGATGCGGAGGGCGCGGTGATCCGCGACGCCCTGCTGTGGAACGACACCCGGTCTGCGCAGGCCGCTCGTGACCTCATCGACGAGGTGGGCGCGGAGGCATTTGCCGAGCGCACGGGCGCCGTGCCGGTCGCCTCGTTCACCGGCACCAAACTGCGTTGGTTGCGCGACGCCGAGCCCGAGAACGCCGCGCGAGTCGCCGCCGTCGCGCTCCCGCATGACTGGTTGACCTGGCGTCTGCGCGGCTTCGGCCCGGGAAACGCCGTTCTCGAGGAGCTGGTCACCGACCGCTCCGATGCGTCGGGCACCGCCTACTGGGGCGTCGACGGCTACGACCTCGACCTCTTCCGTCGCGCTCTCGGCCACGATGCGCTGCTGCCGCGCGTGTTGGGGCCCTGGGAGAGCGCCGGCACGTTGACGGGTGGCGCGCTGGTCGGCCCCGGTGCGGGCGACAACGCCGGCGCCGCTCTGGGATTGGGGGCGGGTCCGGGTGATGTCGTGGTGTCGCTGGGGACGTCGGGCACGGTGTTCGCCGTCGCCGAGGCCCCCACGCGTGACACGACGGGCGCCGTCGCCGGTTTCGCAGATGCGACCGGCCGTTTCCTGCCGCTCGTCGCGACGCTGAACGCGGCGCGCGTGCTCGACGCGATCGCGGGTCTCCTCGGCGTGACCCACGAGGAGCTCGGCGCCCTCGCCCTGCAGGCCGAGCCGGGCGCCGGCGGTGTCGTGCTCGTTCCCTGGTTCGAAGGGGAGCGCACGCCCAACCTCCCGAACGCCAAAGCCTCCCTGAACGGGCTGACCCTGGCATCCACGAACCGACCGAACCTGGCTCGCGCCGCGATCGAGGGCATGCTCAGCGGGCTGGCGGCCGGACTCGAGGCGATCCAGGCGCAGGGCGTCGAGGTGCGGAGGATCCTGCTCGTCGGCGGGGCGGCAGCCAATGCGGGTGTCGCGCGGATCGCCGCCGAGGTGTTCGACGCCGACATCGTCGTGCCGGCCGCGGGGGAGTACGTCGCTCTCGGTGCGGCGAGACAGGCCGCGGGCGTTCTCGCGGGTGGTCCGATCGACTGGACGGTCGCGACGACACGCGCGGTCGAATCAAACCACCGCGAGCTGATCCGCCGCAACTACGAGTCAATCGCCGCCCTTCGTGCGCGAGAGTAGACGCGGGCCCGTCGGCGTCTTGTAAGGGGGGCGTCGGCGGGTTCGCCCCGTCTACGGGAGCGGTCTCATCGGGGATGGCGCGGACGCTTTCCCCCGCCTGTCGAAGTCGTCGTCCCGCTTCTACCGTCGCGCCGTGACCCGCCTTCGTCTGCATGCGCCCGCGATGGGGGATCCCGGTGCGCGGTGGCATCGCGCCATCGCACAGCGAGCGGCGTCGGTGAACCGAGGGGGGTGCGCGCCGCTACTGTGAGGGACCATGAGCGGCGAGGTCGGGGGCAAGCGCATCGGCGTGCGCGAGGTCGCGGCCGCCGCGGGGGTCTCGACGCAGACCGTCTCGCGTGTGCTCAACGGCTACGCCGGCATCCGTGACAGCACGCGCGAGCGCGTTCTCGCCGCGGTGGCCGACCTCGATTACCGCGTGAACAATGCCGCGCGAGCGCTCGGCACGAGTTTGACGCGCACGGTGGGGGTCGTGGCATCCGATGCCGTCCTGCACGGGCCCTCGGCGGGCATCGCCGCTCTCGAACGGGCGGCGCGGGCGCGCGGGCGGTGGATCTCGACCGCGTACACCGACTCCGACGACCCCGCCGACATCGACGCCGCGGTGCGGCACCTGCTCGCCCAGGGAGTCGACGGGGTCGTGCTGGTCGCAGCGCACGGGGTCACTCCTCTCGAGGGGTACGACGTACCGATCGTGCCGCTGTACGGCGCCTCGGGCACCCGCCAACGCGATGCGGCTGCCCTCGTCGTGGATCATCTCGCCGACCTCGGACATCGCTCGATCGTCGAGCTCGCCGGACCCTCCGACTGGCGCGAAGCCCTCGCCCGCACCGCGGGGGTCGCCGACGCCGTGACCCGTCGGGGGCTGTCGCTCGTCGGCCGTGTCGAGGGGGATTGGAGCGCGGCCTCGGGCTCGGCGCTTGCGGCTGAGGTCGCCGCGCGGGTCGCCGCGGGGGCCACGGCTGTGGCGGTCGCCAACGACCAGATGGCGTTGGGGCTCGTCGCCGGTCTCGCTGCGCGAGGGGTGCGCGTTCCCATGGACGTCTCGATGACCGGGTTCGACGACAACCCGGATGCCGCTTTCTACACGCCCGCGCTCACCACGGTGCGCCTCGACGTCGAGGGCGAGGCCGAGTACGCGGTGGCCGCTGTGCTCGGGCATGCGGCGGAGCTCCCGGCGGAGCCGGAGTTGGTGGTGCGGGACTCCACGGCCCCTGCGGGTGGTCTCCGCTCGCGACACGGGTCGGTGACCGAGCGAAACTCCTGAGTTTCGGGTTCAAGGCTGCGGGGAAGCCTCGAAATCGTCGGGTGGGGCGGGCGGGCTCCTTGATCGCTCAGGAGTTCGGCTCATGAAGCTCTCGCGCCGCGGCGATGTTACCGGTAACATTGCGATGCGAGGGCGCCGCGCCCCGCCACCCGAACCACCGTCGAAGGAGACCGCGTGTCCGACGCCGCCCCGTTCACGCCCGAGGTGCAGCAGGCGATCGACGCCGTGCGCGCCGACGTCGCCAAGCTGCACGCCGAGCTCGTGCGCTACAACCTCATCGTCTGGACCGGCGGCAACGTCTCGGGTCGCGTGCCCGGTGCCGACCTCTTCGTGATCAAGCCGTCCGGCGTCTCGTACGACGACCTCGCTCCCGAGAACATGATTCTCTGCGACCTCGACGGCAACGCCATCCCCGGCACCCCCGGTTCCGAGCGCAGCCCCTCGAGCGACACCGCGGCCCACGCCTACGTATACCGCCACATGCCCGAGGTCGGCGGCGTCGTGCACACGCACTCGACCTACGGCGTCGCGTGGGCGGCCCGCGGCGAAGAGATCCCCTGCGTCATCACGGCGATGGCCGACGAGTTCGGCGGTCCCATCCCGGTCGGCCCCTTCGCGATCATCGGCGACGACTCGATCGGTCGCGGCATCGTCGAGACCCTGCGCGGCCACCGCTCGCGCGGCGTCATCATGCAGAACCACGGCCCCTTCACGATCGGCACGAACGCGAAGGATGCCGTGAAGGCCGCCGTCATGCTCGAAGACGTCGCCCGTACCGTGCACATCGCGCGCGAGGCGGGCCCGCTCATCCCGATCCCGCAGGACAAGATCGACGCCCTCTACAACCGCTACCAGAACGTCTACGGACAGAGCACGGACGACCGCCGATGAACGCGCACATCACTGACGGCCGGGCCAGCCTCGGCATCGAGCTTGGCTCCACCCGCATCAAGGCGTGCCTGATCGGCCCCGATGCCGAGGTGCTGGCGACCGGATCCCACGAGTGGGAGAACGTCTACGCCGATAAGCTCTGGACCTACTCGCTGGATGCCGTGTGGTCGGGTCTGCAGGCCGCGTACGCCGCGCTGGTCGCCGACGTGCAGCAGCGCTTCGGCGTCACTCCCGAGCGCTACGCCGCGATGGGTGTGTCGGCGATGATGCACGGCTACCTCGCGTTCGACGCCGAGGGCGAGCTGCTCGCCCCCTTCCGCACGTGGCGCAACACCAACACCGGCGTCGCCGCCGCGGAGCTCACCGAGCTGCTGGGCGTGAACATCCCGCTGCGGTGGTCGATCGCGCACCTGCACCAGGCCGTCGTCGATGCCGAGCCGCACGTGCCCGAGATCCGCTTCCTCACCACCCTCGCCGGCTACGTGCACGGGAAGCTCACCGGCGAGAAGGTGCTGGGCGTGGGGGATGCCTCGGGCATGTTCCCCATCGACTCCGCGACCCGCGACTACGACGCCGAGCTCGTCGCCCGCTACGACGCGCTCGCCGCGGGGCGGATCCCCGCCCTCGAAGCCTTGCTGCCGAAGGTGCTCGTCGCGGGTACGGCCGCGGGTGCCCTCACCCCGGAGGGAGCCCAGCTCCTCGACCCGACCGGAACCCTGCGTCCCGGCATCCCGTTCGCTCCTCCCGAGGGCGACGCGGGCACCGGCATGGTCGCAACCTGCGCCGTCGCTCCCCGCACGGGCAACGTCAGTGCCGGCACGAGCATCTTCGCGATGGTCGTGCTCGAACGCCCGTTGAGCCGGGTGCACCACGAGCTCGACCTCGTCACGACGCCGTCGGGCGATGCGGTCGCCATGGTCCACTGCAACAACGGCGCGAGCGAGCTCGCCGCGTGGGCGGACATGTTCACCGCGTTCGCCGCCGCGGCCGGCACCCCGGTGACGCCGGATGCCACGTACACGGCGCTCTTCGAGGCGGCGCTGAACGGCGAGGCCGACGCCGGCGGGCTCCTCGCCTACAACCACCTCGCCGGAGAGCCCATCGCGGGCCTCGACGAGGGGCGTCCGCTCGTGGTGCGCACGCCCGACAGCCGCCTGACCTTGCCGAACTTCATGCGCGCGCAGCTGTACGGCGTCTTCGGCACGCTCGCGCTCGGCATGGACGTACTCCACGGCGAAGGCGTGCAGCTCGACAAGATGTACGCGCACGGCGGCATGTTCCGCACTGCGGGAGTGGCCCAGCGCTTCCTCGCGGCGGCTCTCGACGCACCTGTCGCCGTCGCCGAGACGGCCTCCGAGGGCGGCGCGTGGGGCATGGCCGTGCTCGCGGCCTATGTCGCCGACGAGTCGGGTCGCGACCTCGACACGTGGCTGCGCGAGACGGTGTTCGCCACCGCCCCGATCGTCACCGCCGAGCCCGAGCCCGCCGATGTCGACGGCTTCTCGTCCTACCTCGACCGCTATCGCGCCGGACTCGCCGTCGAGGCCGCCGCCGTGGCATCCCTTTGAAGACCCCTCACGAAGGAAAAGACATGACCCGCACTCCCCTCAAGAACGACCTCGGCGGCTACGAGGTCTGGTTCGTCACCGGCAGCCAGAACCTCTACGGCGAAGAGACGCTGAAGCAGGTCGCCGAGCAGTCGCAGGCCGTGGTCGAGGGCCTTTCCGGCCTGCCGGTGAAGGTCGTCTGGAAGCCCGTGCTGAAGGACTCCGACAGCATCCGACGCATGGCGCTGGAGATCAACGGCCGCGACGACGTCATCGGCGTGATCGCCTGGATGCACACCTTCAGCCCCGCGAAGATGTGGATCTCGGGGCTCGACGCCCTGCAGAAGCCGCTGCTGCACCTGCACACGCAGGCCAACGTCGAGCTGCCGTGGAACGACATCGACTTCGACTTCATGAACCTCAACCAGGCCGCCCACGGCGACCGCGAGTTCGGGTACATCCAGACGCGTCTGGGAGTCGCGCGCAAGACCGTCGTCGGTCACGTCTCGAACCCCGCCGTGCGCCAGCAGATCGAGGACTGGGAGCGCGCCGCCGCCGGCTGGACCGCCGCTCGTACCCTCAAGCTCGCCCGCTTCGGCGACAACATGCGCTTCGTCGCCGTCACCGAGGGTGACAAGACCGAGGCCGAGCTGCGCTTCGGCGTCCAGGTGAACACCTGGGGCGTCAACGAGCTCGTCGAGGCCGTCGAAGCGGCGTCGGATGCCGACATCGACGCCCTCGTGCAGGAGTACGTCGACAGCTACGACGTCGTCGACGAACTGCTCCCGGGCGGCGCGCGTCATCAGTCGCTGCGCGACGGCGCGGCGATCGAGCTGGGCCTGCGCTCGTTCCTCGAGCAGGGCGGCTTCGGCGCCTTCACCACCTCTTTCGAAGACCTCGGCGCGCTCAAGCAGCTGCCGGGTCTCGCGGTGCAGCGCCTCATGGCCGAGGGGTACGGCTTCGGCGCCGAGGGCGACTGGAAGACGGCGATCCTCGTGCGCGTCGCGAACGTGATGGGCGCGGGCCTTCCCGGAGGTGCCTCGCTCATGGAGGACTACACCTACGACCTCGTCCCCGGGCAGGAGCGCATCCTCGGCGCGCACATGCTCGAGGTCTCGCCCTCGCTGACGTCGAAGAAGCCTCGCCTCGAGATCCACGAGCTCGGCATCGGCGGCAAGGACGACCCGGTGCGCCTGGTCTTCACCGCCGACGCGGGTCCCGCGCTCGTCGTCGCGATGAGCGACATGCGCGACCGCTTCCGCCTGGTGGCCAACGTCGTCGAGAACGTCGACGCGCCCGACCTGCCGAAGCTGCCCGTGGGCCGCGCGGTCTGGAAGCCCGCCCCCGACTTCGCGACCTCTGCCGGCTGCTGGCTCGCCGCCGGTGCCGCTCACCACACCGTCATGACGACGGCCGTGGGCATCGAGGTGTTCCGCGACTTCGCCGAGATCGCGAAGACCGAGCTCGTCGTCATCGACGAGGACACCACGGTCCGCGGCTTCCAGAGCGAGCTGCGCTGGAACCAGGCGTACTACCGCCTGGCCCAGGGCCTCTGATCCCCGCCGCCCCGGGAGCGCGAGCCCCGGGGCGGTGCGGCACGTGCCCGTTCCGTTCGCTCGGAACGCGCCCCGCTCGCCGAGGTGCCCCTTACCGCCTCGGCGAGCGGACCGTGCCCCGGATCCCTGGTGGCGGTGGGCTGCCCGGGATCCGGGGCACATCTCGTTCGCGGGGTGCGCGCTCCGCGCGTGAGCGCCCCGTCCCGGTCTCGGTGGGTTCGTGTCCCGGATCGTGCGGCCTTCAGGGTGCTCGGGCCGCCTTTTTCGGGACATGGATGCCGTGGCATCCGGGGTCGCGGCGTAAGCCGACCGATCAGGGCGACGCCGTCGGGGCGTAGGACGCCGGCGCCGCGCGGGGGCGGCCGAAGCGGCACGGACCTGGGGAGCGACGAGCAGGCGAGGAATACCCGCCGAGCAACCACGGTTGCCCCTCGTTCACCTCGACCGATGGGAACCCTCGTTTTGACTGACTCCTCACATGCCCTCGTGGTGGGCGCGACCGGTATCGCCGGCGGCGCCCTGCTGGATCGACTGATCGACGACGGCTGGGAGGTGACGGCGCTGTCGCGACGGGCCGGGGCGGCGCGACCGGGAGTGACCTGGCGGTCGGCGGATCTGCGCTCGCTCGAGGCGCTGACGTCGGCGCTGCGGGGTGTCCCGGTCACGCACGTCTTCTTCACCGCGTGGTCGCGGCAGGACACCGAGGCCGAGAACATCGCCGTCAACGGCGGAATGGTGCGCGATCTGCTCGCGGCGCTCGCCGACGCGCCGGTGCGGCACGTCGCTCTGATGACGGGGTTGAAGCACTATCTCGGCCCGTTCGAGGCCTACGGCCAGGGCGAGATGCCCGACACCCCCTTCCACGAGGACGAGCCGCGCCTCGACGTCGACAACTTCTACTACGCGCAAGAGGATGAGCTCTTCGCCGCGGCCCAGCGTCAGGGATTCACCTGGTCGGTGCACCGCTCGCACACCGTGCTCGGGCACGCGGTCGGCAACGCGATGAACATGGGCCTCACGATCGCCGTGGCCGCGGCGATCAGCCGTCACACGGGTCGCCCGCTCGTCTTCCCCGGCAGCGAGACGCAGTGGAACGGCCTCACCGATGTGACCGATGCCGATCTGTTGGCGAATCAGATGGTGTGGGCGGCGACTCATCCCGAGGGCGCCGACGAGGCCTTCAACACGGCCAACGGCGACGTGTTCCGCTGGCGCTGGATGTGGCCGCGCATCGCCGCAGACCTCGGAGTGGAGGCCGAGGGCTTCGACACCTCCCCCCGACCGTTCGCGCAGCAGATGGCCGACGCGGCACCGGTGTGGGCCGAGATCGTCGCGCAGCACGGTCTCGTCGAGCCCGACCTGGAGCGCGTCGCGTCGTGGTGGCACACGGATGCCGATCTCGGACGCGACATCGAGGTGATGACCGACATGTCGAAGAGCCGCCTGGCGGGCTTCACCGAGCATCACCGCACGCGCGACTCGTTCACGCGCTTGTTCGAGCGGTATCGTGCGGCGCGCCTGATCCCCTGAGGTCGCGGACGCCCTGGCATCCGCCGGCGCTCGGCCCTACAGCCGCTGCCCCAGCGCCCACAGGCGGTCGGCACGCCCCGAGATCGCCTCCGACAGCGCGAAGGCCTGAGAGTCGGTGAGCGATGCCACGTAGTCGACGATCCCGCGGGAGCGCGCGAGGCGTTCGGCGTCGGCATCCGAAGGGCGACGTTCCGCGGGCAGGGTCGCGTACTGCTCGCGGGCCAGGGCGATGAGTTCGCGCAGACGCCGCGGGGTGCGCGCGCGATCGAGGTCGTCGTCGAGCCACTCGCCCAGCGCCCGCACCGACCGCGCGAGGATGCGACTCATGCCGCGCTGCTGGATCGCCAGATCGGGGCGGCTGAGCACGAAACGCTTGTGCACGAACTTCAGCACCTCGACGTGGTGCCAGGCCCAGGGTGACAGCACGACCGGCCCCGCTCGGGGGGTGTCGAGGGGGCGCAGACGCGCCGACTCCTGGAACCGGCGGATCCACCGATCGGTGAAGGCGGCGAGCCGGCGCTCGGCCGTCAGCGAGCCGTCGAAGGGGCGGGCGAGCAGGTCGGTGACCATCTCGGCATCCACGTCGCCGACGGCGGCGAGGAAGGCCTCGTCGTCGGCGATCCACGGGTCGTCGCGGCGCATCTTCCGACGCAGGCGCTCGAGACCGGCCCCGGGCATGAGCTCGGCGCGCACCTCGGCGTCGTCGCGGTCGCGCCACTCGAGCACGTCGTCGAGCCAGCCGCGGAACTCCGCCGCGATGGGCGCGTGGTCGAGGATCCCCGCTCGGTAGAAGTCATCGACGTCGTGCACCGAGTACGCGATGTCGTCGGCGAGATCCATCACGGCGCCCTCGATGCTCTGGCGCAGGGGTTCGGCATCGACCCCGTGCCGGGCCTCGACGAGGTCCTCGAGGTCGAGGTCGTACGCCGAGTACTTGTGCACCCGGTACGCGCCGTCGGGAGAGCGACGGATGCCGCGGGGCGGGCCGATCCGCTCGACGTCGGCCGCGTCGACCGACGGCGCCCACGGGTACTTCGCCGAGGCGGCGCGGACGGCCGCGGTGAGGTTGAGTCCGCGGGGGGCGTTCTCGACGACGTCGAGAGCGGTGAGGATGCGGTAGGTCTGCGCGTTGCCCTCGAAGCCGTCGGGCAGGCCCAGTTCCTCGCGCGCGAGGCGGTCGAGGGTGGTCTCGCCGAGGTGGCCGAAGGGCGGGTGCCCGAGGTCGTGGGCGTAGGCGGCGGCCTCGACGACCGTGGCGTTGCAGACGTCGCCCTCACCGGCCTGCCGCGAGCGCGTGTTGAGCTGCAGGGCGACGACGCGCGCGATCGCGCTGACCTTGAGCGTGTGGGTCAGTCGATTGTGCACGGGTGCCCCGCCGATCGACGGCGACACGACCTGCGTCACCGCCGACAGGCGCGAGAAGTACGGCGAGAACTGAATGCGCTCCAGGTCGATCGACCACGGGTCGGCGCGAGCGTCGTCGTGGTCGGGATGCACGCGGGATGCCGGGTTGCCGACGACGGCGCCTTGGTCGACGTTCACGTGCTCCGGGCGCGCGGCGAATGCCGGGGGAGTGGTCTCGTTGTGGAGCAAAGCGGTCCTCTCGCGGCGTCGACGACGTGGATCCACGCTAACGCGCCGTCTCGGCCGTGTCGTTCCCCGTTGACGGCGGTGGTTCTGGCGGCGAGGGCTCTCCTGCGTGGGGCAAGAGACGGTCGCCGCTCCCGCGGCACCCCGTCGGTCGCTTGCGGGGTGGCCTTCAGTTCGGCAGGGGGCTGCGGTCGGGTTGTGGAAGGCGGAGTCCCGCGGCGGGTCGAATCGCAGAGAGTCACCCCTGGCGGGAGGTCTCGATCGTCTTCTCTGCGGCATCCAGGCCGGCCCGCAGGCCCTCGATGAACCTCGGAAGGAAGGGGGGCTGGAACGACGGGCGCGTGACCACCAGGATCTCCCGATGCCAGGGCTCGATCCCGGCAGGAGGGGGCACGATCTGTACGCGAAGGCCCCGCTCGAGTCCCGCGGCGACGACGGTGGCGGGCACCACGCTGACCGCGAGGCCCTCGCTCGCAAGAGTCAGCAGGCAATTCGGGTCCGAGCTCTCGAAGGCCACGTGGAAACGAAAGCGCAAGCGCTCCGACCAGGAGCCCAGAAGACGTCGATCTCCCAGAGAGCGATGCCCGAGGGCCCAATCCTTGTCGACCAGTTCCTCGAATGTCAGACCCGCCTCCGGCGCGGCCACCAGCAGCATGGGCTCCCTGCGCACCAGCGTCACCGTCAGCGGATCGTCGGCCAGCGGCGAGTCTGCGGGCAGGTACCGGTAGCCGACGAGCAGATCGAGCGCCCCGGATCGCACAAGGGGGATGGCATCCGGCGTCTCCATTTCGCGAACGTTCACACGCGGCCAGGAAGGGTCCTTCTGCAGGGACGAGAAGACGCGCGGAAGCAGGTACTGCAGTGCCGTTCCGTGCGTTCCCAGCGTGAGATCGGGGGCCTCGGAGCGGCTTATCGAACGCAGGCTGTCGGAGAATTCGGAGTTGGCGATCAGCAGCGGACCGGTGGCCGCCAAGAGGGCGCGGCCGGCGGCCGTGATGGCGATCCGACTCCCGGGTCGGCGGACGAGCAGTTCCACCCCCAACGCCCGTTCGAGTCCGGCGATGTGCTGGGTGATCGCCGACGGCACGTATCCCAGTTCCGCGGCTGCGGCCGCCATGGAACCGTGTTCCACGACCGCCGTGAAGCTGCGCAACCAGCGGAGGTTCATCGGGTCATTCATAAAGTGTGAACTCTCCCTTTAGAAAGCATCAGTTTACGCGAACGGGGCGAGCGGCCACGATGGACGACGGCGTCGCTCGTTGCCCCGGCCGGGGGACAGAGCACGCACCCCGATGCACCGGTCATGCACCCCGCGAAAGAAGAGTCATGAAGCCCTCCACGGTCCCCTCGACGCTGGATGTCGACGACATCCGTTCGCACTTCCCCGCGCTTCGTGGCGGCACCGCGTTCTTCGACAGCCCCGGCGGGACGCAGACTCCGACCAGCGTCGCTGCCGCCATCGGCGAGGCGCTTCTCGCTCCGCTCGCCAACCGGGGTCTCGTCACTCAAGCCGAACGCAACGCCACGAGCATCGTCGAGGCGTGCCGGTCCGCACTCGGAGATTTCTTGAACGTCCCGAGCCAGACGGTCGTCTTCGGTCGAAGCGCGACGGCGCTCACCTTCGATCTTTCTCGGGCCATCTCGCGGACGTGGAAGGCCGGTGACGAGGTGGTTGTCACCCGGCTGGACCACAACTCCAATGTGCAGCCCTGGCTGATCGCGGCCGAACGCACCGGAGTGAACGTTCGATGGGTGGACTTCGACCCGGCGACCGGAGAGCTGTCGACGGATGCCGTTCGCGAGCAGCTCTCGGAGAGCACCAGGCTGGTGGCGGTCACCGCCGCATCCAACGTCCTCGGCACCATGCCGGACATCCCCCGGATCGCCGAGGCGGTCCATGGCGTCGGAGCGCTGTTGTATGTCGACGGCGTGCATTACGCGGCACACGCGTTGGTGGATGTCCCCGCGCTCGGTGCGGACTTCTTCGTCTGCTCGCCGTACAAGTTCCTCGGCCCGCACTGTGCGGCCGTCACGATGCGATCGGATCTTCTCGGCCAGCTGCAGCCCGACAAGCTGGCAACCTCGCCGAACACCGATCCCGAACGATACGAGCTCGGCACCCTGCCCTATGAGCTGATGGCCGGCACGACGGCCGCGGTCGATTTCATCGCCGCGATCGGCGGCCCCGAGGGAACCCGCCGCGAACGCCTCGTCCGAGCGGTCGAGGCGATCGACGAGCACGAGACCGACCTGCGAGAAGTCATCGAGACCGGCTTCGCCGCCTTCGGCGACCTCACCGTGCACTCGCGTGCCGCGCGTCGGTCTCCGACCCTGTTCGTCTCGGTCGCGGGCGGTCGCGATCAGGAACTCGCCCGTTTTCTCGCGAGCCGCGACATCAACGCCCCGGCCAGTCACTTCTACGCCATCGAGGCCTCACGACGACTCGGACTCGGCGATGGTGGTGCTCTCCGTGTCGGGCTTGCGCCATACAACACGCGGGACGACGCCGACCGGCTCCTGAACGCGACGGCTGACTTCCTGGCATCCCGCCGGCCGTGAAAACCCGAACCCGGCGCCCACGCCGGGCGGCACCGTAGTGACCGTGGCGCTCGCTGGGAAAACGCAGCTCCCTCTTATACGCCTCGATGCTGACCGACGCAATCGTCCGAGTCGCCGAGCGCTCGAAAAGTACCCGGGTTAGCGTTGCGAACATGACGCTGAATCATGTTCGACGCGGGAGTGGCAGCCCACTGCTGCTGGTGCACGGCCTGGGCGCAGGCTGGCGATCCTGGACTCCGATCCTCGATGAGCTGGCCCGGCACCGTGAGGTCATCGCCATCGACCTGCCGGGATTCGGTGAGACACCGCCGCTGTCCGGTGACGTCTCGATTGCCACGCTGGCCGACTCCGTCGCGGACTTCATCCGCGAGCAGGGACTGGAGGGGGTCTCAACCGTCGGGCAGTCGATGGGCGGCCGAATCGTGCTCGAGCTTGCGCGGCGCGGAGTGGGCGGGGACAGCGTCGCTTTGGACCCTGGCGGGTTCTGGAGTCCCCGCGAGCGCGCTGTCTTCGCCGCCACGCTGCGGCCGTCGATCGTGCTGGTTCGCGCATTGCGCGGCGTTCTGCCCGCCTTGCTCAGTAACCCCGTCGGACGGACGGTGCTTCTGGCGCAATTGTCAGCGCGACCGTGGGTCCTTTCGCGGGAAACGGTGCTGCCGGACGTGCGCGGACTGGCCGATTCCCCCTCGGTCGGAGCCGCCATGAACGCCCTCACCAAGGGCCCCCTGCAACAGGGCGCCCCCGCGGGCACGGTACCCGGCCGGGTCACGATCGGGTGGGGTCGGTGCGACCTGGTGACCGTGCCCAAACAGGCCGATCGCGCCATCCACCTGTTCCCCGACGCTTCGCTGCACTGGTTCGAACGATGCGGCCACTTTCCGCAGTGGGACGTTCCCCACGAAGCGACACGACTCATCCTCGACAGCACCAGCTGAAGCGCGGGGCTGCGTGCGCCACCGGTCGCCACTGCTCGCCGCGCCGTTCCGAGCAGGTGCAAAAACCGGTGCGAGAGCCGATGCGGTGGTCTGTCTCGCACCCCGCCCGCGCCGTCAGCCCCGCCGCACCTCGACCTCGACGATCCGCGCGTCCTGGACGCCCAGCTCGTACGTCGGCCCGACGATCCGCAGCGCCACCGCCTCGTCGGTGTCGGCGCACGAGGACCCGAGCCGCAGCTCCACCTCGCCCGCCTCGACGACGCGCCGCATCGAACGGTCGCTGTAGGCCAGCCGCGAGGCGGGCACGGTGAAGCGCACCTCGGCGCTTTCGCCGGGCGCGAGCTCGACCCGCGCGTACGCCACGAGCTGCGCCACCGGGCGTGTGACGCTGGCCACCGCGCGGTGCGCGTACACCTGCACGACGTCCGCCCCGTGCCGGTCTCCGGTGTTCGTCACACGCGCCGACACGGTGAACGCGTCACCGGCGCGCACCTCGGCAGAAGCTCCGGATGCCGGCACACCGGCGCCCCGCTCGACTCTTAGGCCGACGCCCTCGGCAGGTGCCGCTCCGGCGGACGCGACCCCGTCCGCCCGCAGCTCCCCGCGCGCGAACGACGTGTACGACAGCCCGAAGCCGAACGGACGCACGGGCGTCGAGTCGGTGCTCGTGACCCCCGACGGCCCGCCGAGCAGCGGATGCAGGTACGAGTACGGCTGCGCGCCTGCCGAACGGGGGAGCGAGACGGGCAGACGGCCCGAGGGAGTGGCATCGCCCGCCAACAGCGCTGCCAGCGCCGGCGCGCCCTCCTCACCGGGGAAGAACGCCTGCAGCACCGCGGCGGGACCGCCCGCGGTGTCGAGCGCCCAGTCCAGGGCGTACGGACGGCCCGTCAGCAGGACGAGTACGACAGGGGTTCCCGTCGCCACGACCGCCTCGACGAGCTGGCGTTGCACGCCCGGCAGGTCGAGGGAGTCGGCGTCGTTGCCCTCGCCGACGGTTCCGCGCCCGAAGAGCCCGGCGCGGTCGCCGACGACGACGATCGCCACCTCGGCGTCGCGGGCGAGGGCGGCCGCCGTATCCAGACCCGAGAGATCGGTCCCCTCGACCGTGCATCCCTCGGCGTACGCGATCTCGCCGAAACGCTCGACGAGGGCTTCGCGCACGGTCGGCAGCGAGAAGCCGAGCGGGAAGCTCGGGTGGTGAGCGAGCACGTGGTTCGCGAACGAGTAGCAGCCCATCAGCGCGTCGGTACTGTCGGCGTTCGGGCCGATCAGCGCGATCCGTCCGGGTGAGGCGAGCGGCAGCACGCCCTCGTTGCGCAAGAGTACGACGGACTCCTCGGCCAGACGGCGCGCGAGCGCGCGGTGCTCGGCGTCGTCGAGGTCGACCGCGGTCGGGGCCGCGGAGAAGTCGGCATCCAGCAGCCCGAGATCCTCCTTCTCGGCCAGCACGCGCAGGACGGCACGGTCGACCACGGCTTCGGGGAGGGCTCCGGATGCCACCCGCTCGGCCAGGTGCGGATACGCGTCGGGCCCCGGGAGTTCGACGTCGATCCCCGCCTCGAGGGCGAGTTGCGCGGCCTCGCCGCGGTCGGCCGCGATCCCGTGCATCGATCGGAGGAACTCCACGGCGAAGTAGTCGGAGACGACCGTGCCGTCGAAGCCCCAGCGTCGGCGCAGCAGATCCGTCAACAGCTCGGGGTTCGAGGCCACCGGTACGCCGTCGATCTCGGTGTACGAGTTCATGACGCTGCGCACCCCGCCGTCGCGCACGGCCATCTCGAACGGGGGGAGGAAGACATCCTGCAGCTCGCGCCGACCGGCCGACACGGGTGCGTGGTTGCGGCCGGCGCGTGAGGCGGAGTAGCCCACGAAGTGCTTGAGTGTCGCGTGCACGCCCGCCGCCTGCAGCCCGCGCACGTAGGCCGTTCCGATGGTCCCGACGACGTAGGGGTCCTCGGCGATGCACTCGTCGACCCGGCCCCATCGGGCGTCGCGTACGACGTCGAGCACCGGCGCCAGGCCCTGGTGAACCCCCACCTCGCGCATCGATCGACCGATCGCGGATGCCATGAGTTCCACGGCATCCGGATCGAAAGAGGCTCCCCAGGCGAGGGGGGTGGGGAAGGTCGCCGCCTTCCACGCCGCGAACCCGGTCAGGCACTCCTCATGGACGAGCGCCGGGATGCCCAGACGCGTCTCGTCCTGCAGGCGGCGCTGTTCGCCCCACAGCCAGGCGGCGCGCTCGACGGGGTCGACGGGCCGCGTGCCGTAGACGCGCGTGAGGTGGCCGAGCCCGTGAGCGGTGGCATCCACGTAGGCGGTGGAGGTGACCTTCTCGCCCGAGAGCGGGGCGACGACCTCGTCGCCCTGGTCGACCCAGTACCCGACGAGCTGGGCGAGCTTCTCTTCGAGGGTCATGTCGGCCACGAGGGCCTTCACCCGAGGGGTGATCCCCCGTGTGCGGGCAGCGCCGACGTCGGTGTTCTGAATGGTCATCGTGGGATCAGCCCTTCACGGCACCGGTGAGTCCGCCCACGATCCGTCGCTCGAACACGCTGAAGAACAGCAGAGCGGGGATCATCGACAGAGAGGTGAAAGCGAGTACTCGGGCGGTGTCGACCGAGTACTGCGAGGCGAACGCCTGGGTGCCCAGCGGCAGCGTGTAGGCGGCCTCGTTGTTGAGGATGAACAGCGGCAGCATGTACGAGTTCCAGCTGTTGACGAAGGCCAGGATGCCGACCGTCACCACTGCGGGCACCGCGAGAGGCAGCACCATGCGCCAGAAGAAGCCGAGGCGGCCGAGCCCGTCGATCGAGGCGGCCTCCTGCAGCTCGCTCGGAATGGCGGCGAGGAACGGCGACAGGATGATGATCGTCAGGGGCAGGGCGAAGGCGATCTGCGGCACGATGACGCCCGCGAGCGAGTTCGTCAGACCGAGATTGCGCACCAGGATGTACAGGGGCGTGATCGCGACGGTCATCGGGAACATCAGGCCCGCGGTGAACAGGGCGTACACGGCTCCGCGCCCGCGGAAGCGGTACCGGGCCAGGCCGTAGGCCGCCATCATGCCCAGCGCGACGACGAACGCCGTCGTCGCGATCGCGGCGATCGCGGAGTTGCCGACCTGGCCCCAGAACGCGGGGCTCGCGAGCACGTCGGCGTAGTTCTGCCAGTTCCAGGTGGTGGGAAAGCCCGAGGGATCCACGGTGATCTCGGCGTTCGAGCGGAAGCCGCCGAGGATGATGTAGACCACCGGGGCGAGCATCATCCCGATCAGCAGCAGGGCGACGAAGCCGACGAGCACCGAGCTGCCGCGGTTCGCTCCGGCGGGGCGTCGGCGCGGGGTCCTCCCGCCGCGAGGGGTGACGAGGGTGGCGGTGGCGGTCATTTCGAACCTCCCGTGAGAGCGCCGGCCGTGTCGCGCCGCAGCACGAAGCGCTGATAGACGAGGGCGACGGCGAGCGAGATGAGGAACATCACCACGGCCACGGCGCTGCCGTACCCGAAGCTGCCGGCATTGCGGCCGTTGGCGACCATGTAGGTGGCCATCGTGGAGGTCCCCGCCGTGGAGGCGACGTACTGACCCCAGACGATCCAGACGAGGTCGAACAGCTGGAGGGAGCCGATGATCGACAGGAACGCCCAGATGCGGATCGTCGGTCCCATGAGGGGCAGGACGATGTGGCGCTGGATCTGCCAGTACGAGGCACCGTCGATCGCGGCGGCCTCGCTCAGCTCCTCGGGAATGCCCTGGAGACCGGCGAGGAAGAGGATCACGGCGAAGCCGATGTACTTCCACGTGATGATGATGAGCAGCGTCCAGATCGCCAGCGCCGGATCGGAGATCCAGTCCGCGCGGAGCGAGCCGAGCCCGATCTTCTCCAGAGCCCCGTTGAGCGCGCCGCCCGACTGCAGCATGAGGCCCCAACCGAGACCCACGACGACCTCGGAGATGACGTAGGGCACGAAGATCAGCACGCGGATGAGCGACTGCGCGCGCATCTTGCGATTCAGCAGCAGCGCGAGGCCCAGCGCGAGAGGTCCCTGCAGCACGAGGGATCCGACGACGATGAACGCGTTGTGGCCGAGGGCTTCGTGGAAGGCCGGGTCGGTGAGGATGGTGATGTAGTTTCGCAGCCCCACGAAGTCGACGGGAGCGCCGAAGCCCGACCACTTGTAGAAGCCGTAGTAGGCGGCGAGGGCGACGGGCAGGATGACGAACGACACGAACACCACCAGGGCGGGGCCCAGGAGGATCGCGAGTTCGCCGCGGATGCGCCAGTTCTCGAGCCGTCGCCGCGCGGTCGGCCGCCCGGCCGAGGGGGCGCGTGTGGCGCCCTCCCCGGCCGGGCGGCCTGACCCGGCGTCGGTCGCCGAGGTGGCGAGCTGGGTGGTCATGGTCGGCGTCCTCAGCGGGAAGCGGCGGCGTTGACGGCGTCGACGATGCCCTGCGGGCTGCCCTTGCCGGCGAACAGGTCGACGACGGCGACGTTCAGGGCGTTGCCGACGTTCTGTCCGTACAGTGTGTCGAGCCAGACCGAGACGTAGGGGGCGTCGGTGTACGCCTTCAGCGCGGACTGCAGGGCGGGGGTGGTGACGGCATCCGTCGCCTCGCTCGAGGCGGGGATGGTCTGGAAGGCCGCGGCGTACTTCTCCTGGTTCTCCTTGTTGACGAGGAAGTTCAGGAAGTCGGTGCACTGCGCCGGGGCGTTGACCCAGCACGAGTAGCCGTCGACGCCGCCCATGATCGCGCCCTCTTCGCCCTTGCCGCCGGGAACCTCGGGGAAGGGGAACCAACCGAGGTCGGCGAGGGGCTTCTCATCGGGCGTGAGCGAGGCGATCACGCCGGGGTTCCAGGCACCCATGAGTTCCATGGCGGCCTGGTGGTTGGCGAGCAGGCCCGCCGACGAACCGGCACCCTGCTGGGCCGCCGTGGTGAGGAAGCCGTCGTTGAAGGGCTGGGTCTTCAGGAACGACTCGAGGTTCTCACCCGCCTGCAGCCAGCACGGGTCGTCGAAGCTGCGGCTCTGCGCCGCGGTGTCCAGGACGTCCTTCGAGCAGGCGCGCAGCGCGAAGTTGTAGTACCAGTGGGCCGCGGGCCAGGCGTCCTTCGCGCCCACGGCGATCGGGGCGACGCCCGTGGCGCGGATCTTCGCGTCGGCGGCCTGCAACTCGTCGATCGTCTCGGGGGCGGCGGAGACGCCGGCCGCGGACAGGAGATCCTGCGAGGTGAAGATGCCCGAGGGGAGCACGGCGACGGGCATGCCGTAGTTCTTGCCGTCGACCTCGAAGGCGCCGAGCGAGTTGCCGAGAGCGGTCTTGACCTCGGGCGAGATCTTGTCGGTGAGGTCCATCGCCTGGCCGGCCGCGACGATGTCGGCGAGCTTGCCGCCGCCGCGAGCCATGAACAGGTCGGGGGCGTCGCCCGAGTTGAGGGCGGTCTGGAGCTTGCCGTCCATCTCTTCGTTCTGCAGGGCCTGGATCTCGATCGTGACGCCGGGATTCGCCGCCTCGAACGCCGCGGCCGTGTCCTCCCAGTACTTCTTGCCGTCACCCGTGGTGGAGTTGTGCCACAGCGTCAGCGTGACCGAACCGTCGGCGTTCTGGCCGCCGCCGCCCGCGGCGCAGCCACCGAGGGCGAGTGTTCCGGCGACGGCGAGGGCCGCTCCGGCGAGGATTTTGCGCGTGTTCATGTGATTCCCGTTTCTCTTCGTCGAGGTGCGCCGTGGGACGCGTCGGTGTTCGGCTGCTTCGCCGTTCGTGCGCTTCTCGGGGTCTGCTGCCCGCCGAGGTGTCAGCAGTGTCGCCCGGGTCTCGCGCGAACGTCAAACGTTTTCGAAAATGTTTTCCACGCTATGGTCGGATGCCATGACGAGGCGCGCGACCATCCACGACGTCGCCGCGGCGGCCGGGGTCTCGGTGGCCACGGTGTCGAAGGCGGTGAACGGGCGCTACGGGGTGTCGCCCGAGACCGTGGGGCGGGTCCTGGACGCCGTGAAGACCCTCGGGTACGAGTCGAGCCTCGTCGCCAGCAGCATGCGCTCGCGCCGGACGGGCGTGATCGGCGTGCTCGTGGCCGACATCGAGCCGTTCTCCGCCGAGATCCTCAAGGGAGTCGGGGGAGCCCTGTCCGACACCGGGTACGACCTCTTGGCCTACACGGGCGCGCGTCGCGACGGCGAGGGCTGGGAGCGCCGCTCGCTGAGCCGGCTGAGCGGCACGCTCATCGATGCGGCGATCATCGTCACGCCCACGGTCGTCAACGTCTCGGGAGAGGTGCCCATCGTGGCCATCGACCCGCACACGGGCCGGGGAGACCTGCCGACCGTCGAGTCCGACAGCTACACCGGCGCGCAGCAGGCCGTGCACTATCTCGTGCAGCTCGGTCACCGGCGCATCGGCTTCATCGCGGGGCGGCCCGATCTGCGCTCCGCGGTCGCCCGCGCCTCGGGGTACCGCGCGGGGCTCGCCGCCGCGGGGATCCCGTTCGACTCCGCGCTGGTCGGCGTCGGACGCTACGAGCAGGACGTCGCGCGCGAAGCCGCCGAGGCCATGCTCTCGCTCGACGACCCGCCCACGGCGGTGTTCGCCGCGAACGATCTCTCGGCGCTGTCGATCATCGAGGTCGCCGCCGCGCGGGGGTTGAGCGTGCCCGGCGATCTGTCGGTGGTCGGTTTCGACGACGTGCCCGAGGCCGCCCGCGCGCAACCCGCCCTGACCACGGTCCGCCAGCCGATGAAGCGCCTCGGCGCCGAGGCCGTGCGGATGGTGCTCGCGCTGCTGGCCGGGGAGACCCTGCCCGAGACGCACATCGAACTCCCGACGCGCCTCGTCGCGCGGGCGACGACCGCGCCGCCGCGCTCGCGCTGAACCGCGTGGGGCCCCGGCATCCGGTGCCCGCCCGCGTCGAGTGTCCATGACACGCCGCGCGGGACCGTGCCGACGCGGCGTGTTCTGGACACCCGACGAGTTCCTTCCCGGGGCGCGCGAAACGCCCGCTCCGCCCGTCGCGCGCCGCACCACCCCGCGGCTCGGGTACCGTCGAGGTGTGCCCACTGCCAGCAGTAAAGACGACGAGGTCGACCTCCTCATCGACGCCTGGTCGCAGTTGCTGCCCGACGTCGACCTGACGCCCCTCGACGTGATGTCGCGCCTGCGCCGCGCGGCCTTCCACCTGTCGAAGCTCCGCGCCAAAGCCTTCGCCAGCGCCGACATCGCCGTCTGGGAGTTCGACGTTCTCGCCGTGCTCCGCCGCGCCGGCACCGAGCTCAGCGCAACGCGCCTGATCACAGCGACCATGATCGGCAGCGCCGCCATGACGAACCGCCTCGACAAGCTCGCCGAGCGCGGACTCGTCAATCGCCGCCCCAACCCCTCCGACGGCCGCGCGATCCTCGTCGCGATCACCGCCGAGGGCATCGAGCGCGTGGACGCGGCGATGACCGAGCTCGTCCGCCTCGAAGCCGACGCGCTCCGCGATGTCAGCCGACACGACCAGGCCCTTCTCGCGAGCGCTCTGCGCGTGCTCGCGGCGGGCGAGACGCACGAGGCGTGATCGACCTCGTCACCACCGTGACCCGACGCCCCGTCGTCCTCGACGGCGGCCTGGGCACCCTGCTCGAGGCGCGCGGCAACGACGTCACCTCCGCGCTGTGGTCGGCCCGCGTGCTGCGAGACGAGCCCGACGAGGTGCGCGCGGCCCACGCCGAGTTCGTCGCCGCGGGAGCCGAGGTCGTCATCACCGCCTCGTACCAGCTGGGTTTCGGGGGAGAGATCCCGGATGCCGAGGTCGAGGCGCTCCTGCGCCGCTCGGTGTCTCTCGCGCGAGAGGCCGGCGATGTGGCGGTCGCGGCCTCCGTCGGCCCGGTGGGTGCCCTGCGCGCCGACGGCAGTGAGTACACCGGCTCCTACGGGCTGAGTCTCGACGAGCTGCGCAGCGCCCATCGACGCCGCTTGCACGTTCTCGCCGAATCGGGTGCCGACCTCCTCGCCGTCGAGACCATCCCCTCCGTTCTCGAAGTGGAGGCGCTCGCCCTCGAACTCGATGATCTCGGTGTCCCCGCCTTCGTCAGCGTCTCCGCCGACAGCACCGGTTACGCGCACCGAGGCGCCCGCGCCGAGGCCCTGCGCACCGCGGCATCGGTCTCGAGCGTGCTCGCCGTGGGCGTCAACTGCTGCGCGCCCGAGACGGTGCTTCCCGCGCTCGCCGAGGCTCCCGGCATCCCGCTCCTGGCGTACCCGAACACCGGTGAGAGGTGGGACGCCGCCACACGCACCTGGCATGGCGGTACGGCGCCCCTGGCCGACGCGGCACCTTCGTGGGTCGCCGCCGGCGCGCGTCTGGTGGGCGGGTGCTGCCGCTCGACGCCCGCCGACATCGCGGCGATCGCGGCCGCGGTGCGCTGAGGCCGCGATCGGGTGCGCAGCCCGACGGTTCGGGGCTCTCGGTTGCTCTCGGACCTGTTGCGGAGCAGCCGTGCGACGGCACCGGTCGATGACGCGGCCGAGGCAACGCGCGTGCGGGTGCGAGCGCTCAGACGGTGATCCGCGGCCGCCGCCGGGGTGTCGCGTCGGTGAGCAACTCGACCTCCTCGGGGCGCCAGCCGTAGTCGGCGGCCAAGCGCTCCCGCAGCGCGGATATCGCCGACGGCACAGAGATCTCCACGCCGTGCAGCGAGTCGACGGTCGAGGGGTCGAGATCTCGCGCGGCCCGGCGCAGATCGAGCAGCAGAACGCGGACGCGTTCGCGGCCGAAGGCGGCGGTGGCGAGATTCCAGTCGCCGATCGAGATCGAGGCCCCCCGGCGGCGGCCCCCGGCGGTGGCACCCGCGGAGGGCAGGCCGATGATGACGATCGAGACGCCGGTCAACAGCATCGCCGAGATGCCGGCCACGATGACACCGGTGGGGGAGAACACGGGGTCGAACGAGTCGCTCTCGAGCGAGAGGACGCCACGAGCCGTGGAGTACAGCGCGTATGCGCCCATCGCGGTGGTGAGCACGAAGCGGGATCGGCGGGGCAGCGCGCTCGCCCGGAACGCCAGGACGGCGCAGAGGCCGCAGGCGAGGGCGAGGGTGAACGCCTTGATCGTCGTGACCGCGGCGGGCGCGAGGGTGAAGCCCAGGGCGGCCACGGCGGCGACGGCCACCGCGATCGGCAGGGATCGGGTGAGGGGGCGATCGGGCGTCACGACGAGGGCGGCGCACAGCAGTGCGGGGGCGAGGATCATCGTGGTGTCGGCGGCGATCCGGGTCAGGTCTCCGGCTCCGTTCGACGCCATGATGTCCAGCACTGCCGCACCGACCGAGACCGCTCCCGAGAGGGCTCCGACCCTCAGGAACACACCGAGAGCGCCCGCGCTGCCGATGCGCGGGAGGATCACGCAGATCACTCCGATCGCCAACACCACGCACATGACGGCTACGCCGATCGACAGCACCATGAAACCCCCCGGGGTCTCATCATGGCGGCGCCGTCTGGTACGCCGGCCGTCTTGACGGCGGCCGTGCCGGGGACTATCGACCCGGGCGGGGTCAGTCGAAATCAGCCGCCAGGGCGTTGCGGTGGTACTCGAAGATGATGCTCGTGCGGGTGGAGGCCACGCTGTGCCGGGCCGAGAGGTGGTCGACGACGAAGCGGCGCACGGCCGAGGAATCGTCGACCGCGATGTGCACGAGGAAGTCGTCCGCCCCGCCCAGGAAGAACAGCTGGATCACGTCCGGATGGCGGCGGATCTCGTGCGCGAACGCGCGAATGCTCTCCTGACGCTGCCCCGGTCGTAGCGTCACGCCCACGATCGCCTGCAGGCCCCGGCCGAGACGGCTCTGGTCGACGGCGGCGTGGAAGCCGGTGAGCAGACCGCGGTCGATGAGCCCCCGCAGACGGGTATGAGCGGTGGATGCCGCGACCCCGAGCGCCTCGGCGAGCGCGGCGTTCGTCATGCGGGCGTCGGCGGACAGCAGCTCTATCATCCGGGCGTCGAGCGGGTGCAGATCGTCCCCGGCCATCGCAGATCCTTCGTTTCAGAGGACCGAAGAAGCCCTCGGTATCCGATGATATCGCCGTCCTCGCCGTAGATACCGACCTTTCTTCGGGGAAACACCACGGAAACACGCTTTTCTGCGATTCTCTCCGCAACGCTCATCCGCTCGAGGAGGAACCCATGCGCGTCTGCGTGCCCACCGAGATCAAGAACAACGAGAACCGCGTCGCGATGACACCCGCGGGAGTCGATGCGCTCGTCCACCGCGGCCACGAGGTGCTCGTCCAGGCGGGCGCGGGCGAGGGCAGCGGCTTCGCCGACGAGCAGTACCGCGCCGCGGGCGCCGAGATCGTCGCCACCGCCGACGAGACCTGGGCACGCGCCGAACTCCTGGTCAAGGTCAAGGAGCCCATCGCCCCCGAATACCGGTTCCTGCGCGCCGATCTCACCCTCTTCACCTACCTGCACCTCGCCGCCGATCGGCCGCTGACCGATGCGCTCATGGCCGCGGGGACCACGGCTGTCGCCTACGAGACCGTGCAGACCGCCGATCGCGCCCTGCCGTTGCTGGCGCCGATGAGCGAGGTCGCCGGACGCCTGTCGATCATCGAGGGCGCCCACCACCTGCTGCGCGCCTCGGGTGGCCGGGGTCTGCTCCCCGGCGGTGTGCCCGGCACCCCGCGGGCCAAGGTGGTCGTCATCGGCGGCGGCGTCGCCGGCGAGCACGCCGCGGCGAACGCTCTCGGTCTCGGTGCCCGTGTGACGGTCGTCGACATCTCGCTGCCCAAGCTGCGTCAGCTCGAGGAGCGCTTCGGCGGCGCGATCGAGACCCGCGCCTCGACCCGCCTCGAGATCGCCGAGCAGCTGGCCGACGCCGACCTCATCATCGGCTCGGTGCTCATTCCCGGGGCCGCCGCGCCCAAGCTCGTCACCGACGACATGGTCGCGGCGATGAAGCCGGGCTCCGTGCTCGTCGACATCGCGATCGACCAGGGCGGCTGTTTCGAGGGCTCGCGTCCCACGACGCACGACGAGCCGACCTTCCGTGTCCACGATTCGCTGTACTACTGCGTCGCGAACATGCCCGGCGCGGTGCCGCACACCTCGACCCGGGCCCTGTCGAACGCCACCCTGCCCTACATCACGCGCATCGCCGACCGGGGGTGGGAGGCCGCGGCATCCGCCGATCCCGCCCTGGCCAAGGGCCTGAACGTGCGCGCCGGCGTCGTGGTGAACGAGGGCGTACGCGCGGCGTTCGACCTCTGATCCGCGTCCCCGCGGTGGACACTCGACGAGGGTGGGCCGCCGCTAGCCGCGGAGCCAGGCGTAGGTGATCTCGGGGCGGCCCTGGCCGCCGTAGCGGGGTTCGCGGCGGACGCGACCGACGTCGGCGAGGTGCTCGAGGTAGCGCCGGGCGGTGACGCGCGACATGCCCTCGCTCTCGCCGACCTCGGTCGAGGACACGGCCCCGGAGGCCGTGCGCACGCGCTCCGCCACGGCCTGCAGCGTCTCGTCGCTCAGGCCCTTCGGCAGGGTCGGGGCAGCGATGGTCCGAAGTGTGCCCAGCAGCGCGTCGACCTCGGACTGCGTCGCCTCTCCCGCCGCGCGATCCAGGCCCTCGACGTAGGACCGGTACGCCTCGAGACGCTCGCGGAAAGCGGCGAACGCGAAGGGCTTGATGAGGTACTGTACGACGCCGATCGAGACCGCCGCGCGCACGGTCGCGGCATCTCGAACCGCGGTGACGGCGATGATGTCAACGCGAGACCCCATCGCGCGCACGCGTCGGGCGACGTCGAGACCGGTGCCGTCGGGCATCGTCATGTCGAGAAGGACGAGGTCGATACGGCGCTCGGGATCGCTCAGGGCGGTGAGCGCCGCGCGGGCTCCCGCGGCATGACCGGCGACCTCGAAACCGGGCACTCGAGCGACGTAGGCGGAATGCAGCTCCAACGCCAGCGCGTCGTCGTCGACGACCAGCACCCTGATCACGGCGCCACCTCCTCGGCGACGGCGGGAAGGAAAACGCGCACGGTCGTGGGGTCCTCCACCACCTGCAGCGTGCCGCCGTGCGCCGCGACGATGTCGCGCACGAGGGCGAGACCGACACCGCGGCCTCCGGCGGAGTGCGCCGGCTTGGTCGACGCGCCGAACGCGAAGGGATCGGCGAGCGCGGGGTCGAACCCGGTGCCGCTGTCGGACACCTCGAGCACCACGTCGCCTCCGCCTGCGCGAAGCGCCGCGTGCACCCAGCGGGGTTCGGCGCCGGCCGCCGCGGCATCCAGAGCGTTGTCGACGAGGTTTCCCACCACCGTCACCGCCTCGGCCGCGGGGAGCGGAAGCGCCGGCGCCGGCTCGGCGACGTCGAGGTCGAGGTGCACGCCGCGCTCGGCGGCCTCGTCGAGTTTGCCCAGCAGCAGGGCGACCACCACGGCGTCCTCGTCGTCCGAGACCAGGCGGTCGGCGAGCTCCTGACGTTCGCCGGTCGAGGCCACGATCAGACGGCGGGCTTCGTCGATGCGCCCGAGCTCGAGCAGGGCCAGCAGCGCGTGCAGGCGGTTGCCGTGTTCGTGGGTCTGCGAACGCAGGGTGTCGCTGAGCGTGCGGACGCCCTCGAGCTCGCCGAGCAGCGCCTGCAGCTCCGACCGGTCGCGCAAGGTCATGACCCGACCGCGTTCCGGAGCGCGCCGGCCCGCCAGATCGCGCGCCTCCTCCTGGTTGACCAGCAGCACCCGCTCCCCGTTGACGACGGTTTCTTCGACCATGCGTCGACCGCTCGCGATGGCCTCGGCGAGACCGGCGTCCATCTCGATCTCGCGGGGGTCGAGCGATACCTGCCCCGAGCGGGCCGGGGGCAGGCCCAGCAGGTCGGCGGCCTCGTCGTTGTAGAGCACGATGCGCCCGGCGCGGTCGGTGACCACGAGCCCCTCGCGCAGTGAGTGCAGCACCGTCTCGTAGCTCTCGACGAGACGCGACAACTCGGCGGGCGTGTACGAGCCGGTCACGCGTCGTGCGCTCTGTCGGACGTAGAGGGCTCCCAGTATCCCCATGCCGACGATGGCGGCGGATGCCAGGACGATCAGCGGTGCGCGAGCGGCGAGGTCCTGCTGCACGGCGCCGAGCGTGACGCCGACGGCGACCAGGCCCACGATGTCGCCGCTCTCGTCGCCCCCGTCGCGGATCGGGACGATGGTGCGCACCGAGGGCCCGAGGGTTCCGTCGTAGACCTCGGTGTGCGTCTGGCCGGCAAGCGCCTCCGATCGCGAACCGAGGTACTGCTCGCCGATCTCGGACCTGTTGCGGTGGGTGAGACGGATGCCGTCGGGCGTCATGATCGTGACGAACGACAGGTCGGCGTCGGGGAGGATCTGCTCGACCATCGGCTGCAGGGCGCCGGAGTCGCGCCGCACGACCAGAGCGGCGACGTCGGGCTCGTGCGCGAGGGTCTCGGCGACGGAGCGGGTGACCTTCTCGGCCTCGCGCTGACCGGAGTCGCTCAACTGCACCGACAGCAGCGCCGCCAGCACGCCGGCGACGAGCACGACGACGCCCAGGGACACCAACGCCAGGCGTCCACCCACGCTCAGTCTCATCACCACGCCCTTCTCGCGCTTGCCGTGAACAATACGACCACAAATCGCCGACGCGTCCGGCGTCGATCAAAGTCGTCACATCGACCGGCGCCCCCGCCGGACTCAACAAAGGCGTTAGAAAAGGGGAAGTCGCTCATGGCACTCTCACTCCGCACCACACGCGACGGCAGGCCGCGTAAGAAGATCGACCGCAACCACTGGCTCTACATCTCCGTCATCGTCGCGGTCGTGGCCGGTGTCATCGTGGGCCTGGTCGCCCCGCAGTTCGCCACGGCCCTCGAGCCCATCGGCAAGGGCTTCGTCAGCCTCATCAAGATGATGATCGCCCCGGTCATCTTCTGCACGATCGTCGTGGGAATCGGCTCGATCGCCAAGGCCTCCACGGTCGGCAAGATCGGCGGCCTGGCGATGGTCTACTTCCTCGTCATGTCGTCGTTCGCCCTGATCATCGGCCTCGTCGTCGGCAACATCATCCACCCGGGCGAGGGACTGAACATCGCGGGCGCCCAGTACGACGCCCCCGCGGCCGAGGCGACCTCCACCCAGGAGTTCATCCTGGGCATCATCCCCACCACGTTCTTCTCCGCCTTCACCGGGGGCAGCATCCTCCAGGTGCTGTTCATCGCCCTTCTCGTCGGCTTCGCCCTGCAGGGCATGGGCGAGCGCGGCGCGCGCATGGTCGAGGGCATCCGTAACTTCCAGGTGCTCGTCTTCCGCATCCTCGGCATGATCCTGTGGCTCGCCCCCATCGGCGCCTTCGGTGCCATCGCCGCCGTCGTCGGCAAGACCGGGTTCCAGGCCGTGATCAGCCTCGGCATCCTGATGGGCGCCTTCTACATCACGTGCTTCCTCTTCATCGCCGTGGTGCTCGGCACGCTGCTGTACGTCGTGACCCGCGTCAACATCTTCACGCTGATGAAGTACCTGGGCCGCGAGTACCTGCTCATCGTCGGTACCTCGTCGTCCGAGGCCGCTCTTCCCCGCCTCATCGCCAAGATGGAGCACCTCGGTGTCTCGAAGCCCGTCGTGGGCATCACCGTCCCGACCGGGTACTCCTTCAACCTCGACGGCACGGCGATCTACCTCACGATGGCCTCGCTGTTCATCGCCACCGCGATGGGCTCGCCCATGTCGATCGGTGAGCAGATCGGTCTCATGATCTTCATGATCATCGCCTCGAAGGGCGCGGCCGGCGTCACCGGCGCCGGTCTCGCCACCCTCGCCGGTGGTCTGTCGGCCTACCGCCCCGACCTGGTCGACGGCGTCGGCGTCATCGTCGGCATCGACCGCTTCATGTCCGAGGCCCGCGCCGTCACCAACTTCACGGGCAACGCGGTGGCCACGATGCTCATCGGCGTGTGGACCAAGCAGTACGACGGCCAGCGCGTCCGCGAGGTGCTCGCCGGCAACATCCCCTTCGACGAGAGTCTGATGACCGGCCACGACCACTCGGCGACCCCCGCGGCGGATGCCAAGGAGCAGGCGTCGGCGGAGGCCGGCACGGGTCCCGCGGCCACCGTCGACACGCAGTCGCTCGACGCCTTCCGCGCTCAGGCGGAGGCGGAGACGGCGGCACGGGGTCGCTCGTGACCCTGACGCACGACACCTCGGCGGGGGCGGCTTCGGCCGCCCCCGCCCCGGCGCGTGTCGATCTCGCGCGCACGTGGATGCTCCGCTCGCCGCTGGCGGGCGGTCTCGAGACCGCGGCCGACGTGCTCGTGATCGACCTCGAAGACGGCCTCCCCGCGGGGCGCAAGGCCGAGGGCCGGGACCGCGCTCGGCGGGCCGCTGTCGATGCCCCGGTGTGGTTGCGCATCAGCGCCGCCGGAACGCGCGACGGAGAAGCCGATCTCGCGCTGGGCCGTGACCTCGACGATCGCCTGGCCGGGGTCGTCCTGGCCATGTGCGCCGGTCCCGACGACGTGGCTCACGTCGCGGCATCCCTTCCGGCCGGCACCCCGATCGTCGCGATGGTCGAGTCGGCCGCGGCGCTGCTGGCGGCACCGGCCATCGCCGCCCACCCCGCGACCCGTCGCCTCGCTTTCGGCACGGGCGACTTCCGTCGCGACACCGGGATGACCGCCGACCGCATCGCGTTGTCGTGGCCGCGCGCCCAGCTCGTCGTCGCCTCGGCCGCGGCGGGTATCGCGGGACCCATCGACGGCCCGTGCGGCCCGGTCGAGCAGGCTCGGGATGCCGCGCTCCACGCCGTCGCGATGGGCTTCACCGGCACGCTCGCGCTGAGGGATGCCGCCATTCCCGGCGCCCACGCCGGCTTCACACCCGCACCCGCCGACGTGGAAGCCGCCCGGTCGCTGCTGTCGACGACCCCCGATGGTCCCGTCGACGGCTCGTACGCGCCGGCACTCGCTCGGGCCCGGGCGCTGCTCGAGCGCGCGGAGGCGCTGGCAGCTCTCTGACGGCGCGGCGGGTCCGCGCCCCCCCACCGCCCCGCGACATCGCACGGTCCTCCGAGACGACGCGGCGTTTACATGCCGAAGCGGGTGCGCAGGCGCAGATCGTGTAATCCAGACGTCAGCCGGGGAAAGCGACGCCGGTCAGGAGCGCCGGAACCAGCGCCGCCGTCGTTCCGGCGCCGCCCGTGCCGCCGCCTCCACGCGTGCGCGACGTCGTTCGATCCAGGCCGCCACCTCGGCCTCGACGTCCACCGTCGGCGTCACCACGGGCGGGCCGCCCTGGAGCTGCCGCCGAGCCTCGACCACGCGGCGGTTGAAGTCTTCGACCGCCTCGCGCACCTCGGGTTCGCGGGCGATGGCATCCAGTCGCTCCGCCAACTCGGCGTGCTCGACGCGCAGGGTCAACGCCGGAGGGCCGAGACCGGTGAGCTGTTCGGTCTCGATCTTGCGACGGATCCACCAGTCGGGGTCGTGCGAGCTGCCGAGGTCGGGGAGGGGCTTGCCGGCGCCGGGGAGGTTGTCGAACTCGCCGCGGCGGATCGCCTGTTGGATCGAGGTCTCGACGAAGGCGGCGCGCTCGGCAGCGGTCGAGCCCCGCGAGGGTCCCTCGGGTTCGGCGGATTCGGGCGCGAGACCGGCCTCGCGCAGCTGCCGGTCGAGCCGGTAGCGTTCCGCGGCCTGGCGGGCGTCGTCGCTCACGCGGCCTCCCGTCCGTCACGCTCCAGCCGGGCCAGTCGCAGCCGCGCCATGTCCTGGGCGCGGGGGCCCGAGCCCAGCGCGCGCTCCGTGACACGCAGGATCACGCGAGTCAGCGTCAACACGGGAAGAGGCCAACGCCGCACCCCGAGCATCTTCCGGTAACGACGGGGGATGGTTGCCACCGCTGCGGCGAACAGCACGCGGTAGGACAGACCCATGAGCCCGGGGAACGGCGGCTTGCGCAGGAACTTCACCACGTCGGCCACGCGTTCGTCGCCGCGCAGCTCGCCACGGTCGGCGAAGCCGTCGATCTCGGCGCGGAGATCTCGTCTGGTGAGGGGCGGGTCGACGACCCGCATGAGTCGACCGGCGGTGGCCCAATCGGAGACGTACGCGTCGGGTCCGCCGGGAATGGGCGTGCGCGACACCTCGTGTCCGGCGAGGAACGCGTCGGTGAAGGCGAGGTGCACCCATCGGACGAGGTCCGCCGCCTCGGCGGTGTACGCGCGTTCGCTTCCGTCGCCGCCGACGTACTCGCCCTTCACGCGGCGGTGAAACCTCCCTACGCGTGCGGTCTCGGCATCCGCCTGCGTCCTCGACCCGTACGTCAGCGTGATGACCCAGCGCACGGTGCCGGTGAGGCGACCGATCGGATCCTCGCGATAGCGCGACCAGTCGTGCACGCCGGCGAGCGCTCCCGGGTGCAGGGCCTGGAGAAGAAGGGCCCGGATGCCGGCCACGAGCGTGCCCATCCCGGCGTGCACGGTCCACGCGGGGCCGTTCTCGACGAAGTAGCCGGTGTCGTCTCCATCGGCGATCGCGCGGACGTAGGGGGCCATGCCGGTGGGATCTCCCGCGAGAGCGACGAGGATCTTGCCGCGCAGCGACTGGATCCAGCCGGGAGCGGAAGAGGAGGCGTCTATCGTCACCCTTCCAGCGTGCCACCGTCTGAGCGGGTGGGCTCCGTGAGAGGGATCAGTGTCCCTCGTGCGAGATGACGGGAACGGTGCCGTCGTCGCGCAGGAGGACGGCGTTCTGCGTGGCCCCGAGAGCGGGGGTGACGACCACGGCGATGACCGCAGCGGCGACGAGCAGTCCGACGACGCTCATCGGCTGGGCGGTGCGCGTCGGATTCGGACCGCGGCTCACTCGGCGAAGATGAACGGCCGCGGTGGCACCCACGACGACGAGCAGGGCGCACGCAGCCGTGACGCCGAGGATGCTCGTGTGAGCGGGAGCTGCGAACATCAGGCCCGCCGTGAGGGCGAGGGCGACGAGCGCTCCCGCCAACGTGATGCGGGGGACGACGAGACGGCCCGTCGACAGTGTGGCCGCTCCCCACGCGAGGCAGGCCAGACCGAGGACCACCATCCCGATCCCGAGGCCGCTTGCGACGGCCCCGGAATCGGGACGGATGATGGCACCCGCGCCGAGGGCGGCGGTGATGAGACCGGCCCCCCACGCGGATACGGAGGGCCACGACCTCACGAAGGTCGCAGCAGTCATGCTCAGACCGCCGCGGTACGCGGGACGTTGCGCTCGGTGCCGAGGCCGACACCCAGCAGCACGACGGCGCTGGCGAGGTGGAGGAAGTGGTCGGGCACGTTCAGCGCGAGGATGTTCGCGGCGGTGCCCACGAGGAAGAAGCCCACGATGCCGAGGAGCAGGTAGACGGCGCCGACGGTCGTGTTGACGCCCTTCGCTGCGCGAGCGTTGGCGAGACCGGCGACCAGCAGTGCGGCACCGATCAGGAGGTGGGCGATGTTGTGGAGCGGGTTGACCTCGAAGATGCCGAGGAGTAGTCCGCCCTGTGTGGCGATGAAACCGACCCCGCCGGTGACGGCGAAGCCGAGCAGACCGACGAGCAGGTAGACAGCGCCGAAGACGGTGGCCACGAGACGGTTGGGTGATGAGCTCATGATGAACCTCCCAGAGTGTTGGCAGCGACCGTCCGGCCGCCTCATCACATCTTCGGAGACAACGCTCGATTCGGATTGGGCTTTGCGCACACCTGGGTGTTTCCTGTATGCATCCGGAAATGACAGAAGGCCCCCGAGTACTCTCCGAGGCCCTCCGCAACGAAACCGACCATAGGCAGTCCCGCCGCGCGGATGGAGGGGATTGCATTCGGGTCGTTGTTCACTTAGAGGCGAAGCTCACCTGAGCGATCGACGCGCCCCGGACGATAGCCTGGACGGGGAGGTCACGTGGGGCGCACGAAGGAGGCCATCGCCGAGGGGCTGTCGATCGCGACAGCCGCGGCGCGGCTCGCCGTGCGCAACCGGATCCTCGTCGACACCATCGCCCGCGGGGGCCACTTCGACGGCGAGGTCTTCGCCGAGCTGGCCCGCGAGACGCTGCGCTCCCTCGCCGACGAGCAGGACCAGGCGGCGGAGCGGGTCACCCATCAGCGCAAGCGCGCGTGGGGCCGGTTCTCGGATTCGTCGGGCACCCACGATTACCGCGACCGTGACACGCGCAACCTGCGTCGTCGTGCCAAGCAGTCCCGCGGTGTCGCCAAGGAGCTGCGCGCCCTCGCCGACGATCCCGAGCGGGTCAAGGTCCTGGTCGCCGACGCCCGTATCGCGGCGTGGGGCGACGTCGAGGCGAACCTCAGCCAGCGTCTCGACGTCGAGGGCATGACCGCGGACGCCGATCCGGATTACGCCCGAATGCGCAAGGCGCGCATGGACGCGCTCCGCATGGTCGACCTCGCGCGTCTCGCCTCGCAGGCGAAACGTCGAGCGAAGGACCGGGCTGCTGCCGACGAGGCGGGGGCGACGAAAGATTCACCCGAGCCCGAGACGCACAAGGGCGGCAAGAAGAAGAAGTCCGCCGCGCGCTGACCCCGGTTCCGCGCGCGCCCGGGGTAGCCTCGGTGCCAACGGAAGGCGGATGCCATGGCACGACGACGATCGGGACGCGCGAAGCGCGTCGCTCGGCCGGGGTACGCCCTGGTCGCGGTGAGTGCACGCGACGCGAACGGCTTCGTGCACCACTACGACGAGATCGAGACGCCGCTCGGTTCCCTCCACGAGGCCGTCGCGATCCTTCAGCTGCACTCGACCGCGATGGATGCGGCTCATGCGGAGGAGGCGGCCTCGGCCTGAGGTCCTGCGGACCGGCCGGGTCACCGGCATCCGGACAGAGAAAAAGCCCCGGCGGAATTTCTTCATGCCGGGGCTTCTCTTACTGTCTCAACACAGTGTGCGCCCGAAGGGACTCGAACCCCTAACCTTCTGATCCGTAGTCAGATGCTCTATCCATTGAGCTACGGGCGCAGGGCCTCCGCGCGAAACGGCGCGCAGGCCGTGGTCCAGCATAGCCGGACCCATCGGAGACGTCTAATCGGCCCGGAACGGCGTGCATCCCGGGCGTGGCGCAGTGGTGACGAGCAGGTGTCGCGACGGGGCGCGACGTACGCTGGCCGCATGAGCGCATACACCTCCGCGTTCGAGCTGTTCTCCATCGGGATCGGACCCTCGAGCTCCCACACCGTCGGCCCCATGAAGGCCGCCCTCCATTTCGTCGCGAGACTCGAGGATGCCGGCGTCCTCGAGCGGGTGGCATCCGTCTCGTGCGCGCTGTACGGCTCGCTCGGAGCGACCGGCATCGGCCACGGCGCCCCCGACGCGGTCGTCGCGGGCCTGCAGGGGCTGGACCCCGAGACCGTCGATCCGGATGCCGTCCGGCGGGCGTGGTCGGACTGGCCCGAGGGGCAGAGTCTGGCGCTCTCGGGCCGGCACGAGATCCCGTTCGGCAAGACCGACATCGCCCTCGAGCCGCGCACCCGACTGCCCGGCCACCCGAACGCGATGACGCTCGTCGCGCGCGACGGGGACGGCGCCGTCGTTTCGGAGGACACGTTCTACTCGATCGGCGGCGGCTTCATCCGTCGCGAGGGCGAGCCCGCGCGCGTGGCCGCGACACCGGTGCCGCTCGACTTCGACGACGCGGCGACCCTCATCGAACTGTGCGACGAGCGCGGCATCACGATCGCCGAGGCGGCACGCCTGAACGAAGCCGCGCTCCGCTCCGACGAGGAGATCGCGGCCGGGTTGGATCGCATCTGGGATGCCATGGCGGCGTGCGTGAACGCCGGGCTCGAGAACGATGGTGTGCTGCCCGGCATCCTGAAGGTGAAAAGGCGAGCCGCGGTCATCCGGGGCCAGCTTGATGCCATCGAGGCCGAGGGGCACCGAGAGCTTCCGGGGGAGTGGCTGGGCGCTTTCGCGCTCGCGGTCAACGAGGAGAACGCGGCCGGTGGGCGCGTCGTCACGGCCCCCACCAACGGTGCCGCGGGGATTCTGCCCGCGGTGGCGATGTACTGGTGGCGGTTCTTGGCCGACTCGGGTCTCGGTGCCGGCAACGCGGTCACGCCCTACGGCGAGCTCGTGGGTAGTGCGCTGCTCGGCTACGACGGGCACGCGGTGACGCGCGGGGAGGTGGCGGAGTGGGACGACGGCGACGTGGAGGAGGCCAATCGTCGGCGCGGCATCCGTCGGTTCCTGCTCACCGCGACGGCGCTGGGTTCGCTTTTCAAGGCGAACGCCTCGATCTCGGGCGCCGAAGGCGGGTGTCAGGCCGAGGTCGGCTCAGCCTGCGCGATGGCCGCGGGGGGCCTCACCGCGGTGATGGGCGGGACGAACCGGCAGATCGAGAACGCCGCCGAGATCGCGATGGAGCATCACCTCGGGCTCACCTGCGACCCGGTGGGCGGTCTCGTGCAGATCCCCTGCATCGAGCGCAACGCGATCGCGGCGTCCACGGCTGTGACGGCGGCGCGGCTCGCCCTGCGCGGCGACGGGTCGCATTACGTGTCGTTGGACGCCGTCGTGGAGACGATGCGTCAGACCGGCATCGACATGTCGACGAAGTACAAGGAGACCAGCGAGGGCGGCCTGGCGGTGAACGTCATCGAGTGCTGAGGCGCCGGCTCGGGGTCAGTCTCGCCCGCGCAGCTTGGCGGTGAGGGTGTGCAGCTGAGCGAGCTCGTCGTTGTCGAGGCGGGCCATGCGCTCGGCGATCGAGCGACCGTGCGCCGCGGCGAGGCGGCGGAAGGCGACGGCCCCGTCCTCGGTGGCGGTGACCAGGGATCCGCGGCCGTCCTCGGGGTCGGCGCACTTGGTCAGCAGGCCCCGTGACACCATGCGCTCGACCAGGCGCGAGACGCTGGGCTGGCTGATGAGCATGTTGCCGGTCACGTCGCGCAAACGCGCCGTCATGCGGGGCGCCCGCGTGACGGTGAGGAGCACGTCGTACTCGGCCTGGGTCAGTTCGGTGCTGTCGAAGTCCGACCGGATGTCTTCGAAGACTTCGTGCTGAGCGCGAAAGAGGCTCTCCCAGGCCTGCACGGCGAGACGGCGATCGGTCATACGTTCAGCGTAGGGCCGTCGGCGACCCGTTCGCCGCGCGTGCCGAGCAAGAGTAAGGGCCGGTCGGAGAGGCTTCCGACCGGCCCTTGTCCCTGCACCAAGAGTGTCCTGCAATCACATGTCGGTAGCTGCCACAGCAAAACAACTACCGTGCATGCACTCTATAACGGTGAGGTAACGGAGGGGAAGAGGCTGTCGTTATATTTTCGTGATCACTTTCGAGCGGTCCGACCTCAGCGGCCGCGCACGTGATTCCACTGCGTGATGACCTCGGAGCCGTGCTCGAAACCGAGCTCACTGACGGCGGAGGTTCCCAGCACGAAATACCGGCCGCCCGCGGCCGTCAGGCCCAGCCATGTGCCGGCGAGGGCGCGGAGGAAGTGCGCGTGCGAGAACACCAGCACCTGTTCTCCCGCGCGCACGCGCGGGCGCAGGTCGTCGAGAAGGGATTCGGCGCGAGCCGTGACCTGTTCCACCGTCTCGCCCGGGGTGGCGCCGGCGGGGGCGCCCGCCTGCCAGATCGTCCACGGGCGGCCCAGCTGCTCGACGATCTCCGGCGTGGTCAGTCCCTCGTACGCGCCGTAATCCCACTCGACGAGGCGCGGCTCCGGCTGCGCGTCGGGGTAGCCCGCACGACGGGCGGTCTCGACGGCGCGCTGCAGGGGGCTCGTGAGCACGAGGTCGTAACGGCGGGTCGCCAGGAGGGTGCCCGCCAGCTCGGCCTTGTAGGCGCCCGTCTCGGTGAGGGGGATGTCGGTGAGGCCGGTGTGCTTGCCGGTGCGGCTCCACTCGGTCTCGCCGTGGCGGACGAGCACGAGGCGCCCGTCGGGTTCGGTCAGATCGTCGTCCTTCACGTCTTCATCCTGCCTCGTGAGCGCCCGCGCGGGGCATCCGCGGGCGCGGAACGGACGAAGGGCCGGTCGGGAGATTCCCGACCGGCCCTTTCCTGCACCAGAGTGTCCTGCAATCACATGTCGGTAGTCGCCACAGCAAAACAACTACCGTGCGAGCACTCTATAACGGTGAGGTAACGGGGTGGAAGGGGTTCGTCGGCGTTCATTTCTCTTTCATAGGTCGCGCTCGTGGCGGCCCCTTCTCCCCAGCTGCGGCGTCTCGCGATTCCTCCCCGCAAGGCCTCTTGTGGCCCCGAGGATGTCGGAGGTGCTCGCTAGCATGCACACATGCACTCGCCGACGCCCGATCCCGCCGAATCCGCGGGTTCGAGCGTGCGCGAGGCACTCGTGGCCGAGGCCCTCGCTGCCGATGCCGCCCTCGCCGCGGCCGAGGCTCGACGCACGCGGGCATATGCCGCTCTCGGTCAATACGGTCTGACGCGCGCCGCCGAGCAGAGGGCGTCGGTGCGGGCGTCCGACATGGCGATGAGAGAGATCGCGTCGGAGGTGGCCGCGATGAAGCACCTCTCCGACCGGACGGTGCAGACGCACATCGGTCGCGCGCTGCAGCTCGTCGACGACTACCCGACGGTCGTCGACGCCTGGGAGGCGGGTGCGCTCACCCGAGCCCATGTGCGTGTCGTGACGGATGCCGGAGCCGCCCTCCCCGAAGATCGTGTGCCGGAGTTCGACGCGCTCGCCGCGAGGCTGGCCGCCGAGCTCAGCCCCGGGCGGTTGCGCTCGCGGTTGGCCGCGCTCGCCGAGAAGCTCAACCCGACGACGCTGACCGAGCGGCACCAGCGGGGCCGCGAGACAAGGTGCGTCCGCGTGGTGCCGGGCGTGGACGGCATGTCCGACCTCATCGCGACCCTTCCTACCGTGCTCGCGGTGGGGATCTACGACCGGCTGACGCTGCAGAGTCGCGCTCTGATCGACGCGCGAGAAAGCGGCGGGCTGCCGGGTATGAGCGGCGCGGCGGCGGCCGGGCTGCCCGCCGGGTCGGCCGCAGATGCGACCGCCGTGCCGTCCTCCGGGCCCGCCGCCGCGGCATCCGCTCTCGACGAACGCACGACCGATCAGCTGCGCGCCGACATCCTGGCCGATCTGCTCCTCGCCGCCGCTCCGGTTGCCGACCCCACGCGCTCCGGGGACGGCCCCGGCGTACTCGGCGCGATCCGCGCCCGCGTGCAGGTCGTCGTGCCGGCTCTGTCGATGCTGCGGCCCGACGACGAAAACCTCGACCCCGCGGAACTCGTCGGTCACGGTCCCATCGATGCCGAGACCGCCCGCAGCCTCGCCGCATCCACGACCGTTCCGTGGGACCGTGTCATCACCCACCCGATCTCGGGATGCGTGCTCTTCACCGACACGTACCAGCGGTCTTCGGCAATCGACCGCCACCTCCGCGCCCGCGACCGGCGCTGCCCGTGGCCCGGTTGCGCCGTTCCCGCCGTGCGGTGCGAGGTCGATCACACCATCGATTGGGCGTCGGGGGGAACCACTCGCGTCGACAACCTCGCCCACCTCTGCCAACGGCATCACTCGCAGAAGCAATTCACCCGCTGGAAGGTGACGCAGAGAGCGGGCGGCATCCTGGAATGGACCTCTCCGTCCGGTCGTGTCTACGCGGACGAACCTCTGCCGTACGCGCCCGCCGTGCGATTTCTGCCCGACGATCCCTCGCCGCCCGACGACGAGCCAGCTCCGTTTTGAGAAGTGCCGTCGAACTCGCCCTGGGCCAGCGGGCGCGACCAGGCCATCTCGCGCTCGAGCTGGCCCGTGCTCCGGAACAAGCGCACCTGATGGGTGTCAGCCAGCACCGCGGCCAGGTCGTCGCGATCGGCGGGGTGAAATCCCACGCTCTGCCAGAAGGGCCCCGAACGACGGCTGAACAACCATGCGCGCGAAGCCCCCTCCTCGGCGGCCCGCGCGAGAGCGAAGCGTGCCAGGCCGGTGCCGCGGCCCCGAGAACGCCCTTCCGGGATGACCGCCACGCTGCGGATGAGGGCGTGACGGCCGTCGCCGCTCAGCTCGTACCCGGTGCTGCCGACCACGGCGCCGGCGGGGTCGCGCTCGACCCACAGGCGGACGCCCGCCGCATCGAGACCGCTCAGGGTGAGATCGACGCCCCCGAGGAAGTGCGTCAACGCTCCGACGTCATCCGGTCGGCACCGTTCGAGGCTCATTCTCCGAGTCAATCAGCCCTTCCGCCGAGCGCGAACCGCGCGCCGCCCGCCTGGGAGGATGGGACCGTGACCCACGACATCCGCCTCATCGCCGTCGACATGGACGGCACCCTGCTCGACGGCGAGGGGAACGTCCCCGCGCCCCTGTGGGAGCTCCTGCCGCGGCTGGCGGAGCGCGGCGTCGCCTTCGTTCCCGCCTCGGGGCGGCAGCTCGCCACACTGCAGCGCTCGTTCGGCGACGCGGCCGGCGAGATGACGTTCATCGCCGAGAACGGTGCCTACGTCGTGAGCAAGGGCGTCGAGGTGTCATCCGACACCATCGATCGCGAGATCGTCGAGCGCGTCATCCGGCACCTTCGCGACCTCGTTCTGCGGGGGTTCGACCTGGGCGTCGTGCTGTGCGGAAAGCGTTCGGCGTACATCGAGCGCAAAGACGATGACTTCCGTGCCGAGGCCGACACGTACTACGCGGCTCTCGAAGCCGTCGATGACGTGCTCGCGGTCGACGACGACGTTCTGAAGATCGCGATCTACGATTTCGCCGTCGCCGAGCACAGCGTCGCGCCCGCCCTCGAAGAGGTCGCCCGCACGCACCGGGTCGTGGTGTCGGGGCGCCACTGGGTCGACATCATGAACCTCGACGTCGACAAGGGTGCGGCCCTGCGCCGCCTGCAGCACGCGCTCGACGTGACGCCTGCACAGACGGCCGCGTTCGGCGACTACCTGAACGACCTCGAGATGCTGGATGCCGCGGACTGGTCGTACGCGATGCGCGAGGCCCACCCCGAGGTCGTCGCCCGCGCCCGCTACCGCGCTCCCTCGAACCTCGACCACGGCGTGCTCACCACGATCGACCAGCTGTTTCCTGACGCCTGAGCGCAGCGAAACGACGGGCGCGGGCCGCAATACGCAGGACGATGTCGACCGGGACGACGTCGACCGCCATGATGACCTCTGAGGTGCGCGGGGGCGCACCCGAACGGCGACATCGGCGTCGCCGCGACACAGGGGGAAGAACATGACGCAATCGAGCCTGCCCGCAGCCGGGTGGTATCCCGCCGCGCATGCGAACGGCGAGCAGAGGTACTGGGATGGCGCTGCGTGGCTCGAACCCACCGCTCCCGTGCCGACGCCCAGTCCAAAGCAGGGCTTCTTCATCCGGCCGGTGACGCGGCGCACGGGAGTCATCGTGGCCGGCTCCACGCTGGTGCTCGGACTGCTGATCGGCGCAGGCATGGGGTCGACTACCTCGCAGACGCAGGTGGCATCCCTGGCATCCGAGGTCTCCTCGCTCAAGACCGAGGTCACCGAGGCCACCGAGACCGTCACCGACGCGAGCGCCGACGTCGAGGCCGCTGCCGAGCAGGTCGCGGCGGCGAAGGCCGAGGTCGAGAAGGTGAAGGGGCAGTTGACCGCCTCGAGGTCCAAGATCACCGAGATGGAGACGGCCGCCACCGCGGCACAGGCCGAGCTCGACTCGCGCGCCTCGCAGATCGCAGACCTGCAGGGGAAGGTGTCGGCGCAATCGGCACCCGCACCCGCACCGGCTCAGCCGGTCGCCCCGCGCACGGTCCCCTTCAAGAACTGCAGCGAGGCACGCGCCGCCGGAGCGGCCCCCGTGCACCGGGGGGATCCGGGGTACGGCACGAACCTCGACCGGGACGGTGATGGGATCGGGTGCGAGTAGACACCTCCGACGCCTGAGCGCTCAGACTCCCGACGCCTCCAACGCGGCCGCGAGGTCGGCGAGGAGGTCGTCGGAATCTTCGAGCCCGACCGATAGGCGCAGGTGCCCGTACCGCCGGAACTCCTCCGGGTAGGTCGCCGTCCGCGGCCCGTCGGCGGCGGTGTGCACGATCAGACTGTCGTCGTGTCCGAGTGAGAAGCCCGAGGTGATCAGTCGCAGGTGCGCGACGAAACGGTTCTGCGCCTCGGGCCCGCCGTCGATGGCGAAAGCCAGCATTCCGCCGTACCCCCGTCCGCCGAACTGGCGTCGTGCGATCGCATGCCCCGGGTGGGACTCGAGCCCCGGGTAGGCGACGAACGCCACCCGCGGGTCGGCGTCGAGGAACGCGGCCACTCGCTCCGCCGACGAGAGGTGCTGGCGCAGGCGCAGGGGAAGCGTGACCGAGCCGCGCTCGATCATCCACGCGTTGAAGGGCGAAATCACCCCGCCGACGTCGACCATCGCGTCGGCCTTGATCGGCTCGATGAGCTCGGATCTTCCGATCACCGCCCCGCCCATCGCATCGCCGTGACCGTTGATGTACTTCGTCAGCGAATGCACGACCAGGTCGGCGCCGTCCGCCAGCGGCCGATAGAACGGCGGCGGAGTGAAGGTTGAATCCACCATGAGTAGGGCCCCGGCGGCATGGGCGATCTCGGCGACGGCCGCGACATCGGTCACCTTCGTCGTGGGGTTCGCGATCGCCTCGACGCACACGAGCCGCGTCTCGGGCCGCATTGCCGCGCGGACGGCATCCGGATCCGAGATGTCGACGAAGGTGGCCCGGATGCCGTAGCGCCGAGGAAGCAGTTCCGTCCAGAGCCGCCAGGTGGCTTCGTAGACGACATCGCTCACGACGACGTGATCACCCGCGCTCACGTGGGTGAAGAACACCGCGTGGAGCGCGGCGACGCCCGAGGCGAGAGCCACGGCCTCTTCGCCGCCCTCGAGGGCGGCGAGCTTGCGCTCGAGGGCGAGCTGGTTGACGCCCGTGTTGCGCGTGTAGAGCCCGGGGGCGGTCGCCGACCAGCTGATCTCGCTCGGATCCTCGGGCAGCTCGTACGAGTTCGACATGACCAGCGGAGTGCGCAGTGCCCTCGTGCTGTCGAGCTGCTTCCCGCCGTGGACGGCGAGGCTCGCCTCGGCGAGGGTGTCGCTGTCAGTGCGGTCGGGGCGATCCGCCATCTCCTGTCCTTCCTGCGACACCTGCGAACACGGTGCGCGCGCCTGGATCAGCGTAGCCAGCGGTCATGAACTACTCTGACCTGCGGTCGCCCGAAACACGCGGGCTCGACGACGAATGCGAGAAGCCCCATGAACCGACCCTCGGGTCCCTCCGTCGAGACCGCCGGATCGTCCGAGCCGCGGCAGCTCCGCCGGGCGATGAGCGCTCGGCACCTCGTCATGATCGCGCTCGGCGGTGTCATCGGGTCGGGGCTGTTCCTCAGCTCGGGATACACGATCGCGCAGGCGGGTCCGCTGGGCGCCGTGCTCGCGTACCTGCTCGGCGCGTTCGTCGTGTGGCTGGTCATGGTGTGCCTGGGTGAGCTCGCGGTGACCTATCCCGTCTCGGGCTCGATCCACATCTACGCGGCCCGCACCATGGGACCCGCGACCGGCTTCGCCACGGCATGGCTGTACTGGTTGTGCTGGGTGGTCGCTCTCGGCTCGGAGTTCACGGCATCCGGGATCCTCATGCAGCGATGGTTCCCGAACGTCGACGTGTGGGTGTGGTGCGTCGTCTTCGCCGCCATCCTGTTCACCCTCAACGCGATCTCGGCCCGCGTGTTCGGCGAGACGGAGTTCTGGTTCGCCCTCGTCAAGGTGCTCGCGATCGTGGCGCTCATCGTCCTCGGCGGCATGGCGATCTTCGGCTTCACCCCGCTGTCGTCCGAGCCGCACGAGGCGGTGCTGTTGAGCAACTTCGTCACGCCCGAGGGGCTGCTGCCCGCCGGTCTCGGCGGGGTGCTCATCACCTCGCTCGCGGTGTTCTACGCCTTCAGCGGCGCCGAGATCGTCGGAGTCGCGGCGGGGGAGACCAAGGATCCGGCCCGCAACATCCCCCGAGCCCTGCGTTCGACCGTGCTGCGCTTGCTCGTGCTGTTCGTCGGCTCGATCGTCGTCATCGCCGCGCTCCTTCCGTACGACAAGGCGGGAGTGAGCGAGAGCCCGTTCGTCGAGGTCTTCGACATCGTGGGCGTGCCCTACGCCGCCGACATCATGAACTTCGTCGTCATCACCGCCCTGCTCTCGGTCGGCAACAGCGGGCTGTACTCGTGCGCGCGCATGCTCTTCTCCCTCGCCGAAGAGGGGTACGCGCCGCGCGCCTTCACGAAGCTCACGCGCCGTGGCATCCCGATGGTGGCGCTGCTGGTCAGCCTCGCGATCGGACTGGTGTCGCTCGTGACGAGCGTCGTCGCCGCCGAGACGGTGTACATCGTGCTCGTCTCGATCGCCGGCTTCGCGGCGGTGGCGGTGTGGATGGCGATCGTCGCCGCGCAGTTCTTCCACCGGCGCCAGTTCCTGCGCGAGGGCGGCGACCTGTCGACCCTCGCCTACCGCACGCCGATGTACCCGCTGGTGCCGATCCTCGCGTTCGCGCTGCTCACCGCGTCGATCGTGGCGATCGCATTCGACCCGAACCAGGTCGCGGCGCTGTACTTCGGCATCCCGTTCGTGGGCCTGTGCTACCTGTTCTTCTGGCTGCGGTACGGACGCAAGGGCCTCGCCCCCACGCGCCGCGACGAAGAGGCGCCCCTCGCCTGAGTCGAGACGGGCTGTACGCGGCGTCTAGTCCGCCCGCTCCCGAGCGCCGGAATGGCGGATGCCGGGACCCCGCCGCCCGCAGTAGCGTCGCCGCAACACCGAGCACGCGGGAGGGCCCATGGAAACCGTCGATACCGTCGTGGTCGGGGCGGGGGTGTCGGGGCTCGCCGCCGCTCGCCTGATCGCGCGGGGTGGACGCCGGGTCGTCGTGCTCGAGGCCCGCGACCGCGTGGGCGGACGCGTCTTCACCGACCGCTCCGGCGGGCACGTCACCGACCGCGGCGCCTCGTGGATCCACGGCATCGTCGACAGCCCGGTCGCCGAGGCCGCCCGAGCCTTCGGCATGCCGATGGTCGAGTTCACCGTCGGCGGGTACCAGCCCGATTCCCGGCCCCTCGCCTACTTCGACGCCCGCGGAAAGCGACTCGGCTCCGAGGCGGTGCGGCAGTACGCCGCCGATATCCGCGCGCTCAACGCGACGCTGATCGAGGTCATCGGCCGGGCGGAGCCCGAGGCGACCTATGCCGAGGCGGTCGAGCGGGCTCTCGCCGCGCAGGACTGGACGGACGAACGCAAAGAACGCGTGCGCGAGTACAACGACCGCCGGGCCCAGGAGCAGTACGGCATCGGGATGAGCGAGCTCGGTGCGCACGGCCTCGACGACGACACCGTCAACGGCGACGAAGTGGTCTTTCCCCGCGGCTACGACGAACTCGCGACCCATCTCGCCGCGGGCCTCGACGTACGCCTGGAGCACGTCGTGTCGCGCGTCCAGCGTTCGAGCGCCGGCGTCGTGGTCGAGACGGATCGCGGAGCCTTCTCGGCGCGCGAGGTGGTCGTGACGGTCCCGGTCGGAGTCCTTCACGCGGGCGATCTGTCGATCGAGCCCCCTCTCCCCGGAGCGCATCGGCGAGCCCTCGGGCTGCTTCGCATGAACGCGTTCGAGAAGGTCGTGCTGCGCTTCGCCGAACGGTTCTGGGATGCCGGGGTGTACGGCATCCGTCAGCTCGGCGACGAGGGGGAGTGGTGGCACTCCTGGTACGACCTCGGCCGGCTCCACGACGAGCCCGCTCTGCTGACCTTCGCGGCCGGTCCCGCCGCGGTCGCTACGCGCACTTGGACCGATGACGAGATCGTCGCCTCGACGATGGTCCAGTTGCGCCGGCTCTACGGCGATGCCGTTCCCGAGCCCGAGAGCGCGGTCGTCACGCGCTGGCAGGACGACCCCTTCTCACGCGGGTCGTATGCGTTCATGCTCCCCGGTTCCGTCGGAGCCGACCACGACGATCTCGCCGAGCCCATCGACGGCGTCCTGCACCTCGCCGGGGAGGCGACCTGGGGGGACGACCCCGCGACGGTCCCCGGCGCGCTGCTCTCGGGGCACCGCGCGGCGCAGAACGTGCTCGGCGCCGAGATCCCCGTCAGCGACCTCTGGGCCGAGGCCGTCAGCGCGGGTCGGGTCCCGTCGCGACCGGGAGCTCGGGATGGTTCGACCACTGGCTCCACGAGCCCGGGAACAGTCGCGGTTCGAAGCCCGCGAGGCTGAGCGCGACGGCCTGGTGCGCGGCGGTCACTCCCGAGCCGCAGTAAACGCCGACGCTCGCGCCCTCCCGGGCACCGAGCATGCGGAATCGCGACCGCAGGTCGTCGGGCGAGCGGAACCGTCCGTCGTCGCTCACGTTCTCGGTGGTCGGCGCGCTCACCGCTCCCGGGACGTGTCCTGCTCGAGGATCGATCGGCTCGGTCTCCCCGCGGTACCGCTCGCCGGCTCGCGCGTCGAGAAGGAGTCCGTCGACCGCGAATCCGGCGACGTCCTCGAGTGCGAGCGACGGCAGAGCCCCGTAGGAGAGCTCGATGGATCCGGGCGCGGGGGCTTCGGCATCCCCTTCCTCCAACCGATGGCCCGCATCGGTCCACGCGCGCAGGGCGCCGTCGAGCAGACGCACGTCGGCGAACCCGGCGTAGCGCAGGAGCCACCAGGCCCGGGCGCTCGCCATGTTCTTCGCGTCGTCGTAGACCACGACGGTGTCGCCGGGATCGATTCCCCAGCGGCGGGCCGTCGCCTGCAGGTCGTCGATGGAGGGGAGCGGATGCCGCCCCTCGGTGACGGGAGCGTCATGGTCGGCGAGGTCGTGATTGAGGGCGACGTACAGCGCCCCGGGGATGTGGCCCGAGCGGTAGTCCGGGCGCCCGTCGGGGCGGTCGAGGCGCCACCGCACGTCGAGCAGGCGGACGGGTCCACCGTCGTCGTAGCGGCCGGTGGCCAGGGCGTCGTGCAACTCTTCGGCGGTGGTGAGGATCGCGGCCATGCGTTCAGTCTGCCGTCTCGCCGTCCGTGGCGCCGCTCCGGGTTCGTCCGTCGGCGACCCGGGCTCGCGCCCGGTCGTGACGCCAGGCCACGGGGACGATCGTCGTCGCCTTCGGAAGGCCCATGGGCGGGGTGGCGACGTAGATGGTCTCGGCGCGTTCGACGACGTGCGTCTCGTGCCAGATGCCGACGGCGCCGGGCGCCGAGCGGGCACGCTTGTTGAAGCGCGTCCACGCCGGCCGGTGCCCCTGCGACGGCGCCGACGCGTAGGCATAGAGCTTGTCGAGCGACGACCAATACTGCACGAGGTAGGGCCCGCGAGAGCCGAGCAGCATCGTGAACCCGAGCAGCCCCGACTCGGGGTCGGTGGCCAGCTCGGTCAGCATCTTGGGCATGTCGCTCATCAGCGGCATCCACTGGTCCGGTCTCCACCACTTGTTGATGGTCATGCCGATGTGGAAGACGACGAGCTCGTCGTCCCACTGATGGGTCATTCGGCCGGGATGAATAGCTGGCATGGCTCGTCCTCACTCGATAGTGTCACTATCCAGTGTTAGATAAAGTGACTATCCAGTCAAGAGGGGGGTGCATGCGGATCTCGGAACTGGCGGAACGCAGCGGAGTGCCCGTCGCCACGATCAAGTACTACCTCCGCGAGAAGGTCCTGCCCGAGGGGGAACGGTCGTCGCCGACGCAGGCGTCGTACGGCGAGGCACACCTCCGGCGTCTCGGGGTCATCCGCGCCCTGGTCGATGCAGGAGTCGGCATCGCGGGGGTGCGCAGGGTCGTCGCCGTACTCGAAGACCCGCCCGAGAACCCCTCCGACCTGCTCGGCGCCGCCAACGCCGCAGTCGCGCCGGCCTTTCCGGAGGGCATGGACCTCCGCGAGGCGAACGCGCTGCTGACGCGGATGGGGGGATCGCCCCAAGCGTGTTTCCCCGACCAGGTCGCGGCCGTCGCTCACGCGCTCTCCGCTCTCGAGCGAGCGGGCTTCACGGTGCCGCCGTCCGTCATGGATGCCTACCTCGAGCACCTGTCTGCCCTCGCCGAGGCCGAATTGGCCGCAACTCCCGACACCTCGCTCGAGGATGCCGTGCGTTATGTCGTGCTGGGAACGGCGCTCGTCGAGCCACTCATCCTCGCCCTGCGGCGCGCGGCCGAGCAGATCGCGGCCTCGCGACGCTTCGGGGCGCCAGGGGACTAGGCGCGGGCCGGGATCGAGCGCCGCGCCGGCGTTGTACGGTCGAGGGATGCCCGTCACCGTGCACCGTTCGCCCGTCGCCGACATGGCCCCGCTGACGCTCTACCGCATCCTGTGGATGCGTGTGGCTGTCTTCGTCGTCGAGCAGGAGGCCGCGTACCCCGAGATCGACGGGCGCGACATCGAGCCCGGTGCGGAGCTGTTCTGGGCGGCGGACGGCGACGACGTCCTCGCCACGCTCCGCGTGCTCCGCGAGCCCGCCAATACACGCATCGGACGCGTCGCCACCGCTCCCGAAGCTCGAGGCCGCGGCATCGCCGCCGACCTCATGCGCGCGGCGATCGAACTCCTGGATGCCGAGGCCCCCGGCATCCCGATCCTGCTCGATGCCCAGGCCCACCTCGCATCCTGGTACGGGAGGTTCGGTTTCGTCGTCTCGGGAGCGCCCTTCGCCGAGGACGGGATCCCGCACGTGCCCATGCGGCGCACGCACCTCGCCACCGAGCGCCTGGTCCTGCGGGAGTGGACGCGCTCCGACGACGATCGAGCCTTCCTCTTCGACATGTACCGCCGGCCCGAGGTGCGGCAGTACCTCGGCAACGGTCGGGTCATGGCGGATCCGGTCGAAGTCGACGGCCTGCTCGACCGCTGGCAAGGGCTCGGCGAGGGGATCCTCGGCGTGCGGGCCGTCGAGACCGCCGGCGGTGAGCGGGTCGGCTCGGTGCTGCTGAAGCGCATTCCGTGGTCGAAGACCGTCGCGGGCGGTCGCGACGAGGAGATCGAGATCGGCTGGCACCTCCATCCCGATGCGTGGCGACACGGGTACGCGACCGAGTCGGCAGGCGCGGTGCTCTCCCTGGCTCATCGGCACGGGATCGATCGGGTCATCGCGGTGACCAACCCGGCGAACACCGCCTCCGGCGGTGTGGCCGAGCGCATCGGTATGGGCGCCGAGGGCGTGACGCGGGACTACTACGACGCGACGTGCAAGCTCTATGTCTCGGACGGGCGCGTGTAGGGTCGTCCTCCCGCCGGTCGAGAAGCAGGTCTCGAGCGGCCCGAGGACCTCGCCGACGCTCGACGACGTCTTCGGGACTCCCCAGCGAGGACCGTGTCCGCCGGCGGTGTCCGACCGGTGAGACCTCAGAGTTGGATGCCGTTGTCTTCGTCGTTCACGCCGACATTGCGGCCGCGACTCGATTCGTAGGCGATCAGCCACCCGACCGACACCGCGGCGGCGATGACCATGCCGAGCCAGATGTTCTGCCAGACCAGGCCGAACAGCACGCCCAGACCGAGCAGCAGCAGACTCCCGAGCACCCAATAGGTGCGTCCGCGCGGCCAGCCCGTTCCTGTCTGCATCATGCGCCCCAGCCTAGGGGAGGGCTTCGTCGCCCTCGCCGACGGTGCCCATGCAGACGCGATCCTGAGGCGATCGACCAGAGTCACCGGCGCGGTGGACGACGACCTCAACGGTCGCGGTGGTCTTCGGGATGAAGGCGCGGGCCGCGGCGCGGCTCGAGCGCCGATCCGGCGTAGATGAGACGGATGACGCGCTGACGGTGCCCCGCGAAGGGTTCGAGCAACTCGAGCATGCCGTCGTCGTCGGTGCGATGCCCCGTGAGGGCGAAACCCACCTGGTGCGCGAGATGGTAGTCGCCGACGCTCACGGCATCCGGATCGCCGAAAGCGCGGATGCGCGTCTCGGCACTCGTCCAGATGCCCACCCCGCGCAGGCTGATGAAGACGCGGTCGCGGGCCTCGCCGTCGGAGGCCGCGCTCGCCGCGCGCACGATCGAGGCGCCTCGACGCGACGTCTCGACGATGGTGCGGGACTGCGGCGGCTCGAGACCGGCGCGATGCCACGCCCACGAGGGGACGAGTCGCCAGCCGTCGATGTCGGGCGGGGCGAACATGGGGCGCGGGGTCGGCCCGGGGGCGCGCTCGCCGTACCAGGTGACGATGCTCCGCCAGGCGGAGAAGGCCTGCAGGCTCGTGACCTTCTGCTCCATGATCGCGCTGACGAGCGCGTCGAAGACGAGATCGGTCCGGCCGATGCGCAGATCGGGGTGCCGGCGATGCCACTCGGAGACGGACGGATGCCGCGACGCGTCGAACCCGTCGGGATCGTCGTCGCGGCCGCACAGGGCGGGCAGCTGGTCGAGGGCCCACTCGGATCCCGCTCCCCACGCGGCGGCGCGAACGGTGCCGTTCGCCGTCTGTCGCAGGGCGACGGTCGCGACTCCCATCGGGGTGCGGCTGGCCCTCCAGACGATGCCTCCTGCCGAGAGGGGAAGCGATGCGGCGAAAGTGGGGTCGTTTCGTCCGTGACGCTGTGCGAGGACCGCACGACCCACATCCGTGGGTACTGCCGGCCGGTACTCCGACTCGATCGGCTTCTCGACCGGGCCGCCGAGCTCGCGCGACGCGTGCCGCGTGCGCACCCCGGTCGATCTCATGCCGTCACCCTACGTCGCCCCACCGACATCGCGGCATCCGGGCGACCGGTCGGGCCGTCGCTCAGAAGCGGTCGGGCGAAGGCGTTCCGTGGCCGTAGCGGATCGACACGTCGGCGTGACGGTCGAAGCGGTACCCGACGCCGCGCACGGTGCGCACGATGTCCTCGTACACGCCGAGCTTGGCGCGCAGACGCCGCACGTGCACGTCGATGGTGCGCTCGCCCGGGGCGTCGTCGTCGGTCGAGCCCTCCCACAGCGAGGCCACGAGCTCGGTGCGCTCGATCGTGCGGCCCTCGCGGAGCACGAGGTACTGCAGCAGCTCGAACTCCTTGAACGTGAAGGCGGCAGACTCGCCGTCGATGAGCACGCGCTTGCGCGAGATGTCGACCACGACGCCGCCGGGCGCGCGATCCTCCTCGGCGGGCTCGTCCTTCGTGCGGGCGACAGCGGACGGCTCGTGCAGCGCGAGGCGCACGACGTCGACATCGCGGCCGCCCGAGCCGACGGGGGCGAGGGCGACCGTGGCGTAGGTCTCGGCGGCGGGGGCCAGCTCGCCGAGAGTGCGACGCAGGGCCTCGACGAGGGTTCCGAGGCTGACGCCCGCGGCGGCGGCCTTCGCCTCGTCGATGCCGACGTACAGAGCGAATCCGCGCGGGGCGGTCGTCGCGGGAGCGGCGGGGCGCGGGGCGGGTGCTGCCGGGCTGGCCGCGGCCGGGGTTGCGGCGCGGGCGGCGAGGGGGCGGATGGCGGCGGGGCGGTCGAGAACAGCGGAGATCGACATGAGGAGAAAGTCCTTGAGAGTGTGAACCCGGGCGTCAGACACAGCGGGGTTCGACGGGAGGTAGAGGCCGAGGGGCCGGAGCGCGGTGACCGGAGTGCGCGTGATCGACGCGGACGTCAGGAGACCGGGGGATGACGTCGGTGTTCAGAAACCGAGGTGATCCGGGCGAGGGTCGCTGTTAGCGGCACATTCGACAACACATCGCAACGCGGCCGGGCATCATCATGCCGGCAGTCCTGTTCGCCTCCCGGGCGGACAGAGAACGCGCGTTGAGAGTCATGGGGGGATTATGACGCAGGACGTCGGACTTCGTCAAATCGCACGAGGTGCTCGAGTATGGAGCATCCTGCTCAGATCGGATGGCTTCCAGAGGCCTCGGACCGTGCAATCTGCGCTAACGGAGCCAGGGGGTCGTCATCGGCGTAGCCTCTCGACCATGGCCGATCTGCTTTTCGCCGACGACAAGACCGCGTCCCGCTACACCCTGCACAACGGGGACGACCTCGTCTCCGTGCTCGACTACCGCGACGACGGACGCACTGTCGCTCTCACGCGCGCGTTCACCATCCCCACCTTCCGCGGCCACGGGTACGCGGCCGTGATCACGGAGCGGGCGGTCGATGCGATCGAGGCGGCGGGCGACCGTGAGATCCTGCCCGTCTGCTGGTACGTGGGGGAGTGGTTCGAGTCGCACCCCGAGCGCGCGGGCCTGCTGCACCAGCGCCCCGCGGGCTGAATCCGGCGCCTACGCAGCCCGTGCGCGGTCGTCAACCCCTGCCCGGTCGGATGCCGGTGAGACGAAGCTGTATCCGGAGAAAGGGGAAGTCATGACAGACGACCGCGACCTGCCCGAGGGCGTCATCGACGCCGACCCCGCCGGTGGCTGGGAGAGCGGCGCCGTCGCAGACGGCGAGACCGCAGAACAGAACGAGCACGCGAAGGGCTCGCCGCGACTGAACGACGCGGAGCCCTCGGACCCCATCGAGGGGGATGCCGCCAGCCAGGGCATCGACCCCGATCTGAGCACGGAGGACTGACATGTCGGATGACACCCGGGCGCCCCAGCCCAGCAGCGGCCCCGACGGCGGCGCCGACGCGGCGGACTCGGTGGGCGGCGCTGTCCACCAGGACCGCAAGCTCTCGCACCCCGATGAGCAGTCGGAACCGGCGATGGACATGCATGCGACCGACGACACCGCCCGTATCCAGGGCGTCGTCGTGCAGACGCGTGCCGACGTCGGAGACAAGAGCGAGGAGCGGATCGCCGACGTGCTGCGCCAGCGCTTCCTCGACATCGGTCTCGACCTGGGCGACGACCGTATCCGGGCCCTGGCCGCCGAGGTCGCCGGCTCCTGATCCAGCGGTAGCGCCTCACCCCGGGAACACCCGGCGGTGAGGCGTTTTCGCGTCTGCGGGGAGAGTGGTCGGGCGTTTGCTGCGAGCCGATGTCGGAGGGGCGACGTACCGTGTCTGCATGCGGATCCTGCACACCTCCGACTGGCACATCGGGCGCTCCTTCCACGGGCACTCGACGCTCGACGCACTGGGCAGCGTCCTCGAAGCCCTCGTCACGCAGGTCCGCGAGCACGCGGTCGACGTGGTGATCGTCGCGGGCGATGTCTTCGACTCCGCCGCCCCCTCCGCGGCCTGCTACCCGGTCCTCTCGTCCACCTTGGCGGCGCTCGCCGATGCCGGCGCACGGGTCGTCGTCACGAGCGGCAACCACGATTCCGCCGCCCGCCTCGGTTTCCAGTCCGCTCTCCTTCGGAAGGAGATCACGGTCGTCACCGATCCGCGTTCCGTCGGCACCCCGGTGACCGTCGACGACGAGCACGGTCCCGTTCACATCTACGGCATCCCGTACCTCGAGCCCGCCATCGTGCGCCATCTCTGGGACGGCGTCGAGCTGCGCAGCCAGGCGCAGACGATGCAGCACGCACTCGACCTCGTCCGCGCCGACCTCGGCGAACGCGGCGGGCGCTCGGTGGTCGCGGCGCACTGCTTCGCCGCGGGGGTCGATGCCACCCCGGGAGTCGAACGAGAGATCCGACAGGGCGGCCTCGACGTCGTCCCGCTCCCCGCGTTCGACGGGCCCGACTACGTCGCCCTCGGCCACATCCACGGTCGTCAGCAGTTGTCCGATCGCGTCCGTTATGCCGGCGCCCCGGTGCACTACAGCTTCGGCGAGGCAGGAAAACCCCGTGGTTCGTGGCTCGTCGACCTCGACGCCGAGGGGCTGGCCGACGTGACCTGGCTCGATCTGCCGGTGCCCCGTCCGCTCGTGACGCTTCGCGCCCGCCTCGACGAGCTGCTCACCGACGAGAGCTTCGCAGGCCACGACGAGCACTGGGTGCGCGCCGAGTACACCGATTCCACGCCTCAGCCCGATCCGATGCGGCGACTGCAGTCGCGCTTCCCCTGGTGCGCGACGGTGGTCCATCTGCCCGCCGAGACGCAAGCCGACGACGGCGCCGGGTACGCGCGACGTGTGCGCGCCGCACGCGACGACGCGGAGATCGTCGAGACGTTCCTCGCTCACGTCCGTGAAGGAGAGGGGGCGTCCGAAGCCGAACGTGCGCTCATCCGCGACGTGCTCGACGCGCGGTCCGTCGCGGAGGCGAACGCATGAAGCTCCACAGCCTCGTCCTCGAAGGGTTCGGTCCGTTCCTCGAGGCGCAGACGGTCGACTTCGACGCGTTCACGCCAGACGGCATCTTCCTCATCACGGGGCGCACGGGCGCCGGCAAATCGAGCGTGCTCGACGGTGTCTGCTACGCCCTCTACGGAGGCGTGCCGCGATACGACGGCGCCGACCGCCGGTTGCGCAGCGACCATTGCGAACCCGACGACCCCACGCGCGTCACGCTCGAGTTCAGTGCGGAGGGGGAGCGGTGGCGCATCACCCGCTCGCCCGAGTTCGAACGTCCGAAACGGCGCGGTGGGGGGACGACGAAAGAACCGCACCGCGCCCTCCTCGAGATCCTCGCCCCCGAGGGCTGGACCGGAGTGGCCGCACGGCCCGTCGACGTCGCCGCGCGCCTCGACGAGATCCTAGGCCTGACCCAGCAGCAGTTCCTGCAGGTCATCCTGCTGGCGCAGAACCGGTTCGCCCGATTCCTGCTCGCCAAGAACGACGAGCGCCTGAGCCTGCTGCGAACGCTCTTCGGTACGCGCTCCTTCGAGCAGTACGCGGCGGACCTCGAAGAGCGTCGCAAGAGCGCGGCGCAACGTCTCGCTGCCGAGGGCGTCGAGGTGGCGACGCTCCTCGACGAGGCGGAGCGTCTTGCCGGTGAACTCGAGCCCGAAGACGACCTCGTCGCCGACGAGATCGTCGAGACCCCGGCAGGTGCACCCGTCAGCGTGAGCGAACGGCTCGCCCGCGTCGTTCGAGCCGTGGAACGCGCCGACTATCGCGTCGAGACCGCCGCGCGAGAGCGCGACGACAGCGATGCGCGACTCGATCGGGCCCTGGCCGCTCAGCGGGAAGCGGCCACGCTCCACGAACGCCAGCAGGACCGATCGCGACTGCGGGACCGTCTGGCGGTTCTCGAGGCGGACGAGCCGCGCATCACCGCCGCGCGCGAGGAGTCGCGCTGCGCGGCCGAAGCCGAGACGATGCGGGCCGCGATCGATGCGGCCGAGATCGCACGGAAGGCGCTCGCCTCCGCCGTGGACGCCGCCGACACGGCGAAAGAGAAGGCGGGGCGGCTCGCGGAACCGCGTAGCGCGGACGCCGCCGTCGAACCCTCGACGGACACGACGGCAGGCCCCGTCCCTTCCGGCGGAGCCGCCCTCGATCGGGCCGTTCTCGTCGCCCGCGACGACGAGCTCACCGCGCTGCTCGCGCGGGGACAGTCCGCCCTGAACGCCGAAGCCGAGCTCGACGTCCTCGAGGTGGAGCTCGATCGACTCACGACCCTGGTCGCCCGGACCGCCACCGATCGCGATGCCCTCGTCGAGGGCCGAGCGGAGGTTCCCGAGGCCCTGCGTGCTCTCGACGAGCGCCTCGAGCAGCTCGCCGGCGCCGAGACCCGCATGGCCACCGCGACGAGCGCGCGTGACGACCTGGTTCGCCGCGTGCAGGCCGCGCGCCGTGCGGCGCAGCTGCAAGACGAACGCGATCAGGCCGATCTCGCATCCCTGGTGCGCGCCGACGAGGTACAGCGCGCCGTCGACTCGTGGACCAGCCTCCTGCGTCGCCGACTCCAAGGCGCGGCCGTCGAGCTGGCCCATGACCTCGTCGACGGAGAGCCATGCGCCGTGTGCGGTGCACGGGAACACCCCGCTCCCGCTCGCGGCGACGAAGAGCCCGTGACCGATGACGACATCACCGCCGCAGAAGACCGCAAGAACGCGGCGGTCGAGCAGGACCGCCTCGCCTCCGACGCGGCTCGCGTCGCGCGTGACGCTCACGCTCTCGCCGCAGCCCTCGCGGGCGGAGAAAGCGTCGAAGCCCTCGAGGAGAGGCTCGCTCAGACCGATGAGGCGCTCGCGGCGGCCTCGGCCGAGGTCGCCGAGCGCGAGAGCCTCCAGGCGGAACGGGCGCGCGTGGCCGACCTCGATGCGGCGGTCGCCTCGCGTATCGACGCTCTCGCGAGCAGGCTCGCGAGCACGCAACAGGATCTCGCTCTGGCCGAGCAGAGGGTGACGGGTCTTCGTAGCGAGGTGGCCGCCGCGCGGGGAGACTTCGACAGCGTGACCGCGCGCCAGCGCGATCTGCGTTCCCGGCGAGATGCGGTGCGCGACTTGGTCGCGGCAAGAGACGCGGTCGAGGCGGCGACCGCGCACGAGCTCGAGGCGGCGGATACCGTCGCGTCGCGCGTGAGAGAGAGCTCCTTCGCCGACGTCGACGCCGTGGTCCGGGCGCTCCGGCCGGCAGCCGATCGCCGTCGCCTCGATACCGCCATCGCCGAACACGATGCGGCGAGTGTCTCAATTCGCCAGCGGCTGCTCGAGCTCGAGCTCCTTCTGGTCGATGCCCCCGATGAGCCCGTCGACCCCGCTCCGTACGCCGAGGCCGTCGCCCGGGCCCGTGAGGTCGTCCAGCGCACCACCGCTGCGCACGCGTCCGCTCGAGCTCTTGCGGAGCGGCTGAGAGGGCTCGCCCAGCGCGCCGACGACGCGCACGCGGCTGTGGCGGCGCTTTCCGACGAGCACGCCGTAATCGCTCGACTTGCCGATACCGTCGCCGGGCGTGCGCCGAACACACGTCGCATGACCCTCGAGACCTTCGTGCTCGCCGCCGAGCTCGAAGAGATCGTCGCCGCTGCCAATCTCCGTCTCGATCACATGTCATCCGGTCGCTACCGTCTGCAGCACAGCGACGCGCTGGCGGCCCGCGGTGCGGCGAGCGGACTGGGACTCGAGGTGGTCGACGCATTCACGGGCCAGAGCCGACCCCCGCAATCGCTGTCGGGTGGCGAGACGTTCCTCACCTCCTTGGCCCTGGCCCTCGGCCTCGCCGAGGTCGTGACGGCGCGAGCGGGCGGCATCCGACTCGACACGCTCTTCATCGACGAAGGCTTCGGCTCGCTCGACGACGACACTCTCGATCTCGCCATGCGCACCCTCGACGAGTTGCGGCAGGGCGGCCGGACCGTCGGGGTGATCAGCCATGTTGCGGCGATGAAAGACCAGCTCCCCGCGCAGCTCCACGTCGCGGCCACGCCGCGTGGGCCGAGCGTGATCCGGCAGGACGCCCCGGCGCTGATCGGCTGACGCCGAGATCGGGACTCGAACCCGCGTCCGCTCGGATGGTGCGGGGTCGCGGGGCACGGCGCCCCGCCGGGCGGTTCAACAGGCTCCCGCTCTAGGCTGGGCTTATGCGCAAGAGCACCCTGTGGACCATCCTCGGCGTCGTCGTCGCCGTGATCATCGCGTGGGTGCTCGTGAACATCCTGTTCTCGCTCATCGCGTTCGTCTTCCGCTTGATCGCCGTCGCGGTCGTCGCATTCATCGTGTTCCTCGTGCTGCGGGCGGTCTTCGCCCGCAGAGACGTCGACTGACGCGTTCGGTCGCGGGAGCCGCGGCGCCCCGCGGCGCAAGCCCGGAGGCGGTGTCCGAGACCCGGAGTACCGTCGGCAGCGATGACTCCTCCTCCCTCCGCGTCCACGGACTCCGCCCATCCCCCCACACGTGACATCGTGCTGTCGCAGAAGCACCGGTGGCGTGCCTACTGGGTGGCGGTCGCTGTCGCCGCGCTCACGATCCTCGACCTCACGAAGGTCAACGTCGCGCTCCCGTCCATCGAAGCGGCGCTGAACGCCGGACCCACCGAGCTGCAGCTCGTGGTGTCGGGCTACATCCTCACCTTCGGTCTGGTGCTGGTCCCGGCCGGGCGTCTGGGAGACCTCCGGTCGCGGCGCATGCTCTTCCTCGTCGGCCTCTCGCTGTTCCTTGTCACGAGCCTCGCGTGCGCCCTCGCGCCGAACACGACCGTGCTCCTCGTCGCCCGCTTGCTGCAGGGCGTTGCGGCCGGCATCCAGATGCCTCAGGTTCTCGGTCTCGTGCAGCAGCTGTTCCAGGGCAAGGAGCGCGGCCGCGCCTTCGGTCTGTTCGGTGCGACGATCGGCATCGCGACGGCCTTCGGCCCCACGCTGGGCGGTCTGCTCATCGCCCTGGGCGGAGACACCGACGGCTGGCGGCTCATCTTCTGGATCAACGTCCCGCTCGTGGCGATCGTCATCGCGCTGGCGGCGTGGCTGCTGCCCGACACCCGAACCAGGTCCCACCGCAAGCTCGATCTCGATCCGGTCGGCGTCGTGCTCTTCGCGTTGACGATCCTGTCGTTGATGTGGCCGTTCCTGTTCACCACGGGGAGCCCGGACGACAACCCGCACCGCTGGTGGTTCCTGGTGGCGTCCGTGATCTTCGCCGCGGGGTTCGTGTTCTGGGAACGTCGATACGGGGAGCGGGGACGGATGCCGCTCATACCCTTCGCGATCTTCTCGCTCTCGTCGTACCGCAATGGTGTGCTCATCTCGACCGCCTACTTCTCCGCGATCCCCGCCATGTTCCTCCTGGGAACGCTCTTCCTCCAGGGAGGCCTGGGCCTGGAGCCCGTGTTCGCCGGTATGGTCACGATCGGTTTCGCCGTGGCATCCGCGTGGAGTTCGTGGATCGGCGGCAACCTCGTCACTCGCCTGGGGCGTCCGCTCGTGGTCTGGGGAATCGTGGGCATGGTGGCCACGGCGGGCGGGCTCGTGCTCGTCGCGCTCTTCACGCCGCCCGGATGGACACCCTGGGCGATGGCGGCGGTGATGACCTTCGGTGGCTTCGCCGGCGGTCTCGTCATCTCGCCCAACCAGACGCTCACCCTCGCCGACATCCCGGTCAAGAGCGGCGGCGTCGCGGGATCCGTGGGTCAACTGGGCCAGCGCATCGGCACGGCCGTCGGCACGGCGATCGCCCTCGCCCTGTTCTACGCGACGGTCTACCGCGAGCAGGGGAGCGTCGATGACGCGGCGGTGCTGTACCACGACGCCTACGCGTCGGGGATGATCACGGTGGGCATCTTCCTCGCGCTCGCGCTCGTCGTCGGCGTCACCGATCTCGCGGGGCGGGCGCGGTCGGGGTCGCAGACGCCCTAGGCGCGTGCGATCCCCGGGGCGGAATCAGACGCCGTAGCGGGCGCGGATCTCCGCGCGCAGCTCGTGGCTGCACCGCTCCACGACGTCGTCCCACAGCTCGGTGGCGCCGTCCTGCGCGCGGTCCGACACGGCGCGCAGGATGCGGATGGGCACGCCGAACTGGCGGGCGACCCAGATGAGCGCGTACGACTCCATGTCGACCAGGCGGGCACCGAGACCGCGAATGAGGCGCACGGCCTCCGCATCGTCGACGAAGTGGTCGCCGGTCGCGATGACGACGCCCTCGGACCCGGTCTCGACACGGGAGGGCAGCGACACATGCTCTCCGAAGGTGCCGTCCAGGCCCTTCACGTCGTGCTGGATTGCAGCCGCGATGTCGTAGATGCCGCCCTCGACGTCGTCATCGATCGCTCCCGCCGTGCCGACGACGACGATCTCGTCGTAGTCGCCCTCGCAGAGCGCACGCGTCAGCGCGTAGGCCGCGGGGATCTTGCCCACCCCGGTGAGCAGACGATCGAAACCGGGGATCTCCGCCTCGAAGGCGGTGAGTTCGGACGCATGGGCGGCGACGAGGAGCTTCACGTCCTCATTCTCGCCCACGGCGGGTGTCGGCGTAGCGAGTCCCACCGCGAGGAACGCCCGCCGTAGGGGGGAACACGCTGCGCGCGGATCCCGGTACGGCGGGCGTTCCTCGGCCGAGGGGGCGAAGGCGCGGGCTGTGCCCGCGCATCCCGCCCCGCGCCCTGCTCAGCCCTGGGCGGGCTCGGACACGGCCGAGAGGTGCGCGATCTCGTCGGCCGTCAGCTCGAGAGAGGCGCTGGCGAGGAGATCGGCGACCTGCTCCACCTTCGAGGCGCTCGCGATGGGAGCGGCAACGCTCGGCTGGGCCCGCAGCCAGGCCAGGGCGGTGGTGGCGATGGAGGCGCCGTGCGCATCGCCGACCTCTTCGAGCGCGTCGATCAGCGCCAGTCCGGCCGGAGTGGCCAGCTTCGCGGCGCCTTCCGCCCGGGGCGAGGTGCCGGTGGCATCCGACGAACGGTACTTGCCGGTGAGGAATCCGCTCGCGAGCGCGTAGTACGGAACGAGCGACATGCCGTACCGCTCGGCCACAGGCACGATCTCGCTCTCGACATCGGTGCGGTGCACGAGGTTGTAGTGCGGCTGGACGGCGACCGGGAGATCTGCTCCGGAGGCCTCGGCGAGCGAGATCCATTCGCCGATGCGCGCCGCGGTGTAGTTCGACACCGCCACGTAGCGCACGAGCCCGTCGCTGACGAGGTCGGCGAAGCCGGCGACGGTCTCTTCGAGGGGCGTCTCGGCGTCATCGAAGTGGGCGTAGTAGAGGTCGATGGTGTCGATTCCGAGGCGCTTCAGCGAGGCTTCCGCCGCGGCGCGGATGTTCTTCGCGCCCAGTCCGCGGAACTCGGGGTGCTGGCTGACCTTGGTGGCCACCACGACGTTCTCGGGCTTGCGGGAGGCGAGCCACTCGCCGATGAGGGTCTCACTCTCGCCGCCCGAGTTGCCGGGCACCCAGGCGCTGTAGGCATCGGCGGTGTCGATGAAATTGCCACCCCCGGCATGGAAGGAGTCGAGCACCGCGAACGAGGTGTCTCGGTCGGCGGTCCAGCCGAAGACGTTGCCGCCCAGTGAGAGGGGGAGGATGTCGAGGTCGCTGCGTCCGATACGCGTCATGATGCCCTTCCTGTCGAAATCGGTGACAGGGAGGTCAACGATCGTCGTCGGAGGGCATTCCCACGACGCGCGGGTTCAGCTGCCTCCGGAGAGGATGCCGATCAGCCCGCTGACGAGGAGCCACAGGCCGATGCCGGCGCCGGCGATCCAGATGACGACGGTGCCCGCGGGGTACTTCTTCTTCCCGTCGGGGCCGCCCGGGGTCTCGGGAGCGCTCACGAGCGCACCATCGTGATGATCGAGACGATGAGCACGGCGAGACCTCCGATGACGGCGATGGCGGCGATGACGGGCCCTCCGCCGGCGAGGTAGGCGGCGACGCCCAGGGCGAGGAAGAGCACGGCCAGCACGATGCCGACGATCTGGTAGACGCGATAGCGCCGCCCGACCGGCGTCGTCCTGTGTTCGCTCACTGTTCCCCCTCGACTTCCAGGCTACCGAAAACCTGTGCGCTTCCTGAGCCGGTATCCGGGGAATCGCCCGAGTGTCCAGATCGCGGCGTAGCGTGGGCGCATGCCGCGCCCCGTACCCGACCCCGTCCGCCCCGGTCAGGAATCCGTGTGGGACTACCCTCGGCCCCCGCGGCTGGAGCGCGTCCGCAAGCGCGTGCAGATCGACTTCGGCGGCGTGCGCATCGCCGACACCGACGACGTCGTCCGGGTGCTCGAGACCAGTCATCCGCCCGTGTACTACGTGCCGATCGCCGCGTTCGGCGATGTCCTCACCCTCGGAGAAGGCGCCTCGTTCTGCGAGTTCAAAGGCGGCGCCCGGTACTTCGACGTGCACGGGGGAGGGGGAGCGGTTGCGCCGCGCGCCGCCTGGAACTACCCGCACCCCATGCCGGGGTACGAGCTGCTCGAGGACCGCGTGGCCGTCTACGCGGGCCCCATGGACCGCGTCGTTCTCGGCGGCGAGACGGTGAAACCGCAGCCCGGCGGGTTCTACGGCGGCTGGGTCACGAGCGACCTCGCGGGGCCGTTCAAGGGCGTCCCCGGTTCGATGGGCTGGTAGTCCGCGTCGCCAGGGCCGGGGCGTGCCCCGAGCGGATGCCGTGGCTCAGTCGCCGCGGAAGGCCTGCGGCACCGCCGCGTGCAGGTCGGCGAGCCACGCGCGAGCGTTGCCGTCGGAGGGGGCGCGCCAGTCTCCGCGCGGAGAGAGCGAACCGGCGGGCGACACCTTCGGCCCGTTCGGGATCGCGGTGCGCTTGAACTGCGCGAACCCGAAGAAGCGCTTCAGGAACACCTCGAGCCATCTCGCCACGGTGACGAGGTCGTACGCCGGGCGCTCTTCTTCGGGGTAGCCGGGCGGCCAGGCGCCGGCATCCGGATCATTCCAGGCGTGCGCCGCGAGGAAGGCGATCTTCGACGGCCGGAACCCGAAGCGCAGGACGTGGTACAGCGTGAAATCGTGCAGGTTGTAGGGGCCGATGCGGTCCTCGGTGGACTGCATGCGGCCGTCCTGCCCCGCGGGCACCAGCTCGGGGCTGATCTCGGTGTCGAGCACGGCCTGCAGCACCTGGACCGTGTCGTCGCTGAGCTCTCCCGAGGAGATCACCCAGCGGATGAGGTGCTGGATGAGGGTCTTCGGCACCCCGGGGTTCACCGAGTAGTGGCTCATCTGATCGCCCACGCCGTAGGTGGACCACCCGAGCGCGATCTCGGACAGGTCGCCGGTGCCGACGACGATCCCGTCGTTCTGGTTCGCGAGACGGAAGAGGTAGTCGGTGCGCAGCCCCGCCTGCACGTTCTCGAAGGTGACGTCGTGCACGGGTCGTCCCGCGGCGAAGGGGTGCCCCATGCGCGAGAGCATCTCGGTCGCCGCGGGGCGGATGTCGATCTCTTCGATCGAGGCGCCGACGGCCTCCGCCAGGGCGATCGCGTTGCGCTTGGTCTTCTCGCTCGTCGCGAAGCCGGGGAGCGTGTAGGTGAGGATGTCGCTACGCGGACGCCCCATTCGGTCCATGGCGCGCGCGATGACGAGAAGAGCGTGCGTGGAGTCGAGTCCGCCGCTCACCCCGAGCACCGGCCGCGGGTTGCCGATGGCCTGCAGGCGCTGGACGAGCCCCGACACCTGGATGTTGAAGGCCTCGTAGCAGTCCTGCGCGAGGCGAGCGGGGTCGTCGGGGACGAACGGGAAGCGGTCGACGGCACGGCGCAGACCGAGATCGGTCGCCGGTGGTGCGAGCTCGAACGGCACCGTGCGGAATGCGGGGGCCGTGGTGCGGCGGTTGTCGTCGAACGTGCCCTGGCGCAGGCGATCCTGACGGAGCCGGTCGAGATCGACGTCGGCGACGCTGCGCCGCGGCCCGTCGGGGAAGCGCTCGGTCGTGTCGAGCAGCTGGCCGCTCTCGTAGATCATGGTCTGGCCGTCCCAAGAGACGTCGTTGGTCGACTCGCCCTGGCCCGCGGCCGCGTAGGCGTAGACGGCGAGGCACCGCATCGACTGCGATTGCGAGAGCAGGTTGCGGTCGTCGGCGCGCCCGATCGTGATGGGGCTGCCCGAGAGGTTCGCGAGCACCGTGGCCCCGGCCAGTGCCGCCCCCGATGACGGCGGGATCGGAACCCAGACGTCTTCGCACACCTCGGCGTGCAGGGTCAGACCGGGCACGTCGACCGCATCGAACAGAAGGTCGGGCCCGAACGGCACCGTCTGGCCCGCGACGCGGATGTGCTGCCCGGCCTGGTCGTCGCCGCGGGCGTACCAGCGGTGCTCGTAGAACTCGCGGTACGTGGGCAGGTACGCCTTCGGGGCGACGCCGAGCACCCGGCCCCGGTGGATCACGACCGCGCAATTGAACAGGCGGTTGCCCTGGCGCAGCGGCGCGCCCACCAGCAGCACCGGAAGGAGGTCTGCGGATGCCAGGACCAGGCGCTCGAGGGCGGTCTCGACGGCGTCGAGCAGGGGATCCTGCATGACGAGGTCGTCGATCGCATAGCCGGTCAGGCACAGCTCGGGGAAGACCGCGACGGCGACCCCCTCGGCGTCGCAGGCGCGCGCCGATTGGAGCACGGCGTCGGCGTTCGTGGCGGGGTCGGCGACCGCGACGGGGATCGTGCACGCGGCGACGCGCGCGAACCCGTGCCGGTACACGTTCTCGAACGGCAGATCGGTGATCACCCCCTCAGTCTGTCAGCACCCTCCGACGGTGGGCAGTCCGGTTGCGAGAGCGACCTCCCCGTGGACGGTCGGCGGCCGATGTCGGCGGCCCCGGTTAGCGTGAATACCATGCGGTACATCGAGCAAGACGGGCGGATCGTCTGGAGCGCCAGCGACCTCAAGGCGGCGGCCGAGTGCGAATTCGCGTGGCTGCGCGCGATCGACGCCAAGATCGGACGCACCGCCCCCGTCGACGACCCCGAAGACGCCACCCTCGAGCGCGCGGCGCGGCTGGGTACGGCACACGAGCTGCGCGTGCTCGACGACGACCGCGCCCGCTTCGGCTCGGCGGTGCGCGAGATCCCCGCGGCGCGATCATCCGACGCCGAGGCGCTCGCCGAAGCCGTGCGCCTGACCGACGAGGCCCTCGCCGACCCGTCCATCGAGGTGGTCTATCAGGCCGCGTTCGCCACCGAGGAATTCGTCGGGTTCGCCGACTTCCTCGTGCGCGAGCCCGAGGCGTCGTCCGATGGAACACGCCGATGGATCGTGCAAGACACCAAGCTGGCGCGCCGCGCGCGCGTGACGGCGCTCATGCAGCTCGCCGCCTATGTCGATCAGCTCGATCGTCTCGGCGTGCCGCGCTCCGACGAGGTGCAGCTGCTGCTCGGCGACGGGTCGACGAGCACGCATCGCGTCGACGATCTGCTCCCGGTCTTCGGCCTCCGCCGCGAGCGCCTGCGCGCCCTGATCGCCGACCGCCGTGTCGACCTCGGTACCGCCGGACCCGTGATCGCCTGGGGCGACCCGCGCGGCGATCTCGGGGTCATCGCGTGCGGCCGATGCGCCACTTGTGAGCTCGAGGTCGTCGCCCACCGCGACCTTCTGCTCGTCGCGGGCATGCGGCCCGTCCAGCGCGACCGGTTGCGGGCGGGCGGCATCGAGACGATCGATCAGTTGGCGGTCGCGCCCGCGCCGCCCGCGGCCATGAGCGTCGACACCTTCGTCTCGTTGCGCACGCAGGCGCGCCTGCAGCTCGAGAGCCCGGCCGGCATCCCGGGCGCCGACCAGCCCGCCCACGCGGTGCCCACGTTCGAGATCGTCGCGCCCAAGTCGCTGGGCGTGCTCCCGCGGCCCGACCACGGCGACCTCTTCTTCGATTTCGAGGGCGACCCGCTGTACACCGAGGGCGTCGGCGAGCACTGGGGCATCGACTACCTCTTCGGGTGGGTCGACACCCGCGAGGTCTACGGAGCGCTCTGGGCGCACACCTTCGACGAAGAGCGAGCCGCCCTCGAGCGTTTCCTCGACATGGTCGCGCTGCGACGCCAGCGGCACCCGGGCATGCACATCTACCACTACGCCCCCTACGAGCCGACACACCTGCTCACGATGGCCGCCCGCTACGGCGTCCGCGAGGCCGACGTGGATCGGCTCCTGCGCGACGGCGTCTTCGTCGACCTCTACCCGGTCGTGCGTCGAGCGCTGCGGGTGGGGTCGCGCTCGTACTCGATCAAGAAGCTCGAGCCCCTGTACATGGGCGACGACGTGCGTACGAGCGACGTGCAGCGCGGCGACGACTCGATCGTGAAGTACGTCGAGGCCCGCGCGCTCGCTGCCGACGGCGATGCGGTCGCGGCGCAGCGCGTGCTCGACGACCTGGCCGACTACAACCGCTACGACTGCGTCTCGACCCGGCGCCTGCGCGACTGGCTCGTCGATCGCGCGCGCGAGTCGGGGGCTGTCCCCGCGCGCGGAGCCGAGCCCGACGAGCAGGCCTACGAGCCGTCGCCCCGCGCGACGGCCCTGCAGCGCTGGGCGGGCGATGCGGCAGAACCCGACGCGACCGCACTCCGTCTCGCCGCGGCCGCGATCGACTACTACCCGCGCGAAGAGAAGACCTACTGGGCCACGCACTTCCTGCGTCTGCGCGAGCCGCTCTCGGTTTGGGAAGAGACCCGTGACGTCGTCGTGGTCGACGCGGCACGCTCGCGCGTCGTCGCCGATTGGCACTTCCCCGAGTCGGGCCGCGGATCGGAGCGCCGTCTCGTCGAGCTCCGCGGCGAGGTCGCACCCGGCACGCGCGTGAGCGTGGACGGCGAGCCCTTCGCGGTCTACGACCTTCCCGCGCCCTTCCCGCTCGAGACGCGCCCCCGATGGATCCACGGTGCGCGCCGAGTGACGGTGCGCGAAGTGCTCGACGACGGAGCGATCGTCGAAGAGACCGCCGTCGACGGCGCGACCTGGCGCGACCTGCCGCTCGCCCTCACCCCGCCCGCACCCCCGCGCGCCGGGAATCAGCAGAAAGCGATCGACGCATGGGCCGACGGAGTCCTCGCCGCCGCCCCCGGGATCCCCGACGGCGCGGCCGCCGACATCCTGCGTCGCGTCCCGCCGCGCACGCTGTCGGGGGCACTCTCCCCGGTCACGAGCGTCGACGGCGCGACCGGCGACGACGAGGTCACCGCCATCGCGCGTAGCGTCGCCGACCTCGACCACAGCTATCTCGCCGTCCAAGGCCCTCCCGGCACGGGCAAGACCTACGTGGGCTCGCACGTCATCGCGCGCCTCGTCGCCGAGCGCGGCTACCGCATCGGGGTCGTGGCGCAATCCCACGCGACCATCGAGCACATGCTCGATCAGGTCATCGCGGCCGGGGTGCCGGCATCCCGGGTCGGGAAGGCGCCGAAAGATCCGAGTGCCCCGCACGCTTTCACGGTGCTGCCCAAGAACGGCGTGGCGTCGTTCACCGCCGAGAACGCCTCCACCGGCTTCGTCGTCGGGGGGACCGCCTGGGATTTCAGCCACGAGGCTCGTATCCCGCGCGGGAGCCTCGATCTGCTCGTGATCGACGAGGCGGGGCAGTTCTCGCTCGCCTCCACCATCGCGGTGTCGCTCGCGGCGCAGCGTCTCCTGCTGCTGGGCGACCCGCAGCAGCTGCCGCAGGTCAGTCAGGGTACGCACCCCGAACCCGTCGACACCTCGGCCCTGGGGTGGATCATCGACGGTGCCGAGGTGGTGCCGGACGAGTTCGGCTACTTCCTCGCGCGCACGCGCCGTATGCACCCCGCCGTCGCCGAGCCGGTCTCACGGCTGTCGTACGAGGGGCGTCTCGCCTCGCACCCCTCCACCGCTCTGCGCCGTCTCGACGGCGTCGACCCCGGCGTCCACCCTCGTCCCGTGCGGCACCGCGGCAACTCGACGTTCTCGAACGAAGAGGCCGCTGAGGTCGCGCGCCTGGTGTCCGAACTCGTGGGGCGCGAGTGGACGGGCGCCGAGGGGGGAGCGGGGGACTCCGCCATCGTGCATGCTCCCCGGTCGCTGCGGGCCGACGACATCATCGTCATCACCCCCTACAACGCACAACAGGTCGCCGTCGAAGAGGCCCTGGCCGCCGCGGGCTTCGCCGATGTCCCGGTCGGGACGGTCGACCGTTTCCAGGGCAAAGAAGCGGTCGTCGCGATCCTGACCCTCGCCGCGTCGTCGGGCCGGGAGGCTCCGCGCGGCCTGGAGTTCCTGCTGCTGCGCAATCGCATCAACGTCGCGATCTCACGCGCGATGCAGGCCGCCTACGTGGTGTACTCGCCCGCTCTGCTCGACGATCTCCCGCGGACCCCCGAAGGGGTCGCGCGGCTCAGCGGGTTCGCTCGATTGGTGGGCGCTCAGGCCGTGCCGTAGAGACGGTCGCCGGCGTCACCGAGACCGGGCACGATGTAGCCCTTCTCGTTGAGGCGCTCGTCGACGGCGCCGAGCACGAGAGTGACGTCGTGGCCCTCGACCTGCTTCTCGATCGCCGCAACGCCCTCGGGCGCGCCCAGCAGGCAGATCGCGGTGACGTCCTGCGCGCCACGCGCGAACAGGAACTTGATGGCCGCGCCGAGCGAGCCGCCGGTGGCGAGCATCGGGTCGAGCACGAAGCACTGGCGGTCGCTGAGGTCGTCGGGCAGGCGCTCGGCGTAGGTCGTCGGCTCGAAGGTCTCTTCGTCGCGGACCATGCCGAGGAATCCGACCTCGGCGGTGGGCAGGAGCTTCACCATGCCCTCGAGCATGCCGAGGCCGGCGCGCAGGATGGGCACCACGATCGGCCGGGGCTCACTGATTCTCACACCCATCGTCGTGGTGACCGGGGTCTGGATCTCGATCGGGTCGACGCGCACGTTGCGGGTCGCCTCATACGCGAGGAGCGTCACGAGCTCCTCGGTGAGCTGGCGGAACACCGGCGACGACGTCTGCACGTCACGCAGCACCGTGAGCTTGTGGGTGATGAGCGGGTGGTCGGCGACGTGGACACGCATAGGCTCAAGGCTAACCGTTTCCCCCGCACCCCACCGCCGTCGATTCTCGGAGCTCCCGTGACGCCCACCGCCGCAGACCTCGCCGCGATGCGGCGGGCCTTCGAGCTCGCCGACGCCGCCGAAGTCGACGGCGACGTCCCGGTGGGAGCCGTCGTCGTCGACTCCACCGGCCGGATCATCGGCGAGGGTCGCAACCTCCGCGAGGCCACGGGCGACCCCACCGCGCACGCCGAGGTCGTGGCGCTGCGCGAGGCCGCCCGTAACCGAAGTTCGTGGCACCTGGCGGAGTGCACGCTCGTGGTCACCCTCGAGCCGTGCGTGATGTGCGCGGGGGCGATCCTGCAGGCGCGCGTCGAGCGCGTCGTCTTCGGGTCGTGGGATGCCAAGGCGGGAGCCGCGGGATCCATGTACGACGTCCTGCGCGATCGGCGTCTTCCCCACCGCGTCGAGGTGGTCGGCGGGGTCGACGAGGAGCGGGCCGCCGCACAGCTCCGGGCGTTCTTCGAGAACCGCCGCTGAGCGCTCAGCGCGGGAGGAGCGGCAGGACCTCGGCGCCGATCTGACCGGCGTGATCGACGTCGCGCAAGTCCATGAGCTGGAAGTAGACCCGCTCCGCGCCGAGGGCCCGCAGCCTTTCCACCTTCTCGGCGACCTGCTCGGGTGTGCCGACGATGTTCGTACCGTCGTCGAACTCCGCGCGCGTGCGGCCGATCGCCTGAGCGCGCCGCTCGATCGCGGCCTCGTCCGAGCCGACGATGGTCGGCAGCGCGACCGAGAGCTTCAGCGTCTGCGGGTCGCGGCCGATCGTCTCGCACGCGGCGCGGACGACGGCGAACTTCTCGGCCACGACGTCTTCCGCGACGAAGCCGATGTTGAACTCCGTGGCGTACTTCGCGGCGAGAGCGGGGGTGCGCTTCGGGCCGCCGCCGCCCACGATCACCGGCACCGGCGACTGCACCGGCTTCGGCAGCGCGGGCGCTTCGTCGAGCGCGTAGTGCTCTCCGCGGAACGAGAAGGTGTCGGCATCCGGAGTCGACCACAGACCCGTGACGACCTGGAGCTGCTCTTCGAGCAGGTCGAAGCGCTTCGCCGGGAAGGGGATGCCGTAGGCCGCGTGCTCGCGCTCGAACCAGCCCGTGCCGAGGCCCAGCTCGACGCGTCCGCCCGACATGGCGTCGACCTGTGCGACCTGGATCGCGAGGATCGCGGGGACGCGGTACGTCACCGACGACACGAGCGTGCCCAGGCGGATGCGAGAGGTCTCGCGCGCGAGGCCGGCGAGGGTCGTCCACGCGTCGGTGGGGCCCGGTCGGGGATCGCCCGGGCCCATGCGCAGGTAGTGGTCCGAGCGGAAGAAGCCGTCGAGGCCGTGCTGTTCCGCCGAGCGCGCGAAAGCGAGTTGATCGTCGTAGGAGAAGCCCTGCTGGGGCTCGGTGAACAGGCAGTACTCCACGGGGACCTCCGGGGGACGGGCGAGTCGGGGACGGGTCAGTCGGCCGAGCGCAGGATGATCGCCTCGGTCGGCGGCGCCGGATCGGCGGGCCGACCGACGTAGCCGATGTGCGTCAGCAGCGCTCGGCGGAACTGCGCCGGGCGCTCGAGGTGGACGGAGTGTCCGGCCCCCTCGACGGGGACCTCGGTGACCTCGCCGCCCTTGTCCGCGTAGGCGGAGAGCACGTCGCGCGTCTGGGAGACCATCGGCTGTGCGGGGGCGACATCGGCGCCGGGCCAGTCGGGAACCACTCCGAGCGCGCCCAGGTGATTGACGTCGGAGAACGAGGCGTCCGAGACGATCGCGTCGGCGGTGCCGTAGATCCACAGGATCGCGGGTTTGTCTTCGAGGTCGACGATGCCCGAGACATCGAGGTACTTCGGCGCCAGCGCGTTGAGCACACCGGTCGTGCCGGGGGCGAAGCCCGGCCAGGTCGAGGTGACGACCGAGTCGCCCGGGTAGTTGCCGGTGGCCGTGGAGGTCGACAGCATCGCCTCGACCCATACGTCCTCGTGCTCGCTCCGGTAACCCGCGGCGACGTAGCCGGAGCGGAACACCGCGCGCGGCGAGGTCGGGGCCTCGTCGGTGGTGTCGTGGTCGATGAGTCGCTGGACGAAGTCGGGGTTCGCCGCCCCCGCACCGGCGCCGGCGTCTTCGTCGTTCAGCCGAGATCCGTCACGCCGCGTGCCGCCGAAGCCGTAGGGGGAGATGGGCGACTGCAGCGTGAGAGAGAGAACGGGGTGATCGAGCGCGTACTGCAGCACGACGGCCCCGCCCATCGACCAGCCGACGAGATGAGCGGAAGCGATGCCGAGGGCATCGAGCGTCGCGTGGAGATCGTCGCTGAAGTCGCGGACGCCGCGGGTGGCGTCGATGGGGCTGTGCTCGGTGCGACCGAAGCCGCGCAGGTCGACGGCGACGACGCGCAGCTCGCTCGGCAGGTCTTGCATGATCTCCTGCCAGAGCAGTGAGGAGGCGACGTTGCCGTGCACGAAGACGACCGTGTGCTCGGGGGCGGTGGCGGGGTCGTCGCCGACGCGCTCGAGCACGTTCACCCCCAGCCGGTCGGTCTCGACCAGGCGCGCGGTGATGCCGTCGAAGAGAGTCATCGCTAGTCCTCCGTATCGCTCGCCGGTGCTCCGGCACACCGTTTCCCGACTCTAACGCGCGCCCCTCTCGGTCGCACTCAGACTTGCCCCGCCGCGAGAGTCCGGTTCGTAGACTGGCTCGCATGACGGATGCCACGACCTCGCTGCCCCCGATCGCGATCCTCGGAGCCGGTTCCATGGGAGGCGCGATCCTCCGCGGCCTCGTCGCGGCCGGACTCACCGGGGGAGGGGTGACGGCGACCAACCGTTCGATCGCGAAGGCCGCCGAACTCGTCGACCTCGACGGGGTGACCAGCGTCGCTCTCGAGGCGAATCCGGCGGGAAACACCGACGCCGTCGCCGCCGCCGACATCGTGCTGGTGGGAGTCAAGCCCGCGATGGTGCCCGACCTGCTCGACGAGATCGCCCCGCATCTGCGCCCCGGCGCGATCGTGGTGAGCCTCGCCGCGGGCGTCACGCTCGACACGTTCGCCGCTCGTCTCGGCGAGGGCGTCGCCACCCTGCGCTCGATGCCGAACACCCCCTCGCTGGTCGGAAAGGGAGTCACCGGACTCGCCGCCGGACCCGCGGCCTCCGCCGCCGACATCGCCGTCGTCCGGGCGCTCTTCGAGACCGTGGGCTCGGTCCTGGAGGTCCCCGAGTCGCAGATCGATGCCCTCTCGACCATCTCGGGCTCCGGTCCCGCCTACGTCTTCCTCCTCGTCGAGGACTTCACCCGGGCCGCCGTGCGGATGGGCTTCGACGACGACCAGGCGCGCCTGCTCGCGGAGCAGACCTTCATCGGGGCCGCAGCTCTCATGGCATCCGCCGATGTCGATCCCGCCGAGCTGCGTCGCCGCGTCACCAGCCCGAAGGGCACCACCGAGCGCGCCGTGGCCGTCCTGCAGGACGCCCGACTCGACGACGCCTTCACCACCGCCGCCGAAGCCGCCCTCGCCCGCGCGAAAGAACTGGCCGCCGGGAGCTGACCGTGCACCTGCGGTTCACCGGGACGATCTGGTACTGGCGCGGCCCCGCGCCGTTCCACTTCGTCTCGGTGCCCGCAGCCGAGGCCGCGATGATCGCCGAGATCGCCCCCCTCGTGACCTACGGGTGGGGGATGATCCCGGCATCCGTGACGATCGGCCGCACGACCGCGACCACCGCGCTCTGGCCGAAGGACGGCGGTTACGTCGTGCCGGTCAAGAAAGCACTTCAGGATGCCGAGGGGCTCGCCGTCGACGACGAGGTCGAGGTCGCTCTCGACATCGACGCCTGAGGCGGGCGCCGCGGCTCAGCGATCGAGCGAGGCGAACCGCTCGATGTCGGAGTTGGTCCCCGACACGATGATGAGGTCGTGGTTGGTGACGACCGTGTTGGCCTCGGCGTAGCGGAACGGCCGGCCGGGGCTCTTCACGCCCACGACGGTCACGTTGTACTTCGACCGCACGCCGGATTCGTTCAGGCCCACACCGCGCACGAGCTTTGGCGGATACATCTTGGCGAGGACGAAGTCGTCGTCGAAACGGATGAAGTCGAGCATCCGTCCACTGACCAGGTGGGCCACGCGCTCGCCGGCCTCGGCCTCGGGGTAGATGACGTGGTTGGCACCGACGCGGGCGAGGATCTTGCCGTGCGACTGCGAGACGGCCTTCGCCCAGATCTGCGGCACCTTGAGGTCGACGAGGTTGGCGGTGATGAGCACCGATGCCTCGATGAGCGAGCCCACGGCGACCACGGCGACCTGGAAGTCCTGGGCGCCGATCTGCCGCAGGGCGTCGATATTGCGCGCGTCGGCCTGGACGGCGTGCGTGACGCGCTCCGACCACTTCTGCACGAGCTCGAGGTTGCCGTCGACGGCCAGGACCTCGCGGTCGAGTCGGTCGAGCTCGCCGGCGCAGGCGGCGCCGAAGCGGCCGAGTCCGATCACCAGGACGGGCGCGTCACTGCGGATGCGTTCAACCAACGATGGGCCTTTCCACGGGGAGCGCGTACAGCTGCGACCGGGACGACGCAGCCACTGCCGCAGCGAGTGTCACTGTACCAATGCGCCCCATGAACATCGTGGCCGCCATCACGTACTTCGCGGCTTCGGGGAGCTCGGCGGTGAGGCCCGTCGACAGGCCGACGGTGGCGAAAGCCGAGACGACGTCGAACAGCACGTGCTCGATGGGGGCGTCGGTGATGCGGCTGATGGTGACCGTCGAGATCGCGACGATGGTCGCGCCCCACGCGACGACCGAGAGGGCGACCCGCTGCACGTCGCTCGGGATGCGGCGACCGAAGGCCTGCACCGAGGGGCGGCCCTTGGCCTCGGAGAACACCGCCAGAGCCAGCACGGCCAGGGTCGTGACCTTGATGCCGCCCGCGGTGGAAGCGGATCCGCCGCCGACGAACATGAGCATCGATCCCACGATCAGGGTGGCCCCGTTGAGGTCGCCGATGTTGATGACGCTGAACCCGCCGGAGCGTGTCATGGCCGAGAGGAAGAACGCCTGGAACGTGGTGTCCCACGCATCCATGCTTCCGAATGTGAGGGGGTTGTCGTATTCCAGCAGCAGAATGACCCCGGCTCCGGCGAAGAACAACACGACGGTGGTGATGATGGTGAGCTTCGCGTGCAGGGACCACAGGCGGAAGCGCCAGTAGTGCCGCCACAGCGTGAAGATCACCGGGAAGCCGATCGAGCCGAGGAAGACCCCGGCCATGAGCACCGTGAGCAGGAAGTAGTCCTGAGCGAAGGGTGTGAGGCCGTCGGCGTTGGGCACGAAGCCCGTGTTCGTGAACGCCATCGCCGCGTAGTACGGCGCCTCCCAGAGCGCCACGAGCGGGCTGATCCCGCCGACGACGAGCGAGGGGTAGATGAGGACGGTGAGTCCCGCCTCGATCACGAGCGTGGACAGCGCCACGGTGCGCAGCAGCTGGCCGACCTCGCCGAGACGCACGGTCTGCCCCTCGTTCACCGGACCGCCGTGCACACGCAGGGGGTTGCTGTCGCCGGCGGCGATCAGCTTCGCGCGAAGACCCAGGCGCTTGGAGATCACCAGCCCGAGGATCGAGGCGAGGGTCAGCACACCGAGGGCGCCGACGTTGACGCCGATGTAGGTGATGACGCGTCCGAGGGGGGAGAAGTCGGAGTACATGTTCAGCGTCGACAATCCGGTGACGCAGATCGTCGAGACGGCGGTGAAGAGCGCGTCGGCGAAGGGGAGGCGCACACCGGTCGCCGAGGCGGCGGGCAGAGAGAAGAGCGCCGTGAACAGGGCGATGAGCGTCACGAACACCAGCACCGCGAAACGCGCGGGGGACGCGGTCGTGAGATTGCGTAATCGGTCCCATGCCTCGAAGGCGATGCGACGCAGTCGCACGGCCAGTCGAGCCTCGTTCGGCGTCGCCGCCATGCGCCGCTCCCTTCGGTGCCCGAACCCGAATCATGGTACTCGGGCCGGGGCGCCGCTAATCTGATGCCATGGCGGACATCTTCGACGTGATCGCTGACGGAACGCGTCGCGACATCCTTCAGCTGCTCCTCGACCGGGTAACCGGTGGTGAACGGGGGACGAGCGTCTCGCAGATCGTCGCCGCTCTCGGTGTGAGCCAGCCGACCGTCTCCAAGCACCTGAAGGTGCTGCGCGAGGCGGAGCTCGTCTCCGTGCGCGAAGAGGGACAACACCGCTACTACAGCCTCGCGGTCGCCCCTCTCGACGAGGTCGACGACTGGCTCGTCCCGTTCTTCTCCATCGATGACGACCACGAACCGGCCCTTCCCGATTCGGCGATGCACGCCGCCGAGGTCGTGGGCCGCGCCGCCGCGTCGGTGAAGCACTCCTTCTCGACCGCGTTCCGCAAGCTGCCGGGGCGATGAGCCCGCGGATGCCGCGGAATCCCGGCATCCGCTCATCACATTCGTCACAGTGGGCCCATAGGTTTACAGCCGTCCCAGCCAGACCCTAGAGTGTGCTCAGCATCAGGAGGGTGAGTTCACCCGGAACGAGGGGTGAACGATGGCCGAGTTGCCGGACGTGCGGTTCTTGACGGTCGCCGAGGTCGCGGAACTCATGCGCGTCTCGAAGATGACGGTCTACCGTCTCGTCCACGCGGGCGAGCTTCCGGCGGTGCGGTTCGGACGCAGCTACCGGGTGCCCGAATCGGCCGTCGCCGATGCCGTGCAACGACCGGTGTCCGACGTCGGCTAGACTGATCCGAGGCTTTTTTTCAACGCCTGCTGTTCCCGGGGGCCGAAATCGGCACCCAGACCCCGACTTAGTGAGGTTTTCCGTGGGTTCTGTCATCAAGAAGCGCCGTAAGCGCATGGCGAAGAAGAAGCACCGCAAGCTGCTTCGCAAGACTCGTCACCAGCGCCGCAACAAGAAGTAAAGCGGCCACCACACCGAGCGCCTGTCCGATTCGCGACGGGCGCTTCGTGTATCCGGTGCCGTTCGTCTCTCCGGAGGTAAGCATGCAGTCCATCTCGGTCCACGACCTGCACGCGGGGCGTGAACGCCCCCTGATCGACGTGCGCGAGGAGCACGAGTTCGCCGCGGGTCACGTTCCCGGCGCCGTGAATCTTCCGATGTCGACCATCGGCGAGCACCTCGAGGAACTCCCCGGAGAGCCGTTCGACGTGATCTGCCAGGCCGGCGGTCGCTCGGCGCGGGTCGTCGAAGCCCTCACGGCGCGCGGACACGATGCGACCAACGTCGAGGGTGGCACGGGCGAGTGGATCGCCTCGGGCTACGACGTCGAGTCCTGACCAGCGAGCGGACACGCGCGTCGCGCACCGGCTCTCGCCCTTCCCCCGCCTTCTAGGATGGTCAGGGTGACGACTCTCACGCTGATCGGAAAGCCCGACTGCCACCTCTGCGATGTGGCGGAGCAGATCGTCGAGACGGTCGTGGGTGAGCTCCCCGAGCGAGCCGCCGACCGCGTCACGATCGAGCAGGCCTCGATCGCCGACGATGCCGCCCTCTACGACAAGTGGTGGGAGAAAATCCCCGTCGTCCTCATCGACGGGGAGCTTCACGCGCACTGGCGCGTCTCGGCCGACCGTCTCCGCGCCGCCCTCCTCGCGGCAGACACCCAAGGAGCCTCCGCGTGAGCATCCGTCACATCGTCCTCTGGAAGCTCTCGGCGGACGACGCCGACACGCGTGCGCTGCACGCGGAGCAGATCGCTGAGCGCTTGTCGGCCCTCGACGGGGTCATCGACGAGATCCAGCACATCGAGGTGGGGCGCAACGTCGTCAACCCGCAGTCGAACTGGGACGTCGCTCTGGTCAGCGAGTTCGCCGACGTCGACGCGCTCGAGCGCTACCAGGTGCATCCCGCCCACCAGGAGGTCGCGGCCTTCGTGCGCTCCGTCGTGGCGGAGCGGTCTTCGGTCGACTACCCGTTCTGAGCGGGCTCGGCCCCGACGGGGGCTTTCTTTTGCCCGTTTGTGATAACGGTTCTCAATATCGATAAGCTCTCGATCGGTTCACCCGAGCCACTGATCGAGAAAGCTGTCCATGCCCCCACGCCTCCGTCGTCGACCGACGACTTCCCTGGCCGTTCTGCTGCTCTCAGCAGCGGTCGCATCCACCGCCTGCAGCGCCCCGCCGGCGGCATCCACCGATTCCCCCGACGGTCGACGAATCCTCGTGTCGACCGCTCCGGGATGGGCCTCCGCCGCCCCCGAGGCGTCGCTCGACGCGCGCCTGACGGCCACCGTGCTGCTCACCGACTCGGCGACGGCCGCGGAGGCGAGTGCGGCGCGCTCGTGGCTCGAAACGGCCGGAATCGAGATCGTCCGAGACCGTGAGAGCATCCGCGCGCTCTCGGTGACCGGGCCGGCGTCGGCGTTCGCCTCGGCCTTCGACACCTCCTTCGGTGAGACGACCGTGGACGGTCGCGCGGCGTTCGCTCCCACCCGCGATCTGTCCGTTCCTCGCGAGGCCGGTGCCATCGAGTCCGTCGCCGGTCTCGTCGATACCGACGCGATGAGCCCCAGCACCGACGCCGCGCCCGTGCGCAGCGACGATTGCGCCGCGTACTGGGGGCAGACGCTCTCGTCGTCGTGGCCGTCGTCGGTCCAGGTCGAGCATCGCTCGAACGCGCTGTGCGGGTACGGGCCCACGCAACTGCGCGCGATCCACCAGCTCCCGGCGGATGCGCGCGGCGCGGGAGCGACCGTGGCGATCGTCGGAGTCTTCGACGATGACACGGTCGCCGCGAACACGGACGCGTACTTCGCGCGGGAGGGTCTGCCCGCTCTCCGGGAGGGGCAGTACACCCACCACGCTTCCGCGAACCCGGACGTCACCCGCTGCGGAGGTCCCTCGGCGTGGACCGTCGAGCAGCATCTTGACGTGCAGGCGGTGCGCGCGATGGCCCCTGACGCCGACATCGTCTACTGGGGGGCCGACGACTGCCTCGCCGCGACGCTCTATCTGCGCGTCCTCGACGCCGTCGAAGCCCCCGTCACCCCGAGTGTGATCTCGCTCTCGTTCGGCGGGCCCGAAGAGCTCGACACCGATGCCGACCGCACCCTGCTGAACCGCGTGCTGGTCGAAGCCGCGTCCCGCGGTGTGTCGGTCTTCGCCTCGAGCGGCAACGACGGCGACTACTCCCTCGCCGGCGACCACCACGACGAGACCGACGTGGCGACGCCGGCCTCCAGTCCGTACGTCACCGCGGTGGGCGGGGCCAGCATCGGCCTCGACGCCGACAATCGCATCGCCGTCGAATCCGGGTGGGAGGTGCAGACCCGCTTCGCCCAGAACGGTGGCATCATCCCGCCGGGCTTCCTCTACGGCGCCGGAGGCGGGGAGTCGGCCTTCTACCCGCGCCCCAGTTGGCAGAGCGAGCGCATCGCGCACGCGGGATCGGGGCGACTCGTCCCCGACGTCGCCTCGCTCGCCGATCCCAACACGGGCTTCACCGTCGCGGTGCCGCGTGACGGGGCACTGTCGTACGAGGCCCACGGCGGCACGAGCCTGGCAACGCCGATGGTCGCGAGCATGGTCGCGATCGCCAAGGCGCGCACCGGGGTGGAGGTCGGTCTCGCCGCGCCCTTCCTGTACGCCCTGGCCGGGTCGAGCGCGATTCGCGACGTCGTTCCCGCGTCAGCCGGCACGTGGTACCGCCGCGACGAGAGCACCGGTCAGCTGTGGCTCGAGACCCTCTACCTGTGGGACACCCGGCCCCAGTCCCTGCAGACCGCGGCCGGGTGGGACCCGGTCACCGGTGTCGGCATTCCGAACGGCGCCGACTTCCTCGATCGATTCGGAGCAGACCAGTGACCCCGCGACCCCGTACCCGATTTCTCGCCGCCATCGTCGGTGCGCTCATCACGGCAGCCGCCGTCGCGGGCGCCGTCCCCGCGAACGGAGCGGTGTCGATCCCCTCGACCTCGGCCTCCGGCATCCAGATCCTCGATGCCGACGGCGGTGCGCTCCAGCAGCCCGCGCCCCTCAGCGAATGGACCAGCGGGGCGACCGTCGACAACTCCCTCTCGGAGACCGGCGACGCGCTGAAGCTCAACACCACCCGCGCGACGGGGTTGACCGCCCGAGCGGCCTCCGACGGAGCGCAGACGAGAATCGACAGCGGCCTGTTCCAGCTGCGCGACCGCGTCCCTGTCGCCTTCACCGGCCTGCGTGCCAGCTGCGGGACCGACGGGAGCACGTCGGTGACCTTCGACACGCTGACGGTCGACGGCAAGGACGTCTTGAATCCGTCCAAGCTGTCGGCGGGATACACGGTCGCGTTGCCGACGTCCGCCACGTGGGGGTCGACGCGGCTGGTCGTCGCCGAACGCACCATCGACCGCGGTCGAGCCCAGGTGACGGCCCTGCGGATCGAGGCCGAAGCGGGGTGGTCGGAGATCTGGCGCGTGCGTCTCGGCGTGGTGGCGTGTGCTCCCGCGGCGTCTGCGTCACCCGCCCTCGTCTCGGGTGTCACCGTCACAGCACCGAACGGGGCCGCGCTGATCCCGGGCGCTCCCCGCCTGGAGGCCGAAGGCTCGGTCGCCGCGCAGGCGGTGAGCGGGACGGCCCCGGCATCGTCCGCAGCAGACGTCTCCGTCGCTCACGCGGCCGACGGGTCGAGCGCGGTGTCGGTGGGATCGTTCCGCCAGGTGCCGGACACATCTTCCGTCGGCGAGTACATGTGGTCGGCCCTACGCGTCTACGGCCTGCGTCTTTCGGTGGACGGCGACGGCTCGTCGCGCGTGAGCTTCGCCGACACCGGATCCGCCGTCTTCGTCAACGGGATCTGGATCAACACGGGAACCGACCTCTACACGGGCCTGGATGCCACGGGCTCGCCGCGCGTGCGCGTGCACCTGAACGAGCGCGTCACGCAGAGCGACGGCAGCGTTCTGATCACCGCGCTGCGCTACGAGGACCTCACGGGCGCCTACCCCGCGGTCAGCCTCGGCGTCGTGCGGTGGTCTCCCGCGGCGGCCGCGCCGACGCCCACTCCCGAGCCGTCGACGACCAGCGCGCCACCGCTCCCTCCGCGTTACGCCTTCGCCGTCGACGCCGTGGGCCCCTCGGCCATCGCACCTGCTTTCGTGTCCGCACCCGGGGAGACGAAGGCCGCGCACGCCGCATCGGCCGACGCCGATGCGCAGACGGTCACCGACGGTTTCGCCGGCCAGATCAGCGTGCGGGGGATCGAGACAGCCAGCTCCGCCGGGGCGGCTTCGGTGGGGGTGGACGACCTCGTCCTGTACCCCGGGACGGCGATGGAGGTGTCGCTGCGGGACGTGCGCCTGCAGGTCACGTCGACCGGTACGACGCTGACCACCGGTGGCGGTACGGTCGCCGGGCAGACGATTCCTGCGGGGGCGGTGCCGGCGGGGACCCGCTTCGCCGTGGCGGGGCGGACGGCGGTCGTCACGCTGAACGCGCAGGCGGTCGACGGGCAGGCGCAGACCGCTGTGGCGCTCCAAGTGGATGACCGTCGCGGCCTCGGCGCGCTCGTGCGCGTCGGCGTCGTCGCGGCCGACGCTCCGCAGAACTCGTCGGATCCGGGATCCGGGAGCCAGCCGGCACCGCAGCCTCGGCCCTCGGACGGCTCGTCCCCCGAGCAATTGACGCCCGGCCCGATCGGTAAGGACGACGTGCGCGTCCCCGGCGGTGTCGCGGCATCGACGTCGGGAGCGTTGGCGAAGACCGGTGCGGATGTCTCTGCCGTTCCCGGGCTGATCGTCGCGGGGGCGTTCGCGGCCGTCGGTGGCGCGGTCCTGATCGTCTTCACCCGACGCCGTCGCCAGGGACGCCGCTGAGGGGAGGGGGCTCCGGCAGTGCACCGGAGCCCCCTTCTCGGTCAGCCGATCGGGCGAACGGTCGCCGGCACGATCGCGAGCGCGAGGCGTACCGCGTCCCGGTCCTCGAGTCGTCGTCCCGGAGCGTGCTCGACGACGACGCGGCTTCCATCGCTGGTGAGAATCGTCGAACGGCGGACGCTGCCGAGGAAGGTCGAGTCCTCGACCACTCCATCTACCCCGGGCGAATCCGCTCCGACCAGCAGGACGTTCTCGGGGCGCACGACGACCTCGCAGTGACCGTCGTGCGCGGACTCCGCGAGCGGGAGCTCCTGGCCCCACACCTCGACGGTCAGACCTTCGACGATCCCCGGGACCGCGCTCACCGGTCCGAGGACCTCGGCTACCGCGGCATCCGCGATGCGCGCATAGACCTCGTCGGGACCGCCCGCGGCCGCGATGCGGCCTCGGTCCATGACGACGAGATGGTCGGCGACGGCCGCGGCCTCGGCGGTGTCTCGCGTCGCCCAGAGGGTCGTGACACCTCGGTCGCGGAGTTCGCGGAGCAGCCGGTCCCGCATCTCGGCGCGCGCGGTCGTGTGCAGCGCCGCGAGCGCGTCGTCGAGGAGGAGGGCCCGGGGTCGCCCGGCCAGCGTGCGCGCCAGCGCCCAGCGTTGCCGATCACCGAGCGAGAGGCGGTGCACGCTCTTGTCGGCGGAGCCGAGGCCCAGGAGGTCGAGGAGTCGATCGGTCTCCTTCTCGGGGTCGTCATCGCCGGCGTGCCGAGCCGCTGCGACGATCGCCGCACGGACGCGTCCGAACCGCGCGACGGGCGTGCGGTCGCGAACCTCCGGGATGCGCGGCGCTGCAGCCCCCGAGCGTCCCTCGACCGTCACCGTGCCGGCATCCGGTCGTTGCGTGCCGCTCACGACGCGCAGCAGGGTCGAGGCGCCGCAGCCCGACGGCCCGACGACGGCGACGATCGTGCCGGGGGCGACATCGAGATCGATGCCGCGGAGGACCGGCACTCCGGCGCGTTCGCGGTGCACGCCCCGGAGCGAGATGGACCACCCCGAGCCCGGCGACTCCCCGACGGGTGTCGGATCCACGGGGGTGACGGCGACCATTTGCTCACGCTAAAGAGAGCGCGTGACGCACGAACGCCCGGGGGGTGAACCCCGGGCGTCGTCCACTCGAACCTTTACGGAGCGAGGCGGGTGGGTCCGCGGAAGAGGAAGGTGACCTCGCGGATCGACGACTCGCCGAGCATCAGCATCAGGATGCGCGCGAGGCCCATGCCGAAGCCACCGTGCGGCGGGGCGCCGAAGCGGAAGAAGTCGAGGTAGAAGTCGAGGTGCTCGGGGTCGAGACCCTTCTCTTTCGCCTGCTCGATCAGCACGTCGACGCGGTGCTCGCGCTGCGCGCCGGTCGTGATCTCGACGCCGTTGAACAGCAGGTCGTACGACTTGGTGAGACCGGTCTCTTCGTCGCGCATGTGGTAGAAGGCGCGGATCTCGGGGTGGTAGTCGGTGATGAACACGAACGGGTGGCCGAAGGTCTCGCGCACGTGCGCGGCGATCTGCCGCTCGCCCTCGGGGTCGAGGTCGCCGTCGGTGCGGGGGATGTCGTAGCCGCGGGCGGCGACGATCTCGCGGGCCTCTGCCAGCGGGATGCGCGGGAACGGCACGGCGGGCACCTCGACCTCGACGCCGAACAGCTCGCGGATCTCGTCGCCGTGCTTGTCGGCCACGGCCTGGAACGCCGTGTGCAGGAGCTCCTCCTGCATCCGGGCGACGTCCTCGTGGGAGTCGATCCAGCTGATCTCGGCGTCGATGGAGGTGAACTCGGTCGCGTGACGGCTGGTGAACGAGGGGTCGGCGCGGAAGGCGGGCGCGATCTCGAAGATCTTGCCGAAGCCGGCGACCTGGGCCATCTGCTTGAAGAACTGCGGGCTCTGCGCGAGGTAGGCCGTCTTGTCCTCGAAGTAGGGCACCTCGAACAGCTCGGCGTTGGACTCCGAGGGGGATGCCATGAGCTTGGGGGAGTGCACCTCGATGTAGTCGCGCTCCACCCAGTACGTGCGCATGGCGTGCTCGAGGGTCGTCTGCACGCGGAAGATGAGGTTGTTGCGGCGCTGACGCAGGTCGATGAAGCGCCAGTCCATCCGCTTGTCGGGGCTGCTGTCGGCGGCGATCGGGGTCTCGGGGTTTGCGGCGGCCGCGATCTCGAGCTCGCCGACCTTGATCTCGACGCCGCCGAGCTTGACGCGCTCGTCGTGCTTGAGCTCGCCACGCACGGTCAGGAACGTGCCGGTCGCGAGGGCCCCGATCGTCTCGGTCAAGGCGAGGGCGGCGGCATCCTGCTCCGTCTCTTCGGAGGGACGCGTCGCCGGGTTGACCAACTGCACGGCGCCGGTCTCGTCGCGCAGGACGACGAACTGCACCTTCTTCTGGTCGCGCACGGTTTCGACCCATCCCGACACCTCGACGGGGCCGGCGGGGAGGGATTTCAGCTGGTTGACCAGGACGCGTTCGCTCACGATCGACCAGTCTACGTGCGTGGTCCTCACCCGACCCGGCGCAAACCTACGATGGGGGCGTGACCTTCTCGATGCCGCCCGAGTCGTTCCGTACGCTTCGGCCGGAACCGGCGGCGCGCACCTCACGGGGGTGGGACGTCGCCCTCACGATCGTGCCGCTCGTGCTGCTGCCGCTTCTGGCGCTCGCCGCCTCGTACGCCGGGGTGCTCCTGGCGTTCGCGTCCGACGCCTGCGGCTCGACGACCTGCAACACCGGGCTGATGAACATCGGCTTCTGGACGGCGGTCATCTCGCCCTGGGTCGTCCTCGTGATCGGGGTGATCGTCGCGATCGTGCGACTCGTTCGTCGTCGCCTCGCGTTCTGGGTGCCGCTGGTCACCGTCGTCGCCGTCGTCGCGGTCTGGTTCGTCGCCGCAGCCCTCGTGGGCGCCGGGGTCTCGGCATCCTGATCCGCTCGGGGGCAACCCCCAGGTAGCGCGGGCACACGCGACCTACCCTGGGAGCGGGCGTCCGCACCGGGCGGCCGATCACCGAGCGCGAAGGCACCCGATGACCGACACCACCCTCTCTCTCGCCCCGATGCGGTCGACTTCCGGCTCCGGGGGCGAACAGTCCTGGCTGACGTCGCTCGCGGACTGGACCGTCTCGCTCATGGAGATCATCGGCCCCGTCGGCGCCGGTGTCGCCATCGCCCTCGAGAACCTCTTCCCCCCGCTGCCCAGCGAGGTCGTGCTGCCGATGGCGGGGCTCACCGCCAGCCGCGGCTCCTTCACGCTGTTCGAGGCGCTGCTGTGGACGACGGTCGGCTCGGTCGTCGGTGCGTTCATGCTCTACGGCCTGGGTCGCTGGCTCGGCGCGGCACGACTGCGCGCGTTCGCCGCGAAGATGCCGCTCCTGCACCCCGAAGACGTCGACCGCACGATCGCGTGGTTCGAGCGGCACGGGGGCAAGGCGGTGTTCTTCGGGCGGATGATTCCGATCTTCCGGAGCCTCATCTCGATCCCCGCCGGGGTGGCGAAGATGCCGCTGTGGCGCTTCGGCCTGCTCACCGGTGCGGGCAGCCTCATCTGGAACACGATCTTCGTGCTCTCGGGTTTCCTGCTGGGCGAGAACTGGCACATCGTCGAGGAGTACGCCTCGATCCTTCAGTACGTGGTCATCGCCGCCGTCGCGATCGGCGTCGCGTGGTTCGTCTTCTCGCGCGTGCGCTCACTGCTCGCCTCGCAGCGCGCGGGCGGCCGAGACGAGGCCGCATCCGCGCGACGCGACGCCTGAGGGGCTGACCACGGGGTATCTCCACGTCGAAGCAACCGGCATCCGGACTCAGTCAGACCACAGAACCCGCCCGTAGACTGGCGATGTGCCCGCCGACCGCCTTCATCTCGTGCGCCACGGAGAGGTCCACAACCCCCGTCGCGTGCTCTACGGTCGGCTTCCCGGATTCGGCCTGAGCGTCGACGGGCGCCGGATGGCGCGCCAGGCGGCCGAGTACGTGAAGGGCCTCGAACGCCCGGTCGACGCCCTCGTGGTCTCGCCGCTCCAGCGCACGCGGGAGTCGGCCGAGCCCTTCGAAGAGCTGTTCGGCATCGAGCCCTACATCGACGACCGGGTCATCGAGCCGACCAATGTCTTCGAGGGTCGGCGCATGAAACAGGCCTTGGCGAATCCGCTCAACTGGCGGCACCTGAGCCGCCCCGCCGTTCCCAGCTGGGGCGAGCCGTACGAGCGCATCGTGGCTCGCATGACCGCCGCGATGACGGACGCCTGGAATCGCGTTCCCTCGGGCGACGTCGTCGTCGTGTCGCACCAACTCCCCATCTGGGTGACGCACCTCGCCCTGTCCCACCAACCCACCCGCCACGACCCCCGCAAGCGCCGCTGCGCGCTGTCGAGCGTGACGAGCTTCGAGCGGCGAGACGGCGCTGACGGCTCGCCGCGCTGGGTCGAGGTGGCGTACGCCGAGCCGGCGAGCACCGCCGGAGCCGTCGATGTAGGAGCCGTCTGATGCGCAGAATCCTCACCGCCGCGGCGTCGATCGCCGCTGCGGCCGCCCTCGTCGTGGGTCTGTCCGCGTGCTCGGAAGACCCGCTCGCCGCGCAGTACCGCGCGGGCGACAACAAGGGCTACATCGCGGCCAACGGCTTCCAGACCGATGAGATCGCTCCGGAGAACCGCACGGAGCCCGTGGAGTTCGCCGGCACCCTCGACAACGGCTCCGCCGTCTCGAGCGCCGACTTCGCCGGCAAGGTGCTCGTCGTCAACTTCTGGTACGCCACGTGCGGTCCGTGCATCATCGAGGCCCCGCGCCTTGAGCAGGCCTACCAGAGCTTCCAGGGGCAGGACGTGGCCTTCCTCGGCATCAACACCTACGACCAGCCGGCCACCGCCCTGTCGTTCGCGCGCGACCACGGGGTGTCGTACTCCAGCGCCATGGCCGTCGGCGACGCCCAGCTCAAGCTCGCGTTCACCGGTGCGACGCCGCTGAACGCCACCCCCACGACCCTCGTGCTCGACAAGCAGGGTCGTGTCGCCGCCCGCATCGTCGGCGAGCTGCCCGAGGCCTCGATCCTCGAGTCGATCGTGCGCACGCTGGTCGCGGAGAACGCGTGAACCCGGGCGCCCTCGTCTTCGACGGGGCGCTGTGGATCGCCGTTCCCATCGCTCTCGCCGCCGGCCTCATCTCGTTCCTCTCGCCCTGCGTCCTGCCGCTCGTGCCGGGATACCTCGGCTATATCGGCGGTGCCGTCGCACCGCGCGGGGGTTCGGCATCCGCCTCCGGCAAAGGCCGCCTGCTCGGCGGGACCCTCCTGTTCATCGCCGGGTTCACCCTGGTGTTCATGGCGATCAACGTCCTCGGCGGAGCGCTCGGCCGCTTCTTCATCGAGTACGCCGACCTCATCACCCGCGTCATGGGTGTCGTCATCATCATCATGGGACTGGTCTTCATCGGTCTCTTCGGCCTCGCGCAGCGCTCGGTGCGGATGCAGTCCCGTGGCAACCTCGGCCTCATCGGTGCCCCGCTGCTGGGCATCGCCCTCGGCATCGGCTGGACGCCCTGCATCGGCCCGACGCTCACGGCGATCCTGTCGGTGTCGTACAACCTGGGAGACCCCGGCCGCGCCGCGCTCCTGGGGCTGGCGTACTCGCTGGGTCTCGGCATCCCTTTCGTGCTCCTCGCCCTCGGATTCGGGTGGGCGACGAAGTCGGTGGCGTTCGTTCGCACGCACATCCGTGTCGTGAACCTCATCGGCGGAGCGCTTCTGATCGTGCTCGGACTGCTCATGGTGACCGGGTTCTGGGGCCAGTGGATGTCGACCCTGCAGGGGGTGATCGGCAATGTCCAGCTCCCGCTCTGATCGTTCCGACCGAGGTGACACCGTGACCGACCCGCTGCGCCCCTCCGACTACGCCGACTCGACGGCCGACGAGGTCACCCAGCCGCGCCTCGGGGTCGTCGGGTGGCTGCGCTGGGGGTGGCGCCAGCTGACGTCGATGCGCACCGCCCTCGTGCTGCTGCTGCTGCTCGCGATCGCGGCCGTTCCGGGCTCTCTCGTGCCGCAGCGCACCGCCGACCCGAACGGCGTCACGCAGTACTTCACCGACAATCCCGACCTCGCACCGGTGCTCGACAAGCTCAGCCTGTTCGACGTCTACAGCTCGCCGTGGTTCTCGGCCATCTACCTGCTGCTGTTCATCTCGCTCATCGGGTGCGTGCTGCCGCGGACGAAGCATCACTGGAAGGCCCTGCGCTCACAGCCTCCCCGCACCCCCGCGCGACTGTCGCGGCTGGACGACCACCGCACTCGCACGATCGAGGTGGAGGGCGACGCGGATGCCGCGGCCGCGGCCGCCGTGGACAGTGCGGCCGCACAGCTGCGCAAGAGCGGCTATCGCGTGGCCCGCTACGACTCGCGGGGCAGTTTCTCGGTGTCGGCGGAGCGCGGCTACCTGCGCGAGACCGGAAATCTGCTGTTCCACGGCGCGCTCGTGGGCGTCCTCATCGCCGTGGGGGTCGGCGGCGGCTTCACCTACACCGGTCAGCGCGTGCTCGTGGAAGGACAGGCGTTCAGCAACAGCCTGCTCGACTACTCCTCCTTCAATCCCGGTCGCTTCGTCGGCGGCGACACCCTCACGCCGTACTCGATGACCCTCGACAAGTTCGACGTCACCTACGTCCCGCCCGGGCAGCCCGGTTCGGGGCAGGCCGGCAACTTCGTCGCGCACGTGACGACCCAGGCTCCCGGCGGCGACGCACAAGACGGCGAAGTGCGGGTCAACCACCCCCTCGACGTGCAGGGCGATCGCGTGTACCTCCTCGGCAACGGCTATGCCCCGACCGTCACCATCCGCAACGCCCAGGGCGAAGAGGTGTTCCACGACTCGGTCGCCTTCCTGCCTCAGGATGCCAACATGACCTCGCTCGGCGTGATCAAAGTGGCCGATGGGCTTCCGCAGCAGCTCGGTCTGCTCGGCTTCTTCTACCCGACGATGGACGTGCTGGATTCGGGGGCCCTGACCTCGACATACGGTGCGCTCGAGTACCCGACGCTCACATTGCGCGTGTACGAGGGTGACCTCGGCATCGACGACGGCACGCCCCGGTCGGTGTACACGCTCGACCCCTCCGGCATGACCCAGATCGCCGGCGGCGACAGCGGTAACCCGGCGATCCAGCTCATGCCGGGCCAGACCGAGGACCTTCCCAACGGCCTCGGCACGATCACCTTCGAGAACGAGGCTCCGGCGGGAGCCGTGGGCTACGAGCAGTCGGTGAAACGCTTCGCCTCGCTGTCGATCCACCGCGATCTCGCCGGCCCCTGGGTGCTGGGCTTCGCGCTGCTGGCCCTGTTCGGTCTGCTCGCCGCACTCTTCGTGCCGCGCCGACGCATGTGGGTCAAGGCGACCCCGCGCGATGGCGTCGTCGAGATTGAGTACGCCGGCCTCGCCCGCGGTGAAGACCCGACCCTCGCGGCCGCCGTCGACCAGCTCGCCGACAAGCACGGCGCGACCCTTCCCACCCAGAGCCACCCCGACACCGGAAAAGTAGACTGACACCATGCCCGGAACCGACCCGCTTCTCCTCGACGAGATCTCCCTCCTCCTGGTGTGGACGGCGGTCGCCATCTACGTGCTGGCGTTCTTCGCCTACGCCATCGACCTCGCGCGTCGCTCCGACCTCGCGCTGAAGGCGAAAGACGAGGTCGTCGCGCGCGAGCTCGTCACCGCGGGCGGCGGGGGAGTGATCGGCGGATCCGCCGGTTCAACGGCATCCGGGACCTCCTCCGGCCAGCCCCGGTACCTCTGGGCTCGCCTCGGAACCGTGCTCACGGCGCTCGGCTTCGTCTTCCACCTCGTCGCGACGGTGTTGCGCGGTGTCGCCGCCGGACGCGTGCCGTGGTCAAACATGTACGAGTTCGCCCTGACCGGTCTGCTGCTGATCATCGCGGTGTACCTGGCTGTGCTGACCCGGTACGACCTGCGCTTCCTGGGCTCGCTCATGACCGGCCTCGCGGTGCTGCTGCTGGGCGGGGCGACCCTCGCCTTCCACGTCGAGGTCGTGCCCCTGGCCGACCCGCTCAAGTCGGTCTGGCTCGTCGTGCACGTGTTCGTCGCGAGCTTGGCGACGGCGTTGTTCGCTCTGGCGTTCGGCTTGTCGGTCGTCCAGCTCATCCAGACGCGGCGTGAGCGCAAGCTCGCCGAAGCCCCCGCGGATGCCGAGACGAAGCGCAGCTTCCTGCGCACGGTTCCGAACGCCGATGCGCTCGAGTCGCTGGCCTACCGTTTCGCGATCGTCGGGTTCATCTTCTGGACCTTCACCCTGATCGCCGGCTCCATTTGGGCCAATGACGCGTGGGGCCGGTTCTGGGGCTTCGACACGAAGGAAGTCTGGACCTTCGTCATCTGGGTGCTGTACGCCGGATACATCCACGCCCGCGCCACCCGCGGGTGGCGCGGCACCCGCTCGGCCTGGCTGTCGATCATCGGTTTCACCGCGGTGCTGTTCAACTTCACGATCGTCAACGTCTTCTTCAAGGGTCTGCACGCCTACAGCGGCCTGACGACCTGACGCGGGCGCGCGCGCCGCGCGGGCGCCCGCTGGGCACCGCGCAGCGCTCGGGCGCGCGCCGTGCCCGTCCCCCTGTTGAGTGTCCAAAACACCCGGACGATTTTCGAATCCGTCCGCGTGTTTTGGACACTCAACGTGCGTTTGCGCGGCTGCACGCACCATGTGGGCGGCGGGTGGTCATGAGGGCGCGACGGAGCCCGGCCAGCCTCGCGATATCAGAGCTCGTCGCGTCGGGTCGACGACACGGGCGTAGGGTTCGCGAAGGTGGTGGTCGAGCACGCGGATGAGGATCCAGCCCTGTCCGGCGATGGCCGGCCACCGGTCGGCATCCCGTCGGAACTGCGTCAGGTCGGCATGCTGGCGCCCGTCATACTCCACCGCGACACGGTAGGCGGGGTAGGCCATGTCGAGGCGGGCGACGAAGCGCCCCGCTGCGTCGCGGAGCACCCAGTTCAGCTCGGGCTCCGGCAGGCCCGCGCGCACGATCACAAGACGGACGGCTGATTCGCGAGGTGACTCGGCTCCCGCACGAAGGAACGGTACTGCCGCTGCCAGCGCCTTCACACCCCGGCGGCGCGGGCGCTCGGCGGCCTCGACCAGGTCTGCGTGATCAGCGAGACCGGCCGTCAGGAGCGCATCGCCCGCGGCGACGAGGTGGTCCTCCCCGAGGGAAGGGGCGAGTTGCGCCCACGTTTCGGCGGGATTCCCGACGGGAAGGCCGTGGCGCAGCGTCAGGAGGTCGGGCGACATCTCGAGTCGGTGCCCGATGATGCCTCGCGTGCGGGGCTCCCGCCCGGGCGCGATCGCCGATACGTGCAGGTGTTCCGGCGCGGGGCCGGGCAGCGGCACGCCCCACAGCAGCGCCGCGGTTTGATGGCTGAAGAACTGCGCCCCGGTGAGCCTGGGCTCGTAAGCGCGGCATCGGTCGACGGTGGTGGCGAGATCCATCGAGGTGCGCGTCCCATGGAACGGTGCGCTGAGGTCCATCGCTGTCAGACGATCGCGCGGAACCCCGAGCCGTTTAGCCTCGCGCACGGTGAAGGACGTCCCGAGTTCTACGGGGAGTGGTCGGCGTCGCATGCACCCACTTCAGCGCGTGGCGGCGTGGGCCCGCGTGCCTCACCGGCCCGATTGTGGACGGTTCCAAGAACGCGGGTGCCGGGGAGGAGTCGCCACGCGCGGCCGTCGACGCTCATGCCCGCCTGTTGAGTGTCCAAAACACCCGGACGGTTTTGAGATTCGTCCGGGTGTTTTGGACACTCAACACTCAACAGGCGGGAGCGGGAGCGGGAGCGGGAGCGGGAGCGGGAGCGGGAGCGGGAGCGGGAGCGGGAGCGGGAGCGGGAGCGGGACCCGGGCCGGTCAGCCCGCGGTCGCGACCGCGGCTCGCGCCGACACCGTGCGGCGACGCACCACCACCAGCGTCGTCACCACCAGCGCCAGCACCGCCCAGACCACCAGACCCGCGGCCCCCGCTCCCACGCCACCGACGGCCGAGAGGGCGCCGAGCATCGCGTTGTAGGCGGGGGAGGTCGGCAACAGCGTGGCGAAGGCCGCGAGCACCGGCGGCACCGTCGAGACGATGCTGGTCGCCAGAGCCAGCGCTCCGACGATCGCCGCGACCCAGCGCCCCGCGCCACCGAACAGCGCGACCAGCGCCTGGTTGACGGCCGCGAAGGCCACGCCGGCGACGATGCAGATCACCGCGAACCGGGCCCAGTCGCCCCAGTCGTAGTCCGAGGCGACCTGCACCACGCCCGCGACCAGCAGTCCCTGCACGGCTCCGACGATCGCGGCGGGGGTGAACCCGCGCAGCGCGACGAGCGCCGAGGGGCGACGGCTGGTGAGGGCGCGGGCCGAGACCGCCTGGAACACCACGAACGAAGCGAGAGCGCCGAACCACAGCACGGCCATCGCCAGCAGCGGCACCGCCGCGACACCGAACAGCGAGTTGCTGCTTCCCGTTGCCGAGACGGGGTCGGCGACGACGTCGGCGAGGTTCGTGGCCTGCGCGTCGGTGTAGGTGGGCAGCTTCGACACCGCGGCGTCCAGACCGTCAGCGAGCGACGTCGTGCCCGTCGCGACCTGGTTGACGCCGTCCGCGAGCTGGGCGGCTCCGGTCTGTGCGTCGGAGGCTCCGGATGCCACCTGCCCGGCGCCCGAGGCCAGGGCCGAGGCTCCCGTGCCGAACTGGCGGGCGCCGTCGGCGAGCTTCGTGGCTCCGCCGGCGATGCCGTCCATGCCGCCGGCGATGGTGGTGATGCCCTTCGCGGCGTCGTAGCCGCCATCGGCGAGCTTCTGGTTCGCCTCGGCGAGGGCGCTGAAACCGGCGGGGAGTTTGGAGGCCCCCGCCGAGAGGTCGCCGATCTGCGTCACCGCCTGTTTCGCCTTCGGCAGGGCCGCGTTGGCGTTGTCGGATGCCGTGCGCAGAGCCGCGCACTGCTCGGGGGTGCCGGTGCAGTCGTCGGCCGCTTTCTGGAGGGCGGCCGCGGCGTCGGTGAGAGCGGAGCTGATCTGCGGCGCCGCGTTCGCCAGCTGTTGCGCGTTCTGGGCGAAGCTCGGCGGGATCTGCGCGGCGAGGGCGCCGATCTGCTTCGCCAGTTCGGCGTTGCCGTCGGCGAGCTTCGTGACCCCTGCCGCCGCCGAGCGCGTTCCCCCGGCCAGTGCTTCCGCGCCGCTCGAGAGCTGGTCTGCGCCGCTGGCGAGAGGACCGGCTCCCGCGGCGAGCTTCGCGGCGCCGTCGGACAGACCGGTTGCGCCGGTGGAGAGCTGCCCCAGCCCGTCGCGGAGGCTCCCGGCGCCGTCGGCCGCTCGAGAGGCCCCGTCGGCGAGCTGGTGGGCGCCGCTCGCGGCCGTGCCGAGCTGGTCGCTCAGGGTGGTGAACCCGAGGAAGACGTTCTTCAGGTACTGCGACGACAGCGTGCTGCCGTAGACGTCGGAGGCGGTGGATGCCAGCGCTCCGGTGATCGCGCCGTCGACGACGCGCGCGTTGGGTGCCGTCTGCACACCGATCGTGGCCTTCTCGGGCGTCTCGCCCGGTCGGGTGGAGAGCGAGGCGGCCGTGAAGTTCTCGGGGATCGTGACGACGGCGGTGTACGTGCCGTCCTTGAGGCCGGCCGCGGCGTCTTCGTCGTTCGAGATGACCCAGTCGATGTTGCTCGGCTGGTCATCGGCTCCCTTGACGAGGCCACCGGTCAGCTGTCGCCCGAGAGGGACGAGCTGACCGTTGAGTTCCACGGCCTTGTCGTCGTTGACGATCGCGGCCGTGATGTTCTCGAGGCGGTCGGTGGGCTTGTACAGCGCGCCGACGAGGATGCCGCCGATGACGGCGGGCAGCAGCAGCACACCGATGAGCGTGAGCCAGGTGACGGGGCGGCGCGAACGGGAGCGCTCGACGGGGAGAGTCATGCGAACACCTCGGAGAGATCGGCGAAGGTTTCGGGTTCGGGGCGGTGGCGACGCGGGGTCGGCAGGGCGAGGGTCGTGACGTCGGGGCGCTGCGCTTGGGCGAGCAGGGCGAGAGCCAGGCGTTCGTCGCGGGCCGACACGATGAGCGTGAAGGGCGACGAGGCGTCGTCGCTGCGCTCGCGCGCATCGGTTGCGGCTCGGCGAAGCACCTGGGCCACGTCTTCCCGGGCATCGTCGTCGAGGCGGTCGATGTCCGACACCAGCACGACCCGCGTGCCGCGCGAGGCGGCTCGGGCGATGTCGGCCGCGGCTTCGGTGGGGTCGTCCAGCAGGGCGACGCCGACGCGCGAGCGCACGGCCCCGGCGCGCTCGGGTACGAGGAGTCCGTCGACGCGCAGGCGTCCATCGATCTGCGACATCCGTCCCGACAGGGCGAGCAGCAGGGCTCGCGTCGTGCGGGTCTCACCGGTCACGAGCAGGGTTTCGCCGTAGGGCAGTCGCAGCGACAGGTCCGAGAAGACCGGCTCCTCGGCATCCGTGGATCCGACCGTGCGCAGGTCGTCGGCGGCGATCGCGATCGAGGGCTCGCTCGGCCAGTCGGCCAGGCGCACCTCGCGTTCGACCGCTTCGCCTTCGACGTCGAGCTTCGGCAGCAACCGGTCGAGCCAACGGGGCATCCACCACGCTTTCGCGCCCAGCAGCGCGAGGATCGCCGGCACCAGTGTCATGCGCACCAGGAATGCGTCCACCGCGACGCCCACGGCCAGGCCCAGGGCGATCGGCTTGAGGCTCGAGTCCCCCTCGGGTACGAAGGCGACGAAGACGGCGAACATGATGACGGCGGCGGCGACGACCACGCGGGCGGATGCCGAGAACCCGCTGCGGACGGCTCCGAGGGCGATCTCGCGCGGCGTGCGGCCTTCGCGGTCGGCGTGCACGTAGTCCTCGCGCATGCGCGAGACGAGGAACACCTGGTAGTCCATCGCGAGCCCGAACAGCACGCCCATGACGACGATGGGCATGAAGCTGATGATCGGTCCGACCTTGGCCACGTGCAGAGCGTCGGCGAACCAGCCCCACTCGAACACCGCGGCCACGACGCCGAACGACGCGGCGACGGACAGCAGATAGCCGCCGGCGGCCGTGAGCGGCACCCAGACCGAGCGGAACACGATCATCAGCAGCACGAGCGACAGCCCCACCACGAACAGACCGAAAGGCAGCAGGGCGGCGCCCAGCTGGTCGGAGATGTCGATCGTGACGGCGGTGTAGCCGGTGACGAGCAGGTGCACGCCGAACTGGTCGTACAGGCGCGGTTCGGCGGCGCGGAGCTCGCGCACGAGGTCGGCGGTGCGCGGGTCGTCGGGGGCCGTCTCGGGCACGATCTGCACGATGCCGGTGTCGGCCGTCGCGTTGGGGGTGGCCAGGGCCACCTTGGCGACCCCCGGGATCTTCGCGATCTCCTCACCGATGCTCGTCATGAGATTCAGCGGGTCGTTCGAGGTGACGATCGTGCCGGTCATGATGAGCGGGCCGTTGGCGCCGGGGCCGAAGTACTCGTCGGTCAGCTCGTACGCCACGCGCGCCTCGTCGCCCTGGGGTAGTTGACCGGCGTTGGGCAGGGTGAGGGCGAGCGAGGCCGCGGGGATCGCGGTCACACCGAGCAGGCCGATCACCGCGACGGTGGTGACGACCGGATGCCGCGTCACCAGCCCCACCCAGCGCTGGGCGGGGCCTGTCCGTCCGGCGCGCGAAGCTGCCGCGGTGGTCTCCCTCTCGCGCTCCGCGTCGGCGTCGGCTTCCTGCGGGGGCGACATGCCGCGTCGGAGGCGCGCGGCCTTCGACCGGCTGTACCCCCAACCCACGACGCGGTGTCCGGCGAACCCGAGGAACGCGGGGGTGAGCGTCAGGCCCACGCACACCGCGATCGCCACGGCGACGGAGGCCGCGATGCCCATGGTCGTCAGGAACGGGATGCCGGCGAAGCTCAGCCCGATGAGCGCGATGAGCACCGTGATGCCGGCGAACACGACGGCCGACCCCGCGGTGCCGACGGCGCGGGCGGTCGACTCCTCGGGGTCCATCCCCGCGCGGGTCTGGTCCTGATGTCGCGACACGATGAACAGGGCGTAGTCGATGCCGACCGCCAGGCCCAGCATGACCGCCAGCAGCGGGGTGGTCGACGACACGGTCGCGAACCCGGTCGCGATGAAGATGAGGCCGATCGACAGCGCGACGCCGAGGATCGCGGTGGCCAACGGCATCCCGGCCACCAGGAACGAGCGGAACGTCACCATGAGCACGAGCGCGGCGATCAGTACGCCGAGTGCCTCGGTCAGCGAGGCGCCGGGGATCTCGGTGGCGAAGAGCTGGCCACCCAGGATCGCCTGCGACCCCGAGGGGAGCTCCTGCCCCAGGGCGGTGGTCGCGTCCCGCAGGGCGTCCTTGGTGGCGGCGGGCACCTCGGTCGATTCGCCGGCGAACTGGATTCGGACGATCGCGGCTCGGCCGTCGTCGGAGATCCCGCCCGAGATGCGTGCGTCGTAGGGGTCGGTGACGGCTTCGACGAAGTCGAGTCGACCGATATCGGTCGACGCCTTCTGAACGGCATCCTGATAGTTCTTATCGCGCACGCTCGTGCCGTCGGCCGAGACGACGATGATCTGGGCGCTCGCCCCGCTGACCTGGGGGAAGGTGCGCCCGAGCATCTCGAGACCGGCCTGCGACTCGGTTCCCGGGATCGAGAAGGTGTTGTCGGTGCCCTTGGCGAACACGGCGACGCCGCCGCCCGCGATCACGAGGATCAGCAACCAGCCCGTCAGCACGCGCCAGGGGTGGCGGAACGACCAGCGGCCCAGGGTGTACAGGAATGTCGACACGGCGGCTCCCACGATCGGTGAACGAGTCGATACATCACCGTATCGGATACATCAATGTATCGTAGACCTCGTGGGTGGGACCCCGGCTGGACGTCCACCTAGAACAGGAGACGCGGATGACCGACACCGCCCCCGCCCCCTCGCGACGACGCGAGAACACCCGCACGCGTCTCATGGACGCCGCCGCCGAGATGTTCGCCGAGGTCGGCATCGACGCAGCCTCGGTGGAGGCGATCTGCGACCGGGCCGGCTTCACGCGCGGCGCCTTCTACTCGAACTTCGCCTCGAAAGAAGAGCTCTTCCTCGCCCTGTGCGCGCGCTCCGCCGAGACGACGATCGCCGCCGTGCGCGAGCGCGTCACCTCGATCGAGGACCGGGGCCTGGATGCCGCGGGCGAGGTCCTGCATCTCGTGCAGGAGGTGCTCGAGGTCGCGGGAGAAGACCGGCTCGACGTTCTGCTGGGCGCCGAGACGCGCGTGCAGGCGCTGCGCAACCCGGAGTTCGCCGCGGCCTATCTCTCGTCGAACGGCGCGCTGTGCGAGAGCGTCACGCAACTCGTCCGCGACATCGCCGAGGCGCGAGGACTGACCCTTCGGCTGCCGGCCGACGCCGCGACCGAGCTTCTGCTGTCGGCATGGATCTCGACGGCCGAGACCGCCGTCATGACGGGGACGTCTCCCTCCGCCTCGCGCGCTCAGCTCGGGGAGAGGCTCGCGCAGATCGTGCGACTCATCCTCGAGTGACCTCGACGAGCGCGTAGCAGCGCCGCAGGCGATCCATCCACCAGTCGCGACGTTCCTCGCTCGCCTCCACCCGGTCGAGATCGGCGCTTCGCGGGCGGGGACGCTCGAGCGACAGCACCCCGTCGCGCGCAACAAGAGGGGATGCCACGACGTCGGCCGTGAACAGCGCGGCGGTGCCGAGGCCGCAGTCGTAGTCGAGGTCGGGCAACGAGGCCGCAAGAGCCACGCCCATCGACAGACCGATCGACGTGTCGAGCGCGCTGGAGACGACGGCCGGGAGCCCCGCGTGCGCGACGATTTCTCTAGCTGCGTGCACGCCGCCGAGAGGCTGGGCCTTGATGACGAGCAGATCGGCGGCGCCCGCGCGGGCCACCCGAAGAGGATCGGCGGCCTTGCGCACGCTCTCGTCGGCGGCGATCGGGATGTCGAGGTAGCCGACCCGCTCGCGAAGCGCGGCCAGCTCGTCGACCTCGGCGCACGGCTGCTCGACGTACTCGAGATCGAATTCCGCCAGTGCGTGGATGGCGCGCTCGGCCTCGTCGACGTTCCACGCGCCGTTGGCGTCGACGCGCACGCGCCCCTCGGGGCCCATCGCCTCGCGGACCGCTCGTACGCGCGCGACGTCGTCGGCGAGCGTTTGGCCCGCCTCGGCGACCTTCACCTTGACCGTGCGGCATCCGTCGTAGCGGGCGAGGATCCTCGGCACCTCGGATGCCGCGACAGCGGGCATGGTGGCGTTGACGGCCACGAGGTCGCGCACGGCGGGCGGTGATGGACGCCACCCGAAGTCGATGGCTCCGGCGAGCCAGGTCGCGGCCTCGACGTCGGCGTACTCGACGAACGGCGAGAACTCCGCCCAGCCCTCGGGCCCCTCGAACACGAGCGCCTCTCGCGTGTCGATCCCCCGGAAGCGGGCGGCGAGCGGAAGAGAGACGACGCGCGCCGACGCGAGGATGTCGGAGAGCGGGGGGAGGGCGACGGTGCTCATGCCCTCATCCTGCCGCTCAGCGCGGTCCGAAGCCGCCGAACCCGCCGAACCAGGACGTCTGGCGCTCGACCGTGTAGGACGACAGGTCCTTCTGCGAATCGAGCGATTGCCGAGCGTTCTCAGCCTGCTCGTGCGTGCGGCGCGGACCGAAGAGGTAGTCGCGCAGCCGCGCGAGCTTTGACACGTTCTTCGTCATGGTGACTCCGATCGTCGGTAGCCCTCCACGCTACGTGCGATCGACCCCGCGGTCCACCCGTCCCGGCGCACGGACACGGGCATAGGCTGACGCCATGCTCTTCGATACCCCCGTCCGGCTCGGCGTGCAGATCCAGCCGCAGCACGTGCAGTATTCCGACATCCGCGACGCCGTCCTTCGCCTGGAAGAGATGGGCGTCGACGTCCTGTTCAATTGGGACCACTTCTACCCCCTCTACGGTGACCCCGAGGGCGAGCACTTCGAGTCGTGGACCATGCTCTCCGCCTGGGCCGAGCAGACCGAGCGCGTCGAGTTCGGCGCGCTCGTCAACTGCAACAGCTACCGCAACCCCGACTTGCAGGCCGACATGGCCCGCACCGTCGACCACATCAGCAAGAAGGGCGGCGACACGGGTCGCTTCATCTTCGGCACCGGCTCGGGCTGGTTCCAGCGCGATTACGACGAGTACGGCTACGACTTCGGCACCGCCGGTTCGCGGCTCAACGCCCTGGCGACCGACCTCGACCGGGTCGTCGCGCGGTGGGGCAAGCTCAACCCGGCGCCCACCCGCAAGATCCCCGTCATGATCGGCGGCAAGGGCGAGCAGAAGACCCTGCGCATCGTCGCCCGTCACGCCGACATCTGGCACAGCTTCGTCACCCCCGACGAGCTGCCGCACAAGTTCGGGGTGATCGAGAAGTGGGCCGAGGCCGAGCAGCGCGACCTGTCGGGCCTCGTCGTCTCGAACGAGCTGAAGGACCGCGACGAAGACGTCGCCGACGCCCTCTACGACGCCGGCACGCGCCTGTACACCCTCGGCTTCGGCGGTCCGGACTGGGACTACTCGCTCGTCGAGCGCTGGCTGCGCTGGCGCGACAGCAAGAACGCGTGACGACGACGGCGCCCCGGCGATGTCGGGGCGCCGTCGCGGTCACGGCTTGAATTGCGCGCCCCCGGACGTCCCCGTCCAGTTCTTCGCGGCCTCGCCCTGGTAGTACGCAGTCTCGCTCTGGTGGTTCAGCGACCGCCGCGCGTCCTCGGACTGCTCGTGTGCGGGCGCTCCGAGGAAGTACTCGCGGATGCGGCCCAGTATCGACACCTTCTTCGCCATGATGACTCCGATCGTCGGGTCGTTCAGGCTACGGGTGATGCCGGCGAGAATCCAGCTTCTCGGCGTCTCCGCCCGCCCCGGCCCCCGCGCGTAGGCTGATCGGGTGACCGTCTCCGAGCTCTTCGATCCCGCGGAATGGACCCTGGCGCCCGGCGCCGCGGACTACACCGACATCACCGCCCACGTGACGCACGATGGGCGCGTCGCGCGCATCGCATTCGACCGGCCCGAGGTGCGCAACGCCTTCCGGCCGCACACCGTCGACGAGCTGTACCGCGCCCTCGACATCGCTCGCCAGGACCACCGCATCGGCGTCGTCCTGCTCACCGGCAACGGTCCGAGCCCGAAGGACGGCGGGTGGGCGTTCTGCTCCGGCGGCGACCAGCGCATCCGCGGCCGCGACGGCTACAAGTATTCGACCGACGAGACCACCGTGCACGATCCCGGTCGCGCCGGACGCCTGCACATCCTCGAGGTGCAGCGCCTCATCCGTTTCATGCCGAAGGTCGTCATCGCCGTGGTTCCGGGCTGGGCCGCCGGAGGCGGGCACTCGCTCAACGTGGTCTGCGACCTCTCGATCGCGAGCGCCGAGCACGGCCGTTTCAAGCAGACGGATGCCGATGTCGGCTCGTTCGACGCGGGCTACGGCTCCGCGTACTTTGCGCGCCAGATCGGGCAGAAGTTCGCTCGGGAGATCTTCTTCCTCGCCGAGGAGTACTCGGCCGAGCGCGCCTACGAGATGGGCGCGGTCAACCGCGTCGTGCCCCACGCGGATCTCGAGCGCGAAGCCCTGTCGATGGCGCGGACCATCCTGACGAAGTCGCCCACCGCGATCCGCATGCTCAAGTATGCGTTCAACGCCGTCGACGACGGCCTGGTCGGCCAGCAGCTCTTCGCGGGCGAGGCCACGCGTCTCGCCTACGGCACCGACGAAGCCGCCGAGGGCCGCGACTCCTTCCTCGAGAAGCGAGACCCCGACTGGTCCGACGTGCCGTGGCACTACTGATCGCCGGGACCCGCGCGTGAGGCTCGACCCGCCGGCATCCGACGACCCGCGCGACGTGCTGCGGGCGTTGCGCGCGGCCGTCCTCGGTGCCGGGCCGGCCGTCGCCCTCGGCGGCGCGGTCCTGCCCGGCGAGGTCCCGCCGGGTACCGCCGCGGTCGTGACGACCTCGGGCTCGACGGGCGTGCCGAAGTCGGTCGTGATCGGCCGCAACGCCCTCATCTCCAGCGCGTACGCCACGGCTGCCCGCATCGGGGAGGGCGCGTGGCTGCTCGCGGTCCCGGCGAGCTACGTCGCGGGCGTCCAGGTGATCGTGCGGGCGCTCCTCGCCGATCGCGAGCCCGCGGTCGTCGCCGGTCCTTTCCGCCCGGAGCCCTTCGCCGCCGCGGCCCTCGGCATGGCCTCGCACCTCGACGGAGCCCGCGTCCCCAGCTATACCTCGCTGGTTCCGGCGCAATTGCAGAGACTCCTGGATGCCGCCGAGCACGACGCCACCGTCGCCCAGGCGCTGCGTTCGTTCGAGGCGATCCTCATCGGGGGGCAGGCACTCGCCCCCTCGGTACGCGAGCGTGCCGAGGCCGTGGGGGCGCGCATCGTGCGCACCTACGGCTCGAGCGAGACCAGCGGTGGGTGCGTCTACGACGGGGTGCCCCTCGACGGCGTCGACGTGGCGATCGTCGACGGAGAGGTACGCCTTTCGGGACCGACTCTCGCCGAGGGGTACCTCGGCGATCCCGAGCGCACGGCATCCGTGTTCGCCCGAGTCGACGGCACCCGCTGGTACCGCACGGGCGACGGGGGCGAGATCGTGCACGGCGTCCTGCAGGTGACCGGTCGTCTCGACAACGTCATCGTCTCGGGGGGCGTCAACGTCTCGCTGGACCGGGTCGAAGCCGCCGTGCGCGGCATCGCGGGACTGGAATCCGCCGTCGTCGTGCCGATCCCGGATGCGACATGGGGGCAGGGGTCCGCCGTGGTGGTGCCCGGGATCGCGCCGGGCCGCGAACACGACCTGCTCGCCACGATCCGCGAGGTCGTCGGCGTGGCCGTCGGAGCGCCCGCGCGGCCGGCCCGCGTCGTCGCGGTCGACGAGCTCCCGACGCTGCGCTCCGGTAAGCCCGACCGCGCGACTCTGCGGCGCTTCGTCGGCGAAGGCGCGCCGAACCCGCGGGATTAGACTGACCCCTCGTGGCAGCACAGTCTCGCAAGCGTCCGAACACCGCCAAGAAACGTCGTCCCGGCGGCAACCCGCAGAAGGCGAAGACGGGTGCTCCGCAGGCCGTCGCCCCGGCGACCGCGCGCGACTGGATCGCCGCGGCGCGCCTGCGCACGCTGCCCCTCGCCATCACCCCGGTGCTGATCGGTACCGGAGCGGCCACGCTCGTCGACGACGACCTGCACTGGGTCATCGCGCTCGCCTGTCTGGCCGTCGCCTTCGCCTTGCAGATCGGCGTGAACTACGCGAACGACTACTCGGACGGCATTCGCGGCACCGACGACGTGCGCGTCGGGCCGGGCCGCCTGACCGGCGGGAAGAAGGCGAAGCCGCGGACCGTGCTGATCGTCGCACTGTCGTTCTTCGCGCTCGCCGCGGTGATCGGGCTCGCCCTGGTGATTCGGACGGGGCAGTGGTGGCTTCTCCTGGTGGGCGCCGTCTGCATCGTCGCCGCGTGGTTCTACACCGGCGGCAAACGCCCGTACGGCTACAACGCGATGGGCGAGATCTTCGTCTTCGTCTTCTTCGGCCTCGTCGCCACCCTCGGTACGACGTGGTTGCAGGTGCTGTCGCTGCCGCAGGAGGCGTGGTTCGGCGCGGTCTCGGCGGGTCTGCTCGCGTGCGCCGTGCTGCTGGCCAACAATCTGCGCGACATCGACCAGGACCGCCTCGCCGCAAAGCGCACGCTCTCGGTGCTCATCGGGCGGCGGGCGACCCAGGTGCTGTTCACGGTCTTCGTGCTGGTGCCCTTCGGCATCGCTGCGTTCCTGGCGCAGGTGTACCCGCTGGCGTGGTTGGAGGGGATCCCCCTGCTCGGCGGTCTCGCGGCGATCCTCATCGTGTGGACCTACCGTGTCCCGCGCGAGCTCATCACGGCGCTCCAGGTGACGAGCTTCACGTCGGTGGCCTACGGCGCGATCCTGTTCGCAGCGTTCGCGGTCTGACGACGCCTCGCGCGGAGCGGCCGTCGGGCATCGGCGCGAGAACCGGGCTACCGAAACCCTCGAGGGGCGATCAGCCGCGCGGAGCCTCGCCCGCCGCGCTCGGATCCTCGGCGACGTCGGTGCGCGTGGCATCGACCACCGCATCTTCGGCGTCGGCGTCGGTCTGAGCGCCGGTCCGGCGACCGGTCGCGGTGCGCTGGGCGCGTCGCTCGGCGAGACCGCCGGTGACCTGGTCGAGCGGACGACGCAGGAACAGCGTCGACAGGCTCAACCCGATCAGAGCGGCGAAGATCGCGGCGAGCCACGGCAGCTCCTGGAACACCGGGAACAGCAGCAGGATGCCGAGGGGCACGAGGAAGGCGAGCAATCGCAGCACCGTGTAGACGAGGGCCGAACGAGCACGCATGTCCTCATTCTACGGCGGACGCCTCGGCGCCCATCCCGGGTCGTTCGACGGCGGAAGATCGCGTGCCGGCTCCGGGCCGCTGCCCAGCCGGCGCACGTAGAATCGGGTCATGGCACGGTTGCTTCTCATCCTGGCGCTCGTGGCGACCGTCTTCTGGGTCTACACGATCGTGGATTGCGCCGTGCAGAGCCCTGCTCGTCACCGCGGCGTCAGCAAGCCCGCGTGGTTGGCGATCGTCATCCTCCTTCCGGTGCTCGGCGGCATCCTGTGGTTCGCGATCGGCCGAGGCCGCGCGACCCAGACGGTCGTGCGACGCGCCCCCGACGACGACCCCGAGTTCCTGGGGCGCATGACCGCGTCGGCACGCGCCGAGCAGGACGAGCGGATCCGCCGTCTCGAAGAAGAGCTGTCACAGCTCGATTCCGAGGCCGACGACCCGCAGCCGCCGAAGAAGGCGACCGACCCCGGTGACACCCCCGGCAAGGGCGACGACGACACCCGCGACCAGCGCGGCGCCGTCGGCTGAACCATGCCCCTCGACACCCGGCGCGCGGCCGCGCCGGCCACCGACGCGGCCGCCGCCCTTCTCGCCGGGCTGGTCTCGCGCGGCGTCCGACACCTCGTCGTGAGCCCCGGATCCCGCTCCCAGGCCCTGGCGCTGGTCGCCGCCGAGCTCGAGCGCCAGGGACTCGTGCACCTGCACGTGCGCATCGACGAGCGCGTCGCGGGCTTCACCGCCCTCGGCATCGGACGAGAGACCGGGATGCCGGCGGTCGTGGTCTGCACCTCCGGCACCGCCGTGGCCAACCTCGTCCCGGCCGCTCTCGAGGCGCATCACGCCGGGGTGCCCCTGCTTCTACTGACCGCCGATCGACCGCCCGAGCTCCGCGGCGTGGGTGCGAATCAGACCACTCGACAGCCGGGTCTGTTCCGCTCCGCCGTCCGCCTCGAAGCCGACCTCGCGGTCCCCGCGGTAATCGACGGCGACGCGACCTCGGAGCAGACGGCCGAGCTCGACGCCGTGGCTGCTTCCGCGCTCGCCGCGGCTCTCGGGGAGGGCGCTCGAGCAGCCGGCCCCGTGCACCTGAACGTGCCGTTCCGCGAGCCGCTCGCGGGCGCGGCTCCGTCGTGGTTGGCCGAGCGGGCGGCATCCGGTGCTCACCCCGCCGAGGATGACGCCGACGGATCCGGAGCCCTGTACCAGGGCGGCGGAGGCATCGGCGAGGCCGATGTGGCGCCCGAGGTCGAGGCGGCGTACGTGATCGAGCCCGGGCCGCGAACGGTCGTGGTCGCGGGCGCCGATGCGGGCGCCGCCGCGGAGCAGGTGGCCCACGACGGGGGCTTCCCCCTCATCGCCGAGATCGTCAGCGGTTCGCGTTTCGGGCGACAGATCGTGCACGGCTACCGAGCGCTCGTGGACGACCCCGCGCTGGGCGGGCGTGTCGAACGCGTCGTCGTGTTCGGGCGCCCCACGCTCAGCCGCGAAGTGACCCGTTTGCTCATGCGCGGCGACGTCGAGGTGCTCGCGGTGCGCGGACCCGGTGAACCGGTCAACCTCAACGGCACGACGCAGGCCGTCGACGCCGTGCGCGTCGGATCGGGCGAGAACGACCGCGCGTGGTTGGGGGAGTGGATGCGCGCCTCTCGCGCCCGCACCGTCGACCTCTCGCCGCCCGCCCCCGACGCCGACGGACTCGCCTCCGCCGTACCGCACGAGCGGCTCGGGGCGATCAACGCCGAGGTCGAGGTCATGCGCGCGCCCCTCGATCGCCCCGCCCTGGTCGACGCCCTCTGGCGGGCGACCTGGCCGCACGACCGTCTCGTCTTCGGTTCGTCGCGCATCGTGCGTGTCGCTGACGAGGTGCTCGGCGGCAAGAAGGTCGCCGTGCACTCCAACCGGGGGCTCGCGGGCATCGACGGGACGATCGCGACGGCCACCGGTGTCGCTCTGGCCAGCCAGGTCGAGGAGCGCCCCGGTGTGACGCGTCTGCTGCTCGGCGACCTCGCCTTCCTGCACGACGTGGGCGCGCTGATGCTGCCCCCCGGCGAGACCGAACCGCGCCTGCAGGTCGTCGTCGGGAACGACGGTGGCGGCACGATCTTCGACGGTCTCGAGGTGGCGACGGTCGCGGGCGACGACGCGATGGCGCGCGTGCAGTACACGCCGCACACGGCCCGGCTCGAGCAGCTCGCCCTCGCCTTCGGGTGGGAGTACCACCGCTGCACCACGCGCGTCGCACTCGACCAGGTGCTGACCGCCCCTACCGGCGGCCGGCAGCTGATCGAGGTCCCCCTCCCGCGCTGAATCCGGGCCGTCAACGGGTGGCGATGATCCCGGATGCCGCGGCAGCATGAGCCTATGAGCTCGAAGAATCGCTGGTCCATGCCCGCCGCCGACGCCCTGCGGGTGGAGCCCGGGTTCCGCCTCGTCGCCATCGACCCCCGCTCGACGCCCGGCTACGACGGCGACAAGAACGACGGCCGAGCCGACCTCGAGGCGGGCCGCGCACCGCTCGAGGGACTGCAGGAGCGTCTCTTCGCGCAGAGCGTCGCGGGAACCGCCACGGGTTCGGTGCTGCTCGTGCTGCAGGCGATGGACACCGCCGGCAAGGGCGGGATCGTGCGGCACGTCGTCGGAGCGGTCGACCCGCAGGGCGTGGAGCTCGCCTCGTTCAAGAAGCCCACCGCCGAAGAGCTCGAGCACGACTTCCTCTGGCGCATCGAGAAGCGGTTGCCGGATGCCGGTCGCCTCGGCGTCTTCGACCGATCCCACTACGAGGACGTGCTGATCGGACGGGTGCGCGAACTCGCCCCGCCCGAGGAGATCGAGCGCCGCTACGGCGCCATCGTGTCGTTCGAAGCGCAGGCGGCCGAGATGGGCATCCGCGTGGTCAAGGTCATGCTCCACATCTCGAAGGACGAGCAGCGCGAGCGCCTCGGCGAACGGCTCGCGCGCCCCGACAAGCACTGGAAGTACAACCCGTCCGACGTCGATGAGCGAAAGCTCTGGGACGCCTACATGGATGCGTACCAGGTCGCGATCGAACGCACGTCGACGCCGATCGCTCCCTGGCACGTCGTTCCTGCGGACCGCAAGTGGTACGCCCGCCTCGCCGTTCAGCAGTTGCTGATCGACGCCCTCGAAGACATCGACCCGCAGTGGCCCGCGGCAGACTATGACGTCGAGGTCGAGAAGCAGCGGCTCGCGAACTCCTGAGTCAGGCCAGTGCCTCCACGATCGGGCGGAACTTCACGCGCGTCTCGAGCAGCTCCGACTCCGGCACGCTGTCGGCGACGATGCCCGCTCCGGCGTAGGCGGTGATCGGCGCGGTGGGCGACGAGGGGGCGGCGCGATCGATCTGCGCGCATCGCAGAGCGATCGCCCACTCGCCGTCGCCCGAGGCGGCGGTCCAGCCGACCGCGCCGGCGTAGCGGCCGCGGTCGAAGGGCTCGAGGCGACGGATGACGTCCATGGCCGCGGCGGTGGGCGTACCCGCGACCGCGGCCGTCGGGTGCAGGACCGAGAGCAGGTCGAGGGACGAAGCATCCTCGCTCAGCTCGCCCTCGACATCGGTGGCGAGGTGCCAGACGTTCGGGAGTTTGAGAGTGAAGGGCTCGTCGGCGGCGGCCAGGGCCGAGGTATGGGGAGCGAGGGCTTTCAAGACGCTCTGCACGGCGAACCGGTGTTCGTCCTGGTCCTTCGTGCTCCGGGCGAGAGCGACGGATGCCGCGACATCGGCGTCGGCGTCGCCGCCGCGCGCCACGGTGCCGGCGAGGACGCGAGCGGTGACGGTTCCGCCTGAGACGGTGACGAGGGTCTCGGGGCTCGCGCCGATCAGGCCGTCGACGGCGAAGACCCAGCAGTCCGGGTACCCCTCGAGGAGGGAGCGGACGAGGCGTCGCAGGTCGGAGCCGGCGGGAACGGTTCCGGTGATGTCGCGCGCCAGGACGACCTTGCCCACCTCGCGGCGACCGATCGCCTCGATTCCCTGGCGGACGGCATCCTGATATCCCTCCGCCGTCTGCAGGCCCGGGCCGAGAGTCGCGGACCAGTGCGGACCGAAGGGGGAGCGGGGTGGGAGCTCGGGTTCGGGCTCGTCGGGGGTGTCGTCGAAAGCGAGGCGGGTCACCCAGGCACGCCCGCTGTGACGGCCGACGATCATGCCGGGGACGCGCAGGACGTTCTCGCGCTCGGACTGCGGATCGAACACGAACGACCCGAAGGCCACGAGACCGGTTCCGGGAAGCTGCACGGGGTCGTCGACCTCCGCCGCGGCCGCGATCGCGCGCCAGCGCTCCGAGACGGTGGCATCGCCGGGCTGCTCCCCGGTGTAGCGCAGGGTGAGCAGGTCGCCGAAGGCGGCGAGGGACTCGCCGCGACGACTCCAGAACAAGGGGTCGTAGGGGGTGGTGTAGGCCAGGACATCGTCCATGGGGGGCAGCTCGCGCGTGATCACGCGCAGGCGCGGCACGACGTCTTCCGCGGGTTCCAGCACGTGTTTCAGCGTAGACCCGCGTCCGGCGGGACGGACGCGGCACCGCGATGCTTCGGCGTCGAGCGAGACGCCGGCGCCCGAGCGCGTTTTAGACTCCGAGCATGGATCCTCGACCCGCCCCCGGCACCCGCCTGATGTTCGAGTGGCGCAAGTGGGACGGCTCACCGCACTGGGTCCAGGACAGCGTGTACCTCGGTTCCGACCAGTGGGGCGAGTGGTTCGGCCAGCAGGTGGGGTGGCGCAGTGCCCGCCCCGGAGCCGAGTTCGTCTGCCGTCAACCCAATGTGACGCTGGTTCCCGCAACGGGCGACTGGGCCTTCACGCACAACGCCGACCCGCACCCGGTGGCCGTCTACATCGACCTCGGGTGGGACGTACGGTGGCACGACGACGGCGTGCCCCGCGGCATCGACATGGATCTCGACGTCGTCCGCCGCACCGACGACCGGGGCACCTGGATCGACGACCGCGACGAGTGGGACGAGCATCGCGTGCAGTACGGCTATCCCGCGCAGATCGTCGCGCACCTGGAGGCGACCGCCCTCGACCTCGAACGCCGTGTGCTCGCGCGCGAGGCCCCATTCTCGGACGACGTGACCGGCCCCTGGCTCGAACGTCTCGCCGCCATGGCAACCCCCGAAGACCCCTCGAGCCCGCGCGCCTAGAATCGACGGGTGAGCAGCGACCCCAACCGCGCCGACCTCGGCAAAGACCCGCAGCGTGTCAGTGGCATGTTCGACCAGGTCGCGGCCGCATACGACCGCACCAACTCCGTGCTGAGCCTCGGCAACGACCGCTTCTGGCGCGTCGCAACCTTGCGCGCGGTCGCCCCGCAGCGCGGGGAGCGCATCCTCGACCTCGCGGCCGGCACCGGCACCTCGTCGATGGCATTCGTGCCGAGCGGGGCGCACGTCGTCGCCGCCGACTTCTCGCGCGGCATGATCGAGGAGGGCCGTCGCCGTCACGGAGACGTGCCGAACCTCGAGTTCGTGCAGGCCGACGCCACCGACCTGCCCTTCGCCGACGGCGAGTTCGACGCCGTGACGATGTCGTTCGGCCTGCGCAACGTCATCGACCCGCGTCGAGCGCTGCGCGAGTTGCGGCGCGTCACGCGCCCCGGCGGTCGCATCGTGGTGTGCGAGTTCTCGCACCCGCCGTCCCGCGCCTTCAACGGCTTGTACCGCTTCTACAACGACCGGGTCCTGCCGATCGTCGCGAAGGCGGTGAGCTCGAACGCCGAGGCCTACGACTACCTCAACGAGTCGATCCGCGACTGGCCCGATCAGCCGACGTTGGCCGGATGGATGAGAGACGCCGGGTGGGACGACGTGGCCTACCGCAACCTCACCTTCGGCATCGTCGCGCTGCATCGCGGCATCCGTCCGGCTTCGTAACCCCTGTCAACCGTCGAGATACCGTCGGCGGGCCTGCGGCGCGCCAGGATAGGCTGAAACCGTGACCCCGAGACCGCCCGCGGCCGGCACCCGCCTGTCGGGCAAGCTGGGCCTGAGTGACCGCATCTTCGCCGGCCTGCGTTCGCGTACCCTCCTCTCCACCGTCGAGGCGGGACTCGCGCGTGTCGAGACCGAGCTCGAGGGCGAGGTGCGCAGCGCCGACAAGCTCGCCGACGTCACCGCCCGTTACCTCTACGAGGCCGGGGGCAAGCGTGTGCGCCCCATGCTCGCGATCCTCACCGCGCAGCTCGGTCAGGGCACGACCAAGGAGGTCGTCGAGGTGGCCACGGCCCTCGAGCTGACCCACCTCGGTTCGCTCTACCACGACGACGTCATGGACGGCGCCGACAAGCGTCGCGGTGTGCCCAGTGCGCAGACGGTGTGGGGAAACAACATCGCCATCCTCACCGGCGACCTTCTCTTCGCCCGCGCCAGCCAGCTCATGGCCCGCCGCGGCGAGCGAGCGATCCAGCTGCAGGCCGACACCTTCGAGCGCCTCGTCCTCGGGCAGATGCACGAGACCGTGGGGCCGCAAGAGGGCGACGAGCCCGTCGATTTCTACCTCCAGGTGCTCGCCGACAAGACGGGGTCGCTGATCGCTGCCGCCGCGCAGTCGGGCGTCATCTACTCCGGCGCGCCGAAAGAGTTCGAAGAGCCCATGGTCGTCTTCGGTGAGAAGGCCGGTGTGGCCTTCCAGCTGCTCGACGACGTGATCGACCTGTCGCCCGATCCCTCCGAGACGGGCAAGGTCCCCGGAACCGACCTGCGCGCGGGCGTGCCGACCATGCCGTACCTGCTGCTCGGGCACCGTTCCGACGCGGCATCCGCCGATCTTCGTGCGCGTATCGACGAGGGCCAGCAACGCATCGCCGCCGGAGCCGACCCGTCGGTGCTCGACGGCGCGCTTGCCGAGCTCCGCGAGCACGACACCACGCACGAGACCCTGCGCCTCGCGCACCAGTGGTCGCAAGAGGCGATCGACGCCCTCGCGCCGCTTCCCGACGGTGCCGTGCGCGAAGCGCTGACGCGCTTCGCCCGCGCCGTGGCCGATCGCTCGGCCTGACCCCTTTCCGCCCCACCCCCCGATCGCGATCGAGAGGAACCCATGACGAAGCTGCGCCTCGCCATCGTCGGAGCCGGTCCCGCCGGCATCTACGCCGCCGACATCCTGCTGAAGTCCGAGCGTCAGTTCGACGTGTCGATCGACCTGTTTGAGCAACTGCCCGCGCCCTACGGCCTCGTCCGCTACGGCGTCGCCCCCGACCACCCGCGCATCAAGGGCGTCGTCACCGCGCTGCGCGAGGTTCTCGACCGCGGTGACATCCGCATCTTCGGCAACGTGCGCTTCGGCGAGGACATCACCCTCGACGACCTCAAGCAGCACTACAACGCCGTCATCTTCTCGACCGGCGCGATCCGCGACGCCGACCTCGACATCCCCGGCATCGACGCCGACGGCTCGTACGGCGCCGCCGACTTCGTCAGCTGGTTCGACGGCCACCCCGACGTGCCGCGCGAGTGGCCCCTCGAGGCGGAGTCGGTCGCCGTCATCGGCAACGGGAACGTCGCTCTCGACGTGACCCGCATGCTGGCCAAGCACGCCGACGACCTGCTGCCCACCGAGGTACCCGACAACGTCTACCAGGGGCTCAAGGCCTCGCCCGTCACCGACGTGCACGTCTTCGGCCGCCGCGGTCCCGCGCAGGTGAAGTTCACCCCTCTCGAACTGCGCGAACTGGGCGAGCTGCGCGATGTCGACATGGTCGTCTACGACGAGGACTTCGACTACGACGAGGCGTCCCTGGCCGCGATCCAGACCAACAAGCAGGTCAAGGTCATCGACCGTGTGCTGCAGCAGTGGCGCACCCGCCCGGGCGTGAACAACTCCGGCGGAGAAGCATCGCGTCGCCTGCACCTGCACTTCTGGGCGAAGCCCGTCGAGGTCGTCAAGGATGCCGCGGGTCGGGTCGCCGCGTTCCGGTACGAGCGCACCCGGCCCGACGCCGAGGGCGGTGTCGTCGGAACCGGCGAGATCCGCGAGGTGCCGATCCAGGCCCTGTACCGCGCCGTCGGCTACTTCGGCTCACCGCTGAAGGGCGTTCCCTTCGACGAGAAGCACGGTGTCATCCCCAACCACGAGGGCCAGGTGCTCGCCGCCGACTCGAACTCGCGCCTGCCCGGCGTCTACGCCACGGGCTGGATCAAGCGCGGCCCCGTCGGCCTCATCGGGCACACCAAGTCGGATGCCATGGAGACGGTGCGCCACGTCATCAACGACGCCGGTGAGTGGTGGCAGCCCGCGCACCCCGAAGAAGAGGCGATCCCCGCCCTGCTCGAGGAGCGCGGCGTGCGCTGGACCGACCTCGACGGCTGGCACCGCCTCGACGAGCACGAGGTCGCCCTCGGTGCCCCGCACGAGCGCGCGCGCATCAAGGTCGTCCCGCGCGACGAGATGATCGCGATCTCGCGCGGCGAGTAACACGCCCATGAAGAACCGCCCCGGTGCTTACCGGGGCGGTTCTTCGTGGGGCGGCTGCCGATGCGCCCCGGCTCTTCGAGAGCGTGTCCGCTGAGTTCTCACCGCGCCGAACCGAGCTGGCCCAGCCACAGGTAGAAGGCGATGAACACCGCGGCGCCCGCGAGGGAAGAGACGGCGCCGATCGCGCTCGGCATGATGCGGGGGCGGGCGCCGACGATCGTGCCCGCGAGCAACGCGGTGCCCAGCACGATCTGCACGACCCAGTACGCCGGGCTCGTCGAGCCGGCCACGACGGTCAGGCCGTAGACGCCCTCTCCGATCAGCACGGCCGCCACAGGAGCCGCCGCGACAGGTTTCCACGGCACGGGTCCCGAGCGTACGAGAGCTGCGGAGAGTCCGACCACGGGACCGGCGACGATGCCGATGAGGGTGAACGTGTCGTGGAACGGCTCGGCGTAGAAGAAACCCCGCCAGCCGGAGACGATGCGATAACCCTCGATGAGCAGCACGAACGATACGAGTCCGAGAGCCGCGGCCACGGGGAGCCGGACTCGCGCCAGCCACACCAGGCCGAACGTGAGAATCGTCCATCCACCGGCGGAGTTCGCGAACGAGACCAGCGATTCGGGCAGGACGCTCTGGCCGAAGCTCGTCAGACCGCCGAGAACGAGGGATGCCGCGGCGACGGCGAGAGCGGGAAGAAACCACGATCGGGGGTGCACGTTCTCACGGTAGGCAGCGGCGCGCCCGGGCGCGTCCGTCGTGAGATGGCGTTGAGGTCATACTCCCGATGGATGCGGCGGTCGTAGGTTGAACCTCCTATCCGCTCGGGCTGCAGGCTCTTGCCCGCTCGTGACCGGAACACAGCCGGTGTGGTCTCGGCGTACGACCATATTTGGGTTTCAGTCCTAAGGTGGGCGACTCCGTCGCGACGGGCAGTGCCTGTAGCGTGTGGGCAGAAGGTGCTCTTGGGGGGCGAAGGCATGACGAAAGATGTATCGATCGATTACACGACGTGGGACTGGATCCCCGGTGCAGCGGCCGAGATGCAGGCGTATGTAGCTCGATTGTTGCAGGAGGCGGGGATTCGGCCGCACGACGTGACGGCGCGAGTGAAGTCGATCGCGTCGGCGCAGCGCAAGCAAGCATCGAAGCGCTATGCATCGCCAACGCGGGAGATGACTGACATCGTCGCGGTCCGGATCATTACTTACTCCAACACTGACCGAGAACGGGCGGCAGATCTCGTGCGCGAGCGCTTCGTCGTGATCGACGGCGAAGATCGCAACCCTGGTGACGATAAGTCCATCCGTTTGCGCGGATATGACTGCCAACACATCGTTGTTGCGGGGCAACGTCCCACCCTCGAGACCGACTGGCTGGTCTCAGGTGGTCAGTTGTCGCAGTTCTTCGACGAACTCGGCGGTATCGAAATACAGATCCGAACGGTCGCGGGGCATGCCTGGGCGGAGTTCGAGCATGCGCGTCGATACAAGGGTGCCCAGTACGGGTCTATCGACACTCAGGACCAGGAGACGATTGATCAGCTCTTCGGAGCAGCGTCCGATGCGCGGCGGGCGCTGGACGAGGTCTTCGTCGCAATCGATCGCATGCTCGCGCGGCCATCCATCGACGAGTCGTCGATTCCTCTCGCGCAAACGGACGCAGAATCGGCGAACGTTGACGAAGGCGACGACGCCGCTATCGCGGCCGCTTCCCTTCGATCGTTCCTCTCCGCCCGCTTCCCAGACGACCGCGATCCAAGCGAGAACGGTCTCGAGTTCGGACTGAGGCTCGTCGCGGCTTGTGGAATCACGACGGTTGGTGCGCTTAAGGCCGCCCTCGAGCCGGTGGATAGCGAGCAGATTCTCGACCTCATGGATATTACGACGCCGGTCACTTCCATTCGTCGTCTCGATGACGAACTGCTCGCCCGGTATGGGGAGAGGTACATTCACGACACCGGATCGCTGGGACTGAATCAATCGCGCTCGCAGCAACTGGAATGGCGTTTCGACCGCTTAAGGGGCAAGAGTCGGTACAAGGTTTACTTCATCGAGGGGGCTGATCGTCCAGACGACCTCCCCCACAGGCCTCTGACGGCGACCGGAGTCGTGCGGGAACTTGCAGCTCTCGTCGCTCGTGAGAAGGGCGTCGAGACCGTCGTCGAGCTCGACGCTGTCAGTCGTTTTGATGACTTGCCGAGAGGGGCGCGGGGCAAGGCGGTTGCGATACGCCCGGGGGAGGTCATCTGGGTTTCGACCAACCTGAACCGCGACGGGTCTGAGGAATTGATGAGGAACCTCCTCGCTCTCGTGGACGGCTTCGACCTTCGAGTGCAAAGAGACGGGGAAACGGTAGCTGCTGCGTAGTAGTCCGCCGACCTCCCCGCGCCATGGGTGGCGCATTTCAGGATGTGCCATTGCAGGTGCATGAGGACGTGCCCGTTTTCACAACCAGGCTCGGATGCGGCGGTCGTAGGCTGGCGCGATGGGGGAGCGGCATCCGGATGTCCTCGGGGACGGGTTCGAACAGCAGACCCTGCCGCTCGGCAGCGATACCGAGGGCGAGGTCGTCGCTACCCTCGTGCGCTCGCGTCCCCACCCCGGTGCCCGTCTGTTCGGCGAATTGCGTGAGACCGACGTGCTGTACGTGCACGGGTGGTCGGACTACTTCTTCCAGGCCGATCTCGCGCGGTTCTTCACCGACCGCGGTGCCCGCTTCTGCGCCCTGGACCTGCGCAAGTACGGCCGTAGTCTGCGACCCGGTCAGACCCCGGGCTACGTTGCGGCGCTCGACGTGTACGACGCCGACATCGAGGCAGCCCTGGATGCCATGGGCACCAAGAGCGCGGGGCGGCTCCTCCTGCTGCTCGGGCACAGCACCGGGGGGCTCACGCTGACCCTCTGGGCGGCGCGGCATCCGGGTGTCGCCGATGCCCTCGTGCTCAACAGCCCGTGGCTCGAGCTGCAGCTCGGCCCGCTCGGACGCCAGGCGCTCGCGCCGATCGTGAACGCGCGCGCTCGCTTCGACCCGCTCGGCACGCATCCGGTCGTCGACCTCGGCTTCTACACGCGCGCCCAGCGCGAGCTGGGCACCCTCCCCGACGGTCCCGAGGGGTGGCGCCCGGCCCAGGGATTCCCGACCCATCCCGGCTGGCTCGCCGCGATCATCGCGGGTCATGCGCGGGTGGCATCCGGGGTCGATGTGGGGTGCCCGACGCTGGTGCTGCTGTCGGCCCGATCGACGGTGACGCTCGGGTGGAGCGACGCGATGCGCGAGACGGACTCGGTGCTCGTGGTCGACGACATCGCGCGCGCCGCCACCCGCATCGCCCGCACCGTCACCATTTCGCGCATCGAAGGGGCGGTGCACGACGTTTTCCTGTCGGCGCCGGCCGCGCGCGCCGCGGCCTTCGACGCGCTCGGATCCTGGGTGGGACGGATAGCGTAGAACGCGATCGAAGGAGCACCATGATCCCCACCGACGCGTCCGCCACCGAGCGCTACCGGGCCGCGCGAGACGAACTCCTCGCCGCGCGGACCGCCCCCGAGCAGGCGGCGTCCTTCCGCTGGCCGACGTTCGAGGGCGCGTTCAACTGGGCGATCGACTGGTTCGACCCGATGGCGCGCGGAAACGACGCGCCCGCACTCATCGTCGTCGACGACGACGGCACCCACCACCAGCGCACGTTCGACGAGCTGGCGCGCCGTTCCGACCAGGTCGCGGCATGGTTGGCATCCCGCGGCGTCCGTCGCGGCGAGTCGGTGCTGCTGATGCTCGACAACCGCGTCGAGCTCTGGGAGGCGATGCTCGCGATCATGAAGATCGGCGGGGTCATCGCCCCGACCACCACGGCCCTCGGGCGGGTCGATCTCACCGACCGCATCGCGCGCGCCGAGATCCGTCACGTCGTCGTCGGCGCAGCCGATGCCGACAAGTTCCACGACCTGCCCGAGGGACTCGGCCGTATCGTCGTGGGCGGCGAATACGCCGGCTGGGCGACGTACGACGACGCCTTTCAGACGGATGCCGAGCCGGCCCGGCATCCGGGGACCACCGCAGACGACCGCCTGCTGCTCTACTTCACCTCGGGCACCACCTCGAAGCCCAAGCTCGTCGAGCACACGCATTCGTCGTACCCGGTCGGCCACCTCAGCACGATGTACTGGCTCGGGCTGCAGCCCGGCGACGTGCACCTCGCGATCAGCTCGCCCGGGTGGGCCAAGCACGCGTGGAGCCTGTTCTTCGCGCCGTGGATCGCGGGGGCGACCGTGCTCGCCCTGAACTACTCGCGCTTCTCGGCCGAGCGGCTGCTCTCGGAGCTCGAGAACGACCGCGTCACGACCTTCTGCGCGCCGCCGACCGTGTGGCGCATGCTCATCCAGGCCGATCTCACCGGGCGCCGCGGCGCGCTTCGCGAGGTCGTGTCAGCGGGCGAGCCGCTCAACCCCGAGGTCATCGCCTCGGTGCAGCGCGCATGGGGCCTCGATATCCGTGATGGCTACGGCCAGACCGAGATGACCGCCGTGGTGGCGAACACGCCGAACGCCCAGCTCGTGCCCGGTTCGATGGGTCGCCCGCTGCCCGGCTGCCCCGTGGTGCTCGTCGACCCGGTCACGGGCGAGCGCGGCGACGAGGGCGAGATCTGCATCGATCTCGCCGAACGGCCCGTCAACCTCATGACCGGCTACGTGGGCGATCCCGAGCGCAACGCCGAGGCTTTCGCCGACGGTCTGTTCCACACCGGCGATGTCGCGAGACGTGACGAGACCGGCAGCATCACGTACATCGGGCGCACCGACGACGTGTTCAAGGCGTCCGACTACAAGATCAGCCCGTTCGAGCTGGAGAGCGTGCTCATCGAGCACCCCGCAGTGATGGAGGCCGCCGTCGTGCCCGCCCCCGACGAGCTGCGGCTCGCCGTGCCGAAGGCCTACATCGTGCTGGCCGCGGGCCACGAGGCGGGCGAAGAGGTCGCGCTCGACATCCTCCGCTTCGCGCGCGAGCGGCTCGCGCCGTTCCAGCGTGTGCGCCGTGTCGAGTTCTTCGAGCTGCCGAAGACGATCTCGGGCAAGATCCGCCGCGTCGAACTCCGCCAGCGCGAGGAGGCCGTCGCCCGCGGCGAGGTCGCGCACGAAGAGTGGACGGATGCCGCCCTGCGGGGCGACCGCTGACGCGCAACCCCCTCGCCGCGGTCGCGTCGGCGTGTGAGCATCGAAGTATGGAAAAGGATCAGAAGCAGCCGTTCGAAAACCCTTCCGTCGACGACGACAGCGACATGCCTTCTCACATGGAGGAGCGAAACATCGGTCGGGAGACCGAGCGCGAGATCACGCAGATGATCAACGGCATCGAGGGCTGATCGACTCGGGGTGGCCGATCTTTCGGCTACTCCATCGAGGAACAGGGTCGTTCAGACCGGTTCCGTCGTGCGAATGAGGCCGCAGGTCACGCACGACCACGCCACGAGAAAGCGCTCGTCGTCGAGGACCTCGAACCGCAACACGTCGCCGCAGGTCGGACAACGCGGGTACCCGTCGGGAACGCTCATCGCGTGACCACGGCCTCGCTCCGACTCGGGGCTTACCGGTAGTTCGTGAACTGCAGGTCGACGTCGAGATCGGCGGCCTTCAGGAGGCGCTGGACTTCCTGCAGGTCATCGCGCGACTTCGACTGCACGCGCAGCTCATCGCCCTGGATCTGCGACTTGACGCCCTTGGGGCCCTCGTCGCGGATGATCTTGTTGACCTTCTTCGCGTTCTCTTGCGAGATGCCCTCCTTGAGCGTGGAGGTGATGCGGTACTCCTTGCCGCTTTGCACGGGCTCGCCGGTCTCGAGGCTCTTGAGCGAGATGCCGCGCTTGATGAGCTTGGTCTGGAAGACGTCGAGCACGGCGTTGGCGCGCTCCTCGGAGTTCGCCTTGATGACGATCGACTCGCCGCTCCAGGCGATGGAGGCATCGGTGCCCTTGAAGTCGTACCGCTGCTCCACCTCTTTATGCGCCTGATTGAGCGCGTTGTCGGCTTCCTGCCGGTCGATCTTGGAGACGATGTCGAACGAAGAATCAGCCATGGATTGATTCTATTCGCGGCCCCCGCGTCGACACCCCCTCGACATCGTCCGCCCCATGCGGGTAGAGGCGCTCGTAGACTCGGATGCCATGCGAGCACTCACGGAACAAGAGGTGCGGGGGGCGTTCGTCAACGCCACCGCCGAAGAGTTGCGAGTCGTGGCGCTTCCGCTCGACTTCGTGCTGACGGACTGGGATCACCTCGACTTCCTGGCCTGGCGCGATCCGCGCACGCGCGGGCGGGGCTACGTCCTCACCGAAACCGACGGAGAACCCGCCGCGATCGTGCTGCGCGCGGCCGAGGGCCAGTCCCGGGCGCGCTCGGCGATGTGCAACCTCTGCCACACGATGCAGCCCGGCGACCAGGTGTCGCTGTTCACGGCGCGCAAGGCCGGTGAAGCGGGTGAGCACGGCGACACCGTCGGTACCTACATCTGCGCCGACATGTCGTGCCACGAGACCGTGCGCCTGGCCGCCCCCCTGGCGCCGAGCGAGATCCGCGCGAGCGTCGACCGCAAGATCGACGGCACCAAGCGCCGCACCGAGGACTTCGTCAGCCGCGTGCTCGACACCGCCGAGGTCTCGCGGTGACCGGGCGGGTCGTCGTCATCGGCGACGCGTTGATCGATGAGATCCGCGACGAGACCGGTGTGCGCGAGTTCGTCGGCGGAGCGGGACTCAACGTGGCGGTGGGACTGTCGCGGCTGGGGGTACCGGCTTCGCTCATCGCCATGGTCGGCGACGATGCGGCGGGGGAGCAAATCCGCGCCTTCCTGCACGAGCACGACGTCGAGCTGCTCGCGAGCCCCGCGAAGCACGGGTCTTCGCGCGCCGTGAGCACGCGCTCGCCGGGTGGCGAGCCCGAGTACGTCTTCAACGAGGCGGCACAGAACCGACGTGTGGCGTACGGAGAGGCCGAGCGCGCCGCGATCGCGGCCGCCCCGATGGTCGTCGTGAGCTGCTTCCCCTTCGACGACCCCGAGCAGACCTCCCTGCTGGTGGAGGCGACGGCGTCGCTCTCGACGCCCCTCGCGATCGACCCCAACCCGCGCAGCGGCATGTTGCGGGACCGCGCCGAGTTCGTCCGCGGCTTCGAGCGGGCGGCATCCGGAGCCCTTCTCGTGAAGGTCGGCGAGGACGACGCGCAACTGCTGTACGGTGGGCCCCTCGACGACCTGCGCGCACGGCTGGTCGACCTGGGCGTCGGCGCGGTGCTGGCCACCTATGGCGCGGGTGGCGCGGCGATCGATGCGGCCGGCACCTCGGTGTCGCATCCGATCGCGGATCTTCCCGGGCGCATCGTCGACACGATGGGCGGGGGAGACGCGGTGCTCGCCACCACCGCCGCCCTCGTGCGCGACCGACTGCCCGCGGATGCTCAGGAGTGGGATGCCGTGCTCTCGCGCGCCATGGACGTCGCCGCCGCGACTTGCCGGCACGAAGGCGCCCTGCTGCGCACGCCCGAGTGAGCGGGATGGTTTCGAGCATCCCTCGCGGGATAGTAGAGTGGTCTATCGCGCCTCCGGTCGACTGAGAAAGCCGGACGGGTGCGCACCTGGCGAGTTACCCAAGCGGCCAAAGGGATCTGACTGTAAATCAGACTGCATTGCATTCGGGGGTTCGAATCCCTCACTCGCCACCACCATCAGAAAAGGGCACCCGGATCGGGTGCCCTTTTCTTGTTCCCCAGCGTTGCGGGCTCAGCCTGCTGCGAGGAGCGCTTTCGATTTCGCCTCGAGGAAGCTCACGAGCGCGCCGAGCACGTTCACCTCGTTGCCGAGGTTGACCAGGGCGACGGCGCCGAGCTCGATGGTGGCGTCGCGCGCCTCCATGGTCGCCTTCCAACTGCCGTCCCCGCCGGTGATGGGCTGCAAGTACGTGATGGTCTTCGCCTCGGTGAGGTCGACAACGATGAGTCCGGAGTCCGGGTCGGTCTCGTCCTCCTGATCGAGGACGCGGATATCGCTGCCGGTGAGATAGCCGAGCGCGCGGAACTCGGTCAGCCACGCCTCGAGGAGGGACTTGTCGAGCAAAGTTCGTACCGGCATGGGCCTCTCCGATTCATTCGCACGAATATGGCGCGCCCCCACATTATGCGGGGTGATGAGAGAAGTCGACCGACGGGCCTCGAGGTGGTATCAGGCGGCGCGGACGGGGCGACCGGCGGGACGTGCCGCGCGGACAGGTGCGTGGGTCGCCTGCTCGGCGGCCTCCCACGTGTGGGTGTCAATCACGAGACCCGAGGCGGCGTTCGCCTGGTCGGCGAGGGACCGGAGGTATTCGCCCACGAGCTGCTCGGGCTCGACGGCATCGAAGACGAACCGCAGGGGAATGGAGGGCTGGAGCCAGATCGTGGAGCGGCCGGCTTCTTCGGGGGTGCCGGTCCACGTCAGGGTGAACGATTCACCGCGGCGGAGCTTGGTCGAGGTGATCACCTTGATGTAACCCATCAGGCGATCGGGCAGAACGATCGGGTCCTTGTCGGATCCGTAGAACAACGTGGCCATGGCGATCTCCTTCGCTCGGGGTCGACGGGCTGATCATTAAGGTAGCACGTATTTCACAAACTTAATTAATTCTGCAAAATATTCAGGATGTTCACTATGGTGGAGTTGTGGCCGGCCGGGCCATGAAGGAGGAGGTGGTGGAATGACTCAGTCCTCCGCGTTGACCATGGCGCTCGACGAGTACGTCGAAGCGCGTGACGAGATGGCCGCGCAGGCACGCGCCGACCTCGGTGTGAGCGAGCTGGAGGCTGCGGCTCTCTGCTGCATCTGCGACGAGCCCGGCATCCGCCCCTCCCACCTCCGCTCTCGGCTGGGGGTGACTCCTGCCGGGGTGACCACCCTCGTCGACCGGCTCATCGGCCGAGGTCTGCTGCGCCGTGAGCTCGACGCCGACGATCGGCGCGTCAACCACATTTATCTCGAGATCGACCTCGAGGTCGAGCCGTGGAATGGTCTCCGCCGGTTCTCGAGCGAGGTCGAGGCGGCCGTTCTGTCGGAACCGCGCGAGGCTGCCGAGGCTGCCGCGGCTCTACTCCGCCGCATCACGGAGCGGGTTCGTACGCGGGTCTGAGGCGACCGGCCTCGAGGTGGACCACCTGGTCCGCCTCCGCAATCAGCCGTTCGTCGTGGCTGACGCACACTGCCGTCGCGCCGCGGCGGATCTCTTCCTCGATCGCCGCGCGGTTGAGCTCCGCGCTCGCCGTGTCGAGCCCGGTGGTCGGTTCGTCGAGCAGCAGGATCTCGGCCTGTCGGGCGAGGCCTTGTGCCAACAGGGCGCGCTGACGCTGTCCTCCGGACAGGGATGAGAACGGATGCCGACCCAGGTGCGCGATGTCGAGTCGCCGCATCGAGAGGTCGACCACTTTCCGATCCTCGCGCGTCAGGCGGCGGAGGGGGCCGATGCGACCCCACGCCCCCACGGTCACGACATCGCGAACGGTGAGGGGGAGGTGTTCTCCCACGGCTGCTCGCTGGGGGACGAAGGCGCGTGACTGATCGCCGAACTCGATAGCCCCGGATGCCGGTATGCGGGCGCCCGCGAGAACTTCGAGCAGCGTCGACTTGCCCGCACCGTTGGGCCCGACGATCACGGTGAGGGCCGCGCGGGGGAGGTCGAGGTCGACGTCGTCGAGGGCGACCGTCCCGGGGAACTCGACGCGCAGACCGCGGGCACGCAGGGCGGGAGTCGTCATATCTCCATCATACGAGTTTGATAACCGTTCTCACTTAACGCTACGGTCGAACACCGTGTCCTGGCTCACCGATCCCTTCTCGCTCGAGTTCGTGCAGCGTGCCCTCCTGGGCGGCGTGCTCGTCGCGGTGCTCTGCGCGGTGGCCGGCACCTGGGTGATCGTCCGGGGCATGGCGTTCCTCGGCGAGGCGCTCGCGCACGGCATGCTCCCCGGTGTGGCCCTGGCCACCGTGCTCGGCGTGCCCGTGCTCATCGGGGCGGCCGCCAGCGCCGTGGTGATGAGCCTCGGCATCGGTGCCGTGCAGCGGCGTGCGAAGCTCTCGTACGACACGAGCATCGGCCTGTTGTTCGTCGGCATGCTCGCACTCGGCGTGATCGTGATCTCGCACGCGGGAAGCTTCGCGACCGATGCCACGGCCATCCTGTTCGGTGACATCCTCGCCATCACGAGCGCCGATCTCGTCGTCCTGGCCATCGCGGTCGTCGTCGGGATCGCTGCCGCGACCCTGACGCACCGCTCGCTCGTCGCCCTCGCGATCGACGAGCGCGTCGCGCGGGTGCTCGGACTCGGCCCGCGTCTGGCGCAGACGGTACTGGTGGGTCTAGTGACACTCGCCGTGGTGGCTTCGTACCAGGCCGTCGGCTCGCTGCTGGTGGTGGGGCTGCTCGTCGCTCCCGCCGTGGCGGCGAGGCAGTGGACCGAACGCATCCCCTCGACCATGGTGCTCGCGGCCGGTATCGGCGCGGCCGCCGTCGCGGTCGGGCTCCTCGTTTCGTGGCACGCCGCGACGGCCGCCGGAGCGACGATCGCCGCCACCGCGATCGCCGCCGCCGGCGTCTCGTGGCTGCTGCGACTCGCCACGGACCAGGCCCGTCGTCGCTTTCCCACGACGATCGCCGTACCCGCCTGACTTCCCTTCCCGCTCCACCGGAAAAGACCCCATGCTTCATCCCACTCGATCTCTCGCGCCCCTCGGCGCGCTCCTGCTCCTGGCCCTGGCGGGCTGTGCCGCGCCGTCCGCGCCGTCCGCCCCGACAGCGACTGCCGAGAGCGACGCTCACGGCCAGATCGACGGCGCCGCAGAGCTGGCCGAGCCCGCGCTCGGGCTCACCTCGATCGACGCCGACGGTCGGGTCTCGCACCTCGACCTCCTCGACGAGTCGACGGCCGACCTCGGAACCGTCCGCGCGCCCGCGGCGGTGCATTCCGACGGTCGCTACCTCTTCTCTGCCGCTGCCGACGGCGTCTCGATCGTCGACAGCGGAGTGTGGACGTGGGACCACGTCGACCACTTCCACTACTACCGAGCACCCGCACGGGTGATCGGCGAGGTCGCGGGCGAGGGCGTGGCCACGGTGGCGACCTCCAACTCATCGACGACGGGCGGCACGGGGGTGTTCTTCCCCGACTCCGGCGAGGCGGTCCTGCTCGACACCGAGGCGCTGTCGAAGGGCGAAGTAGCCGAGAAGTTCCGCGTCACCACGGAGCCGGGCGCAGGTCTCGTGGTCCCCGCCGGGTCGTTCGCGGCGATCGCCTCCGCGGGCGAGGTGTCGCTGCACGCGGCAGACGGAACCGCGATCGGGGTGACGACCCCGTGCGTCGAACCCGCGGGCACCATCACGACACGCGTCGGAGCGGTGATCGGCTGCCGGGACGGCGCCGTGCTGGTGAGCGTCGACGGCGAGCAGCCGGTCGCCGAGGTCGTTCCGTATCCGCCCGGGACCACCGCGCCCCGCGCCACGGGCTTCCACAACCGGGAGGGTCGACCGAGCGTCGCCGCTCTCGCGGGTGACGCCGGAATCTGGATCCTCGACACCCGCGAGCGCGCGTGGACGCTGCTTCCCGCCCCCGAGCCGCTCGTGCAGGTCACGGCGGTCGACGACAAGAACGCGAACGTCCTCGCCCTGACCGCGGGCGGTCGGGTGCTCGTGCTCGACGGTGACACCGGCGCGGTGCGCGCGGCATCCGCCCCTCTGGTCTCGGAGAGCCTCGCCGCCGGACTGCCCGTGACCCTGATCGCCGACCAGCAGCGTGCGTACCTCAACGGGCCGGCCGAGAACCGCATGTGGGAGCTCGACTTCGCCGACGATGCGCGGGTGGCGCGCGAGTTCGCCCCCGAGCGCACGCCGCTCTTCTTCGCAGAGACGGGACGCTGACATGCGCCGCACCCTCGCCGCCCTCGCCGCGGCTGCTCTCCTGTGCCTCACCGGATGCGCCGGTTCCGCGGCATCCGATCGACCTCTGGTCGTGGTGACCACGAACATCCTCGGCGACGTCGTGTCGAAGCTGGCGGGCGACGACGTCGAGGTCCTGACCCTCATGCGCCCGGGCGCCGACCCGCATTCGTTCGAGATCTCCGCCGCCGAGGCCGCGCGCATGCGTTCCGCCGACCTGCTGGTCGCCAACGGACTCGGTCTCGAGGAGGGGCTGCAACAGCACCTCGACGCCGCGTCCGCCGACGGGGTGCGCACCATCGTCGCGGGCGACGCCGTCCGTGTGCTGCCGTACACCTCCGCCGACGCAGACGGGGCCGACGACCCGCACTTCTGGACCGACCCCGCGCAGATGATCGCCGTGGTGGACCGGCTCACTCCCGCGCTCGAGAGCCTCGGCGGGGCCGCCGTCACCGAGCGCTCCGCCGGCTACCGCGCGCAGCTCGAGACGCTGGACGCGGACATGACCGCGGCTTTCTCCGCGATCCCGGCCGAGCGTCGTGCCCTCGTCACCAACCACCACGTGTTCGGCTACCTCGCCGATCGCTTCGACTTCCGCCTGATCGGGGCCGTCATCCCCGGCGGGACCACCCTCGCCGCCCCGAGCACGAGCGATCTCGCCGACCTCGTCGCGGCGATCGATGAAGCGAAGGTGCCGACCATCTTCGCCGAGTCCTCGTCTCCCGACCGGCTCGTGCGCGCACTCGCCGAGGAGGCCGACCGCCACGTCGAGGTGACCGAGCTGTTCACCGAGTCGCTCACCGACGCCTCGGGCGACGCCCCCGACTACCTGACCATGATGCGCGTCAACACGGAGCGCATCGCCACCGGGCTCTCGCCCTGACGAGACCCGCCCACCGAAGAAAAGAGACACCCATGCGCAGCTTCTCCCTGCCCCGCGCGGGCCTGGTCGCCCTCGCGATCGGCGCCACCGTCACCCTGTCGGCCTGCGCCGGCGGCACCGCCCCCGGGTCCGCGTCCCCGGATTCGACCGTCGCAGCCGAGGCGGCCACGCGTGTGGCGTTGTCGTACCCCGGCGGCATCCTGGTGCTCGACGGTCAGACCCTCGAGACCGTCGGCGACTTCTCGTCGGAGGAGTTCACCCGCCTGAACTCCGCCGGCGACGGCCGGCACATCATGGTGACCATGAGCGAGGGGTTCCAGGTTCTGGATGCCGGCACCTCGGCCGCCGAGCCCGAGCTCACCGACCTCGTCTTCCCGGCGTCGAAGCCCGGTCACGTGGTGACGCACGGGGGGAAGACGGTCCTCTACGCCGACGGCACGAGCGACTCGACGATCTTCGACACCGATGCGCTGCTGGCATCCACCGAGTCCCTTCCCGAGGTCGAGACGGTTCCGGGCGTCGAGGCGCACCACGGGGTGTCGATCGTGCTCGAGGACGGCTCGTTCGTGACCACCGTGGGCAACGCCAACGGTCGCACGGGCATCGTCGTGAAGGATTCCTCGGGTGCGACCATCGCCGAGAACGCGGCCTGCCCGGGCGTGCACGGTGAAGGCACCGCCAAGGACGAGGTCGTCGTCTTCGGGTGCGACAACGGCGCTCTCGTGCTCGACGAGGGTCAGATCACCAAGATCGAGGCCCCCGACCAGCCGTACGGACGCTCGGGCAACATGTTCGTGAGCGAGACCAGCCCGCTCGTGCTCGGCGACTACAAGGACGACCGCGACGCCGAGGGGTACCTGCTGCACCGCGTCTCCGTCGTCGACACGGCCGCCAAGACGCAGACCGTCATCGACATGCCCGCAGGGGCCGAGTACACCTTCCGCGACCTGGCGCGCGGTCCGCAGGATCTGGGATACGTCCTGGCCTCCGACGGTGCGATCCACGTGCTCGACCTCGAGAAGGGGGCGTTCACCGACGCCTTCCCCGTGATCGACGCGTGGGAGGGGCCCGTCGAGTGGCAGGACGCCCACCCCGCGATCAAGGTCTCGGGTGACATCGCCTACGTGACCGAGCCCGCGAAGAACGCCGTGCACGCGGTCGATCTCACCACCGGCGCGGTCGTGAAGAGCGTCACCCTCGATCACACGCCGAACGAGATCGCGCTCACGAAGTAAGCGTCCGCTCGCAGACGGGAGTGATCGTCTGCGAGAGGCGCCCTATCGGCCGCCCCGGTCGTACGCCACCTGCAGTGCTTCGCGCACCGCGCGTACGCCGGGGCGGTCGGCTGTTCCGCGGCGGACGGCCGTGAACACCTCGCGTCGCGGCTGCCCGGGCAGGCCCACGAGTCGCACGGGAGGCGTCTCGCCCGCGAAGACGAGATCGGGGATCATGCCGACGGCATGACCGGATGCCACGAGCCGGGCGTGCGCGGTGAGGTCGGCCATCTCGAAGCGCACGTCGGGCTCGAACCCGGCGGCGCGGCACTGCTGCGTCGCCCACTGACGGGCGGCGGTGCCCACCGGCTCCATGACCCAGGCGCGCTCGCGCAGGTCCTCCAGGCTCTGCGCCGGATCGTCGCTCGAGACGGCCAGACGGATGGCATCCCGCCCCAGCAGGCTGCGCTCGAGCCCCTCGCGATGCTCGCGCGTGTGACCCGGGTACTGCTCGGCCACGACGAGGTCGAAGCCGCGCGCGGCCACCTCGAACAGTCCCTCCTCGGGGGCGAGCTCCGCGACCTCGATGCGCAGGTTCGGCTCGCTCCCGGCCAGGGCGTCGAGGGCTCGGGGGAGTAGGCCGTGCGCGGCGGACTGCATGACGGCCACCCGCACGGGCGCCAGCGACGGCCGCATGCGTTCCAGTTCGGCGCGGGCCGCTTCATCGGCGGCCAGCATGCGCGCGGCGTGCGCCGCGAGAGCGGCCCCTTGGGCGGTCAGACGGACGCGCCGTCCGTCCGGTTCGAGCAGCGGCACCCCGGCCTCTCTCTCGAGCAGGGCGAGCTGCTGCGAGATGGTCGACGGGCTGTACGAGAGGGCGTCGGCGACGGCCGCGAGGGTGCCGCGGACCGACAGCTCGTGCAAGAGGCGCAAACGGCGCAGGTCGAACATGGCATCCCTTCGATTTCATCGATCAGTATGCGTCAGGAATCATCGCTTTTCCCGAACGGATGGCAGCCCCATGCTGAAAACATCCGAGGAAGGATCGCCATGTCGCTCACCGATGTCCCCGACACCACGTCCGGCACCACCCCCGCCGCACTCGTCTCTGCCCACGAGCTCGCCGACGAGGCGATCGCCCTCGTGCGCCGCTGGCTCGCCGAGAGCCGGAACGAGCCCGTCGACGCCGCAGCCCAGCGGCTGGCCGGGGTTCTGCGCGACCCGCACGGCCTCGACTTCACCGTCGGCTTCGTCGACGGCGTCGTGCGCCCCGAAGACGTGCGCGTCGCCGCGCGCAACCTCGCCGCGCTCACCCCGCTCATCCCGGGCTTCCTGCCGCTGCACCTCAAAGCCGCGATCCGCCTCGGTGCGTTCGCCGCGCCCATCCTGCCGCAGATCGTCGTGCCCGCCGCCCGTACGGCACTGCGCTCGATGGTGCGCCACCTGATCGTCGACGCCACCGACCGCAAACTCGGCGAGGCCATCTCCTCGATCCGCGGTCGGGGAGACGGCATCCGCCTCAATGTGAACCTGCTCGGCGAGGCGATCCTCGGCAAGAAAGAGGCCGCGCGGCGCCTGGCCGGCACCCGAAAGCTCCTCTCCCGCGACGACGTCGACTACGTCTCGATCAAGGTCTCGTCGACCGTCGCCCCGCACACGCCCTGGGCCTTCGACGCCGCCGTCGCCGACGCGGTGGCGGCCCTGCGCCCCCTCTACCGTGTGGCGAAAGAGACCGGCACCTTCCTCAACCTCGACATGGAGGAGTTCAAAGACCTCGACCTCACCCTCGCCGTCTTCGAGACGCTGCTGGCCGAGCCCGAGTTCCACGGCGTCGAGGCCGGCATCGTGCTGCAGGCCTATCTGCCCGACGCGCTCGCCGCGATGATCCGCCTGCAGGAGTGGACCGCCGCGCGCGTGGCATCCGGGGGAGCCCCCATCAAGGTGCGCGTGGTCAAGGGCGCGAACCTGCCGATGGAGCGGGTGGATGCCGACGTGCACGACTGGCCGCTCGCCACCTGGCCCTCGAAGCAGGCGACCGACGCCTCGTACAAGGCCGTCCTCGACTACGCGCTGCGCCCCGAGCACACGACCAACGTGCGGATCGGCGTCGCCGGCCACAACCTGTTCGACGTCGCCCTCGCCTGGCTCCTCGCCGAGCGTCGCGGAGTCACCGGCAGCATCGACGTCGAGATGCTTCTCGGCATGGCGACCGCGCAGCAGTCCGTCGTCCGCCGCACGGTCGGTTCGATCCTGCTCTACACCCCCGTCGTGCACCCGCAGGAGTTCGACGTCGCGATCGCGTACCTGATCCGCCGCCTCGAAGAGGGCGCATCGAGCGAGAACTTCATGTCGGCGGTGTTCGACCTCGACACCCACGAGGCGCTGTTCTCTCGCGAGCGTGACCGCTTCTTGGCATCCCTCGCCGACATGCCCGAGGGCGTTCCCGCCTCGAACCGGGTGCAGGACCGCTCGGCCGAGGCCCCTCTCGCCCCCGCGCACGGCTTCCGCAACACCCCCGACTCCGACCCGGCGATCGAGGCGAACCGCGACTGGTCGCGGGCGATCGTCGCGCGCATGGAGGACTCGCCGCTCGGCGCGCGGACCATCGCCGACCACACGGTCACCGACGAAGCCACGCTGAACGCACTGATCCAGGATGCCGCGACGGCTGCCGCGGGCTGGCGCGAGCTCGGAGCCGCGAAGCGCGCGGAGATCCTGCACCGCGCGGGCGACGCGCTCGAGAAGCGTCGCGCCGACCTGCTCGAGATCATGGGCGCCGAGTGCGGCAAGGTCATCGAGCAGAGCGACCCCGAGGTGTCGGAGGCGATCGACTTCGCCCACTACTACGCCGAGCAGGCGCGCACTCTCGAGGCCGTCGACGGCGCGACCTTCACCCCGGTCGGTGTCACCGTGGTCACCCCGCCGTGGAACTTCCCCGTCGCGATCCCCGCGGGCTCGACCCTCGCCGCGCTCGCCGCCGGTTCCGCCGTGGTCATCAAGCCCGCGGGTCTCGCCGAGCGCTCCGGCGCCGTCATGGTCGAGGCGCTGTGGGAGGCGGGGGTTCCCCGTGAGGTGCTCAAGCTCGTGCAGGTGTCCGAGAACGATCTCGGTCGTCAGCTGCTCACGCACCCCGCCGTCGAGCGGGTCGTGCTCACCGGCGCCTACGAGACGGCGGAGCTCTTCCGCTCGTTCCGCCCCGACCTGCCGCTCTTGGCCGAGACGAGCGGCAAGAACGCCGTGATCGTCACGCCGAGTGCCGACCTCGACCTCGCCGCGAAAGACGTCGCGATGTCGGCCTTCGGCCACGCGGGCCAGAAGTGCTCCGCGGCATCCCTCGTCGTGCTCGTCGGATCGGTGGCGCGCTCGCGGCGCTTCCGCGACCAGCTCGTCGATGCCGTCACCTCGCTCGAGGTCGGTATGCCGTGGGACGAGGCCTCGCGCATCGGACCCCTCATCGAGCCCGCTCAGGGAAAGCTGCTGCGCGCGTTGACGTCGCTCGAGCCCGGCCAGCGCTGGGTGGTCGAGCCGAAGCGCCTCGACGACGAGGGGATGCTGTGGCGGCCCGGCATCCGCGAGGGCGTGCAGCCCGGCAGCGAGTTCCACCGCACCGAGTACTTCGGTCCCGTGCTCGGCATCATGACCGCCGAGACCCTCGACGACGCGATCGAGATCGTCAACGCCATCGAGTACGGCCTCACCTCGGGCCTGCACGCGCTGGATTCGTCCGAGATCGACACCTGGCTCGCGCGCATCGAGGCCGGCAACGTCTACGTCAACCGCGGCACCACCGGCGCCATCGTGCAGCGCCAGCCCTTCGGCGGCTGGAAGAAGTCCGCCGTCGGCGCGGGCACCAAGGCCGGCGGACCGCACTACCTGTTCGGCTTCGGAACGTGGGCGGATGCCGAGACCTCGTCGCCCCGCACGCCCGACGCCCTCGCCGCCCCGGCGCTGGCGGCCGTGCCCGCCGCGGACCGCGAGTGGGTGGCATCCGCCCTCTCGAGCGATGCCGCCGCGTGGGCCGGGGAGTTCTCGCTCGCCCGTGACGTGACCGGCCTGGAGTCGGAGCAGAACGTGCTCCGCTACGCCGCGGTTCCGGTGACCGTGCGCGTCGAGGACGCGTCGGAGGCTGCGCTCGTGCGCGTGGTCGCCGCGGGTGTCCGCGTCGGGTCGGCCGTGACGGTGAGCACGGCTCGCGAGCTCTCGCCCGCGGTGCGTGCCTGGCTCGAGGGCGTCGGCGTCCGCGCCGCGGTCGAAGACGCCGCCGAGTGGGGTCGCCGCGCTGCGCGGCTGGCCCGGACGGGTGGCCGCATCCGCCTGCTCGGCGGATCGCCTGTGGCGGTGGCCGAGGCGACGAACGGCTCGCCCTCGGTCGCCCTCTACGCAGGCGACGTCACCCGCGCCGGGCACGTCGAGCTGTTGCCGTTCCTGCGCGAGCAGGCCGTGTCGATCACCGCGCACCGCTTCGGGACGCCGCGCCGGTACGAGGTGCCGCCGCTGGTCGGCTGATCCCCCCCGACGGCGGGGCCGTTCCTTCGGGGCGGCCCCGCCTCTTCGGTGGGCCCGGGACGGTGCCGCGGGCGTACCGTCCGGCGGAGACCGGTGGCGACCCGCCGGGTCGGGGTGGTGTGGGTCGGCGTGTCGGGGTCGGAGTCCGCAGGACGGCGCGCACGACAGGCACGTCGAGGATCCGGGTGGCGGCTACGTCGTTCCCGACGCCGCGGGACCGCGGTCGCCGCGTACGAGATCTTCGCGGGGGAGGGGTACCTGTCGACCCGCCCCGGCGGCCGGTCGTGTTCGGCTACGCTGGGCCGTCGACACTGGCATTGATGGATGCCGTCGCCCAGATCGTCGAGACGCTCCGCGCCCATGGCGGACCGTCGTGCGGAGTTCGGCGGTGACACGCCAGGCACGGTGAGGGCCTGAGCGGTGTGTCCCGCAGAACCTCCGCAGGACGGGGGAGGCCCCGGCCCCGGCCCTCACCGACCGAGGATCTCCAACGCCGCCATCGCCGCGTTCTGACCCCCGATGCCGCTCACCGCCCCGCCGCGCTGAGCGCTCGAACCGCACAGCAAGACCCGCGCGTGCGGCGTCGCCACTCCCCAGCGCGCGGCGGGGGAGTCGGCGGGCGCGTCGAGCCACGGCCACGAGAGGGCGCCGTGGAAGATGTCGCCGCCGGCCATGTTGAGCGTGGCTTCAAGGTCGCTGGTCGTGCGGGCCTCGATGCAGAGCCGGCCGTCGGGCGCCCGCAGGATGCAGTCGCGCAGCGGCTCGGCGAGCACCGACTCCAGCGACGCCTGGGCGGCGGCCAGCAGTCGTGCTCCCGCGGCGACCGGGTCGGTGTCGGCGATGAGCCGGTGCGGCACCTGCAGGCCGAACATCGTGAGCGTCTGCGCGCCCGACGCGCGCAGCTCCTCACCGAGGATGGACGGGTCGGTGAGCGAGTGGCAGTAGATCTCGACCGGGAGAGGCTCCGGGATGAGCCCTCCGGATGCCGCCACGTGAGCGGCATCCAACTGGGTCATGGTCTCGTTGACGTGGAAGGTGCCCGAGAACGCCGCTTCGGGGGTCACCGATTCGTCTCGCAGTCGCGGCAGCCGCGAGAGCAGCATGTTGACCTTCACCTGCGCACCCTCCGGCTCCTCCGCCCTCGTCGTGGCGGCGCCGCCCGCAGCCAGCAGGCGGTCGAGGACGGCGCGGCCGACGCCGCTGAGCACGAGGTCGCCGTGGAAGACGTCGGAGCGGTCGGTCATGGTGTGCACGTCGCCGTCGGGTGAGATCGAGATGACCTCGACGCCGGTGACGATCTCGGCCCCCGCTTCGCGAGCGGCGCGTTCGAGTTCGGCCGTGACCGCGCCCATGCCACCCACGGGGACGTCCCAATCTCCCGTCCCGCCGCCGATCACGTGGTAGAGGAAGCAGCGGTTCTGCGCGAGGGAGGGGTCGTCGGACGAGGCGAAGGTGCCGATGAGCGCGTCGGTGAGGGCGATACCGCGCACCAGATCGCTCTCGAACGAAGAGCGCAGCAGGTCGCCGAGCGGGCGGGTGGTGAGGGCCTCCCACAGCTCGTCGTCGCCCACGCGTTCGCGCAGTTCGTCCGCCGTGGGCAGCGGCTCGGTCATCGTCGGGAAGACCGCCCGGGCCACCGGGGCGAGGCGCTCGCCGAACGCCGCGAAGCGCTCGGCCTCCTCCGCGTCGCCGAGGGTGCGCGCGAACGAGGCGGCCGTCGCCTCGGCATCCCGCGTATCGACGAGGATCCCGCGCGTGGGATCGGCCGGGTCGGGTGTGTAGGAGGAGTAGCGGCGGCGGCGCAGGTCGACGCGCAGACCCAGGTCGTCGATGACCTTCTGCGGCAGCAGGCTCACCAGGTACGAGTAGCGCGACAGGCGCGCATCGACACCCGCCCACGGGCGCTCCGACACGGCGGCGCCGCCCACGGCATCCGATCTCTCGATCACCACCACGCTGCGCCCTGCCCGGGCGAGATAGGCCGCGGCGACGAGGGCGTTGTGCCCGCCCCCCACGATGACGACGTCGTACCGGCGAGAATCCGAAGCGGTCATGAGCCCACGCTAACGACAGCGGCGAATTCGCCGAAGGGGGTGGCGCACGTAGCCTGGATGCCATGACTTCCGCAGCCGACCTGCTCGAGATCGCCACGCGTATCGCTCGGGAGGCCGGTGAACTCGCCCACCGTCGCCGTCGCGAGGGAGTAACGGTCGCCGCGACCAAATCGGCGGCCGCCGACATCGTCACCGCCGCCGACCGCGAGGTCGAGGCCTTCATTCGCGCGGAGCTCGCGCGAGAGCGTCCGGACGACGGCTTCTTCGGCGAGGAATCCGGCGCCGAAAAGGGAACGAGCGGCATCACGTGGGTCGTGGATCCCATCGACGGCACCGTCAACTACGCCTACGGGATCCCGGCCTGGGCCGTGAGCATCGCCGCTGTCGAGGGCACCGCCGAGACCGCGTCGTGGACCGCGCTCGCCGGGGCGGTCTTCAACCCCGTGACGGGCGAGCTCTTCCGCGCCTCGCGCGGTGGGGGCGCCTGGCTCGGCGACCAGCGCCTGTCGGTCGCCGAGGTGGGCCCCGCCGGGGGACTCGTCGCCACCGGTTTCGGGTACAACCCCGAGACCCACGGTCCGGCCCTGGAGCAGCTGTCGCGTGTCATGCCGATCGCCCGTGACGTGCGCCGTATCGGCGCGGCGTCCCTCGATCTGGCCTCGGTGGCCGCCGGTCGCGTCGACGCGTATTACGAGCGCGGCACGCAGCCGTGGGATCACGCCGCCGGCGCGCTGCTGGTCGCCGAAGCGGGCGGAGTCGTCGGGGGAGCGCCCGGCGGACGCCCCGGCAACGGCATGGTGATCGCCGCGGGGCCGGAGTTCTACCGCCGTCTCGAGCCGCTCCTCGACTACGAGCGGTGACAGGGGCCGCGCCCATGGCATTCTCAGATCAGCCGAGGTAGGGTGTTTACCAGTTCGTTATCTTCCGCAACCCGAACCTGCGGAGATGGCCAAGCCCCTACAGCCCGAAGCCGTCGCGTTCGCGACACGACACGAGAGCCCTTCCGCGTTGCCGTCAGAAGCCTCTGAGACTGAGCCCGCCGTCACCCGACGGTCTCGTCGCCCCCTCCCCACGCCCGCTCCCGAGACGACCCCCCGGCTGACCCGAGCCGAGATGCGCCGTCGCTCCGCGAGCGAGACCCCCGTCGCCACGCTCGAGGCCCCCGCCGCCGAGCCGCAGGGCGCCGACCCCGCCCCGGTCGACGCCGACGCCGCCTCTCAGTCCGAGCTGATCGAGAGCGTCGCCGCTGCCGTCGTCGGCACCGTCATCGCCGCGACCATCGAGCCCACGCTGCCGCCTCGCGCCGCCGCCGCGGCTCCCGCCGAGCAGACTCCGGATGCCGCGGCCTCCGACGCCCTCGACGTCACCGTCGTCGACGAGCAGCGTCGTGCCGACGACGTCGCCGTCATCCTGCAGAGCGCGGACGGCGCCGTCGCCACCACCCCGGTGTCCCTCCCGACCTCGCCCATCACGCTTCCCGTGAGCCGTCGGTCGCGCCGTCGCCCCCAGGCGTCGGTCATCCTCGATTCGACCGCCGACGAGGCTGTGGCCGAGCCGGTCGTCGCTGCCGCCGAGCCGGCCGCGGCGCGCGCGTCGAAGCCGCTCGAACAGGCCGCTATCGAGCCCGTCGCCGCCGCCGCGTTCCCCGCTGACGACACCGTGGCCGATGAATTCGCCACCGCCGCGCGCCTGTTCTCGTTCACCGGCGAGACGCCCACGCAGCAGGCGGCTCCCGTCGCCCCCGCTCCCGAGCCGGTGTCGGAGGGGCTGCCCGCCGCGGCCGCTCCCCGCACCCGCCGCAACGTCCGCCGCATCGCCGCGACCTCGTTCTCGGTCGGCGTCATGGGCGTCGTCGGACTCCTCACCGTGGGCATGACCATGCCGGTCAGCGCCATCGCCTCGGCGAGCGGCACCGACAGCATCACCGCTCCGGTCGCCGACACCGCGACCACGCGTCTCGCGGTCGGCGGAGACGTCGCCTCGTCCGACGGGGCGATCCAGGCGTACGTCGCCCCGGCCCAGTCGCAGGCCGCGGTCGTCGACCGCGCGGACGGCTACAGCGCCACCACGTACTCCAAGATGGCCGTCGACTCGGGCATCAAGTACCCCACCAACTTCTACGTCAACAACCCGACGTCGCCCATCCAATGGCCCTTCGCGGTCGGCGTCTCGATCTCGTACGGCTTCGGCATGCGCGACGGCGGCTTCCACGAGGGTGCCGACTTCGTTCCCGGCGAGGGTGCGCCCGTGCAGGCGATCGCCGACGGCACCGTCCGCATCGCGACCGAGCAGGGTGGCGCCTTCGGTGTGACCGTGCTGATCGACCACGTGATCGACGGACAGCTCGTCTCGAGCCGGTACGGCCACATGCAGTACGGCTCGCTCCAGGTCACCCCGGGCGAGAAGGTGCACGTCGGCCAGTTCCTCGGACGCACCGGCAACACGGGTCGATCGTTCGGCGCGCACACGCACGTCGAGATCCTCCAGAACGGCACGACCCCGATCGACCCCATCGCGTGGCTGCGTCAGCACGCCGGCGGCTGAGGCTCGATTCGTAAGAGAGTGTCGAGGTCTGATATTCTCTTCTAGTTGCCCGGAGCGATCCGGGTACGCCCCGATAGCTCAGTGGCAGAGCACTTCCATGGTAAGGAAGGGGTCGTCAGTTCAATCCTGACTCGGGGCTCAAGGCATCCTCATCTGAATCCAGGATGCCGTGCGGCGGGGTAGCTCAGTTGGTGAGAGCGCACGACTCATAATCGTGAGGTCGCGGGTTCAAGCCCCGCTCCCGCTACATATTCGCCGCAAAGCCGTCCTCCGGGGCGGCTTTCGCTTCTCTCCGACGCGTTCCCGCACGAGGTCCTCACGGCGCCCCGATAGGGTGAGCCGCGTGAGTGATTCGGGAGAGTTCGTCCAATCCCTCGCTCGCGGTCTTGAGGTGATCCGGGCCTTCGACGCCGAGAACCCGGCGCTGACCCTCAGCGACGTCGCCCGCCGCGCCGATCTGACCCGTGCCGCGGCCCGCCGGTTCCTCCAGACGCTCGAGACCCTGGGTTACGTGCGCGCCGACGGTCGGGTCTTCTCGCTGACGCCGCGCGTTCTCGAGCTCGGCTTCAGCTACCTCTCCGCGCTCTCGCTGCCGGCGCTGGCCCAGCCGCATCTCGAGCGTCTGTCGCGCGAGGTGGGGGAGAGCGTCTCGTCGGCCGTGCTCGACGGGGCCGACATCGTCTACGTCGCCCGCGTTCCCACGCGACGGATCATGAGCGTCGGCATCACGATCGGCACGCGTTTCCCCGCCTACGCGACCAGCATGGGGCGCGTGCTGCTCGCGGCGCTTCCCGACGCGGACGCGCGAGAAGTCGTGACCGCTTCGCACCCGGCCCCTCTCACCCCGCGCACGCGGACGGACGTCGATGCGATCGCTGTCGAGCTCGAGGCGGTGCGTACTCAGGGGTGGGCTCTCGTGGACGGCGAGCTCGAAGAGGGGCTGCGCTCCCTCGCGGCGCCCGTTCACGACCGCTCCGGGGCGGTGGTTGCGGCGGTGAACATCTCGGCCAGCTCTCGCGGGGATGCGGACGAGTGGCGAGAGCGGTGCCTGCCGGCACTGCGGGCCGCCGCGGCCGAGATCGACGCGGACCTCCGCCTGGTCTGAATCCCGGCTGCGGGCCCAGAGCGGTCCTCCCTTGCCGTCTTCGCGGTGGTCGGCGTATCCTGTTCGCAGAACGTACGCATGTACGCAGAGCGAACAAGCAAGGATGCTCCGCATGATCGACAAGACCGTTCCCGACCTCGAGGCGGCCGTCGCCGGTATCGCCGACGGCGCGACCGTGATGATCGGCGGCTTCGGCCGCGCGGGTCAGCCCGTCGAGCTGATCGACGCGCTCATCGCCCACGGCGCGCGCGATCTCACCGTCGTCAACAACAACGCGGGCAACGGCGACACCGGCTTGGCCGCCCTGCTCGCGGCCGGGCAGGTGCGCAAGATGATCTGCTCCTTCCCGCGCCAGAGTGACTCGTGGGTCTTCGACGGGCTGTACCGCGACGGCAAGGTCGAGCTCGAGCTCGTGCCGCAGGGCAATCTCGCCGAGCGCATCCGCGCCGCCGGCGCCGGCATCGGCGGGTTCTTCACCCCCACCGGCTTCGGGACGCAGCTCGCCGAGGGCAAGGAGACGCGGCGCATCGACGGCCGCGACTACGTGCTCGAATACCCCATCCGTGCGGATGCCGCCCTGATCAGCGCCCGCGCCGCCGACCGCTGGGGCAACCTCGTCTATCGCGAGACCGCACGCAACTTCGGCCCCATCATGGCTGCGGCTGCGGCCACGACCATCGTCCAGGTCGACGAGATCGTCGAGCTCGGCTCGCTCGATCCCGAGTCGGTCGTCACCCCGGGTCTCTACGTCGATCGCGTGGTCGCGGTCGGGGAGCGCGCATGGCTCCGCGACGGCGCGTTCGTCGGCGGCGTCGACATCGAGGGCCGGGCTCTGGCATCCGAGGAGGAGAAATGACAACTCGCATCTCGCGGCGCGATCTCGCCGCCCGCGTGGCATCCGACATTCCCGAGGGCGCGGTCGTCAACCTCGGCATCGGTGCTCCGACCCTGGTCGCCGACTACCTGCCGGCGGGACTCGAGATCGTCCTGCACACCGAGAACGGCATGCTCGGCATGGGTCCCGCTCCCGAGCGCGGGCGCATCGACCCCGACCTCATCAACGCGGGCAAGCAGCCGGTCACCGCGCTCGCGGGGGCTGCGTACTTCCACCACGCCGACTCGTTCGCGATGATGCGCGGCGGGCACCTCGACGTGTGCGTGCTGGGGGCGTTCCAGGTGTCGGCCGGCGGCGATCTCGCCAACTGGTCGACCGGCGAGCCCGGCGCCATCCCCGCGGTGGGCGGCGCCATGGACCTCGCGATCGGCGCGAAAGACGTCTACGTCATGACCGACCTGCTCACCAAGGGCGGCGAGCCCAAGCTCGTCGCCGCCTGCAGCTATCCCCTCACGGGCGTGGGCTGCGTCTCGCGGGTCTACACCGACCACGGCGTCTTCGACGTCACCCCCGACGGCTTCCGCGTGCGGGAGCTTTTCGGCGACAACACGCACGAAGAGATCGAGTCCCTGCTCGGTCTGAGCCTGGAGGCCTGAGACATGCCCGCATCCTTCGTCTACGACGCCGTCCGCACCCCCTTCGCTCGCCACGGCAAGGCCTTCGCCGACGTGCGCCCCGACGACCTCGCGGCCACCGTCATGGCATCCGTCGTCGAGCGCACCGGTATCGACCCCGCGCGCATCGAAGACGTGATCTTCGGCGATGCGAACCAGGCGGGGGAGGACAACCGCAACGTCGCGCGTTTCGGCGCCCTCCTGGCGGGCTTTCCCTCGTCGGTGCCCGGGACGACGATCAACCGGCTGTGCGGATCGTCGCTGGATGCCGTGATCCAGGGCTCCCGCGCGATCGAGGCCGGCGATGCCGACGTCGTCCTCGCCGGCGGCGTCGAGTCGATGACCCGTGCCCCCTTCGTGGTCGAGAAGAGCCCGCGGCCCTTCCCCGCGGCGAACCAGACGATGTGGAACACCTCGATCGGCTGGCGCATGACCAACCCGCGTCTGAGGGCGGACTGGACGATCTCGAACGGCGAGAGCGCCGAGAAGCTCGCCGAGATCTACGACATCTCCCGAGAGCAGCAGGACGCTTTCGCCGCGCGCAGCCACCGTCTCGCTGCCGCGGCGTGGGCAGAGGGACGCTTCGACGATGAGATCGTGCAGGTCGAGGGGCACGCGCTCGCGCGTGACGAGGGCATCCGCGACGATTCGACCGCCGAGGTGCTCGCGGGTCTGCGACCTGCCTTCCGCAAGGACGGCACGGTCACGGCGGGAAACTCTTCGCCCATTAACGACGGGGCCTCGGCCGTGCTGCTGGGAGCGGAGGGGATCCTGGATGCCGAGCCCCTCGCGCGCATCGCGGGTCGGGCCGCATTCGGCAACGACCCCGATGTGTTCGGTGTCGCCCCGGTCGAGGCGGCCAACCGCGCCCTCGCCCGCGCCGGCAAGACCTGGGCCGACGTGTCGTTCGTCGAGCTCAACGAGGCATTCGCGTCGCAGACCCTGGCGTGCGCGAAGCTGTGGACCGAGCTCGACCCCGCCCGCCTCAACGAGAACGGGGGAGCGATCGCGATCGGCCACCCGCTGGGGGCCTCGGGCGGGCGCATCATCGCGCGCGCGGCGCACGAGCTGAAGCGCCGAGGCGGGGGTGTCGCGGTCGCCGCGATCTGCATCGGTGTCGGGCAGGGTCTCGCGGTCGTCCTGGAACGCTGAGGCCGCCGCCGCGGCATCCGCACCACGAGAACGGGCGCTGCCCTGGGCGCAGGTGGATCCGCACGGAATCGGCCTGCTCTCGTCGCCCACCTGCTCCGGCGACGACACGCGTGGCTCGGGGCTAGGACTCGTCGGCCCAGCGGTCGCGGGGTCGGTCGTCGTCGTCGTCGTCGCGGACGTGCCCCGGGGCGGACCACTCCAGCTGGAACCCGCACTCGCGGCACTCGTCGGCGCCGCCGCCCTGCTCGAGAAGCGGGTGCATCGTCACGCCGCACGAGGGGCAGATCGGCTGCGCCGTGTCGTCGTAGGGGTCTCTGTACGTCATCGCGTTCCACTCGTCGGTCGTTGCCGAGGACAACTCCCCGCGTCGCCGCGGTGTTCCCCCGGAGAGGCCGCGGGCCCCGACGTGTCGCCTCGGGCATAGGCTCGGCCCATGCCGATCCCTCGCGTCGCCGCGGGCTCCGCTCCGGTGGCGGAGGCCGCATGACGGCATCCACCCCCGCTCCCGACCCTCGCCGCTGGAGCGCGCTGTCGGTCATGCTCATGGGGCAGTTCGCCGCCCTCCTCGACGTCAGCGTCACCAACGTCGCCCTGCCCTCGATCGGGCGCTCCACCGGGGCGGGTTCGAATGAGCTGCAGTGGATCGTGACCGGTTACGTGCTCGCCTTCGCACTGGTCCCCGTCATCGGGGGACGGCTGGGCGACCAGCGGGGTCGGCGGCGCATCTTCACGATCGCCGTGCTCGGGTTCGTGACCGCCAGTGCGGCTGTCGGTCTGGCGCCGAACGCGGGGCTCCTCATCGCGGCCCGGGTCGTCCAGGGGCTGTTCGGCGGCATGATGGGCCCGCAGGTGTCGGGCTTCATCCAGAACGCCTTCCCCGCGTGGGAGAGAGGGCGGGCCTTCGGCAGGCTCGGCCTCACCGTCGGTGCGGGGACGGCGCTCGGTCCGGTGATCGCGGGTCTGCTCATCTCGGCTGGTGGCCCCGACATCGGCTGGCGGCTGGTCTTCTTCATCAACGTGCCGGTCGGGATCGCGGCCGTGCTGCTCGCTCGCCGGTGGGTTCCCGCCGATGAGCCGTCTCCCACGGCATCCGCTCGCCAGATCGATCTGCTCGGCGCGCTCCTGCTCGGCGCGGGTGTGCTGTGCCTGCTGTTCCCCATCGTCGAGACGGGCCAGGGTGGCGGCCCCGTGACGCTCCTGCTCCTGCTCCCCGCCGCGGGGTTCCTCTTCGCGCTCGTGCGGCATGAGGCGCGCCTGACGAAGGCGGATGCCGGGCCCCTGCTGGATCTGCGCCTGTTCCGCGTCCGCTCGTTCGTCACGGGTGTCGTCTTCGCCGTCGTCTTCTTCTGCAGCAACACCGGGATCCCCCTCGTGCTCGCGCTGTACTACCAGAACGGCCTCGGTTTCACCGCTCTGCAGTCGGGGCTGGGAGTCACGGCCTACGCCATCGGCTCGGTGGTGGGAGCACCCGTGGCCGGGCGCTTCGTCTCGCGCGTGGGCCGCCCGCTGCTCGTCGGCGCGGTCGCGGTGTTCACCGGGGTCACGATCGTGCTGGGGCTCCTCGTGCAGTCCGGTGCCGACGCGACCGACCCGGTGGGAGTCATCCTGCGCCTGTGCGTGCCCCTGTTCGTCCTCGGGGTCGCGGGTGGGGCGATCGTCACCCCGAACCAGACGCTGACCCTCGCCGATGTCGACCCCCGCCGAGGCGGCGTCGCCGGCGGAGTCGTCCAGACGGCTCAGCGGGTGGGATCGTCCATCGGACAGACGGTGCTGGGGACGACCTTCGCGCTGGCGGTCGTGGGTGCGGCGCAGGCTACGGGCCCCGGGGATCCGGCGGGGGACCCGGGCGCTTTCGCCCGCGCGCTGACCCTCGCCCTCGCGGTGTCGGTGGTGTTCTCGGGGTCGGCCATCCTGCTCAGCGCGGTCGAGGTGCACCGGCAGCGTCGCCACTGAAGCGGGCGATACGCGCGGACGCTAGCGTCGAGGCATGCACGTCACCTCCGCCCGTCTGGGTCTCGGCCTCGCCGCCGTCGGCCGCCCGGCTTACATCACCACCGCGCGCGACAGCGACCTCGGTGACCCCGCCGAGCGCACTGTCGACGCGATGCGAGAGCGCGCGCACCTGCTGCTCGACGAGGCGTGGGCGCTCGGCATCCGATACGTCGACGCCGCCCGCTCCTACGGTCTGGCCGAGGAGTTCCTGGGATCGTGGCTCGCGGCCCACCCGGGCCGGCGCGAGCACCTCATCGTGGGGTCGAAGTGGGGCTACGCCTACGTCGGGGAATGGAAGATGGATGCCGCCGTGCACGAGCGCAAAGAGCACTCGGTCGCCATGTTCGACCGGCAGTGGCCCGAGACGCTCGAGGCCCTGGGGTCGGCCCCCGACTTCTACCTGATCCACTCGGTGACGCCCGAGAGCACGGCTCTCGCCGACACCGAGCTGCTCGATCGGCTGCGCGGGCTGCGGGCCGGCGGCGTGCGGGTCGGCCTGTCGACCAGCGGCCCGCACCAGGGCGAGGTGATCCGCACCGCCCTCGCGCTCGAGGACTCCCCGTTCTCGGTCGTGCAGTCGACGTGGAACCTCCTCGAGCCCTCGGTCGCCCCCGCGTTGCAGAACGCCCACGACGCCGGGTGGACGATCGTCGTCAAAGAGGCCCTCGCCAACGGCGAGCTCGCCCGCGCCGAATCGGGGAGTCGCCTCGAGGCCCTGGCATCCGGAATGCCGTCCGATGTCTTCGCCCTCGGTGCCGCGTTGGCGCAGCCCTGGGCCGACATCGTGCTGAGCGGCGCGACCACGCTCGCGCACCTGCGCCGAGGCGCGCGTGCACGACCGGTCGACACCGCGGGGAGGCTCGCGACCGACCCCGTCGACTACTGGCAGCGCCGATCGGAGCGCCCCTGGCGCTGACCGGGGGTCAGGGCACGCAGTTCAGCGTCGCGACCGAGCCCGAGACGTTCGCCCATGACGTGGCGATCGCGGTGGCGAGCACCGACCCCGACGAGGAACGGGCCTGCAGGTACCCGGCGGAGCGCGCGTTGGCGATCGAACGCACGGTGATGCTGGGGGAGTACGTGCCGCACGTCGAGTACGACACCCGCGTGCCCGACAGGCTCGACCCGCTGAACGCGCACACGTTCCCGGTGGCGCAGCTGCCGACGGCGTCCTCGTGGTCGGAGGGGACGTCGATGGTCATGCCCAGCTCCGGCCACTCCGCGTGATGGGAGTCGATGACGACCCCGCCGGGGATCTGGGCGAGAGCCGCGGCGATGTCGGGGTGCAGTTCGTCTGTCGAGGTCATTCGGTCTCGGCCTTTCTGTCGAGGACGTCCCAGAGGGTGTAGTCGGTGATCGAGCCCGCGGGTAGTTTGAGGTTCTCGTTGTCGGCGAGCAGTTCGGATTCGAATCCGACGATGCGGCCCGTGTCGGCGGACAGCAGCAGCGTCGCCTCGGAGGTGGTGAGCCCGGACGGTACCGCGGCGAGACCGACGACCGGGCGGCCGAGTCGGTCGAACGCCGTCCCGACGACGCGCAGCCCGGGGGCTTGAGCGACCACCTCGAGCAGAGCGGCCTGCTGGGCACCGGTGAGGGTCCACTCGCCCAGGAGCGCCCGGGCGCCGAGCATCGCGTCGCCCGCCGTCAACTGCTCGCCGGCGCCGGTCGAGGTGAGCACGAGAGCCCGCATCGCCTCGACGGTGGGCTCGGGGGTGTTGCGCGAGAGCGGCGAGAACTGGTTCTGCACGAACTGCAGGTCGCCCACCACGGTTCCGGGCGTCGGATCGCCGGTGGGGACGGTGTCGCCCGCTGCGTTGGTGGCCTCTGCGGCCGTCGTCACGACCGAGCCGGAGAGGTCCTCGTTCCACCGCACGTCGATCCACTCGCGGCGGAACACCGTCGCCTCGGCCTCGTCGGGCGAACCGCTGTAGTACCACCCGAGCGAAAGCGACCGTCGCTCGGGTGAGGAGGGGCCCGACCCGTCGGTCAACCGCTCCTGCGCCTGCGCGATCACCTGGGACGCGTCCTCCGAGATCGAGGTGAACACGAGTGGTTCCGGGGTGAGGGCGGATGCCGGGCTCCCCGGCATCCACAGGACTCCGGTGACGATCGCGAGCACGAGGACGACGACCGCAGCGGCTGAGCCCCAGGCGGCGTAGGCGGGTCGGCGGCGCGGCGGACGCGCGGTGCGGGCGAAAGCGCGAGCCCGGCGCTCGGCGTCGAGGGGGATGGGGGCGTCCAGGGGCGTGCGCGCCGGGTCGAGCCGGCGCACCGCGCGGGTGAGCTCATCGTCGTTCATCGAACACCTCCTCCGCGGACAGGGGCGCTGCGGAAAGGAGCGGGCGGAGTTTGGCGCGCACACGATTCAACCGGGTCCACACGGTACCCGCGCTCGCCCCGACGACGACACCGACGTCGGCGGCCGGCAGGTCTTCCCAGTACGTGAGCCAGAGGATCTCGCGCTCCTTCTCGGAGAGTCCTCGGATCGCGTCCACGAGCCGCTCGATCATCTCGCCCTCCGACTCGTTCGACAGGGTGCGCACCTGGTCCTCGATGTGCGTCCACAGTGCCCCCTCCCGGTCTCGTCGTCGGTACTCGTTCGCGATGAGGTTGCGCGCCGTGCGGTACAGCCACGGAAGACCGAACGGCTCGCGCGGGTCGCGCTTGCGCCACGCGATCTCGAAGCATTCCATCGTGAGGTCGTCGGCGGCCTCGCGGTCCGACACTCGCCGCTCGACGAATCGCCGAACGGCGGTGTAGTGCTCACGGAAGAGCGCCACGAAATCTGCGTCGTCCGTCACCGCTGTCTTTCCTCGTGCGTGTACCGAGGCTGTGTCGGTGAGGCGGCGAACCTTACCGAGGCGCGCGGGAGACGAATTCTGGGTCGGTGTGTAAGGAACGGCCCACGACCGACACGACATATGCGGGGGTGGGTGCCGACTCCGGCTTCGAGAAGGCACCCATACGCCCGTCGTCCGATGTTCGGGTCTGACGGCGACGGGCGAGGGGTTGCGCCGCTTGGGGGCGGCGCAACCCCTCGGATCTTCTCCATGCGATCCACAATGGCAGAGACGGTGCGCGCCGTGAGACGACAGTCGTCGATCAGGCGGGATCGACCAGCAGGTTGGTGATCCGCGCCGTGGCGATCAGGCGGTCCTCGTCGTCGACCACGCGGACGTCGTAGGTGGCCATGCGTCGACCACGATGGGCGGGTGTGGCCACGGCGTGGATGCGGCCGTCTTTCGCCCCGCGATGGTGCGTGATGTTCAGGTCGACACCGACGCAGACCATGCCCAGGGTCGAGGCATGGATCATGGCCGCCCACGATCCCACCGCCTCGGACAGTGCGGCCGTCGCGCCGCCGTGCAGACGACCGAGCGATTGCGTGTTTCCTCGGACGGGCATCGATGCGCAGACCCGATCCGCGGACTGTTCGGTCACGATGATGCCGAGACGTTCGTCGAGGGCGCCGGGGGTGATGGTCCAGGGCGTCATGGAGGCTCCTTCCGGCGCCCTCTTGTCGGGGGCGCATCCCTCTGACACTATTACTGAACGCTCGGTCGGTAACGGTGTCGAACGAGTTTTTCACCTGCCCCACAGAACGACGGAGTTCTCATGGCCACGCTGACCTCGGCATCCGCCCCTGCCACCGGGATGAAACGAGAGGAACGGCGTGTGCTCGCCGGGACCCTCGTGGGCACCTCGATCGAGTGGTACGACTTCTTCATCTACGCCCAGGCGGCCGGGCTCGTGCTCGCGCCCCTGTTCCTCGCGCCCCTCGCGCAGAGCGACCCCGCGATCGCCCAGGTGCTCTCGTTCGCCACGATCGGTATCTCGTTCCTCTTCCGCCCGCTCGGCGCCGTCGTCGCCGGATGGCTCGGCGACCGCCTCGGCCGGAAGAAGATGCTCGTGCTGACGCTCGTCATGATGGGCGTGTCGACGGCCCTCATCGGGGTGCTGCCGACCTACGCCGCGATCGGTGTGGCCGCCCCCGTCCTGCTCATCCTGCTGCGGGTGTTGCAGGGCTTCTCGGCCGGCGGCGAGTGGGGTGGTGCGGCGCTGCTCTCGGTCGAGCACGCCCCCGTCCACCGTCGCGGGTACTTCGGGGCGTACCCGCAGATCGGCGTCCCGGTGGGGATGATCCTGGCCACCGCGACCCTGTGGATCCTCACCTCGTCGATGTCGGCCGAGGCCTTCCTCGCCTGGGGGTGGCGTGTGCCGTTCCTGTTCTCGATCGTGCTCATCGTCGTCGGCTACCTCATCCGCCGCGCGGTGGAGGAGAGCCCGGTGTTCGAAGACCTCGTGCGCCGCCGCAAGGAGTCCTCCGCCCCGCTCGGGCAGCTTTTCCGCAAGAACTGGCGCGAGGTCGCCCTGACGGCCTTCGTGTTCATCGGCAACAACGCCGCCGGCTACCTGCTCATCGCGTTCTTCGCCACCTACTCGGTCTCGACCCTCGGGATGGAACGCCCGACCGTGCTGCTGGCGACGACCCTGGCATCCTTCGGCTGGCTCGGTTTCACCCTGTGGGGCGGCCGGCTGTCTGACCGCTTGGGGCGCATCCGCACCTTCCAGCTCGGCTACCTGCTGCTGGCGATCTGGGCCGTACCGATGTGGTTCCTCATCGACACCGCGAACATCTTCTGGTACTTCGTCGCGCTGTTCGTGATGACCCTCGGCCTCGGGCTGTCGTACGGGCCGCAGGCGGCGCTCTACGCCGAGATGTTCCCCGCGAACGTCCGCTACTCGGGCGTCTCGATCGGCTACGCGCTGGGCGCCATCATGGGTGGGGCCTTCGCTCCGATGATCGCCGAGGCGCTGCTGCGCTCCACGGGCGCCTCGTGGACGATCGGCCTCTACATCGCGGTCGCCGCACTCGTCTCTCTCGGTGCCGTCTCGCTCATCAAAGAGACGAAGGGCGTCGACCTGCGGGCGTGATCCCGGATGCCGCGACGGGGCCCTTCGCGTCGGCGAGGGGCCCCGTCACGCGTCGCGGGGAGGAGTCCGTCGGCGTCGGCCGAGGGGACGGTGCGCCGTACCGCGGACTTCGTCGCCCGCCGTCGGCATGCCGGGTCGCCGGTGGCGGCGTGCCGCCACGATATCCGCAGGACGGACCAGGGATGTGCGCCTGCCGCGGCGCGACCCGGCGGGGTAGAGCACCGGGTCAGGCGGTGCGGAGGCCGTCGAGGGCGATGCGCACGATGTCGGCGCCGAGACGGTCGCCGTCGACGCCGCCGCCGGGGCGGTACCACTCCACGACCGAGTTGATCATGCCGAAAAGCAGACGCGCGGCGACCGCCGCGTCGACATCGTCGCGCACGTCGCCCTCGGCCTGCGCTTCGGCGACCAGGGCGGTCACGCGGTGGTCGAAGAGACGCCGCCGCTCGAGGGCGGCCTGCTCGACCTCGCTGTTGCCCCGGACCCGCAGGAGCAGGGTGACCGCGGGAAGCTGCGCCACCAGGACGTCGGTCGCCCCGGTGAGCACGAAGCGGAGGCGATCGGATGCCGCGCCCTCGCGGGCGCCGGGCTCATCGAGCACGGCCTCGAGCCCGCCGAGAGCCGCCTCGAGCGCCACGGCCAGCAACTCCTCTTTCGAGGAGAAGTGATGGTACAGCGCGGACTTCGTCAGCCCGAGTCGGCGGGCGAGGTCGGACACGCTCGTCGCGTCGTACCCCTGCTCGTTGAAGAGCTGCACGGCCACGGCGAGCAGACCCTCGCGGTCGTAGCCCGGACGCCCCCGGCGCGCGGGTGCCTCGGCGGACGCGCCGGAGTCGTCGGCGGTCGCGGGCGTCGTCACGGGATCGGCGGGCACGGATTCAGTGTGTCACTCCAGCAGAGCGGGGGAGTCCGCGTGCAGCAGAGCACGCGCCGCGTTTCCGATCACGGCACTGTACGTCGGGTAGGCGAAGCGCACACCGGCGAGGGTCGAGACGTCGATGCCGGCCGCCATCGCGGTGGTCACCGATTGGATGACCTCCACGGCGTTCTCCCCCATCGCGTGAGCCCCGAGCACGAGCTCGCGGCGACGATCGGAGATGAGCATGAGGAACCCGCGTTCCCGGTCGTCGATCACCGCACGGTCGAGATCGGCGAAACGCGCAGTCGCCACGACGCACGAGGGGTCGCGGTCACGCGCCTGCTCCTCGGTGAGGCCGACGCCCGCGTAGTCGGGGTCGGTGAAACCGCCCGCGGGGAGAAGGTGGTGGGGCGTTCGCCGGTTGGCGCCGAGCACGGCGTTCTCGGCCGCCGCTTCGCCCTCGAACTGCGCCGCCTGCACGAGCATGTCGCGGCCGTTCGCGTCGCCGACGGCGAGGATGTGCGGCACGATCGTGCGGAAGTAGCGGTCGACCGGGATCGCGGAGCGCTCGACCTGGACCCCGGCGTTCTCGAGGCCGAGGTCTTCGACATCGGCGGGCCATCCGGTCGCCATGATGACGACCTCGGCATCGACGGTGCGCGATGCGCCGTCCTCGCGCCAGGCGAGGGTGAGCGAGCCGTCCTCGGCGCGGTCGATGCGCTCGACCGTCTCGATCCCCGTGCGTACGTCGACCCCGTGCTCCGTGAGCGATTCGGCGATCACGCGCGAGATGGAGGCATCGGATGCCATGAGCACCCGAGGCGCGACATCGAGCAGCGTGACCTCCGCGCCGAACGAGCGGAACACCGTCACCAGTTGTGCGCCGGTGTTGCCCGCACCGATGACCACGACGCGCCGGGGCAGCTCGGCGAGAGTGAGCACGTCTTCGGGAACCGTCGCGAGCTCGGCCCCGGGGATCGGCAGGCGACGGGAATGGCCGCCCACGCAGACGAGGATCGAGTCCGCGCGGATTCGTCGACCGCTGTCGAGGACGAGAGTGTGCTCGTCCGCGAAGCGCGCACGTCCCTCTTGCACGAGATCCACCCCGGCTTCGGCGAAGCGTTCGGCCTCTCGTTTGATCGAGCGCACGGCATCCACCCGCTCATGCACCCTGGAGACCACGGCCGACCAATCGACGCGGGGCTCTTCCACCACGATGCCGTAGTCGTCGGCGGAGCGGGTCTCGCGCATGAGGCGCGCGGCCTTCGCGAGGACGCGCGTGGGTACGCACCCGGTGTTGACGCAGGTGCCGCCGACACGACCGGCCTCGAGGACGACGACGGATGCGCCGAGTTCTGCGGCGCGAAGGGCGGCGGCGGTTCCGGCGGGACCGGCTCCGATCACGGCGATGTCATAGCTGTCGGCGTCGTGGCTCACGGTGGTCCTCCCGGGTCGAGAGCCCCAGTCAATCCCGCGCCGACGACCTGACCTCGGGGCTTGCGCCGCGGGTCAGAACCCCTCGTAGATCTGGGTGGGCGTGAGGCCCGTGCCGCCCAGGGCGTGGACGCCGGGGGCGGGGTGAAGCTCGAAGGAGTGGCCGTCGTGCAGGAGCACGGCCGTGTAGTCCCCTCGCGTATCGAGCTTGAGCTCGAAGCGTCCCGTGTCGATGAGGCGCAGTGTGACCACGGCGCCGCTGCGCGCGACGAAGCTGACTTCTTTCTCTCGCGCGTTCGGCAGGGGGATGACCGGCTCATCCATCGCGGGCGTCGGCGAAGAAGAGGGAGTGCGTGCGTCGGCGTCCATCCGGTGAGTCTGTCACGCGGGGAGGGGCGCGGGGCCGGGACGAGCCCGGGCGTGCGCCGTCAGCGCCCGTCTCGCCAGGAGTGCCGCGGCTCGTACCCGAGCAGCCGGCGCGCCTTGTCGATCGAGAGAAGCGTCGTGTTCTCGCCCAGGTCGCCGTGGATCGCGACCCCCGGGAACACCTCGGCCACGAGTTGGGCGTTGGGGCGCGTCATGACCGTGTCGGCCGCCGCGATGATGAAGGTGTCGAAGCCGGCCGGGGCGGTCTGGAGAGCGCTCTCCACGGCCTGTGCTCCGTCGCGGGCGTCGATATAGCCCCACAGGTTCCACTTCCGGGTGCGCGCGTCGTCGTCGAAGGGGAATTCGGCGTAGTCCTCGGGGACCATCACGTTCGAGAACCGCAGCGCCGTGATCGACAGGTCGGGGTTCCAGCGCACCAGCTCCACCGCCAAGCGTTCCTCGAGGGTCTTCACGAGGGAGTAGACCGACTCGGGCCTCGGCGCGTACTCCTCGTCGACGGGGATGTACGGAGGCGGCACGTCGAAGGGCAAGCCCAGCACGGTCTCGCTCGAGGCGTAGACGATCTTGTGGATGCCCAGACGCGTGGCCGCCCAGAAGACGTTGAAGGTGCTCGTCATGTTGTTGTGGAAAGTGGCGATGTCGGAGCGGATGCCGGGCGCCGGGATCGCAGCGAGGTGCACGAGGGCGTCGAAGCCGTCGTGCTGGTCGTTCACCGCGGTCAGGGCGTCGACGACCTGGCCGTAGTCGGTGAGGTCGACCTGGACGAAGCCCGGGCCGCGCTCGCCGCGGACATCGAGGCCGATGACGTCGTGGCCGGCGGAACGCAGCTCGCGTGCGACGACGGTGCCGAGCTTTCCGGACGAACCGGTGAGGGCGATGCGCATGAGTGTCCTTCGGGGTCGGGGTGGGATCGACGATATCGGCGCCCACCGACATCGGGCGGGTGGGTTGACCGCCCCGACCGAAGACGCCGCGCGGTCGGCGTGTACCGATCCCGCGGGCGGAACGTCCTGCCACGCGGAAGGTCCATTCGTCAAGATCCCGGCGCCGTGGGGGCCCGGGGTGTTTCGCTATGTGGACGCTGTCGATTCGTGAAATGTCACGGTCCGACGCGAACGATCGCCGACAGGAACCTCGATGCCCTCTTTGTCCTCCGCCACCGACGCGTTTCTCGCGTCGCGTGCGGCTGACGGCGACCAGATCGCCTTCGGGGTGCTGGTGAGACGGCACGCGCCGTTCCTCGTCGCGTTCGCGACCAGGCTGACCGGCTCGCGGGCCGATGCCGACGATTGCGTGCAGGAGGCGCTCATCACGGCGTGGCGACGTCTTCCGGATCTCACCGACCCCGAGAAGGTGCGAAGCTGGCTCACGACGATCGTGTCGCGCAAGGCCACCGACCGCCTCCGCTCCCGCAAGATCTCGGAGGAGATCGACGAGGAGATGGTCTCGGGTCGTGACGACCCGGAGCGCGCCGTTGTGGCATCGTCGCAGATGGACGCGCTCAAGAAGATCCTCGGAGAGCTCCCCGAGGAGCTGCGTGTGGTGTGGGTGCTCCGCGAGGTCGGCGGGCACAGCTACGACGAGATCGCCGTCGAGGTCGGCGAATCCGCCGCCACCGTGCGCGGACGCCTCGCGCGAGCCAGGAAGACGGTGTTGGAACGCATGGAGGAGTGGAGGTGACCCCAGTGAGCGAGCACAACGATGACATCGGGGGGTCGGGCTACTCCCTCGAAGACCTCTCCGCCTACCTCGATCGCGGACGCATCCCCCGCATCCCGGCGATCGAGCGCAACGCGCAGTGCCAGGCGGTTCTGGCGTCGATGGAGCGGATGGGGCGACTCTCCCGCGAGATCGTGGACGAGCAGGCGGCGGAGCCGATCTCGGAGTCCTGGTACGACAGCATCATGCGCGAGGTCATGCGCGAGTTCCGAGCGGGCCGAGACATCCCGCTTGCGCGCGCCGACGACGGCACCGAGCTGGTCGTGACCGAAGGTGCTCTCTACGAGCTCATCCGCACGGTCGGAGACGGAATCGAAGGACTGCTGATGGGACGCGTCCGACTCGATCAGCCGGAACCCGACGCTCCTCTCGACGTCCGCGTGACGGTCAGCGTGCGCTTCGGTCGCGCGATGAGCCCCGCGGTCGAGGAGATGCGCGAAGGCATCCGCTCGGCCATCCAGCGACACGGCGACCTTCGGGTCGGACGCGTGGACGTGACCGTCGGCGACGTCCACCTCGACGAGGGGGAAGATTCATGACGACCATCTCCGCAGCGGAGCTGGCGCCCCGCATCGATCTGGCCGTGACCGCCGTCGAGGGTGTGCGCGAGTGCTATTCGGCGCGTCCGGTCTTAGCCCGCGCCGTCGAGCACGTCACCGACGTCGAGGGTTCTCTCGCCGAGGTCGAGGAATCCGGCGGCACCCGTGCCATCACCGTCTGCATCGGCGTCTCCTCCGACGACGACGCTGCCGTGGTCGCGGCCGCCGTCGCCACCGCGGCGCGCGGCGCCGGCGAGGACGAGACCCCGTCTTCGATCCGGGTCCGCGTAGCGCGCCTGGTCGCCCCGCCTTCCTGAGCGGGTTCCGGCCGAGAAGCGGTCAACCGGCTTACGCTGGAGGCACCGCCCACTCGTCCCCGGAGGCCGAATGTCCACGCCGCCCGTCATCGCCGTCACCGGATCCACCGGAGCCGTAGGGGGCCGGGTCGCGCGAGACCTCGCCGCCCGCGGCATCCCTCAGCGTCTGCTCGTTCGCGACGCTTCTCGGGCTCCCTCGCTCGAAGGAGCCGAGGTGCACGTGGCCCGGTATTCGGACGCGGATGCCACCCGCGCGGCCCTGGAGGGGGTCGACACGCTCTTCATGGTGTCGGCGTCCGAGACAGCCGACCGCGTCGAGCATCACCGCACCTTCGTCGAGGCCGCCGCGGCCGCGGGCGTCCGATCGATCGTCTACACCTCGTTCTTCGCCGCCGCGCCGGACGCCGTCTTCACGCTGGGGCGCGATCACGCAGCGACCGAGGAGATCATCCGCGCCTCGGGCATGCGGCATACCTTCCTGCGCGACAACTTCTACATGGACATGATGGAGCTCTTCGCCGGTGACGACGGGGTCATCCGGGGTCCCGCCGGAGACGGGCGCTGCTCTCTCGTCTCGCGCGCCGATGTGGCGGCCACGGCGGTAGCGGTGCTGCTCGATCCCGATGCGCACGCCGACGTCACCTACGACCTGACCGGCCCCGAGGCCCTGACCCTGACCGAGGTCGCCGAGAAGATCTCGGCGGTGCGCGGTCATCGGGTGCGTTTCGTCGACGAGACGGTCGACGAGGCATATGCCTCGCGAGCGGCGTTCGGGGCCCCGCGGTGGCAGGTCGACGCGTGGGTGAGCACGTACACGTCCATCGCGAGCGGCGATCAAGCCGCCGTCTCGAACGACGTCGAGCGCGTCACCGGCCGCCCCGCGCAGAGTTTCGAGGAGTTTCTCGGCGCCGTGTCATGACCGGGTGTCCCTCGGGTATGCTGGCGGCGTGCTGACCTGTCGCTGTTGTCGCTGAACGCTCCGCGTTCTTTTCGACGACCCCGTCAGCCGCGCCCGTATCGGGTGCATCAACCTCCAGGACTCCATCGTGCGTTACGCCCAGAGCGTCGCCGACCTCGTCGGCAACACCCCCCTCGTCCGTCTTTCTCGCGTCACCGAGGGCATCGCCGCCACGGTCCTCGCGAAGATCGAGTACTTCAACCCCGGCGGCTCCGCCAAGGACCGCATCGCGGCCAACATCGTCGACGCTGCCGAGCGCGACGGCCTGCTCCAGCCGGGCGGAGTGATCGTGGAGCCCACCAGCGGCAACACCGGGGTCGGGCTCGCGCTCATCGCGCAGCAGCGCGGCTACCGCTGCGTCTTCGTGGTGCCCGACAAGGTCGCCGAGGACAAGCGAGCGGTGCTGCGCGCCTACGGCGCCGAGGTCGTCGTGACGCCGACAAACGTCGAGCCCGACGACCCGAACTCGTACTACAGCGTGTCCGACCGTCTCGTGCGTGAGATCCCGGGTGCGTTCAAGCCCAACCAATACGCCAACCCGAACGGCCCGCGCAGTCACTACGAGACCACCGGTCCCGAGATCTGGCGCGACACCGACGGTCGGCTCACGCACTTCGTCGCCGGCGTCGGCACGGGCGGCACGATCAGCGGCACCGGCCGCTACCTCCGCGAGGTCGCGGGCCCGGCCGTTCGTATCATCGGCGTCGATCCGGTCGGCTCGATCTACTCGGGCGGCGACATCCACGGCTACGACGTCGAGGGCGTCGGCGAGGACTTCTGGCCCCCGGCCTTCGACCCGACTCTCGTGGACGGCTACGAGCGCGTCTCGGATGCCGAGTCCTTCGCCATGACCCGTCGCCTCGCCCGCGAGGAGGGCCTGCTCGTGGGCGGGTCCAGCGGAATGGCCGTCGTCGGAGCCCTCCGGGTCGCGCGGGATCTCCCGGCCGACGCCGTGGTAGTCGTCGTGCTCCCCGACCACGGTCGCGGTTATCTCAGCAAGATCTTCGACGACGACTGGATGATCGAGCGCGGCTACGACGTTGCACCCGTGGCATCCCTTCTTCCGACCCCTTCCGAGGAGCACTCCGCATGAGCACCCACGACGCCGCCCGCGGCTTCGACAGCCTCGCCGTCCACGCCGGACAGGCGCCCGACGAGACCACCGGCGCCGTGATCCCGCCGATCCACGTCTCGACGACGTATGCGCAGGACGGGATCGGCGGCCTCCGCGGCGGCTACGAGTACGGTCGCAGCGGCAATCCCACGCGCACCGCGCTCGAGACGCAGATCGCCGCTCTCGAGGGCGGCCCCCGGGCGCTGTCGTTCGCCTCCGGTCTCGCCGGTGAGGACGCCCTGCTGCGCGCCGCGCTCGTCCCGGGAGACGAGGTCCTCCTCGGCAACGATGTCTACGGCGGCACCTACCGGCTGCTGGCGCGGGTGCTCGGTCCCTGGGGGATCACCCTCCGTGTCGTCGACATGAGCGACCTGGATGCCGTGGCCGCCGCCATCGCGGAGCGCGCACCGCGGATGGTCTGGGTCGAGACCCCCAGCAACCCCATGCTGCGGATCACCGACATCGCCGGTCTCGCCCGGCTCGGGCACGAGGCCGGGGCGATCGTCGTGGTGGACAACACCTTCGCCTCGCCGGCCCTGCAGCGACCGCTGTCGCTCGGCGCCGATGTCGTGGTGCACTCGGCGACCAAGTACCTCGGCGGGCACAGCGACGTCGTGGGCGGGGCGCTGGCCTTCGCCGACGCGGAGCTCGCCGAGAAGGTGCAGTTCCTGCAGTTCGCCGCGGGAGCGGTGTCGGGTCCGTTCGACGCATACCTGACCACGCGCGGCATCAAGACGCTCGCCGTGCGCATGCAGCGCCACAGCTCGAACGCGCAGGCCGTCGCCGAGCACCTCGCCGGCCACGACCGTGTCGCGCAGGTGTACTACCCGGGTCTGCCCTCGCACCCCGGGCACGAGCTGGCGGCGCGCCAGATGAGCGGTTTCGGGGGCATCGTCTCCCTCGCTCTCGCCGACGGCCCGACCGCCCGCCGCTTCGCGGAGTCGACGCGTCTGTTCACGCTCGCCGAGTCGCTCGGCGGCGTCGAGTCGCTCGTCAACTACCCCGATGCCATGACCCACGCCTCCGTCCGCGGTACCGAACTCGCGGTGCCCGACACGATCGTGCGCCTGTCGGTGGGGATCGAGTCGGTCGACGACCTGGTCGCCGACGTCGACCAGGCGCTCGCCTCCCTCTGAGCGGGACCGCTCCAGGCGCGTCTCTTTGTGCGCGCCTGCCTTCGCACGCGCCTGCCTTCGCACGCGCCTGCCTCCGCACGCGCCTGCCTCCGCGTGCGCCTGCCTCCGCGTGCGCCTGCCGCGGGCGCCGCGCCGGCCGCGGGCACCGCGCCTGCCGCGGGCGCCGCGCCGGCCCGGTATTCACGCATAAACGCGATCCGCGCCCATAAACGCGTGGAGAGAGCGTTTACGGGCGCGGATCGCGTTTATGGGCGTGCCTCGTCCGGGAGGGAAGCGGGTCAGCGTTCGGCGCGGGCCAGGTTCTGCGTGAGCTCGTCGGCGTTCTGACGGACGACGTACGCCGGCTGGTCGCGCTCGACGCGCCAGCTCTCGCTGAGAGGTCCGACGTTGACGGTGTCGAAACCGAACTCGTCGTAGATGCGGGTCACGAGGGCGACGGCCTCGTCGGAGTCGCTCGAGGTGGCGAGGGCGCGACGGTTCTCGGTGCCGGCGGGGGAGCCGTCGGTGAGGATGTCGGCGGCGGGGATGTGGTTGAACGCCTTGACGACGATCGACTCGGGCAGGTGCTCCTGCAGCATTTGCGACGTGGTCGTCTTCTTCTCGTCGAGTTCATTGATGTGTCCGTCGCGCTCGAAGTAGTAGTTGTTGGTGTCGAGCACGGTCTTGCCGGCGAGGGGAGCGGCGGGCACGGCGTCGATGGCCTTCAGCGGGACGGTGACCACGACGATGTCGCCGGCCTCCGCGGCATCCTGTGCCGTGGCGGCGCGCGCCTTGTCGCCCACTTCGGCGACGAGGTCGGCGAGGGTCTCCGGTCCACGGGAGTTCGCGATCACGACGTCGTAGCCGTTCTTCGCGAAGCCCCTGGCGAGGGCCGAGCCGATGTGTCCTGCTCCGATGATTCCTACGGTAGTCATGGAGGCTCAGAACCGATTCGGATGCCACCGCATTCCCTGGGCCTCGCTGAACATTCAGCGGCTTAAATAACTAGCAGGGCGAGTTATCAGTGTCAACCGGTCCCCGCCCGGGAACGGCGGGATTTATCGTCATCTTGTCGCACCCTCACGCGAGTGGTCGCAGTCCGGTGTTCGGGTCACCGTCCTGCTTGATCTGTGAGGGCGACGGCCCCCGGTGGACGCGGCTTCGGACCACCGGGGGCCGCTTTCTTCTCCCGCGGCGTTCGGGGCGGGGCGCACCGGTGGGACACTGGATGCCGGCGGGATCGGTCTCGCCCCGACCCTCGAGGAATCGCTCCGTGACGACCGCCATCCGCCCGCCCCGCACCGCTCGCCTCTACGTCGTCTGCGTCGGTGTCGGTCTGCTCGCGGGGCTCATGTCGGGCCTTTTCGGTGTGGGCGGCGGCACGGTCATCGTTCCGTTGCTCGTGCTGCTGCTGCGCTTCGACCAGCGCCTCGGCGCGGGAACCTCACTCGCCGCGATCGTGCCCACGGCATCGGTCGGCGTCATCACCTATGCCATCGACGGTCATGTCGCGTGGCTGCCGGCTCTCATCCTCGCCGCCGGAGCCGTGGGCGGGGCGCAGATCGGCACGTGGCTGCTGCCGAAGCTGTCGCAGACGGCCCTGCGCTGGTCGTTCGTGGCCTTCCTCCTCGCTGTCATCGTGAGCCTCTATTTCGTCATCCCCTCTCGCGACGCCGAGCTCGAACTCACCTGGATCACCGGCCCCGGGCTCGCGGTGCTCGGTGTGATCACCGGCATCCTCGCCGGGCTCCTCGGCGTCGGCGGCGGGATCATCGTCGTCCCCGCCCTGCTGCTGTTCTTCGGAACCAGCGACCTCGTCGCCAAGGGCACCTCGCTGCTCATGATGATCCCGACCGCGGTGTCGGGGACGATCGGAAACCTCCGCCGCTCGAACGTCGATCTGCCGGCGGCGCTCTGCGTCGGGCTCGCCGCCTGCGCCACGACCGCCGTGGGCGCGCAGATCGCCAAGGCGGTCGACCCCTTCGTCGCCAACGTGCTGTTCTCGATCTTCCTCGTCTTCATCGCCTCGCAGATCGCCGTGAAGGCCGTGCGCGGCCGCCACCAGCGCTGACCCACCCCGGTCCCACGGGCCCGCTCGGTAGACTGGGGGCGTGCCCGTGAACCCCGAACTCGTCGGTCGAGTCTTCCCGCCGACCGCTCCTTACCTGGTCGGCCGCGAGAAGGTGCGCGAGTTCGCCCGCGCCGTCTTCGCCGATGCCCCGCAGCACTCCGACCCCGAGGCCGCCCGTGCCCTCGGGTACGCCGATGTGGTGGCTCCGCCGACCTTCGCGATGGTCGTCCAGGACCTCGCGCTCCAGCAACTGCTCGCCGACCCCGACTCGGGCATCGAGCTGTCGCGTCTCGTGCACGCGGAGCAGCGCTTCCGCTACACGCGACCGATCGTCGCGGGCGACGAACTCGTCGCGACGCAGTCGGTCACCGGCATCCGCACGATGGGCGGCAACGCCATGATCACGAGCGAGGCGGAGATCGTGGATGCCGACGGCGCCCACGTCGTGACCACCATCAGCGTCCTTCTCGCCGGGGAGGCCGGAGCATGAGCGCGTTCACCGTCGGAGACGTCATCGCCGAGCGTTCGGTGCACCTGACCCGTGAGTCGCTCGTTCGCTACGCGGGCGCCTCGGGCGACTTCAACCCCATCCACTACCGTGACGACGTCGCCGCAGCGGTGGGCCTGCCCGGTGTGCTCGCGCACGGCATGCTCACGATGGGGATCGCGGTGGGCACCCTCGCCGAGGCGCTGGGCGACAGCGGACGCATCGCCGAGTACGGCGTGCGTTTCACTCGCCCCGTCGTGGTCGACCCCGAGACCGGAGCCGACCTGCACGTCAGCGCCAAGGTCGCGGCCGTCGACGACGAGACCGCGCGCATCGACCTCACCGTGACGTTCGCCGAGACCACCGTGCTCGGCAAGGCGCAGGTGCGGGTGCGGTTGTCCTGATGCCCGAGGTCGCCCCCGTTCCCCTTTCGCAGTTGACCACCCTCCGCACGGGGGGTGAACCCGCCCGTCTCATCGAGGCCACGACGCCCGACGAACTGGTCGGTGCCCTCCGCGAGGTGTGGATGCAGGGCGAACCGTGGTTCGTCCTCGGCGGCGGGTCGAACCTGTTCGTGGGCGACGAGCCGTTCGAGGGCACCGTGATCCGGGTGCGGACGACCGGCATCGAAGAGCTTCCGGGGTCGAGCGCCCACACGGTGCGCCTCAGGGTGCAGGCCGGCCACGACTGGGACGCCCTGGTCGCCGAGACGGTGGAACGCGGGCTCGCGGGGATCGAGGCGATGTCGGGCATTCCCGGCACGGTCGGCGCCGCGCCCGTGCAGAACGTCGGAGCCTACGGCCAAGAGATCGTGCAGACCCTCGTCGAGGTGGAGTTGATCGACGAGTCGACGGGCGAGGTCTCGACCGTGCCGGCTACGCAGCTCGGCCTGGGTTTTCGCACCTCGGTGCTGAAGCACCACTACGGGTCGGTGCCCGAGCGGCCCGCGGTCATCCTGTCGGTGACGCTCGAGCTCGAGCGGGTCGGCGCAGAGGAGCGGCCCATCGCGGGAGACCAACTGCGCGGTGCCCTGGGCCTCGAGCCCGATCAGGCGGTGTCGCTGCGGTGGATCCGGGACCACGTGCTCGCGACCCGAGCTCGCAAGGGCATGGTGCTCGACGCCGAAGACCCCGACACATGGAGCGCCGGCTCGTTCTTCCAGAACGCGATCGTGTCGGAGACCTTCGCGCGCACCCTTCCCGCGCAGTGCCCGAAGTGGCCCCTCGCGCCGGTGCTCGACCCGGTGACGGTCATCCCGCTCGCCGCCTTCGACGGCATCCTGCCCCCACCCCCCATCGTCACGCGCGACGTCAAGGTGAGTGCGGCGTGGCTGATCGAGAACGCCGGGCTCCACCGGGGCTTCCGGTTCCCGCGCTCGCGCGCGGGCCTGTCGACCAAGCACACGCTCGCGCTGACGAACCGCGGCGAGGCGACGGCGGCCGAGATCGCCGAGCTCGCCCGCTTCGTGCAGAACCGTGTGGCTTCGGAGTTCGGCCTCGTGCTGCAGCCCGAGCCCGTCCTGGTGAACGTCGAGCTCTAGCCCCCGACCTGCCGACCCGGTCGTGCTGTGCCGTCGGGCGGAGTTCGTGGGTGACGTGCCGTGCCGGATGCTGTGCGATCGGCGTGTCCGTCTCGGTCCCCGCGGAACGGTCCGGTCTGCCCCGATTCCTGCTGGCCCGGTCGTGCTGTGCCGTCGGGCGGAGTTCGTGGGTGACGTGCCGTGCCGGATGCCGTGGGATCGGCGTGTCGGCGGCGATCTCCGCGCGACGGCTCGGGGTGCGAGCGCCGGCTCGGCGTCCCCGCGAACGCCGCGCGATGGTCGACGAACAGCGGTGCCGGTCACCGCGACGGGCGACCGGCACCGGCCGGACGTCAGGACTCAGGCGAACAGGCGCTGGAGGCGCTGGATGCCCTCGAGGAGCTGGTCGTCGCCCAGGGCGTACGACAGACGCAGGTAGCCGCTCGGGCCGAAGGCCTCGCCGGGCACCACGGCGACCTCGGCCTGCTCGAGGATGAGGTCGGCCAGCTCGAGCGAGGTGGTGGGGGTGACGCCGCCCCACGAACGGTTCAGCAGGCCGCGCACGTCGGGGTAGGCGTAGAACGCGCCGAGCGGGTTGGGCACCTCGACGCCGTCGATCTTCGCCAACTCCGACACGATCAGCTTCCGACGGCGGTCGAAGGCGAGCCGGAACTGCTCCGCCTCGTCCTGCGGTCCGTCGAGGGCGGCGGCCGCGGCGATCTGGGCGACGTTGTTGACGTTGCTCGACAGGTGCGACTGCAGGTTGCCGGCGAGCTTGATGGCATCCGCCGGTCCCACCATCCAGCCCACGCGCCATCCGGTCATGGCGTACGTCTTCGCGACGCCGTTGACGAGGATGGTCTGCTCGGCGAGCTCGGGGACGGCCTCGACGATCGAGACGGCCCGTGCGCCCTCGTAGGTGAGGTTCTGGTAGATCTCGTCGGTGATGACCCAGATGCCGTGCTCGAGGGCCCAGCGGCCGATCTCGGCCGTCTCTTCGGGGGTGTAGACCGAGCCCGTGGGGTTCGAGGGCGACACGAAGACGAGCGTCGTCGTCTTGTCGGTGCGCGCGGCCTCGAGCTGGGCGACCGTGACCTTGTAGTCCTGGTCGGCACCGGCGAAGACCTCGACGGGAGTGCCCTCGGCGAGGGCGATGGCCTCGGGGTAGGTCGTCCAGTAGGGAGCCGGCAGCAGAACCTCGTCGCCGGGGTTCACCACGGTCTGGAACGCCTGGTACACTGACTGCTTGCCGCCGTTGGTGACGATGACCTGCGACGGCGCGACCTCGAGGCCCGAATCACGCAGCGTCTTGGCGGCGATCGCCTCACGTAGCACCGGAAGACCGGCGGCCGGCGTGTACCGGTAGTTCTTGGGGTCCTGCAACGCCTTCGCCGCGGCGTCGACGATGAAGGACGGGGTGGCGAAATCGGGCTCTCCGGCCGCGTACGAGATGACCGGTCGGCCGGCGGCCTGGAGGGCCTTGGCCTTGGCATCGACCTTCAAGGTCGCGGACTCGGCGATGGCGGACAGCTTGCGGGAGAGCGGGGCGCGGGAAGTCACGGTTCCGAGCCTACTGTTCGCGCTCGCTCCCGCCGAGGGGTATGACCTCGAGCGCTGCGTGCGGAAGACGAAACACGGGTCCACTACCGTGGCGGGGTGATCGCTGAAACCCCCACGTTGTTGCCCTCTCGTCGACGAGGTCTGGGAACTCTCGTCCGCTTGGGGGTGGCGACCCTCATCGTCGGTCTGGCGACCGGTCTCGCGGTGCTGCTCCTGGTCTTCATCGTCCACTCCCTCGAACACCTCGTGTGGGGCCACGAGGAGGGCCCGTTCCTGGACGGTCTCGCATACCCCTCGGTCTGGTGGCTCCCGATCGTGACGGTCGGCGGCGCGGGTGTGGTGGCCGCCCTCGGGTGGTACCTGCTCCGTCGCTTCGGGCGCAAGCTCGCCACCGTCGAGCAGGGGGTGGACGGATCCCGGATGCCGTTCTGGGAGACACTCCTCGACACCGTCCTCCAGGTCGGTTCGGTCGCGATGGGAGCCTCGATCGGCAAGGAGGTCGCCCCGCGCGAGCTCTCGGCCATGGCGGGATCGAAGATCGTCCGCTGGTTCCGCCTCGACGCGCGCTGGCGCCGCATCCTCATCGCCTCCGCCGCGGGCGCCGGTCTCGCCGCCGTCTACAACGTGCCGCTGGGGGGCGCCTTGTTCGCGGTCGAGATCCTCCTCGCCCAGTTCAGCGTGGGCGCGGCCGTCGTCGCCCTCAGCGTCAGCACGATCGCGACCCTCGTCGCCCGCCCCCTCGTCGGCGAGGAATCGCTGTACCACGTGGCATCCCTCGAGGTGAATCCGTCCCTCCTGGTCGCAGCCCTGCTCATCGGGCCGCTGATGGGGTGGGGAGCCTCGAGCTTCGCGGCCGTGACCAAGAAGCTCTCGAGGTTCCGGCCCACGGGCTGGAAGATGCTCGTGGTGCTGCCGCTCACCTTCACCGCGGTGGGAGCGCTGGGCGCGGCCTTCCCGCTCATCCTCGGCAACGGCCGGGCACTGGCGACCGCGGGCTTCGACCTGTCGCAACCGGCGCTCCTCCTGCTCGCCCTCGCGGTGCTGAAGTACGTCGCGACCACCGTCTCACTCGGCTCCGGCGCGATCGGCGGCACGCTGCAGCCCTCCGTCGCGATCGGCGCGGCACTGGGGGCGGCGGCCGCCGCGGGGTGGGCGGTCATCTGGCCGGGTGCCGACGGCACGGCCCTGGCGATCGTCGCGGCGGCGGCGTTCCTGGCATCCAACATGAGAGCGCCGTTCACCGCGATCGCGCTGATCATCGAGTTCACCGACACCGGCTTCACGCTGCTGCTGCCGATCTTCCTGGCCGTCGCGGGCTCGCTCGCCGCTTCGCGGCTCACCTCGCGCGAGAGCCTGCGCGGCTTCGCGCCGATGGATCCGGCTCGCCCCTAGAACCGGGCGCCGCGCGGCGGGGGATCGACCGGGTCCTCGCCGAACGGGTGCAGATCGTCCGGCCGTCGTCGCGCCACGCGAGCCCCCTTTTCGAAGCGGGGCGGGGGCTCGCGCGACGCGGCCGGCGTCAGTCGAGGTACTTCGCGTACGCCGGCAGGGTGAGGAACGCCGGGAATTCCGGTCGCAACGCCACCTCGCGGAACACCGCTGCGGCGTCGTCGAAGCGGTCGCCGTTCGAGCGGGGCACCTCGGCCAGCACCTCGTCGAGCAGCCCCTCGACGAACGCTCGGGTGATCGCGGTGCCCTCGGCGGTCTCGCGATCCTGGTGGATCCACTGCCAGATCTGCGAGCGCGAGATCTCGGCGGTCGCGGCATCTTCCATGAGGTCGTCGATCGCCACCGCGCCGAGCCCCCGCAGCCACGCTTCGATGTAGCGGATCGCCACCGAGACGTTGCCGCGCACACCCGCCGTGGTCACCGGCAGGCCGATGCGCAGGTCGAGCAACTGCCGGGGCTCGACCGATACGTCCTCGCGCAGGCGGTCGAGCTGGTTCTCGCGCTCGCCGAGCACCGCGTCGAACTCGGCGCGGGCCACCGGGATGAGGTCGGGGTGCGCGACCCACGTGCCGTCGAAGCCGTCGCCGGCCTCGCGCCGCTTGTCGGCGGCGACCTTCTCGAACGCGGCCTCGGTCACCTCGGGTCGGCGGCGGTTGGGGATGAACGCGCTCATACCGCCGATCGCGTACGCGCCCCGCTTGTGGCAGGTGCGCACGAGCAGCTCGGTGTAGGCCCGCATGAACGGCACCGTCATCGTCACTTCGCTCCGGTCGGGCAGGACGAACCGCGCCCCGCGCCCACGGTAGGTCTTGATGATCGAGAAGATGTAGTCCCAGCGCCCGGCGTTCAGTCCCGCGCAGTGGTCACGCAGGGCGAAGAGGATCTCCTCCATCTCGAAGGCCGCGGGCAGCGTCTCGATGAGCACGGTCGCGCGGATCGTGCCGTGGGCGAGGCCCAGACGCTCCTCGGTGAACGAGAACACGTCGTCCCAGAGCCGAGCCTCTTCGGCCGACTCGATCTTCGGCAGGTAGAAGTACGGCCCCCGACCTGCGGCGATCAGCGCGTGGGCGTTGTGGAACGCGTACAGCCCGTAGTCGACGAGCGATCCGGATGCCGGCAGCGCGCGCCCCGCGCGATCGACGAACGTCAGATGCTTCTCGGGCAGGTGCCATCCACGCGGGCGCATCACGATGGTCGGCGTGCGCTCGGCGGTCACTTCGTAGCGCTTGCCCTCGGGGCTCGTGAACGACAGCTGCCCGCGGATCGCGTCGAACAGCGAGAGCTGACCGCCGATGACGTTGCGCCAGGTGGGGGAGGTGGCATCCTCCTGGTCGGCCAGCCACACCCGCGCGCCGGAGTTCAGCGCGTTGATGGTCATCTTCGGATCGGTGGGGCCGGTGATCTCGACGCGGCGGTCTTCCAGTCCGGGACCGGCCCCCGCCACACGCCACGACGCGTCGTCGCGGATGTGCGCGCTGTCGGCGCGGAAGTGCGGGTCGTCGCCCGTGCCGATCTCGAAGCGGCGGCGCTCGCGCGCGGCGAGCCGGTCGTGCCGGCGTCGGGCGAAACGGTCGTGCAGCTCGGTGAGGAAGGCGAGGGCTGCGGGCGTGAGGATCTCGCCGTCGCGCCCTTCGAGCGAGCGCTCGAGACGCAGGTGCGGGGCGGATGCCGGGGTGCTCGGCATCCGTGATCCTTCGGTGGAGGTGGGCGGGGGAGAGGTGATGAGGGTCATGGTCGTGGCTTTCTGTGCGTGGTGCCCGCTCTCCTCGCCCGCTGTCCGGTGCGACCCGTGCTGAGTGTCCAAGAAACCCGGACGAATTCTCGAAAGGTCCGGGTGTTCTGGACACTCAAGCCCGGATCGCGACCAGGGCGGGGCGGGGAAGGGGTGGGGAAGAGAAGAGAGGGTCAGTGAAACTGGGCGGTTTCCGTCGAGCCGGCCAGGGCGAGGGTGGCGCTTTCGGGGTTGAGCGCGGTCGAGACGACGTCGAAGTAGCCGGTGCCCGCTTCGCGCTGGTGGCGCGTGGCGGTGTACCCGTGGGCTTCGGCGGCGAACTCGGCCTCCTGCAGCTCGACGTACGCGCTCATGGCGCGTTCGGCGTAGCCGCGGGCGAGGTCGAACATCGAGTGGTTGACGGCGTGGAAACCGGCCAGCGTGATGAACTGGAAGGCGTAGCCGACAGCGGCCAGGTCGGCCTGGAACGTGGCGATCTGCTCGTCGCCGAGGTGCCGCTTCCAGTTGAAGCTCGGCGAGCAGTTGTACGCGAGCTTCTTGCCCGGGTAGCGGGCGTGGATCGCCTCGGCGAAGCGACGGGCGAGCTCGATGTCGGGCTCGCCGGTCTCGACCCACAGCAGGTCGGCGTACGGGGCGAAGGCGAGGCCGCGCGCGATGACCGAGTCCAGCCCCGGACGAACGCGGTAGAAGCCCTCGGTCGTTCGCTCACCGGTCAGGAACTCGGCGTCGCGCGGGTCGACGTCGCTCGTGAGCAGGTCGGCGGCCAGGGCGTCGGTGCGCGCGATGACCACGGTCGGCACTCCGGCGACGTCGGCGGCCAGACGCGCGGCGTTCAGGGTGCGGATGTGCTGCTGGATCGGCACGAGCACCTTGCCGCCGAGGTGACCGCACTTCTTCTCGCTCGCGAGCTGGTCTTCCCAGTGGATGCCGGCAGCTCCCGCCTGGATCAGCGACTGCGCGAGTTCGTAGGCGTTGAGCGGCCCACCGAAGCCCGCCTCGGCGTCGGCGACGATCGGGGCGAGCCAGTCCCGCGTTATCTCGCCCTCGGCGCGCTCGATCTGGTCCTGACGCAGGAGGGCGTTGTTGATGCGGCGGACGACCGCGGGGACCGAGTTCGCGGGGTACAGGCTCTGGTCGGGGTAGGTCTGGCCGGCCAGGTTCCCGTCGGCGGCGACCTGCCAGCCCGACAGGTAGATGGCCTTCAGCCCCGCGCGCACCTGCTGCACGGCCTGGCCGCCGGTGTAGGCACCGAGTGCGCGGACGTACTCCTCGGTGTGGATGAGGTTCCACAGGTTCTCGGCCCCGCGACGGGCGAGGGTGGACTCCTCGCGGACACTGCCACGGAGGCGGACGACGTCTTCGGCCGAGTAGGTGCGCTCGATACCGTCCCACCGCGGGTCGTTCTCCCACGCGGCACGGATCTCGTCGGCGGTCTCGGTCTGGTCGCCGGGACGCAGGGGCTGCGGGGCGGGGGTGGCCTGGATCGTCATGAGCGTTCTCCTTTCGGATGCCGGGGCGGCGGTGCCCCGTGGAGACCACTGTCGGCGAAGAACGTCGTGTCGAAACAGGATTCGAGGTGTGAAGATCGCGCGATCTTCTGTTTCCGTGAGAACATGGCGTATGGACACCGGCGTCACTGCTTCTTCGGCATCCCTTCCCTTCGACGATGGGGAGGTGGACACGCTCACCATCGGACGACGCATCCGACAGCTGCGCACGGCGCGGGGGATGACCCTCGACGACCTCGCCGGCGCGGTCGACCGTGCCCCGAGCCAGATGTCGATGATCGAGAACGGCCGCCGCGAGGCCAAGCTCACGCTGCTGCAGGCGATCGCCCGCGCGCTGGAGTGCAAGCTCGATCAGATCCTGGATGCCGAGCCCCTCGACCCCCGCGCCGTCCTCGAGCTGTCGGTGGAGAGGGCCATGCGCGGCCAGACGTTCCAGGCGCTGGGGATCGAGCCGTTCCGTGTGGGCCGAGCGGTGCCCGACGAGGCGCTCGCGGCGATGCTCGCGCTGCAAGCCGAGATCGAACGCCTCCGCGAGGAGCGCTCGGCCACGCCCGAAGAGGCGCGGCGGGCGAACGTGGCGCTGCGACGGCTGATGCGCAGACAGGACAATCATTTCCCGGAGCTCGAGCGAGTGGCATCCGGGATCCTCGATCGGATCGAGCACCCGGGTGGACCGCTCACCCAGCGCGGGGCGAGCGACATCGCCGCCCACCTCGGTTTCACGTTGCACTACGTGCCAGACCTCCCCTCATCGACCCGCAGCATCGCCGACGTCAAGAACGGGCGGCTGTACCTGTCGACCAAGGTCGCGAAAACCGATCCGCGAGCGGCGGTCCTGCAGGCGCTGTCGAGTCGGATCCTGGGGCACGGCGAGCCGACGAGCTACGACGAATTCCTCCGCCAGCGGGTGGAGACGAACTACCTCACCGGGGCACTGCTCATGCCTGAGGCCCACGTCGTGTCGGCCCTGAGCGAGGCGAAGGAGCGGCGCACGCTCAGCATCGAAGATCTCCGTGACGCCTACTCGGTGTCGTACGAGACCGCGGCTCACCGCTTCACCAATCTCGCAACCGTGCACCTGGGCATCCCGGTGCACTTCCTCAAGGTGCACGAGTCGGGGACGATCACGAAGGCGTACGAGAACGACGACGTGAACTTCCCCACCGACCGCCTCGGCTCGATCGAGGGCCAGATGTGCTGCCGGCGGTGGACGAGCCGCGTGGTGTTCGAGGAGGACGACCTCTTCAACCCGTACTACCAGTACACCGACACCGGCAACGGGACGTACTGGTGCACCGCCCGTGTCGAGCAGTCGAGCGAGGGGGCCCACTCGGTGAGCGTGGGCGTGCGCTTCGACGACACGAAATGGTTCCGGGGGCGAGACACGTCGAACCGCGGTATCTCTCGGCACTCCGTCGAGACGTGCTGCCGCCGCGCCCCGGCGGAGCTCGAGGCGACCTGGCGGGGGCAGGCCTGGCCGAATGTCCGCACGCCGCGGACGTTGCTTGCGACCCTGCCGACCGGGGCGTTCCCCGGGGTCGACACGACCGAGATGTACGAGTTCCTGCAGGCGCACGCGCCGGAGTGACCCCGGCCGCAGCGACCGGGCCCGGGCCCTCCGACACGCTCGGTCGGATGCCACGGAGGCGGCGAAAGCACCCGGTCCCGGTCGCGATGCCCCGGGGCCTGAACGATCAGGGGATCACGGGCGGAAACCGGCAGGGGTGCAGAGTGCACACTCGGGCGGTCAGATCGGGCGACATGCACATAGGCCGGGGTGGGCGCCGGGAATAACGTGTCCAGCACCCGCACCGTCCCTCTTCCGCAAAAGGACACTCCCATGGCACGTATGGCCCACGCCGACGACTTCGCCCTCAGCCGCGTGACACCCGACGCCCAGAAGCACTGGTTCGGCATCGCCGTGCAGCGCTTCGGTCAGGTCTCGGCCCTGTCGCAGTTCCTCCTGGGCGCCACCCTCGGCTACGCGATGACCTTCAGCGAGGCGTTCCTCGCGCTGCTGCTCGGCTCGATCATCCTCGAGGTGATCATGTGCATCGTCGGGATCATCGGACAGAAGGAGGGGCTCAACACCGCGCTGCTGGCTCGCTGGACCGGTTTCGGCGAGATCGGGGCCTCCCTGGTGGGGCTCGCGATCGGTATCAGCCTCATCGGCTGGTTCGGCATCCAGTCGGCCATCTCGGCCGAGTCGCTCGACTCGCTGCTGCCGGGCCTGATGCCGATGTGGGCGTGGAGCCTGCTGTTCGGTCTCGCCGTCACCGCGATCGTGGCCGTCGGCTTCGTCGGCATGCAGTGGCTCGCCAACATCACCGTGCCCCTGTTCCTCGTGCTCGTGGGCTGGTCGATCATCACCGAGCTCAGCAACCACTCGATCGGCGACCTGCTCACCTCGCCCGCCCCCGGACCCACCATGTCGGTGTGGCAGGGAACGGCGATCGTCGCCGGAGGTCTCATCGTCGGCGCCATCATCACCGCCGACATGACCCGCTTCAACCGCTCCAAGGCCGACGTCGTCAAGCAGACCGTCGTGGGCGTCTCGCTCGGCGAGTTCGTCATCGGCCTCTCGGGAGTGCTGCTGGCCCACGCCGCGCAGACGGGCAACATCGTCGCGATCGTCACGTCGTCGGTCGGCCTCGTGGGACTCATCATCGTCATCACCGGCACGCTGAAGATCAACGACTGGAACCTGTACTCGTCGACCCTCGGCCTGGTGAACTTCATCTCCACCGCGTTCGGCAAGAACCTGAACCGCGTCAGCACCACCATCGTGCTCGGCGTCGTCGGGTCGATCCTCGCGGCCGCCGGCATCCTGTCGCAGTTCACCGGCTTCCTCATCATCCTCGGCGTCGTCTTCCCGCCCATCGCCGGAATCATGGTCGCCGAATACTTCATCGTGCGTCGCTGGCGCGGCGAGCTCGACGCCTCGCGCGCCGAGGGCCGCCTGCCGCTCACCGCTCCGCGCCTGGTTCCCGTGACCCTGGTGGTCTGGCTCGTCTCGGCCCTCGTCGGCTACTTCGTGACCTGGGGCATTCCGGCGATCTCCTCGCTCGTGCTCTCGATCGTGCTGTACACCGTCGCCGGCAAGCTCGGCTGGGTGCGCGGTGTCGGCGAGGCGACCACCGCGCAGGCTCCCGTGCGCGACGCCGCCCCCGTGGCATCCTGACCCGTCCCCTCCGAACGAAAAGAGCTCCACCCATGCACATCGGCATCGACGTCGGCGGCACCAACACCGACGCAGTGCTCATGGACGGCAAGGACACCCTCGCCGGCGTGAAGAAGTCCACCAGCCCGGATGTCACCACCGGCATCGTCGACGCGATCGCCGCCCTGCGCGCCGAACGCGACTTCGCCGGCTCCGACATCGACGCGGTCATGATCGGCACGACCCACTTCATCAACGCGCTCGTCCAGGCCCAGCGGCTCGCCCCGACCGCCGCGGTGCGGCTCGGTCTTCCCGCCACGAAGGCCCTGCCGCCGCTCGTGGACTGGCCGAGCGTCCTCACCGACGCGATCCAGGCGCGCAGCTACCTCGCCCACGGAGGGTACGAGTTCGACGGGCGGCCGATCTCCCCGCTCGATGAGGACGAGCTGCGCGGCATCGCCGACGACATGAAAGCGAACGGCGTGCGCTCCGTGGCGATCTCGTCGGTGTTCTCGCCGGTCAATCACGACCTCGAGGTGCGCGCGGCCGAGATCCTCGGCGATGTGCTGGGGCCCGACGTGGCCATCTCGCTCTCGCACGAGATCGGCCGGATCGGTCTGCTCGAGCGCGAGAACGCGACGATCATCAACGCCGCGCTCCGCGAACTCGCCTCCGAGATCGTCGACGGGCTCACCGCGGCGGTGCGCGCGGAGGGGATCGAGGCCCCGATCTTCCTCAGCCAGAACGACGGCACGCTGATGGACGAGGACTACGTGCGCCTGTATCCCGTCGCCACCTTCGCATCGGGTCCCACCAACTCGATGCGCGGCGCCGCGCTCACCAGCGGCCTGCAGACGTGCGCGGTGGTCGACATCGGCGGCACGACGGCCGACATCGGTCTGCTCAACGCCGGGTTCCCCCGGGAGACGGCGAACGAGGTCAAGGTCGCCGGCATCCGCACCAACTTCCGGATGCCGGACGTGCTGTCGATCGGCATCGGCGGCGGCTCGATCGTCGATGAAGAGACCGCGGAGGTGGGGCCCGCATCCGTCGGTTACCGCCTGACCGAGGAGGCGCTGGTGTTCGGCGGCTCCACGCTCACCGCGACCGACATCGCCGTCGCGGCAGGGCGCGCGAACGTGGGCGACCCCTCGCGCGTCGCGCACCTCGACCCCCACTTCGTCCAGCGCGTGCTCGCACGCATCGCCGATCGCGTGGCCGAGGCCGTCGACCGCATGCGCACCTCGCCCGAGCCGATCCCGGTCGTCGCCGTCGGCGGCGGCAGCATCCTCCTCCCCGAGGAGCTGCCGATGTTCGGCGCTGTGCATCGCCCCCTCAACTACGCGGTCGCCAACGCCATCGGCGCGTCCATCGCCCAGGTGGGCGGCGAGATCGACAAGGTCTACGCGATCGAGCCCGGCCGCCGCGACGAAGGCATCGCCGCGATCCGCGCCGAGGCCGTCGACAAGGCCATCGCCGCGGGCGCGCGACCGTCGTCGGTGTCGATCGTCGACTTCGACGAGGTGCCGATCCCCTACCTGCCGGGTAACGCCACCCGGGTGCGCGTGAAGGCCGTGGGCGATCTCGACATGGGCGTGCGGGCGTGAGCTGGCAGCTCACCCCGTCGGTCGTGGGCGACCTCGCTCGCGGCGCCGCGGTGCTCGGCACCGGCGGCGGGGGAGACCCGTACATCGGCGCGCTGCTCGCCCGCCAGGCACTGGCCGTCCACGGGTCGGTCACGGTCGTGGGCCTCGACGAACTGCCCGACGACGCCCTCGTGCTGACCGTCGCGATGATGGGGGCCCCGACCGTCATGGTCGAGAAGCTCCCGAGCCTCGAAGAGGTCGTCGCACCCGTGCACGCGCTCGGCGCCTCGCTCGGGCGTCCCGTCACCCACATCGCGTGCGCCGAGGCCGGCGGGGTCAACTCGACCATCCCGATCGCCGCCGCCGCCGCCCTGGGCCTGCCGCTACTGGATGCCGACGGCATGGGCCGCGCGTTTCCCGAGCTGCAGATGGTGCTCCCCACGCTCTACGGCATCACGGCATCGCCCCTCGCCTTCGCCGACGAGAAGGGCAACACCGCCGTGCTGTCCACGATCGACAACACCTGGACCGAACGCATCGCGCGCGTCGCGTGCGTCGAGATGGGGTGCTCGGTCATGCTCGCCGGTTTCGCCATGTCGGGGGCGAGCGCACGCGAGGCGCTCGTGCCCGCATCGCTGTCGGCGTGCCTGTCCATCGGACGCGGCATCGTCGCGGCGCGCGACGCGAAGACCGACCCGGTCACCGCGGTCGTCGCCGCCCTCGGCGGGCGCGAGGTCTTCGAGGGCAAGGTCGTCGACGTCGAGCGCGGGACCACGGCGGGCTTCGCCCGCGGCAACGCCCGCATCGAGGGCCCGGGCGACACGCTCACGCTGTCGTTCCAGAACGAGCACCTCATCGCGCGCACGACCACCGGCATCCTTGTCACGACCCCCGACCTCATCATCGTGCTCGATGCCGAGAGCGCCGAGCCCATCACCACCGAGGGGCTTCGCTACGGCCAGCGCGTGCGCGTGGTCGCCGCGCCGAGCGACGAGCGCTGGCACGGTGCCGACGCCCTCGCCATGGTCGGACCCGGCTATTTCGGCTACGACCTGCCCTCCCACCGCTTCGACGGAACCATCGAGAACTCGGAGACCGCCGCATGAGCTGGACCCTGACTGCCGCCGACCTCCCCGACCTGGCCCGCGGCGCAACGTTGCTGGGAACCGGGGGCGGCGGCGACCCCTACATCGGGCAGAAGCTCGTGGAGCGCGTGCTCGGCGCGGGGAGCATCACCGTGCTCGACCCCGACGAGATCGCCGACGACCTGTTCGTGATCCCCACCGCGCAGATGGGCGCCCCGACCGTGATGGTCGAGAAGATCCCGGCCGGCACCGAGCCCACGCTTGCGCTGCGCACCCTCGAGAAGCACCTCGGCCGCACCGCCGATGCGACCATGCCGATCGAGTGCGGGGGCATCAACTCGATGATCCCGCTCCTCGTCGCCGCCGAAACCGGTCTCCCGGTGGTGGATGCCGACGGCATGGGCCGCGCCTTCCCGGAACTGTCGATGGAGACCTTCGCCGTCTACGGCGTGCACGGTTCGCCCCTCGCCCTCGCGGGGGAGCGCGGCGAGACCGCCGTCATCGACACCGGCGACGACGACCGTCAGATGGAGTGGCTGGCCCGTGGTGTCACGATCCGCCTCGGCGGAGTGTCGCACATCGCCGAGTACGCCATGACCGGGGCCGACGTGCGCCGCACGGCGATCCCGCGGACGCTGTCGATGGCGCTGGCACTGGGTCGTGGCATCCGCGAGGCCCGTGAGCAGCATCGCTCGCCGTTCGAGGCCATCGCCGAGACCCTCTCGACCACCCTCTATCCGCATGTGCGGGAGCTGTTCGTGGGCAAGGTCGCCGACGTCGAGCGGCGCACCACCGACGGCTTCGCGAAGGGACGGGCGACCATCGCCGCCCTCGGGCCCGACGACGACTCGACCCTCGAGGTGGCGTTCCAGAACGAGAACCTCGTCGCCCACCGTGACGGCGTGCTCGTGGCGATCGTGCCCGACCTCATCTGCATCACCGACATCGAGTCCGCCGAGCCCATCACCACGGAGGGCCTGCGCTACGGCCAGCGCGTGCGCGTGCTCGGCATCTCGACGCCCGACATCATGCGCACCCCCGGCGCGCTCGCCGCATTCGGCCCTTCGGCGTTCGGTCTCGCCGACGCGTTCACCCCGGTCGAGCAGCTCGAGCCGGAGGACGCTCGCGCGCTGATTACCCTGTGAGCATGAGAACCCTCGGGCCCGACCGCCTGCCGGCGCTGGCCCGGGGGTTCTCGCTGCTCGGCTCGGGCGGGGGCGGGGCCACCACCCTGCTCGAGCTCATGGCCGCCGAACTGCTCGACGGCCCGGTCGAGGTGCATGACGTCGACGACCTCGACCCGCTCACCCCGTGCGTCGCCGTCGGATTCGCCGGGTCGACCTACCTGCTGGGCGAACGCGTGCCCGCTGAAGACGCCTTCGTGCCGCTGCTGGCTGCGGCCGAGCGCTGGACCGGGGTGGCCGCAGTGGCCGTGTGCGCGATGGAGGGGGCCGGCCTGAACGGCCTCACGCCGTTCCTCCTCGCCCGCGACTACACGCTCGTCGACGCCGATCTGATGGGTCGCGCGCTGCCCGGGATCGACCAGCTCTCCCTGGTGGTCGACGCCGTGCCCGGTGTGGTGCTGGTCGCCGACACCGGAGGGGGCGTCATGGTCGTGGAATCCACGCGGCCCGCCGACGTCGAGAGCCTCGTACGCGCGAGTCTCATCCGAGCCGGGGGTGCCGGCGCCGTTCTCGTCGCGGGCTTCACCGTCGGCGACCTGGCGACCCATGGCATCCCGGGCACCTTCGCCCGGGCGGCCGCGCTGGGCGACGCCGATGTCTTCGGCGAGAGCCTCCCCGGTGGGCGGATCCTCGCGGCGGGACGGGTGAGTGCGGTGGACGCCGTTCCCGACGACCCCTTCGTCCGATCGATCGAGCTGACCGGCGACGACGGTGCGCTGCTGCGCCTGGTCGCACGGTCGGAGTTCCTCGCGGTGACCCGCGACGGGCGGACGATCGCGGCATCCCCCGACATCCTCGTGGCGATCGACAGCGTGTCGGGCGACGTGCTCCAGGTCGACGCGGTCACGCTCGCCCGTCACGTGCGCGTGGTGTCGCTTCCGGCGCCGGCGTGGTGGACGGCCGCCGCCGGCCGCCTCGCGCACGTGATGCCCGCCGTCTATGGGTTGCCCGATCTGGAGGTGGAGTCGTGATGACCGTGCTGCGATCCTCGCCCCGCCAACCGAGGAGAGCGCCGTGACGCCCCTGGATCTGCGCGCGCTACTGGCGCACCCCGCGAACGGCCGGGTCCGTGTGCTGGTCGACGCCCCGGGCGTCGAGGCCTTCGCCGGTGTGGTGGTCGCCGCGCGCGAAGCGCTGCTGCCCGAACGGGGAGACGGCGACCTCGCCGCGCTCATCGAGCGACCGCCCTCGGCGCCCTGGCAGCAGGACGCCCTCGTGCGCCGCGTGCGCGACCGCGGCTTTCGCGGTCTCGCCCTCTCCGGGGCGGATGTGCTGGGGGCCGGCAGTCGCGGCCTCGCCGCCCGCCTGGGGCTCACCCTGCTCGCCGTCGACGACCCGATGGCCCTGGCCCGCGCCGGGTGGGAGCTCGTTCAGGGTCGTGACGCCCTGACGCTCGGGTACGTCAGGCGCGTGGCGCAGTCGATCGAGTACTCCGCCGCGCACCTGGCCGACCTGCTGCGCCACCTCTCGGCCAGCGTCGGACACGGTGTCGCGCTCATCGACGCCGAGGGCGTGCTGCTGCAAGCCGGTGGTGACCTGCCCGAGCCGGTGAGAGCGGCGATCGACTTCGGCCTCTGGCAGGACGTGGTCTCGGTCGCCGAAGGAGCGGCCGCTTCGGTGCGCGTCGACAGCCCGAGCCGCGCGGGGCTGCGGCTGGCCGTCTTCGGGACGGGGCTCAGCGCCGCGCAGCTGTCGGCCCTGGCCGTGGCGGCGGAGGTGGCGATGCCGGCGGTGGCCGCGCGCATCCTCATCGACGAGGTGGCGGACGTGAGCGATGCCGCCGTGGCATCCGGTCTGCTCCGGGAGTTCCTCGAGGCCCGCGACGCCCGCGACCCCGATGTCGAGCAGCGCATGAGCGAGCGGGGCTGGCGCACGGGTGGGTACCACCTCGCGTTCCGCATCGCCGGGCGCCGTCGGCTCGAGACACTCGAGCTGCTGCGTTTCGTTCGGCGGATCCTCGCTGCCCTCCCCGTCGACTCGCAGGCCGTGACCAGCGGCCGCGGCGTGACCGGCTGGCTGAGCTTCGCCGAGCCGCCGGCACCGGACCGCCTCGACGAGCACGTCGCCGCCGTGCGCGCCCTGCACGACCAGGTGCGACGCTCGTTCGACGTCGCAACCGGCGTCGGGTCGCTCGACAGTGGCGCGAGCGGGCTGTTGCGCAGCATCGACGGCGCGGTCGACGGCGCGCGCATCGCCGCCGGACGCGCCGCGACGGGCTGGTTCGTGCGCGTCGACGCCCTGGGCATCGAGCAGGTGCTGCTGTCGTGGGCCGGGTCCGACACCTTCGTGCCCGCCGCCGAGTCGCTCCTCGCTCCTCTCGCCTCGCAGGGCCCGGAACTGCTCGAGACGTTGACGGCTTACCTCGACCACGAGTCCGGCGTCTCGGCCACGGCGACCACCCTGGGCCTGCATCGCAATACCGTGGCGATGCGCATCGCTCGCGCGCAGGAGTTGCTCGGCGTCGACCTCACCGACACCGACGCCCGTCTCGCCCTGCACCTCGCCTGCCGCGCGCTGCGCTGAGGCCGTCGCGGGGGCGCCAAGTGCCTGGCGGCGCGCCGTCCTGCGGAGTGTGGGCCTGACACGCCGTTCGGGATGCCGATGTATCGGCGCGTCTCGAACGAACTCCGCACGACGGTTCACGCCGCGAGCACCGACCCCGCGGGGCGACGGGGGAGGGTTGCGTGAATACCTTCCATGTGTAAGGTTTTAGAGCAGTGAGCTCCGTCCCCCCGGAGCGCTTTCGATGAGGAGAGCCAGTCATGAAGCACACCCTCGCGGCATCCACCGCGGTCGTCGGACTCGTCCTGGGCGGTCTCGCCGCGGCATCCCCCGCCGTCGCCGCACCGGCAGAGAAGCCCGGTCCGCCGGGGCACGCCGGTCCGCCCGCGCATGCCGGCTCCGGCGTACGTGACCTCGAGCGCTATGCCGCCGACACCTGGGCCTCGCTCGCGGCGATGGCCCACGAGAACACCGGCCTTCCCGACGACAACATCGGGGGTGCGCTGGATGAGTCCACGGCATCCGGCTACACCTCGCCGACCAACATCGGCGGGTACCTGTGGTCGACGGTGACCGCGCGCGACCTCGGCATCATCGACGCCGACGAAGCGCGGGATCGCTTGACCGCGACGGTGTCGACGCTCGAGACGATGGAGCGCAACGACGCCAGCGGCATGTACTACAACTGGTACGCGCCCGACACCGGCGCCAAGCTCGAGATCTTCCCGACCTCGGGCGAGGTCATCCACCCGTTCCTCAGCACCGTCGACAACGGCTGGCTCGCGGCGGGGCTGAGGATCGTCCGCGAGGCCGAGCCGACACTCGCCAATCGAGCCGACACGCTCTACCGGTCGATGGACTTCTCGGCGTTCTTCGACGCGGCGGGGGCGGCGGGACTCCCGGCCGGCACGAACCGCGGCGGCTTCTGGGAGGCCCCTCCCGGCGACGGCTGCGCGGTCGAGGCGCCGATGTACAACGGCAGCGGCGAGACCGCGTTCTACACGTGCCACCACTACGACACGACCGTGAGCGAGAGCCGCATCGCGACCTACCTCGGCATCTCGGAGGGGGCGATCCCGGCAACGGGGCTGTACGGTACCCACCGCACCATGCCCGCCGGCTGCGACTGGGCGTGGCAGGAGCAGCTGCCCACCGGCGAGACCCGCACCTACGACGGCATCGACGTCTACGAGGGCGTGTATTCCTACGACGGCATGTCGTTCGCCCCGAGCTGGGGCGGGAGCATGTTCGAGGCGCTCATGCCCGATCTGCTGATCCCCGAGACCGAATGGGGCCCGCGCTCGTGGGGCGTGAACCACCCGATCACCGTCGAGGTGCAGAAGCGTCACGGGCTGAAAGAGGCCGGGTACGGGTACTGGGGCTTCTCGCCCGCCAGCAACCCCTTCGGCGGCTACGCCGAGTACGGCGTCGACATCGCCGGCATGCGCTCCGACGGATACACCTCGGATGCCGAGAAGACCGACGTCGACATCGACCGCCCGGGCTGCGCCGAGGGAACGAACCCCGACCCCACCTTCGGTGACGGCGTCGTCACCCCGCATGCCGCGTTCCTCGCGTTGCCGTACGACCGCGCCGGTGTGCTGAAGAACCTGCGGGGCCTGGAGAAGAAGCTCGGCGCCTATGGGCCCGGCGGGTTCTACGACGCCGTCGCTGTGAAGAGCGGCACGATCGCCGAGCGATACCTGTCGCTCGACCAGTCGATGATCATGGCCGCGATCGGCAACGCGCTGACGGGTGACTCCCTGAAGGACTACATGGTCGATGACAGGATGGAGCAGAACCTCCGACCCGCCATCGAGAAGCAGGTCTTCGGCTCGTCGTGGGGCGCCTCGCGTCCCTGACGGATCGACCGCTCGATGCCCGGTGCCTCGCGGAGGTGCCGGGCATCGGTGTGTCCGGACGGGGAGGGGATGCCGATGACCGACGCACCAGCACAGCGCGGGCGTCGCGGCAGCTATGCGAAGGGGCAGCAGACGCGCCAACGCATCGTCGACGAGGCGGTCGTCGTCTTCGGGCGGTCGGGCGTGACGGCAGGGTCGCTCCGCGAGGTCGCCGCCCGAGTCGGCCTCACCCCCGCGGGGCTCCTGCACCACTTCGCCTCGAAGGAGGAGCTGTTCGCCGAGGTGTTGCGCCAGCGCGACGAGCGCGTCCGCGCGGCCGCCGGCGACCCGGACGAGCACACCCTCGTCGAGCAGATGCGCAAAGTTGTCGCGCACAACGCCACCACGCGCGGCCTCACGTCTTTGTACACACTGGTCGTCGCCGAGGCCGGCGATCCGGCCCACCCCTCGCACGAGGCTTTCGCCGAGCGGTATCGCCGCAGCGCCGAGACGGCCGCGGAGCTGCTGCGGGCCGGGCAGGCCGCGGGGGAGGTGCGCGCCGACGTCGATCCGGAGCGCGCCGCGCGGCTGCTGAGCGCCGTGATGGACGGCCTGCAGCAGCAGTGGCTCCTCGACGAGTCGGTGGACATGCCCGCGCTTTTCGCCGAGTTCGTGCGGGGTTATCTCGAACCTCACGGCTGAGGTGGCGGCATCCGTTCCGTCCGTGGGCTGGTGGTGCTCGTGGGCCGTGCGGCGGAGTTTGTGGTGAAACGCCGGTGCTGGCTGCCGGTGGCTCGGCGTGTTGGCGGTCGATTCCGCCGGAGGGTACGTGTGGGGTCTGGCAGTGGTGGGGGCGTTCGTGGGGGTCGCCTGGGCCGTGCGGTGGAGATCGTGCGGGTCGCCTGGGCCGTGCGGCGGAGTTGGTGGTGAAACGCCGGTTCTGGCTGCCGGTGGCTCGGCGTGTTGGCGGGCGATTCCGCCGGAGGGTACGTGTGGGGTCTGGCAGTGGTGGGGGCGTTCGTGGGGGTCGCCTGGGCCGTGCGGCGGAGTTTGTGGTGAAACGCCGGTTCTGGCTGCCGGTGGCCCGGCGTTTCGGACGTGAATTCCGCCGGACGGTACGTGCCGTGTGGGGCTGTGCGGCCATCACGCCCGGTGCAGACCTCGGTCGAGGTGAGCACGGATGGCGAGCTCGACCGTCGGCCAGTCGTGCACGACCATCGCGTAGTCGAAGCGGAGGGTGACGAAGCCCCATGCGGCGGCGTGGGCGTCGCGCACGAGATCGCGGTGCCGGTGGTCGGGGCTCGCATGGTTGTCTGCGCCGTCGACCTCGACGATCAAGCGTTCACCGAGCAAGAGGTCGACGCGTCCCACCGACACGACGCCGTGCTGTGTCCTCACCTCGACGCCCCAGCCTCGGAGACGCCATCGGACGAGGGTTTCCAACCCGCTCTCGGCGTCGCTCCGTGCGAACGCGATCGCCTCGCGGCCCGTGTCGTTCGTGTGCGCCGCGAGCCACGACAGCTCAGCCGACCCGATCTTCCTCTGATGGAGTGCGGATTCCAGCGCGACGACGAAGTCTTCGACCCCGCGGCAACGGAGAACTTGCCGCAGGGTCTGAGCCACTGCGGGAACGCCGAAGGTGTCGGCGACGTCGTGGTCCCAATGCGGCACCCATCCGGTCCCACGCCGGTGCCCGCGTGGACTCAGGCCGACGTGCAGCGGCTCCGGCGCGGCCATCGTCCACAGGCCGTGATGTCGCGCGGCGCTGACGCACGCCGGTGGACCGCCGAGCAGGGCGGCGCTCATGACGGGCTCGCACGCATCGGCATCCGCGTATATCCCTCGCCGCAGGCGTACGAGCCTCCCGGCCTGCAGAGCGCTCTCGATCGCGCGACGGGTCATCCCCGCGGCGAACAGCTCGGTGCGGGTGTGTATCGACGAGCCGCTGCACATCGCCCCAGGTTCGCGGAGTCTGCGGCGTCCGCAGTGCGGTTCGGTCCCCATCTGTGGATGCCGTGGTGGATTCGTCATCTGGGGAGGAGTCGCGGCGGCCGTCAGGTGGGGTGGGCCGGGTGCGGGAGTGGGGATCGGGGGACGTACCGCCGGGCGGAGTTTGCGCAGGACGCGCGGGGGCGATCGCCCCTTGAGCGGTGTGTGCTCGTGAATCTCCGCGAGACGGCACACTGGCCGGGGTTGTCCGCCGTGCCGTCGAGCGGAGTCGAAGCCCGACGCGCCGACAGAGGAGGGCGCCGGGTGGTGCGTCGCCGCCGAGCTCCGCGAGACGGCACACTGGCCGGGGTTGTCCGCCGTGCCGTCGAGCGGAGTTCACGCCCGACGCGCCGGCAGAGGAGGGCGCCGGGTGGTGCGTCGCTGCCGAGTTCCGCGAGACGGCACGCTGGCCGGCGTTGTTCGCCGTGCCGCCGGGCGGAGTTCAAGCCCGACGGGCCGGCAGAGGAGGGCGCCGGGCGGCGTGTCGCTGCCGAGTTCCGCGAGACGGCACGCTGGCCGGCGTTGTTCGCCGTGCCGTCGAGCGGAGTTCAAGCCCGACGGGCCGGCAGAGGAGGGCGCCGGGCGGCGTGTTGCCGCCGAACTCCGTCTGACGGCGCGCGGCGCGGGCCTCAGGGCCGACGGGCCGAGGGGCCTACGGGCCTACGGGCCTACGGGCCTACGGGCTCACGGCCCACGGCACCCGGCCCACGGGTTGCACGGCAAAGGTTATGCGCTTAAACTCGACGCGACGTGCAAGCGGCACCCGACGGCGGGTGCCTCGTTCGAGGAGGAACAATGAAGATCACCCGATGGAGCGCGGTGGCCGTGGTCGCCGCGGCCGCGATCGCCCTCACCGGTTGCGGGCGCACCTCCGACACCGGCTCCGGTCCCGCCGAAGCCTCGACGATCGGCGACGCCAAGGCCGAGGGCACGCTCACGATGTGGGCGATGGGTGCCGAGGGCGAGGCGCTTCCGGAGTTCGTGAAGAAGTTCGAGGAGGCCAACCCCGGCGTGACCGTCGACGTCACGCCCGTGCCCTGGGACGCCGCGTACAGCAAGTTCCAGACGGCGATCGCCGGCGGCAACACCCCCGACCTCGCGATGGTCGGCTCGACGTGGATGGCCGATTTCGGCGACGCCCTGCAGACGGTTCCCACCGACCTGTCCACCGACGGGATCTTCCCCGGCGCGCTCGACTCGACCATGATCGATGACCGCGCGACCGGTGTGCCCTGGTACGTCGACACGCGCGTGCTGTACTACCGCACCGACATCGCCGCCCAGGCCGGATGGACCAAGGCCCCGTCGACGTGGGACGACCTCAAGCAGATGGCCGCCGACATGCAGTCCAAGGGGGGCGCCGACTACGGCATCCGCTTCCCCTCCGGCAACGACTCGTTCCAGGGCAACGTGTGGATGCCGTGGTCCAACGGTGCTCAGCTCGAGGACGGGTCGAAATGGACCCTTGACACTCCCGAGACCGCCGAGGCGTTCCAGTACTACCAGAGCTTCTACACCGACGGCATCGCCAACCCGGCCGCCGATCGCTCGGCCGGGGCGCAGGAGGCGGACTTCGTCTCGGGCAAGACCCCGATGCTCATCGACGGCCCCTTCCTCATCGGTCAGCTCGAGACGCTCGGCGGCGCCGGCTTCAGCGACAAGTTCACCACCGCGGTGCTGCCGGCCAAGGAGTCGTCGACGTCGTTCAGCGGTGGCGCCAACCTCGCCGTGTTCGACAACTCGAAGAACGCCGCGAGCGCGTGGAAGCTCGTCCAGTGGCTCACGCAGCCCGACACGCAGGCCGCGTGGTACGACGCCACCGGTGACCTCCCCGCTGTTCAGGATGCCTGGAAGGCCGACGCCCTCGCCTCGTCCAAAACGCTCGCCGCGTTCGGCACGCAGCTCGAGACCGCCAAGTCGGTGCCCGCCGTCACGACCTGGGTGCAGGTCGCCGCGGCCGGCGACGCGATGCTCGAGAAGATCCGTCTCGGCCAGCAGTCCCCGGCCGACGGGTTGAAGGAGCTCCAGGCCACCGCCGACCAGCTGGGTCTGGGCTGAGGCCGTGACGCAGGCAGTCGTGGGCGCGACCGGGACGCGTCGTGCGCCCGGTCGCGCCCGCGCCGGCGGGGCGTCGAGCCGCCGTCGGCGCCAGGGATGGGTCGCGTGGGGCTTCGCCCTGCCGTTCGTCGCGGTCTTCGCGGTCTTCATGGTCGTGCCGATCGTGGGCTCGTTCGCGATGTCGTTCACGGACTTCACGGCCCGCGACATCCGCTCGCCGTTCTCGGTGAACTTCGTGGGACTCCAGCAGTACGCCGGGGTCCTCGGCGACCCAGTCTTCCTGACCTCGCTGGGCGTGACCGCGACGTTCGTCGTCGTCGGCATCCCGGTCACCATGGCGCTCGCGCTGGCCCTGGCCCTCGCGCTGAACGCCAGCAACGGACGCATCGTGTCGGTGCTGCGCGTGGGCTTCTACGCCCCGGTCGTGACGAGCATCGTCGCGGTCGCGGTGGTGTGGCGCTACATCCTGCAGCCCGAGGGCCTGCTCAATTCGGCCCTCGCGATCATCGGCATCCAGGGTCCGGACTGGCTCAACGACACCCGGACCGCTCTGCCCTCGCTCATCGCCATGGCGGTGTGGCGCAACGTCGGAACGCTCATGGTGATCTTCCTCGCGGGGCTTCAGGCCATCCCCACCGACGTGAAGGAGGCCGCCCTCATGGACGGCGCCTCGTCGTGGCGGCGCCTGACCTCGGTGACCCTGCCGCTGCTGCGTCCGACGCTGCTGCTGGGCGCGGTGCTCATCTCGGTCGGGTTCCTGCAGTTCTTCGAGGAGGCCTTCGTGATGACCCAGGGCGGCCCGCTCAACTCCACCCTCTCGGTGGCGTACTACACGTTCAAGCAGTTCGGTTTCGGGCAGTACGGCGCGGCCTCGGCTGCGAGCTACCTGCTGTTCCTCGCGATCGCGTTGCTCAGCCTGGTGCAGTTCCGCGTGCTGCGCTCGAAGGATTGAGGGAGGATGCCATGACACTCACGTCTCCCGCGGCTCCGGCCGCCGCCGCCCAGACCGTCGAGCCGCCGCGCCGGCGCCGGTCGCCCGACCGCATGGCCCCGGGCCGGTTGCTCACCTACATCGTGCTCGTCGTCGGCCTGCTCGTGTGGATCCTGCCCTTCGCCTGGATGCTGCTGGGCTCGGTCAAGACGCAGCGCGAGATCCTCCAGCGTCCGCCGACGTGGTGGCCGCAGCAGTTCACCTGGGACAACTTCGGCGCCTGGTTTGGGCAGCTGAACTTCGGTCAGTTCTTCGGCAACAGCGTCGTCGTGGCCCTGTTCACGGTCCTGGGCAACCTCGTGTTCTGCTCGATGGTCGGCTACGCGCTGGCGAAGATGGACTTCCCCGGCAAGAAGGCGCTGTTCGTCGTCGTGATGGTGACCCTGATGGTCCCCGGCGTGGTCACGTTCGTGCCGCTGTTCGTGATGGTGTCGTCGCTCGGTCTCGTCGACAGCTACGCGGCGCTCATCCTGCCCTTCGTCACGACCCCGCTCGGCGTCTTCCTCATGCGGCAGTTCATGCTCGGCATCCCGGACCCGCTGCTGGAGGCCGCGCGCATCGACGGCGCCGGGGAACTGCGGATCTTCGCCCGGATCGTCATGCCGCTGTGCGGGCCGCCGCTGGCGACCCTCGGCATCCTGACCTTCCTCGCCTCGTGGAACAACTTCCTCTGGCCGCTCGTGGCGGCGCAGACCGAGGCGAAGTACACCCTGCCGGTCGCGCTGTCGCTGTACTCGACGGGCCAGAACGCCACCGACTACGGCCTGTTGCTGGCCGGTTCGGTGCTGGTCATCGCGCCGATCATCCTGCTGTTCGTCTTCTTGCAGCGCTACTTCATCCAGGGCATCGCCTCGACCGGCCTGAAGTGAGGCGCGGGCGGGCCCCTGTCACGGCGGCCCGCCCGGCCCCGTGTCGGCCCGCCCCCCGAGCTCCGCCGCCGGCTCCTGCACCGGCGGCCTCGAAAGGACCCCCATGACCTCCGCCCGCTTTCTCACCGCGCCCGACGGCACGCGCTTTCGCGACCTCAACGGCAACGGTGTGATGGACCCGTATGAGAACCCGACGCTCGGCGTCGACGAGCGCACCGACGACCTCCTCCAGCGCCTCAGCCTCGAAGAGAAGGTCGGTCTGATGTTCCAGACCGTCATCGAGGTCGGTGACGAGGGCGAGCTCCTGGAGACGGCGGGCAAGATCTCGAAGTCGCCCACGACCACGGTCGTGGTGCACAAGAGCATGAACCACTTCAACGTGCACGCGATCCGCACCGCACGCCAGGCGGCGACCTGGAACAACAATCTCCAGGCGCTCGCCGAGACCACACCTCACGGCATCCCGGTCACGATCAGCACCGACCCGCGTCACGCGTTCGTCGAGAACACGGGCGTCGCCTTCTCGGCCGGTCCCTTCTCGCAGTGGCCCGAAGGGCTGGGGCTCGCCGCCCTCGACGACGTCGACACCGTGCGCGAGTTCGCCGAGGTCGCGCGGCGCGAGTACGTCGCCGTCGGCATCCGCGCCGCTCTGCACCCGCAGATCGACCTCGCCACCGAACCGCGCTGGGGTCGACAGGCTCAGACCCTCGGACAGGATGCCGAGCGGGTCACCGCCTTCACCGCGGCGTACCTGCAGGGCTTCCAGGGCGACGAACTCGGACCCGACAGCGTCGCCTGCACGACGAAGCACTTCCCGGGCGGTGGACCCCAGCAGGGCGGTGAGGACGCGCACTTCCCCTACGGGCGCGAGCAGGTGTACCCCGGCGGTATGTTCGACTACCACCTCGCGCCGTTCCGCGAGGCGATTCGCCGCGGCACCGCCGCGATGATGCCGTACTACGGGATGCCGGTCGGCCTCGAGGTCGACGGGGAGCCCATCGAAGAGGTCGGGTTCGGGTACAACCGCCAGATCGTCACGGGCCTGCTGCGCGAACAGCTCGGCTACGACGGCGTCGTGGTGACCGACTGGGAACTCGTCAACGACAACCACGTCGGCGATCAGGTGCTGCCCGCCCGGGCGTGGGGCGTCGAGCACCTCACCGCCGTGGAGCGCATGGAGAAGATCCTGGATGCCGGGAGCGACCAGTTCGGCGGAGAGGAATGCGTCGAGATGCTCGTCGATCTCGTGCGCTCGGGCCGGGTGTCCGAGGAGCGCATCGACGCGTCGGTGCGGCGGTTGCTGCGGGTGAAGTTCCAGCTCGGTCTTTTCGACGACCCGTACGTCGACGTCGACGAGGCCGAGCGGGTCGTGGGCAATGCCGAGTTCCGCGCCCTCGGCGAGCGGGCGCAGGCGCGTTCGCTCACCGTGCTGGTGAACGAGGGGTCGATTCTGCCCCTCCGTCCCGCGAAGAACGTCTACGTCGAGGGCTTCTCGGTCGACGACGTGGCCGAGCTCGGGCGCGTGGTGGCCGACCCGGCCGAGGCCGACCTCGCCCTGGTCCGCATCGGCGCGCCGTTCGAGCCTCGCGACGACCTCTTCCTCGAGGCCTGGTTCCACCAGGGGTCGCTCGAGTTCGCGCCGGGCCTGATCTACCGGTTGAACCAGATCGCGGCATCCTGCCCCCTCGTCATCGTGGTGAACCTCGACCGTCCCGCGATCCTCACACCGTTCGTGGGGCATGCCGCGGCCATCGTCGCCGACTACGGCAGCTCGGCGGCGGCGGTGCTCGATGCGCTCACGGGTCGTGTCGCTCCGCGGGGTCGGTTGCCGATCGAGATCCCCCGGTCGATGGATGCCGTGCGTTCCTCGCGCGAGGATGTACCGTCGGACAGCGGCGACCCCGTCTTCCCCGTGCATCACGGGCTGGAGCTCGAGGGCGTGATGGCGACGGTGTCGCAGAGGGGTTAGGGCCGATCCGATGACGGAGGAGCAGACGACGCGTCGACCGACCGTGTACGACGTCGCGCAGGAGGCGAGAGTCTCGATCGCGTCGGTGTCGTTCGCCTTCCGTCGCCCCGACAAGCTCAGCGACGCGACGCGCCAGCGGGTGCTCGACGCCGCTCGGCGGCTGGGATACGCCCCGAGCGGCGCCGCCCGCGGGCTCGCGCGCGGGCGCACCGGGATCCTCGGTCTGCACGCCTTCGACCTGCTGCTCGAGCGGGCCGACCCGCGGGCGCAACCCCTCAGCGGGATGCAGTCGCCGGCGCTCGACACCGGGGGAGTGATCCCCTGGGACCAGACCGACGACGACGTGCTGTCGGACCCCCGCGCCTTCCCGCTGTACGTCGACGAGGTCCAGCGCGGTTTCGAGCTGGAGTGCTGGGCGCTGGGGCGACCGGTCATGCTCAGCAGCGGATCGGATGCCGATGTCTCGGTCGCCGACACCGTCGGCCGCGTCGATGGACTGGCGATCTTCCCGTCTCCCCAGACCGCCCCGACCCTGGCGCGGCACACACCGAGCATTCCGATCGTGCTCTTCAGCGCCGCCCCGGCCGACGACCCCCACCACCGCGTGCGGGTCGACAATGCGCGAGGGATGCGCGACCTCGTCGCCCACCTCGTCGAGGAGCACGCCGCGACCGACATCGCCTTCGTCGGGCGCCTCGAGGCGACGGATGCCGTGGAGCGTCGAGACGCGATGATCGCGGAGCTCGAGGCCCGCGGCATCCGCCCTCGTCTCGACTCCATCGACGCGACGGTGCGCGGCGAGGACGAGCTCGTGCCGCAGGTGCGCGCGCTCCTCGCCGAGGGGCGGATGCCGCGGGCCTTCGCCTGCGCGACCGATCAGAACGCCTTCACCCTTCTCGACGTCCTGGCGGCGGAGGGGGTGCGGGTGCCGGACGATGTGATCGTGACCGGGTTCGACGGCACGCTCGGATCGCGCCTGACCACCCCGCCGCTGACGACGGTCCGCCAGCCGATGGAGGCAATGGGACGAGCCGCCGCGCGGATCCTCGCCGGAACGGCGGGCTCGCCGCCGGAGGGCGGGGCGTTCGACGTCGTTTTCGAGCCGCAGGTGCTGGTGCGTCGCAGCTGCGGCTGCTGAGGTTCCATCCGTCGTCAACGGGGCGGTGGTGTGCCGTTGGGCGGAGTTCGTGGGTGACAGGCTGGTTCGGGGTGCCGTGGTCGGGCGTGTTGGCCGGGGGTTCCGCGGGACGGTTTGGGGGCGGTGGGGTGTGCCGTCGGGCGGAGTCGACCGGTGACACGCCGGTTCGGGATGCCGTGGTCCGGCGTGTTCGCCGGGGGTTCCGCGGGGCGGTCCGGGGCGGTGGGGTGTGCCGTCGGGCGGAGTTCGACCGGTGACACGCCGGTTCGGGGTGCCGTGGCCGGGCGTGTCGGCGGGGGTTTCCGCGGGACGGTTTGGGGGCGGTGGGGTGTGCCGTTGGGCGGAGTTCGTGGGTGACAGGCCGGTTCGGGGTGTTGTGGCCGGGCGTGTCTGCCGGGGGTTCCGCGGGGCGGTCCGGGGGCGGTGGGGTGTGCCGTCGGGCGGAGTTCGTGGGTGACAGGCCGGTTCGGGATGCCGTGGCTGGGCGTGTTGGCCGGGGGTTCCGCGGGACGGTTTGGGGGCGGTGGGGTGTGCCGTTGGGCGGAGTTCGTGGGTGACACGCCGGTGCGGGATGCCGTGGCCGGGCGTGTCCGCCCGGGACTCCGCGGGACGGTTCGCGACCGTTCGGCTCAGGCCGCGTTCCACCGCAGCCGCGGGGCGCCCAGATCCGCCCGTAACGCCCCGGGATCGGCGACCGGGAACATCGTGATGAGGAGTCCGTCGACCGCGTAGGCCAGAGCCGCGGTGCCCTCGGGCAGCGGGGCGCCGAGCGCGATGCGCGCGGTGCGGCCCTCGGCCTGCTCGGTCAGGGCACCTGGGCGGGCCAGCAACGCCGACGCGGCCGCGGTGGCGCGCGACAGGAGCGTCTGCGCGCCGGCCCACGGGGTGAACGCCCCGGCCTCGAGTCCGCACGCGCGTTCCAAGTCGCTCGTCAACCACCGCTCGCGTTTCAGGCCGTAGGGGGTGGGGGTGGTCGAGAGCAGGTAGCCGTAGACGTGCAGGACCCCGGCGTTGCCGATCGGCCACGTCGCCGCCAGACCCGCACGACGGTGCAGCTCGTCGAACAGGGCGCGGGGGAGCACCGCCGCCCCGACGTTCTCGTCGATCACCGTCGAGTGTCCCCACGCGGCGAAGCGGCCGGCCGCGCGGTCCTCGGCGAGCGCGGCGGAGAGCCAGGGGAGGGAGTCGATTGCGGCGACGGGGTCGGTGACCGCGAGGTCCGCGGCGGCATCGAGGGTGTGCACCGCTCCACGCTAGGGCGGGCGCGGGGGCGCACAGGCACCGTTCATCCATCGTTTACACGATGTGGACATTACGTCCACATATGACATGCATCATGGACGCAACGTCCACGACAGGAGTTCACCCGTGCCCCGCCCCGTCCTCATCTTCGACTTCGACGGCACCGTCGCCCTCGGCGACGGCCCCCTGTTGGCCTACGCCCGCGCGGTCGCCGTGCACACGGCATCCGCCGACGACTTCGTCTCGGCCGTCGCCGCTCAGCTCGCCGCTCCCGCCGACGACGTCATCGACGGCTACGACGCCGTCCGTCGCCTCGCGCTCGAGGCCGACGTCGACGACACCGCTCTCGCCGCGGCGTACACGCGCAGCCGCACTCAGCTCGGCGGGCCCGACGCGCCGGTTTCGGCGGCCCCGGGGCTGGCGGACTTCCTCGCGCGGGTGGATGCCGAGCGCCTCCTCGTCACGAACGCCCCCTCCACCCGCCTCGACGAGGCGCTCTCCGCGATGGGCCTGGACGCACTGTTCGACCGCATCGTCACCGACGCCGCCAAGCCCGCAGGGCTCGAGGCCCTGCTCGACGATCTCGGCGACGGTGTCCCGGTGCTCACGGTCGGTGATGTGTGGCGCAACGACCTCGCGCCCGCCCACGCCCGCGGCCTCGATACCGCCCTGGTCGGCGGGTACCTCGATCCATCCGCCACTCCGACCTTCCGAGCCGACACCCTCGACGAGCTGCTTCCCGCGCTCGCCGCGTGGGTCGAGGCCGCCTCCGTCGACGCTCCCCCCGCCGCACACCTGTCGTCCCACGCCTGAATCCCACCCGAACCGCAGAGGAATCATGAACACTCGTCGCACCCGTCTCGCCGCGGCCTTCGCCACCGCCGCCCTCGCCTCGATCGCCCTGGCCGGCTGTTCCGGCACCGCGGGCGCCGCCTCCGGTCCCGCCGCCGACCCGAGCTCGCTCGTGCTCGCGCTCGTCCCGTCGCAGGACCAGGCGAACCTCGTCGACACCGCGAAGCCCCTCACCGACATGCTCACCGAGAAGCTCGGCATCCCGGTCACCGGAGTCGTCTCGAAGGACTACCAGGCCGCCGTCGAGGCGATGGGCGCCGGTCAGGCGCAGATCGGGTTCCTGCCCTCGCTGCAGCTGTGGCAGGCGAACGACCGCTACGGCGCCTCGGTCGTGCTGCAGACCGAACGCAACGGCAACATCACCTACCCGGGCCAGTTCATGACGAACAACCCTGACAAGTACTGCGAGACCCCGATCGTCGAGCGCGACGGCATGTCGTTCTGCAACGGTGCCGACGCCCTGCACGGCCCCGCGGGTCTGGACAGCATCTCGAAGATCGCCGGTGCGAAGGTCGCCGTCCTCGGGCCCGGCTCGCCCGCGGGCTACATCTACCCGATGCTCGCGCTCAAGGAGGCCGGCGTCGACATCGACAGCGGCTTCCAAAAGGTTCCCGTCACGGCCAACGACGCCTCGGTGCTCGCGGTCTACAACGGCGACGCCGAGGTCGGCTTCAGCTTCTGGGACGCCCGCACCCTGGTGAAGAAGGACAAGTCGGACGTGGGCCAGAAGGTCGTCGTCTTCGGCCTGACCAACGAGATCCCCAACGACGGTGTGGCCGTGTCGAAGGACCTCTCGCCCGAGCTGCAGCAGAAGATCTCGACGGCGCTCGCCGACTACTCCGCGACCGACGAGGGCTCCGCCGCCCTCAAGGCTGTGTACTCGATCACCAAGCTCGCCCCGGCCGACCCCTCGTCGCTCGACGTGGTCGCTCGCGCCGCCCAGCAGCTCGGACTCCAGTGACGACCGGATCGCTCACCCCGGGCGTCGAGGCTCTGGCCTCGGCGCCCTGGGGCATCCGTCTCGACGGCGTCTCGGTGCGATATCCCAACGGCACGGTGGGGCTCAAGGATGTCTCTCTCGAGATCGCTCCCGGCGAGCTGATCGCCGTGGTCGGGCTCTCGGGTTCGGGCAAGTCCACGCTGATCCGCACGATCAACGGGCTCGTACCCGCGACCTCGGGCGTGGTCGAGGTCGGCGGTCGACGTGTCGACGGCGCTTCGGGGCGCCGGCTGCGCGAGCTCCGCGGGCATATCGGCATGGTGTTCCAGAGCTTCAACCTCGCCGGGCGCACCACGGTGCTCAACAACGTGCTGGTGGGTCGCCTCGCGCACACCCCCCTGTGGCGCACGCTGTTCGGGGCGTATCGCGAGGACGACCGCCGCTTGGCGTTCGAGGCCCTCGACCGCGTGGGACTGCTGCCCAAGGTCTGGGACCGCGCGTCGGCCCTCTCCGGTGGGCAACAGCAGCGCGTGGCCATCGCCCGCGCGCTGACGCAGCAGCCGCGGATCGTCCTCGCCGACGAACCCGTCGCGAGCCTCGACCCTCCCACGGCCCGCGGCGTCATGGACGACCTGCGTCGCATCAACGAAGACCTCGGCATCACGGTGCTCGTGAACCTGCACCTTCTCGACCTCGCCCGCGAGTACGGCACGCGAATGATCGGCATGCGCGCCGGCGAAGTCGTCTACGACGGCCCCGCGGCATCCGCCACCGACGCCGACTTCGCGCAGATCTACGGCCGCTCGGTGACCGCAGCCGACAGGCTCGAGCGATGACGGTCCTCACCGTCCCCCCTCGTCCGAAGGGGAGATGGATGCCGTGGACCGCCGCGGCGGTCGTCGTCGCGGTGACCGTCTTCATGTGCCTGCCGGGGGTCGGGGTGGGTCTCGACGTCGCCGCCATCGCGCGCAACTGGCAGCAGGGCGCGCTCCGGATCGGCGAACTGCTGACCCCGGACTGGTCGTTCTTCCCGCGCACCGTCGGTCCGATCCTCGAGACGCTGCAGATGGCCGTGATCGGCACGGCGGTGGGGGCGGCGATCTCTCTGCCGGTGAGCTTCTGGGCTGCCCGGCCGACGAACCCCTTCACGCCGACGCGGGCGGTGGTGCGCGGCATCCTGAACGTCATCCGCGCCGTGCCCGAGCTCGTGTACGCGGCGGTGCTCGTCGCGATGGTCGGGGTGGGGGCTCTTCCCGGCATCCTGGCGCTCGTGCTGTTCAACGTCGGCATCATCGTCAAGCTCGTCTCGGAGTCCATCGACGCGACCGACCTCGGCCCCCTCGAGGCGGGGCGGGCCGCGGGGGCGACGCAGACGCAGATCAACCGCGCGATCGCCCTCGCCGACACCTGGCCCGCGTTCGTGTCGCAGACGCTCTACGTGTTCGAGCTGAACGTGCGCGCCTCGACCGTGCTGGGCCTGGTCGGCGCGGGCGGTATCGGTCTGCTCATCGACGCCGTCCGCACGTTCTACCGCTACGACCAGCTGTCGCTCGTCATCGTCGAGATCCTCGTGATCGTCGTCGTGCTCGACACCGTCAGCGACGCGATCCGCCGGAGGCTCGTATGACCGCCCTCGCCCCTGCACGCCCCGCGGCGCGTCTCGTGCCGCCCCGCCGGCGGCGCCCCCTGCGCACCCTGTCGTGGGTCGTCGTGAGCGTCATCGTGATCGGCGCGTTCTGGTCCGCCGACATCGCGTGGTCGCGGCTGGGCGAGCTGCCCGCCGAGGTCGCGCGCTACCTCGGGCTGATGTTCGCCTCGCCGAACTGGGCGAAGCTCCCCGAGGCGCTCTGGCAGACCTGGCGCAGTGTCGAGATGGCGTGGATCGGTACGGTCCTCGGCATCCTGATCGCCACCCCCCTCTCGCTCGTGTCCGCCCGTGGGTTCGGACCCGCGCCTCTCCGGGCTGGGCTGCGCTTCGTCTTCTCGCTCGTGCGGGCCGTGCCCGAGCTCGTGTTCGCGATCATCATCCTCTCGGTGACCGGCCTGACCCCCCTCACCGGGGCTCTCGCGCTCGCGATCAGCGGAGTCGGAACCCTCGGCAAGTGGGGCTACGAGGCCGTCGAGAACGTCGCACCCGGGCCCATCGAAGCGGCCCGCGCGGCCGGCGGCTCGACCGCCCAGGTTCTGCGCTGGGGCGTGTGGCCGCAGGCCTCGCCGACGTTCCTGTCGTTCTGGCTGTACCGCTTCGAGATCAACGTGCGCGCCTCGGCCGTGCTCGGTCTGATCGGGGTCGGTGGGATCGGCGACATGCTCACCTCGTACACCCAGTACCGTGAGTGGTCGACGGTCGGGATGCTCCTGATCGTCGTGGTGATCGTCACCGTCGCCATCGACGCGGTCTCGGGCCGCATCCGCCGCCGCATCATGGAGGGTCCGCGTGTCCGCTGAGGTCCCCGTGACCGCCCGCATCGCGGCCGTCCGCAACTCGCTGCAGCCGAGCGAGCGCCGCGTCGCCGACCTCATCGTCGACGATCCGGATGCCGTCATCGAACTCACCGCGCAGCAGATCGCCGACCGTGTCGGGGTGGGTCGATCCACCGTCGTGCGTGCCTGCCAGACCTTCGGCTACCGCGGCTACCCGCAGTTGCGCGTGGCGCTCGCCGCGGAACGCGGACGCCGCGCGGTGCCCCCGGTCGCCGAGGACGGCGCGCTCGGCGGCATCCGTTCGGCGATCGATCGCATCGCCGACGACCTCCGCACCGCCACGAGCCTGCTGGACGCCGACGGGGTCGACGCCGCGGTGGATGCGGTGGTGGGCGCTCGACGCCTGCTCGTCGTGGCGAGTGGGCTGTCTGCTCCGGTCGCCACCGATCTCGCGATGCGCCTGACCGCCGTGGGGCGCCCGGCCGAGACGCTCGGCGACCCGATCGGCCAGCAGATCGCGGCTCGCCACCTCTCGACCGACGACGTCTGCGTCGTGATCAGCGGTTCGGGCGCCAACGAGGCGAGCCTGCGGGCCGCGTCGGCGGCGCGCGCGGCCGGGGCGCGCGTGATCGCGCTGACCTCGTTCGTCGCGTCCCCCTTGACCGAGCGCGCCGACCTGTCGCTCGTGCTCGCCTCGGGCGGGACGTTCCGCGACGAGCTCGAGCACACCTCGCGCATCGCCCACGCGGTCTTCGCCGAGGCGTTCGTCGACGCCGTCGCTCGCGCGCGGGCGGGCGATGCCGACCTCGCTCGCGAGCGCGTGCTCGAGATCCTCTCGGACAACCTCGGCGACGCCGGCTGAGGCTCGGGCGCCGCGGCATCCTGTTCCGCCGTGGGCTTTCCGTGCCGTCGCGCGGAGACCGCGGTCGACACGCCGATTCGGGATGCCGGCTCCCGGCGTGTCGGGCACGGACTCCGCCCGACGGCTCGGGCCCGACACCGCTACTGCGCGAGCCGCAGCGCCGTCCAGACCTCCGCCCGGACGGCGAACGACGACAGGTCGCGGCCGAGTACGCGCTCGGCCTGCGCGATGCGCGCGCGGACGGTATGGCGATGGATGCCGAGGGCGTGGGCCGTCGCCTCGTGCGAGCAGTCGTGGGCGAGCCATGCGTCCAGGGTCTCGAGCAGCGCGGAGCCCTGTGCCTCGTCGTGCGTGCGCAGGGGAGTCAGGGCGCCCGCCGCGACGCTGCGCGCGGCCTCGGAGTCGAGGGCGGCGAGCAGCCCCGCCCGTGCCGTGTCGGCGAAGTCGGCGACCCCGGGGGTCGAGAGGCGCTCACGCGCCGTGCGCGCCTGCGCGAGGGCGCTCGAGAACGCGTCGTATCCGGTGGGGGCGGAGCACCCCACGACGATCTCGAAGCGGTCGGCGATCTCATCGAGCAGAGCTCGTCCCGCGGTGGGCACGACGATGACGAGTCCGTCGTCTCCGCGGCCGAAGAACACCTCGCCGCGTCCCTCCTGGGTCCGCGTTTCGAGCCACTCGCCGAGGGCGGCGGAACGCGAGGCCGCGGTCGGGGTCAGCGCGACGAGCACCGGGGCCGAGGGGAGGGGGCCGAACAGATCGCGCGACGCGCGACGCGCCAGGGTCGGATCGTCGGTGCCGAGCGACTGCACGAGTCCCGCGCGGAAGGTGCCGATCGCGCGGCCCAGTCCGTCCTGCTGCTCGAGGGCGAGGGCAGCCATCGCCACGACGGCCGTGACGACGCTTCGCGCCTCGTGGTCGAGATCGTCGGCGGCGATCACGAGGGCTCCGCGCAGGTGCCCGCCCCGGCCGAGGGTCTGCACGCTCACCGGGGTGTCGGCGACCCGGAGGGCGGAGGCCGCTCGCGTGCCGCGGCGCAGCATCGTGGTCACCTCGGCCGTCACGGCCTCGATCACCGGGGCGGCGAGGGATCCGGCGGGGTGGGCGGTGCGCAGGGCCCCCGCGGCGTCGAAGAGTGCGACCCAGCAGCCGAGTTGCCGCGAGAGCTCCGCCAGCGTGGCGGTGAGCCCGTCGGGGCGGAGGGCGGCGAGCGAGACGGCGCGCTGGGCGGCGAGCGACCAACTGCGCCGGGCGTAGGCGTCGGCGGCGATGGCTTCGGCTCCGGCTCGGGCGACGGCGATGAAGGGGGTGCGGTAGGGCACCTCGAACAACGGCATGCCCGCGGACAGGCACGCCGTCGCCAGCCCCGCCGGGATGCCGTCGCGCACCACCTCGGTGCCGAACCCCAGAGCCCGTACACCGCGGGCGAGCAGGCGGCCCACGTACGCCGGGTAATCGGCCGTGTCGACGAACTGCGTCCCCGTCGTCAGCAACACGAGACCCTCGCTGAGGAACGGCGTCGGATCGATGAGATCGCTGGAGTGCACCCACCGCACCGGGCGGTCGATGCTCCCGGGTGCGAGCTCGTCCTCACCGGTGACGAGGCGCAACCGCAGATCGCGTCGAGAGAGAAGGGCCCGCAGGCTCGGCGGGGCGGCGGCGGTGTCGACCATGGCGGCTCCTGTACGACTCGTATACGGCGCTGCCTGCGACTGTACATGGAGGAGAGTGCGGGCTCTGTCGCGGCGTCCGTAGCATCGCGCCATGAGCCTCGACACCCTCCCCCTCGTCGGCGGTCCGTCCCTCGCCCAGGAGCGCCGCCTCGTCACCGCCATCCCCGGCCCCCGCTCGCAGCAGCTGCTGGACCGCAAGGCCGCCGCCGTGGCATCCGGTGTCGGTCACACCGTCCCGATCCAGGCCGTCGCCGCGGGTGGGGGAGTCGTCGTCGACGTCGACGGCAACTCGCTCATCGACCTCGGCTCGGGCATCGCCGTCACCAGCGTCGGCAATGCCCACCCGGCCGTGGTCAAGGCCGTGCAGGAGCAGGTCGCGGCCTTCACCCACACGTGCTTCATGATCTCGCCGTACGAGTCCTACGTCGCCGTCGCCGAGGCCCTCAACCGCCTCACCCCCGGCGACCACGAGAAGAAGAGCGCCCTGTTCAACTCGGGAGCCGAAGCGGTCGAGAACGCGGTGAAGATCGCCCGCAAGTTCACCGGTCGCCAGGCCGTCGTGGCCTTCGATCACGCCTATCACGGCCGCACCAACCTGACGATGGCGCTGACGGCCAAGAACATGCCGTACAAGAGCGGCTTCGGCCCCTTCGCGGCCGAGGTGTACCGCGCACCCCTGTCGTACCCCTTCCGCGACGGGCTCTCCGGCCCCGAGGCCGCGGCCAAGGCCATCTCGCTGATCGAGAAGCAGGTCGGCGCCGACAACCTCGCCGCCGTCATCATCGAGCCCATCCAGGGCGAGGGCGGCTTCATCGTCCCCGCCGACGGGTTCCTCAACGCGATCGTGGACTGGTGCCGCGACAACGGCGTCGTCTTCATCGCCGACGAGGTGCAGTCGGGTTTCGCGCGCACCGGCGCGATGTTCGCCAGCGAGCTGTTCGGCATCGTCCCCGACCTCGTCACCACCGCCAAGGGCATCGCCGCGGGCCTCCCGCTCGCGGCCGTCACCGGTCGCGCCGACATCATGGATGCCACCCACACGGGCGGACTGGGAGGCACCTACGGCGGTAACCCGATCGCGTGCGCCGCGGCTCTGGCATCCATCGACGCTTTCGAGAACGAGGGGCTCATCGAGCGCGCTCAGCAGATCGGCGAACTCCTGAAGGGGCGCCTGCACGAGCTGCAGCAGAACGACCCGCGCATCGGCGACGTGCGTGGACACGGCGCGATGATCGCCGCCGAGTTCGTCGACCCCGTCACGGGCGCACCCGACGCCGCCCTCACCGCGGCCGTGGCGAAGGCCGCGATCGCCGAGGGCGTCATCGTGCTCACCTGCGGCACCTACGGCAATGTGATCCGTTTCCTCCCGCCGCTGTCGATCGGCGACGACCTGCTCGACGAGGGCCTCGACGTCGTCGCGGCCGCCCTCGCGCGCAACTGACGAACGCCCCGACGGCGGCGTCGACGCGAACGCCGCCGTCGGGGCCACACCTCCGACTCCGCACGACAAGTAAGGACGTTTTCATGGACGAGATCACCCGAGACGTGGTCGTCATCGGAGCCGGCGCCGCCGGTCTCACCGCCGCCAACGATCTTCGCAAGGCCGGACTCTCGGTCACCGTGCTCGAGGCGCGCGACCGCGTCGGCGGGCGTCTGTGGACCGACGTGGTCGACGGAGCGATGCTCGAACTGGGCGGCCAGTGGGTCTCGCCCGACCAGCAGGCGCTCATCGACACCGTCGCCGACCTGGGACTGTCGACCTACAGCCGCTACCGCGAGGGCGACAGCGTCTACGTCGGCCCCGACGGTCGGGCCAAGCGCTTCACCGGCGAGATGTTCCCCGTCGCGCCCGAGACCGAGAAGGCCATCGACGAGGTGACCGCGCTCCTCGATGAGATGGTGGCCGAGATCGACCCGGACCGGCCGTGGGATCACCCCCGGGCCGCCGAGTGGGACCGGATCTCGTGGGACGCGTGGCTGCGCGAGCAGACCGACGACGACGAGGCCGTCCGCAACCTGGCGTTCGCAACGGGCTCCGCGATGCTCACCAAGCCCACGCACACCTTCTCGCTGCTGCAGTCGCTGCACATGGCGGCATCCGCGGGCTCCTACTCGAACCTCGTCGACGCTGACTTCATCCTCGACAAGCGCGTCGTCGGCGGCCTCCAGCAGGTGCCCGAGCTGCTGGCCGAGCGCCTCGGCGACGACGTGCTGCTGAACCAGCCGGTGCGCCGCGTCATCTGGGGCGACGTCGCCGCGACGGCGGAGCGCCCCGCCGACTCGGCGACGGGACAGCGGGTCGACGACCTGCGCGCGTTGACCGCTCGCGTCGAGGCCGCGAAGACCTCTTCTTCTGGGGTCACGGTGATCGCGGACGGCGTCACCGTCCGTGCCCGCTTCGCGATCCTGGCGCTGGCGCCCGTGCTGTACTCGCGCATCTCGTTCGAGCCCCCGCTGCCGCGCCTGCAGCACCAGATGCACCAGCACCTCTCGATGGGCTTCGTCATCAAGGTCCACGCCGTGTACGAGACCCCGTTCTGGCGCGAGGACGGCCTGTCGGGCACCGCCTTCAGCCCGTACGAACTGGCACACGAGGCCTACGACAACACCAACCACGGTGACGAGCGCGGAACCCTCGTGGGCTTCGTCTCGGACCACAACGCCGACGATCTGTTCCGCCTCAGCCCCGAGGAGCGCAAGGAGCGCATCCTCGACTCGCTCTCGCGCTACTACGGTCCCCGGGCGAAGGACCCCGTCGTCTACTACGAGAGCGACTGGGGCACCGAGGAATGGACCCGCGGCGCGTACGCCGCGAGCTTCGACATGGGCGGCCTGCACCGCTACGGCGCCGAGCTGCGCGAGAGCGTCGGACCCCTCCACCTCGCGTGCAGCGACATGGCCGGGGCCGGCTTCCAGCACGTCGACGGAGCGATCCGTCAGGGCCACCGTGCGGCCGACGAGATCCTCGATCGGACGCGCGGATGAGCGCCCGCCGCGTGGTGGTCGGCTACACCGCGACCGACGCCGGTGCCGACGCCCTCGCGCTCGGCGCGCGGCTGGGTGCCGCACTCGACGCCCCGGTGCACGCGGTCGTCGTGCTGCCGTCGGCGGAGAACAACGTCTCCATCCCGACGGATGCCGGGTACGAGCGCCTCGTGCAGGACACCGCCCGCGGCTGGCTGCGCGAGGCCGTGGCGCCCTATCCCGGCATCCGGGGCCACGTCCGCATCGCCCAGGCGGTGTCGGACGGACTCGTCGCGGCGGCCGAGGAATTCGATGCCGAAGTCATCGTCGTCGGCACCGGCGGGGGAGGACCCCGCGGCCGTCACCGCCTCGGCACGACCGCCGAAGAGCTCGTCCACTCGGCGCCCGTCCCCGTCGCCCTCGCCCCCGAGGGCGCGCGCAAGGTCGACCCGTCCGTCGGGCTGCCGCGTATCACCGCCGCGATCGGCACGCGACCCGGAGCCGACGTCCTGCTCGACACCGCGGCATCCCTCTCCCGCCGGGCGAAGGCGCCCCTGCGGCTCCTCTCTCTCGCGGGCGTCGACCTGCCCGCTCGCGTCGACGCGTCGCTGACGCGGCTCACCGGCCAGGCGCACGCAGAGAGTGTGCTCGAGTCCGTTCGCTCGGCCCTTCCCGCCGAGATCGAGACCGAGGCCGTCGTCGGCGCGGGCTCCGACATCGAAGACGCCGTCTCGCGCATCGACTGGCAGCCCGGCGAAGTGGCCCTCGTGGGCTCGAGCCGGCTCGCGCAGCCCCGCCGCCTGTTCCTCGGTTCCACCGCGGGGCGCATCCTCCGCGCCCTTCCCGTCCCCATGATCGTCGTGCCGCGCACCTCGGAGGCCTCCTCATGACCAGTTCTCCCAGCGGCGCGAGCCCGGCGCCCGACAGCGCCGTCACCACCGGCATCTCGAACAAGGGTCTCCGGGTCGGCTCGATCGGCATGATCGGCGCCGTCGTCATCGGGATCTCGACCATCGCCCCCGCCTACACGCTGACCGGTGCCCTCGGCCCGACCGTCTCGGCCGTCGGCTTCCAGGTGCCGGCGATCATCCTCGTCGGCTTCATCCCCATGCTTCTCGTCGCGCTCGGCTACCGCGAACTGAACTCGAAGATGCCGGATGCCGGCACCTCCTTCACCTGGGCAGCCCGCGCCTTCGGGCCGTGGGTCGGGTGGATGGCGGGCTGGGGCCTGATCGCCGCCACCGTCATCGTGCTGTCGAACCTCGCCGGTATCGCGGTGGACTTCCTGTTCCTGCTGATCGCGCAGGTCACCGGCAACGCCGAGATCGCCGAGCTGACCCGGGTCGTCCCGATCAACGTCGCGGTCTGCCTGATCTTCATGCTGCTGGCCACGATCGTGTCGTATCGCGACCTGCAGACCACCCAGCGCCTGCAGTACGGCCTGGTCGGGTTCCAGATCCTCGTGCTGCTGGTCTTCGCGGCCGCAGCCGTCGTCGAGATGCTCAACGGGAACGCTTTCGATGCGAGCCCCGTCCAGGCGTCGTGGTTCAACCCCTTCGAGGTCCCGTCCTTCAGCGCCTTCGCCGCCGGGCTCTCCCTGTCGATCTTCATCTTCTGGGGGTGGGACGTCATCCTCACGATGAACGAGGAGACGAAGGACCCCGACAAGACACCGGGTCGCGCCGCCACCGTGACGGTGTTCCTCATCGTCGCCCTGTACCTGCTGATCGCCGTCGCCCTGCTGATGTTCGCGGGCAACGGCACGGGGGAGTTGGGCCTCGGCAACGAGGACATCCAGGAGAACGTCTTCTTCCACCTGTCGGGCCCGATCCTCGGACCCCTCGCGTTCCTGGTCTCGCTCGCGGTGCTCACCAGCTCGGCATCCTCGCTGCAGGCGACCTTCGTCGGCCCCGCCCGCACGCTCCTGGCGATGGCCCACTACGACGCCCTGCCGAAGAAGTTCGCGAAGGTCAGCCCGCGCTTCTTCACCCCGGGCTACGCCACCATCGTCTCGGCGGTCGTCGCCTCCGTGTTCTACGCGGTCATGCGCGTGCTGAGCGAGAACGTGCTCACCGACACCATCACGGCCCTCGGCGCGATGATCTGCTTCTACTACGGTCTGACCGCGTTCGCGTGCGTCTGGTACTTCCGAAAGCAGTGGTTCGACTCGGTGCGCAACGTCTTCCTGACGCTGCTCGCCCCCCTCGTCGGCGGGCTGATCCTCGCGGTGCTGTTCGTCACCACCCTCATCGACAGCGCGAGCCCCGACTACGGCTCGGGCTCCGAGATCGGCGGTGTCGGCCTCGTGTTCGTGATCACCGTGGTGATCATCGTGGTCGGAATCGTGCTCATGATCGCCCAGCGCATCGCGAGCCCCGGCTTCTTCCGGGGTGAGACCCTGGGTCGAGAAGCCCCCGCCAGCGCCCGCCGCCGCATCAGGTCCTGACAACGAAACGAAAAGGAGCACCATGAGCGACTACGCCGTCGTCAATCCCGCCACCGGTGAGACCCTCGCCGAGTACGACACGTTGAGCGATGCCGGGGTCGATGCCGCCATCGCCTCCGCGCACGACGGGTACCGCGTCTGGTCGCGCACCGCTCCGGCCGAGCGCGCCGAGGGCCTGCGTCGCGTCGCTCAGCTGCACCGTGATCGGCGTGACGATCTCGCCGCGATCATCGTGCGCGAGATGGGCAAGCCGCTCGAGGCGGCGCTCGGCGAGGTCGACTTCGCCGCCGACATCACCGAGTACTACGCCGACAACATCCACAAGATCACCGGTGACAGCCCGCTGGACATCCTGGGCGAAGGATCCGCCGTGATCCGCCGCTCGCCGCTGGGCGTGCTGCTCGGCATCATGCCGTGGAACTTCCCGTACTACCAGGTCGCCCGTTTCGCGGCTCCGAACCTGGCTGTCGGCAACACGATCCTGCTCAAGCACGCACCCCAGTGCCCCGAGTCGGCCGAGGCCCTGCAGGCGATCTACCGCGACGCGGGCCTGCCCGAGGGCGCTTACGTGAACATCCGCGCCACCAACGAGCAGGCGGCGACCATCATCGCCGACCGTCGTGTGCAGGGCGTTTCGGTCACCGGGTCCGAGCGTGCGGGTGCCGCCGTGGCCGAGATCGCCGGTCGCAACCTCAAGAAGGTCGCGCTCGAACTCGGCGGGTCCGACCCGTTCATCCTCCTCTCCACGGATGACCTGGATGCCGCGGTCCAGGCGGCCGTCGATGCGCGCCTCGACAACAACGGGCAGTCGTGCAACGGCGCCAAGCGCTTCATCGTGATCGACGAGCTGTACGACGCCTTCCTCGAGAAGTTCACGGCGGCGCTGGGCGAAGCCAAGGTCGGCGACCCCTTCGCCGACGACACAGTGCTCGGGCCCCTGTCGTCGCTGGCCGCGGCCGAGCGCCTCGACGAGCAGGTCCAGCGCGCCCTCGCCCAGGGCGCGACCGTCGAGGTCGGCGGAACCCGCGACGGAGCGTTCTACCCGGGCACCGTGCTCACGGGAGTGACGCGCGAGATGGACGCCTACGGTGAGGAGTTCTTCGGCCCCGTCGGCACCGTCTATCGCGTCTCGAGCGAAGACGAGGCCGTCGACCTCGCGAACGACACCGGTTACGGTCTCGGCTCGTACGTCTTCACCACGGATGCCGAGCAGGCTCAGCGCATCGCCGATCGCATCGAGGCCGGCATGGTCTACGTCAACGTCGTGCTCGCCGACTCGCCCGAGCTGCCCTTCGGCGGCGTCAAGCGCAGTGGCACGTCGCGCGAGATGGGGCTGCTCGCGGCCGACGAGTTCGTGAACAAGAAGCTCATCCGCACGGCCTGAGGGGCTTTACGACGACGGCGGCATCCCGCGGGATGCCGCCGTCGTCGGTGAAACTCCTGTCAGCTCGGAAGGGTGCCGCGCACCTCGGTCGCCTCGCCGTGGCGGCCGAGCGCCTCGAGGGCGTCGCCGAGGTCGATGGCGATCGCCTGACGCAGCTGCTCCTGGCCGGCGGCGTGCTCGTGAGCCGAACGCAGTACCGCGGCGGCCTCCTCCGTGCGCTCCGCATCCCGCAGGATCCGGGCAGCGAGGAGTTCGGACGCGCCCGCCTGCGGGACGCCCCCGGCGGCGAGGAACCCGTCGGCGGCCTGGAGCGCATTCGCGACGGCGTCGTCGGTTCGCCCGGTGCCGGCGAGGATCCGCGCGCGCGTGTCGAGGAGGTCGGCCACGAGCCACTCCGCCTCGTCGGTCCGACCGATCTCGAGCGCCTCGTCGAGGACTGCGATCGCGTCGTCGTCCCCCCGATGTGCCTTGGCCTGCGCGAGGGAATGGAGGGCGTCGGCGAGCATGCCGCGGTTGTCGGGGTCGGTTCGAGCAGCCGCGACCGCCGTCGTGAGAGTGTCGACCGCTTCGTCCCCGCCGCCGAGCCGGCCGAGCAGGTGCGCGCGCGCCACGAGTGCCGATGCGCGGCGAGCCGGTTCCCCGGCCTCGACGTGCAGTTCGGCCGTGATCTCCCACGCACGCAGGGCGTTGTCCCATTCCTCGGCCTGTTCGAAGGCCCGCGCGAGCAGCCCCACCGTGATGGCTCGTGATCCCGGTGCCTCGTTTGCCGCTGTCTCCCGTTCGAGCACGTCGTCGATCACCTCGATGGCCTCGTGGGCCGCGCCGGCGGCCACGAGGGCACGGCCGAGACCGTAGAGCAGTCCGGTCGTCGGCTCGCCCGTCGTCTCGAGGCGTTGCAGGGCGACTCGGTAGCCGGCGACGGCCCGGTCGTTCTCGCCCGCGCGTTCCGCGAGCTGCGCGCCCAGCGACATCGCGCTCGCGACGACATGATCGTCGGCGTCCCACGCCAGGAGCAACCGCGTAGCCTCGTCGGCGTCGTCGGCTCCCTGAAGGGGCTCGCCCAGCGCGTCGCGGATCGTCGCCCGATCCATCAGCAGGCGCACGCGTCGTCCGGGAGCGACCGCGTCCTCGGACAGCAGCGCGTCGAGCGACTCGAGCGCGCCCTCCGGGTCGTCCGCCGCCCGCCGCACGTCCGCTTCGAGGTGTGCCAGAGCGTGGGCCCGCTCGACATCGCCCTCCGCCGCGTACAGCTCCCGGGCGCGACGGCTCGCGTCGAGGGCCTCGTCGAGCCGCCGTTCGACGAGGTGGCGGTAGGCGACGATCGTCAACAGGTGGGCCGTCAGATCGGCGGGGGCGTCGGGGTGGGTGTCGAGAGCCCGGCGCGCTGCGTCGTCGTCGACACCGAACAGGGCGAGGCCGAACTCGGCCTCGATGCTGGCGCGGGCGTCTCGCCCCATCGCGCGCAGAGCCTCTTCTCGCGCCGTGAGCACGGCTGCGGCGTCGTCGAGGCGGTCCTCGGCGACGAGCGCGCGCAACAGCGCGAAGGTCAGGGGCACGCGATCGGCGGCCTCGGCGTCGTCGAGCACATCGGCGAGGGCGTCGATCGCGCTCGGGGTGCCGACGGCGGCGAGCACCTGAGCGCGCTCGATGCGTTCGGCGAGATCGCGCTCGCGAGGGACGGTGGCCGCAGCGGAGAAACCCGACGACGACAGCGGCACGTCGTAGTGCTCCTGCGCGAGCGCGCGCGTGCGCTCCAGCCGGCGCGCGTGCGCGTCGGTGCCGTTGCGGCGATCGAACGCCGCCGCGATCTCGTCGGCGCGCGCCCAGCACAGGGAGGCGAGCTCGGATGCCGTCAGCATGTGCCCGCGCCCATCGAGCAGCGGCGCGAGCTCCGCGGCATCCGAGCCTCGTACGGGGGTGCCGCCGTGGCCGGCGCGGGTCACGGCGTCCAGAGCCAGCGCGAAAGCGGCCAAGGCCTCCTGGTGCGCCTCGGCGTTCAGGCCATCGTGAGCCAGCCACCGCAGGTGCTTCTCGACGAGGGTCAGGGCGCGCGCCTCGTTGCCGGTCAGGGCGCAGAACACGACGTTGTCGGCGATGATCGTGAGGTTGTCGGGATTCTCCCTCGCCAGACGGTAGCTGCGCAGATGGAACGCGCGGGCCTGATCGAGGCGGCCCGCCCGCAACAGCGGGAGAAGGGCCAGAGCGAGAGCGCGCTCGGGCTCCTCTCCGCAGGTGAAGCCGCCCTCGACCATCTCCTCGACCAGGCGGATGGCCTCGTCCTCTCGACCTGTCTCGGCGAAGAACCCGGCGAACTGGCTGCGGACGCAGGCGTCGCAGTGGCTGTACTCGTCACGCGGTGTCGCCTCGAGGCGTTCGCGCAGCGCGGCGGCCTCGTCGATGCGCCCGGCCGCCCACGCGTCCTCGAATCGCGCCATCACCGCACCGCTCATGCCCACACCGGCGCGGTGATAGTGCTCTTCCATGTCATCGAGGACGGCGTCGATCTGCTCGCTCGAGAACTCCGGCGAGCCGCGCAGGGCGCCGGCCATCCACTTGTACTGCCAGAGCAGGTCGCCGGCCGGCTCCAGCTCGGCGGGGAAGCGCTCGGGATCCGCGTCGTGCTGCGCGAGGCACCACGCGAAAGACGTGAGCATGAGATCGGTGTCGCCGATCATGTTGGCGCTCGAGGTCTGACGCAGGCGCGCTTCGTACTCGAGGCGCGCGTCACCGCTGTCCTGCGCGCGGGCCACCGCCTCGGCGACGAGGGCTCGCTCCCGGGGGCCCCACGGCGTCCGGTCGATCTCGTCGAACAGGGCACGGATGCTCTCGGCGGCGGCGGTCATGCGGGTCCTTTCGTCGTGGGGTCGGAAGAAGAGGCGGCGAGTTCGACCAGATCGGCCAGGGCCGACGACATCAGCGCCCGGTCGCCGCCTCCGAGGGGGTGGTGGCCGGCGAGCAGCGCCTGGACGTAGAGCAGCTGCACGCCCGCCGTGAAGGCGCGCCCCTCCGGGGCGTGTGCGAGGCGTTGCACGGTCGGGTTCGTCCAGTTCAGGCACAGACGAGAGGCGGGCGGGTCCTGCGCGTGGTCGCGCCCGCGCGCGCCGGCCCGCTCGGCACGGTCGAGGACCCCCGCCCACAGCGAGCCTCCCGCGCTGCGCGCGCGACCGCGGTCGAGCGCGCGCAGCACGTCGGGGTCGGCGACGAACAGTGCTGGTGCTTCCGCGCGCTCGAAGGAGCGCGTCACCACGTCGACGGTGCCCAGGGCGTCGCGAGCGCGCTCCTCGAGCGCGAGAGCGAGCGTGCGCTGGTCCCACGGCGCAGGGGCGAGGCGATCGATCTCGTCCACGACGTCGACGGCTTCGACGCGGACGTCCGGGAACACCTCGGGCAGCAGCCGGATGAGTTCGTCGTCGTACAGGTAGCCGCCGTTGACGAGGACCGAACCGGTCGATGCGACGCTCGCGACCTGTCGGAACGCCTCGACGGTCTCGGTGAACCGCACGGGGGAGGAGCGCCCGACGAGGTCGTCGATACGAAGACGCCCGACGTTCGTCTCGACCGAGAGCCAGGGCACGATGAACCGGGCCAGTTCGTCGTCGTGTCGGACCAGCGACTTCAACGCCACTTCGTGGACGCTCACGACCTGCGCGAGGCGGAGGGGGTCGCTGAGGGCGAGATCGAGGATCCACCGGCGAATGGCATCCCCCAGCTCGGTCCGGGTCTGCTCGAGCGCGTCGTCCGCCACGAGCGCCTCACGGCTCGCCGTGGGGTGCAGTCCCGCCGAGTCGACCACCGCGCGCACGAAGAACGCCCAGTCCGGCAGGAGGTCGTCGGCGCGTTCGGTGAGCAGCATGCGCTGCAGGTACACCCGGGTGCTCTGGCGAGCGGTGGATGCCGGGGCGAACGGCAGCACGAAGGCCAGGCCGCGAGTCTGAGTGGCGGGGACCGAGAGCGGGATGATCGCGAGCGGTTCCGCGCCCAGCAGCTCGCGCCCGTAGGCGGCCTGCTCCTCCCGGTCATCGCCGAGGAACGGGGGAGCCGCGGTGATGGTCGTCTCGCCGCCGGCGGGAAGGTCGACGCTCACCGAGATCGGGAGGTACCGCCCGAAGGTCTCGGCGAGCTCGACGACGGTGGCGGTGCTCAGCAGCGCCCGGCTGTCACTGCGCGAGCGCAGGTGCACGCTCGTGCCCACCGGGGTGTCCTCGGGGCCCGGGCCGACCTCGAAGGTCCCGTCCGTGTACCCCCTCCACTGTACGGGCGCGGTGCCGCGAGCACTGCGGGAGCGGATGACGATGTCGTCGCACACCATGAAGCACGAGAGCATGCCGATGCCGAACTGCCCGAGGAAGTCGGAGCGCGGCAGATCGAACACGTCGCGCTTGGAGCTGCGGCCCACCGTTCCGAGCAGGTCGGCCACCTCGTCGGGCGTCAGCCCCACCCCGTCGTCGCGGAGGACGAACTCGTCGGACGAGGCGCTGATCGGGGTGATCCGAACGCGACCGCCGCCGCCGTCGACCTCTCGTCGGGCGGCGATCGCGTCGACGGCGTTCTGCAGGAGCTCGCGCAGGAACACGCGGGGACCGGAGTAGATGTGGCGGCTCAACAGGTCGATGACGCCGCGCAGATCGACCTGGAACTGCTGGGCGGGCGCGTGCGAACTCATCGGGGTGCTCCTGAACTCTCGCCGGTCGCCGATGTGTCGGGGGCCAGGATGGCGACCGTCTTCCAGCCTATCCATGAGCCCTCGGCGACGGCCGCACGGGGGCTCCGTTCGTCGGCGGTGCGCCCGATGCCGTACACTTGCAGTGCAGTCGAAATCTGCATTCTTTCGCCATGCCCCCGGGCGTGCGGCATCCCTCCTCGAGGAATTCCGGGCGGAAGCGCGTTGATTTCGCATCCTGGATCCCGCGGGATCTTAGGGCGGTAGCTCAATTGGCAGAGCAGCGGTCTCCAAAACCGCAGGTTGCAGGTTCGATTCCTGTCCGCCCTGCGCACAGCGCACGCTGGCACAGACACAGACCTAGGTGGTTCGATGACGCAGGACGAGGCGAAGGGCGAGATCGTCGCCGAGCGCGGCGCGCCCCGCGAGAAGAAGCTCAACTTCTTCGCGCGGATCGCCCTGTTCATTCGTCAGGTCTTCGCGGAACTGCGCAAGGTCGTCACGCCGACGCGGCAAGAGCTCTTCAAGTTCACCGCCGTCGTCCTCGGGTTCGTCGTCGTCATGATGGCGATCGTCTACGGCCTCGACGTGTTGTTCGTGTGGATCACCACCGCCGTCTTCGGCGTCCCCGGTACCGCCGGCGCCTGACCGGCGTCTGGGCGGACGCGCGGCCCCACGAGCGGCCGCCTCTGAACGGAAGAGATCACAGTGTCTGAAAGATATGTCGACGACGCCGACTGGGCGACGGCCGCTGAGCAGTCCAGCGAGGACGACGAAGCCCAGGAGGGCAACGTGCTCGCGTCTCAGGAGCGTGCCTCCGACTCGGCCGAGCACACCGCGGTCCACATCGTCGATGACGAGACCGACACCGACGACGCCGACCTCGGCGACATCGACATCACCGACCCGGAGGCGGACGCGATCGTGAACGACGCTCTCGAGATCGACGAGACCAGCGAGGCCGAGGCCGCCGCCGAGGTCCTGAACGACTCCCTCGCGGAGGAGCAGGCGGAAGAGGCCGCCGAAGCCGCTGACGAGGTCACCCCCTACGACGGTCCCGACGTGAACGGAGAGCCCGACGCTCCCGTCCTCGACGAGGACTTCGTCGACGAGGTCTCCGCTGCCGCGGGCGAGGTCGACGCGGCCGAGGCCGCCGAGTCGCCCGCCGATGCCGCCAGCGACGTCGACGGCATCGTTGTCGACGCCGACGAGGACGCCGACCCGTACGAGGCGTTCCGCGCCGAGCTGCGTTCGCTCCCCGGTAAGTGGTTCGTCATCCACTCCTACGCCGGGTTCGAGCGCAAGGTGAAGGCCAACATCGAGCAGCGCAAGTCGACGCTCGAGGTCGAGGACGACATCTACCAGGTCGAGGTCCCCATGGAGGACGTCGTCGAGATCAAGAACGGCCAGCGCAAGATGGTCAACCGCGTGCGCATCCCCGGCTACGTGCTGGTGCGCATGGACCTCAACGAAGACACCTGGTCGGTCGTTCGCCACACCCCCGGTGTCACCGGCTTCGTGGGCAACGCCCACAACCCGACCCCGCTGCGCTTCGAAGAGGCCTTCAACATGCTGAAGAGCCTCGTCGAGGTCAAGGAGGCCGCCCCCGTCAAGGGCGCCGCCGCCAAGGGCTCGGCCACCACGGCTCGCGTCATCCCCGCCGAGGTCGACTTCGAGACCGGCGAGACGATCACCATCAAGGAAGGCTCGTTCGCGGGTCTGCCCGGCACGATCAGCGAAATCAAGCCCGAGAGCGGCAAGCTCACGGTGCTCGTGTCGCTCTTCGAGCGCGAGACCCCGGTCGAGCTGTCGTTCGACCAGGTCACCAAGATGATCTGACGCCCCCGCGTCTTCGCGAACGCCCCGCTCGGCTCGGTCCGGCGGGGCGTTCGCCGTCTCCGGCGCCGCGCTGCGCGGTGCTGTGCCGCGCTGCGCTGCGCCGTGCCGCGCTGCGCCGTGCCGCGCTGTGTCGTGCCGTACCGCGCCGCGCCGGCGCGGGCACCTCGGCGGGTGGGCGGGCGGAGCCCTGGTTTCCACCCAGAAACGCTCTGCGCGCGCAGAAACGCGTGGTCATCGCGTTTCTGCGCGCGGATCGCGTTTGCGCGGATCACTTCGAGCGGACATTCCTGCCCACCGACGCCAGCGCGGCCACCTCGGCGCGGCGCACCTGTCGCAGTCCCGCTGCCGTCAGGGCGTTTCGCAGCGCGGTTACCCCCACTGCGCCTGGGTAGTCCCATCGAGCGATCTGCCACCCCTCTCGGCGGAGCGCGTCCTCGCGTCGCTTCTCCGCACGGACCGCCTCGGCCGCTGCGACGGGATCCTCCCCGCCGTACTTCAGCCACCCGTCGCACTCACCGATGATGTTCTGCTCCGGCCAGCAGAAGTCCGATCGGAATATCCGTCCTTCGACGTCGTGCTCGACCTGCAGCCGGGGCGAGGGAAAGCCGCACCACTCGATGACCGCGCGGCTGATCGACTCCGCCGGGGACTCGGCCAGCGGCGTGGCATGGGTCAGCGCCCAACGCATGCGCCGTGCTCCGTACGCGTTGCGCTGCAGAGCAGCGCGCTCGAGTAACCGCTCGCTCTCGAGGCCGAAAGCTCGTAACGCCGCGTCGGCGACCGCGACGCCGAACGCGGGAGGCAGCGCACGGCAGAGATCGATGACAACGTCTTCGACCGCGGTGAGGCCGATGCCGACGACCGTGCATGTGGGACGCGTATCGAGGCTGGTGTGTACGGTGACGTCGCCGTACCTGACCGACCTCGCGCGGCGTGCGTCGAAGATGTGGATGGTGCGGGGGTGACCGAAGATGGGGAGCCCGAGCAGCGCCGCGGCCGATTCGTGTGAGAAGACGGCATCCGGTCGCGTCAGTGCGAAGGCGTGGACGCGGGCGAGATAGCGATCCCACGGTGGTAGTGCGTCCCACGCGGCGCGGACGGCGTAGATGCCGGTTCGCACGCGAACCAGGGATTCGTCGCGCCAGAGCGGTGGTCCGGGCCGTGGCGTGTCCGAGGTGAACATCAAGGGAGTCGGTGACGCGCGCAGCGTGCGGGGAACGGCATCCATTCGGCGAGGGTGCCAGGTTCGCGGACAGCATGTGTGCGAGCTGTGGACAACCACCGTGCGACCCCGGTGTAGGCGGGGCCGTGCGGGTGTCGGGGGCACCGTGATCGCCGCGGGGTGCGGGCGCAGGGTCACGCACGCGCATAAACACCGTTGGCGCGCAGAAACGCGCGGTCATCGTGTTTCTGCACGCAGATCGCGTTTATGCGTGGTGCCGGCACCGGTGCTGCCACCGGTGCTGGTGCTGCCGCTGGTACTGGCGTTGGTGCTGTTGCTTCCCCTGGTGCTGGTGCTGGTGCTGGTGCTGGTGCTGGTGCTGGTGCTGCCGCTGGTGCTGCCGCTGGTACTGGCGTTGGCGTTGGCGTTGGTGTTGGTGCTGGTGCTGGTGCTGGTGCTGGTGCTGGTGCTGGTGCCGGCACCGGTGCTGGTGCTGCCGCTGCCGCTTGCGGTGGTCGTGGGCGGAGGCTGGCGCGCAGGTCGAGGGGGAGCGGGCCCGGGTGGGCGACCAGCCCGCAGAAACGCTCTCAGCCCGCAGAAACGCGCTGTCATCGTGTTTCTGCGGGCGGATCGCGTTTCTGCGTGCCGGGAGGCGAGTGCGCGGGCGTGGCGGGTGCGGGGAGGCCGGCGGGGGCCGAGGCCGGATCCGCTCGGGGGGCGTTGAGCGGTGCGAGGCGAGGACGGGAAGAGCCGCGGATGCCGAAACGCCCGGCGTCGCGTACAATGGCAAGGTTGCGTGCGTCAGTGCGCAACGACCGCTGCCCGGAACCGCCGGGCGTGCGGGAGAGAGGGAGCCGCGAGGCCCCCGCTCGAGAGAGGAAAAGGATATGGCACCCAAGAAAAAGGTGACCGGCCTGATCAAGCTCCAGATCAAGGCAGGCGCGGCCAACCCCGCACCGCCGATCGGTCCGGCGCTCGGTCAGCACGGCGTCAACATCATGGAGTTCTGCAAGGCCTACAACGCGGCGACCGAGGCCCAGCGCGGCAACGTGATCCCCGTTGAGATCACGGTCTACGAAGACCGCAGCTTCACCTTCATCCTGAAGACCCCGCCGGCGGCGGAGCTCATCAAGAAGGCGGCTGGACTGGCCAAGGGTTCGTCCACGCCCCACACGGTCAAGGTGGGCAAGCTCACCAAGGACCAGGTTCGCGAGATCGCCACCACGAAGCAGCCCGACCTGAACGCGAACGACATCGAGGCCGCCTCGAAGATCATCGCCGGCACCGCCCGTTCCATGGGCATCACGGTCGAGGACTGAGGGAGATAACAATGGCTACCAAGTCCAAGGCATTCCGCGCCGCAGCTGAGAAGATCGCGGCCGACACGTTCTACACCCCGACCGAGGCCGTCGCCCTCGCGAAGGAGACCGGCTCGAAGAAGTTCGACTCGACCGTCGAGGTCGCGCTGAAGCTCTCGGTCGACCCCCGTAAGGCAGACCAGATGGTCCGCGGCACGGTCATCCTCCCCCACGGCACGGGTAAGACCGCGCGCGTCATCGTCTTCGCCAACGGCCCCGCGGCCGAGGCGGCTCTGGCCGCCGGCGCCGACGAGGTCGGTGGCACCGAGCTCATCGAGAAGGTCGCGGCCGGCTACACGTCGTTCGACGCCGCCGTCTCGACGCCCGAGCTCATGGGCCAGGTCGGTCGCCTCGGTAAGGTCCTCGGACCCCGCGGCCTCATGCCGAACCCCAAGACCGGCACCGTGACCCCCAACCCGGCCAAGGCCGTCGAGGAGATCAAGGGCGGAAAGATCGAGTTCCGCGTCGACAAGCACGCCAACGTGCACTTCGTCGTCGGCAAGGCATCGTTCTCGGCCGAGCAGCTCGACGAGAACCTCAAGGCCGCTCTCGAGGAGATCGTCCGCCTCAAGCCCTCGAGCTCGAAGGGTCGTTACATCCAGAAGGGCGCCGTCTCGACCACCTTCGGTCCCGGCATCCCGCTGGACGTCAACGTCATCGTCTGACATCCGTCACCGAAAGCCCCGCCGCACCTCGTGCCGGCGGGGCTTTCGCGTTCCCGGGGCGTGTCGCGGGTGCACGATCGTGCAATACGGCGTCATGCGGGAAGACGTACGTGCCCGCGCGTGTTCTGCTGGAGGGTACGCCTGCACCGCGTGCCCTCCCGGTCGCCTTCGGCGATCTCCTCCACCGTCCTCACCCATGTCAGGAACAGCTATGCCCCGTCGCCGTTTGACCGTCCTCGCCGCCACCCTGGGCCTGAGCGCCCTCGCGCTGACCGCCTGCAGCGGCGGCTCCACCGCGGCCGACCCCGACGCGGGATCCGACCTCGGCCTCGTCTCGGGCGGCACGCTGACGGTGGCGACCGAGGGCACCTACCGCCCCTTCTCGTACCACGAGGGCGCGGGCGAGCTCACCGGATTCGACGTCGAGATCGCGAAGGCCGTCGCCGACAAGCTCGGTCTGCAGGTGAAGTTCCAGGAGACCCAGTGGGACGCCATCTTCGCGGGCCTGGATGCCGGTCGCTTCGACGTCATCGCCAACCAGGTCTCGATCAACCCCGAGCGCCAGGAGAAGTACGCCTTCAGCTCGCCGTACACCGTCTCTCGCGGCGTCATCGTGACGACCGACAGCGACAACGCCATCTCGAGCTTCGCCGACCTGTCGGGCAAGACCACCGCCCAGTCGCTCACGAGCAACTGGTACGAGCTCGCGACCTCGAGCGGCGCCCAGGTCGAGGCCGTCGAGGGCTGGGCACAGGCGGTCGCCCTGCTCAAGCAGGGGCGTGTGGACGCCACGGTCAACGACCAGCTCACCTACCTCGATTACGAGAAGACCAACAGCCCCACCGGCCTGAAGATCGCCGCGACCACGGAGGACTCCTCCGAGAGCGCGTTCGCTTTCAAGAAGGGTCAGGACAAGCTGGCGGATGCCGTGGACGGAGCTCTCGACGAACTCCGCGCCGACGGAACTCTCGCCTCGATCAGCGACAAGTACTTCGGCGCCGACGTCACGAAGTAACCAGCTGGTGTAAACCCCCGCGGATCATCCGCCTCCCCGCTCTAACGTGGGGGGCGGATGATCCGCTCGCGTGTGAGGAAGGAGGCTCATGAACGACATCTGGACCCTGCTCGTCGATTCGTTCTGGCCGATGGTTCTGGCCGGAATCACCGGTACGATCCCGCTGTCCCTGGCCTCGTTCGCGATCGGTCTCGTGATCGCGCTGGCGATGGCGCTGTTGCGGCTGTCGCGGAACGTGCTGCTGTCGGGCGTCGCCCGGTTCTACATCTCGATCATCCGCGGAACGCCTCTGCTGGTGCAGCTGTTCGTGATCTTCTACGGTCTGCCGTCGCTGGGACTGACGATCGATCCCTTCCCCGCAGCCGTCATCGCGTTCTCGCTGAACGTCGGCGGGTACGCGGCAGAGGTCATCCGTGCGGCAATCCTGTCGGTTCCTCGCGGGCAGTGGGAGGCGGCGCACACGGTGGGGCTCTCTCCCCGCAAGACGCTGACCCGCATCATCCTTCCGCAGGCGGCTCGCGTCTCGGTGCCGCCGCTGTCGAACACGTTCATCTCGCTCGTGAAGGACAGCTCGCTGGCATCCCTCATCCTCGTGACCGAGCTGTTCCGCCAGGCACAGGCGATTGCGGCCTTCTCGTACGAGTTCATGGCGGTGTATCTCGAGGCCGCGCTCATCTACTGGCTGTTCTGCCTCGTGCTGTCGTTCGGCCAGAACGCCCTGGAAAAGAGGCTGGACCGCCATGTCGCCCACTGACGCCGCTCCGCTGCTCGCCGTCTCGGGACTGCAGAAGAATTTCGGCACCAATCGCGTCCTCGACGGTGTCGACCTCGAGGTACGTCGCGGCGACGTGCTCGTGCTGATCGGTCCCTCCGGGTCGGGCAAGACCACGGTGCTGCGCTGCCTGAACGGCCTCGAGACCCCGGATGCCGGGGTGGTGGCGTTCGACGGGGGTCCGGTCGTGGACTTCTCGCAGAAGGTCTCGAAGGGTGACCGTATCGGGCTGCGCGATCGCTCGGCGATGGTGTTCCAGCATCACAATCTCTTCCCTCATCTCACCGTCCTCCAGAACGTCGTCGAGGGGCCGATCCAGGCACACGGCGTCCCTCGCGCCGAGGCCGTCGTTCGTGCCGAGACCCTGCTCGCCCGCGTCGGGCTGTCGGAGAAGCGCGACGCGTATCCGTCCGAGCTCTCCGGCGGCCAACAGCAGCGTGTGGGCATCGTCCGTGCGCTGGCCCTGCAGCCGGCGCTCCTGCTGTTCGACGAGCCGACCAGCGCGCTCGACCCCGAGCTCGTGGGCGAGGTGCTCACCGTCTTGCGCGAGCTCGCGGACGAGGGCTGGACGATGGTGATCGTCACGCACGAGCTCGGCTTCGCGCGCGAGGTCGCCGACGAGGTGCTGTTCTTCGACGAGGGGGTCATCGTCGAGCGCGGCGCGCCGTCCGAGCTGTTGCGTCAGCCGAAGAAGGAGCGCACTCGGCGCTTCCTCGACCGTCTGCTGCGCCCGCTCGACGGCCCCGACCCCGCGGACACCCCGACGTAGCCCCACGCGCAGTAGCGTCGAGGCATGGGACGCCTCGAGGATCTGTTCGGCATCGATGTCCCGATCGTGCTCGGCCCCTTCGGCGGGCTCTCCTCCGTCGCCCTGACGGCGGCGGTGAGCACGGGCGGCGGGCTCGGCTCGTTCGGCCTCTACGGCTACACGCCCGAGCGCATCCTCGACACGGTGTCGCAGCTGCGCGGCGCCACCGCGCGACCGGTGGCCGTGAACCTCTGGCTGCCGCGCGGCGACGAGGTGAGCCCCGCCGACCTGGACGTGCAGCCGTTCCTCGATGCGGCGGCGCCGCTCTTCGCCGCAGCGGGTGTCGAGGTCCCCGCCCCGCCGGCGGCGTTCCTCCCGTCCGTCGCCGACCAGCTCGGCGCCGTGCTCGAGGCCCGGCCCGAGGTGCTGAGCGTCGTCTTCGGGATTCCGGATGCCGCTACCCTCGCCGCCGCGAGAGGCCGCGGCATCCGTGTGATCGGCACTGCCACCTCGGTCGCCGAGGCCGTCGCGCTCGAGGCGGCGGGGGTCGATGCCGTCGTCGCCACCGGATCGGAGGCCGGCGGGCATCGGGTGTCGTTCCTCCGCAAAGCGTCGGCGTCGCTCGTCGGGACCTTCGCTCTCGTGCCGCAGGTCGTCGATGCCGTCGGCATCCCGGTCATCGCCGCGGGTGGGATCGCCGACCGGCGCGGGGTGGCGGCCGCCCTGGCTCTCGGGGCCGACGGTGTGCAGGTCGGAACGGCGTTCCTGCGCACCCGCCAGTCGGCGGCGACCGGGGATCACCGCGACGCCATCGCGCGATCGGTCGACACCGAGACCGTGCTCACCCGCGCCATGAGCGGGCGGCTGGCACGCGGCATCCCGAATCGTGCGATGCGCGAGCTCGAGGCCGCGGGGATGATCGCCCCGTTCCCGGCGCAGAACTGGCTGACCGGGGTGTTCCGTGCCGCCGCGACGGCGAACGGCGACGGCGAGCTGGTGTCGCTGTGGGCGGGTCAGGCGGCGGCGCTGTCTCGTCTCGACGACGCCGCCGAGGTGCTCGACGAGTTGAAGGCCGGTCTCCCGACCTGACTCAGGCGGTGGCTCGGATCTCGAATCCGGAGGCGGACTCCCCGGTCCCCTCGACGACGTCGACATCGTCGACGCGGGCACCGGCCGGGCCGTCGTGCGCCCAGGCGATCACGCCCTCGACCGCATCGGGATCCCCGGCGAGGGACGCCTCCACCGACCCGTCGCGGCGGTTGCGCACCCAGCCGTCGACGCCGAGGCGCTGGGCCTCGGCCTGCATCGTGTAGCGGAAGCCGACGCCCTGGACGCGGCCGCTCACCGTCATCGTCACCGTTCGCATCGGGCCATTCTTGCGGACGACGGGACGCGGGGTCGTGGGTCAGTGCGGCAGCACGAGCGAAAGGGCGATCGCGAACATCACCACGGCGATGATCCCGTCGAGCAGGCGCCACGCGCGCGGGGTATCGAGCCAGCGGCCGAGGAAGCGTGCGCCGTAGCCGAGGGCCGAGAACCACAACAGGCTCGCCGCGCACGCGCCCGTCGCGAACGCCCAGCGTCCGTCGCCGTGCGTCGAGGCCACCGACCCGAGGAGGAAGATCGTGTCGAGGTACACGTGCGGATTGAGCCAGGTGAGGGCCAGACACGTCAGTACCGTCGCCGCGAGCGTCGTGCGTGCCGGACGGGTCTGCACCGTCGTCGTCCCGGCGAGCGGTGCGGGCGAGGATCCCGAGGCGTCGAAGTGCAGCGTCGCGCCGCTCGGGCGCAGGGCGCGGCGCGCGGCGAGCAAACCGTAGCCGACGAGGAAGGCCGCCCCCGCCCACCTCACGACGACGATGAGCCACGGCACCGCCTGCAGGACCAGACCGATACCGGATACCCCGAGCAGGATCAGGACCGCGTCCGACAGCGCGCAGACCGCCACGACGGCCAGCAGATGCTCACGGCGGACGCCCTGACGCAGAACGAAGAGGTTCTGCGCGCCGATGGCGACGATCAGGGAGAAGCCGAGGCCGAGACCGGCGAGGAGGGAGGGGAGCACGAACTCGACGTTAGGGGGTGGTCGAGGCGTAGGCCAGCTCAGGATTCTGGCGCACCATTAGCATTCCTTCATGTCAATCCCGCTCGATCTCGCTCGCACCCTCGCCGTCGTCGTCGACGAGGGAACCCTCGATGCCGCCGCCCGTCGCCTGCACATCACACCGTCCGCGGTGAGCCAGCGCATCCGGGCGCTCGAGGATCAGCTCGGCCGCGTCGTGCTCGTGCGCAGCAAGCCCGTCAGCGCCACAGAAGCCGGCGACGCCGTGGTGCGCTTGGCGCGTCAGCTCGCTCTGCTCGAACATGACGCGCTCGCCGCGATTGGGGCGGAGGGTGGGACGGTGGCATCCGTCCCTCTCGCCGTGAACGCGGACTCGCTCGCGACGTGGTTCCTGCCTCCTCTGGCCCGGGTCGCGCAGCGCCGGGCCGTCGTCTTCGACCTCCATCGCGACGATCAGGACTTCACGGCGGGGCTGCTCGAATCCGGGACGGTGATGGCCGCCGTCACCTCGCGCGAGGCCCCGGTGGCCGGGTGCCGCGTGCGCCGTCTCGGCGTCCTCCGGTACGAGGCGGTGGCGACCGCCTCGTTCGCCGATCGATGGTTCGCCGACGGGGTCGATGCCGAAGCGCTCGGCTCAGCGCCGGTGGTCGACTTCGACCGGCGCGACGACTTGCAGACCCAGTGGCTGACGCGCCGCGGGGTGGCCGCAGCGGCTCCGCCGCGGCATCGGGTTCCGGCCTCCCAGGACTTCGCCACGGCCGTCGCACTGGGTCTGGGGTGGGGATTGCTCCCGGGGTTCCAATCGGCCGAAGCCCTGCGCGCGGGGGAGCTCGTGCGCCTCGGCGACGATCCGATCGATGTTCCCCTCTACTGGCAGCAGTGGAACCTCACCTCGCCGCTGCTCGATGAGGTCGCCGACGAGATCGTCGACGAGGGGCGCCGGATGCTGGCGGTCGGTTGAGGTCAGTCGTCGCTGACGCTAAGCACGATCTTTCCTCGCGTGTGCCCGCGCTCGAGCGCGGTGTGCGCGGCGGCGGCGTCGTCGAGTTCGAAGACGTGCTCGACGTACACGCGCACGGCTCCCGACTCGAGCAGCCGGGTGATCGTGGAGAGAGCTCCGCCGTCGGGGATCGTCTTGTAATCGGTGGAGCGGATGCCGCGCTCCGCGGCGGCCTCGCGGAAGCCGGGCCACGCCCCGGTGGGCACCTCGATGAGCAATCCCCCCGGGCGCAGCACCTCGAGCGAGCGCGTGCCGGTGTCGTCGGAGACGTTGCCGATGAGGTCGATGACCACGTCGACGTCGGACACCACCTCTTCGAACCGGGTCGAGGTGTAGTCGACCACCTCGGCGGCGCCGAGCTCGCGAAGCCACTCCAGGTTGCGGGGAGATCCGGTCGCGATCACGTGAGCGCCGAAGTACGCGGCGAACTGCACCGCGAAGTGCCCGACACCCCCGCTGCCCGCGTGCACGAGGATGCGCTGGCCCTGATGCGCGAGGGCCGTCTCGACCACGATCCCCCAGGCCGTGAGGGCCGCCACGGGTACGCCGGCCGCCTCGACATGCGACAGAGACGAAGGCTTGCGGGCGAGGGAGAGGGTCGGCACGACGACGTACTCGGCGTACGAGCCGCTCGTGCGCGGCACGGTGGCCATGCCGTAGACCTCGGTGCCGACGGGGAACGGGTGCGCGTCGAAGGGCGCCCGTACGACGACGCCGCTCACGTCGAGACCGAGCACGGCCGGCCACGCCGAGATGGCGCCGGAGAGGCCGCGCCCCGCACGCGTCTTCGCGTCGATCGGGTTGACGCCCGCGGCGACCACCCGCACGAGCACCTCGCTCAGCACGGGAGTGGGAACCTCGACGTCGGCGAGGTGCAGGACGTCGGCGTCTCCGGGGCCGTCGAACACCACCGCCCGCATCGTGTCCGGCACCGGGGGAGCGGGCTGAAGGGCGGTCTCGGGACGCGTCGATCGGAATCTCATCGGGCGCTCACTCTCACTGCGGTCGGTCCGCGGCGACCTCGCCGCGATCCCCTCAGTCAACCCCGCCATTGTCTCGGCGGTGTTACGCCTCGGTCACCGTGTCGCGAAGCCCGCTCCTGCCCGGCCCCGGGGAGCGATCAGTCGCGGGCGGGGACTTCGCCGACGGCCAGAGCGTGCAGCAGCGTCGACAGATGGCGGATGTCGTCGATGGTCCAATCGGCGATCGCATCGAACAGGCGGCTCTCGTGCGGAGCACGTGCCTCCGCGAGGCGCGCGTGGCCCACCTCGGTGACGGCGATCAGCCGTGAGCGGCGGTCGTTCGGATCGGGCGTCCGCGTGACCAGGCCGAGATCTTCGAGCTCGGTGATCGAGCGGCTGAGAAAGCCCTTGTCGGCGGCCAGCCGCTCGGCCAGGGCCGACAGGGTCAGCGGGCCGAAGCGGCTCACCACCGAGAGGGCCTTGAACGTCGCCGGCAGCATTCCCGGACTCACGCGTTCCGCCGCCTCGGAGACGAAGCGGCGGAACACGGTCATGAGTTCCGAGAACGACGACTCCAGGGCCTGCACGGCCACGCGGCGTTCGTCGTCCTGTTCGCTCGTCACGTCAGCCATCCTCTCCCATCTCGGCCGCTCGGCGTGCGCGGCGCGGGGAGCCGGCATCCTGTGTCGGGATGGTACCGGTGGCCGAGAGCGTGGCCATGGCCTCGGGCACGGACACGGTGGCGAAGTCGGCCTCGCTCGCCGCGACGCGCTCGGAGGTCGTCATGCGGGTCAGCGGGCGGTTGGGGAGGAACAGGATCGCGATGAGGCTCACGACCGCGACGGGCACGGCGATGAGGAACGAGTGGGCGATCGACTGCGCATAGATGTCCTCGACGATCACGCGGACGCTCTCGGGGAGGGTCGACACCTGCGGGATGGCTCCCGACTGCAGGCTCTGCGCGACCGAGGCCCCATCGGCGCCGAGGCCGATGATGGCGGCCTTGAGGTCGGCCGCGCGGTCGGTGAACAGGCTTGTCGCCATGCTCGCGAGAGCGGCACCCATCACCGAGACGCCGATCGTGCCGCCGAGGCTCCGGAAGAACGTCACGCCCGAACTCGCCGCGCCCATCTGCGTGGGGTTGGCGGTGTTCTGCACCACGAGGACGAGGTTCTGCATCGTCATGCCGACACCGGCGCCGAGCAACGCCATGTAGATCGAGACGAGGGTGAAGTTCGTGTCGTAGTGGATGGTCGACAGCAGGAAGGAACCCGCGATCAACAGCACGCCACCGGCGATGAGGAACGGCTTCCAGCGACCGAAGCGCGAGATCAGGGCGCCGACGACGATCGACGAGACGAGCAGGCCGCCGATCATCGGGATCGTCATGACGCCCGCCTCGGTCGGCGTGGCGCCGCGGGCCATCTGCATGTACTGGCTGAGGAACACCGAGGTGCCGAACATCGCGAGTCCTGTGGCGATCGAGGCGATCGTGGCGAGGGTGAACGTCGCGTCGCGGAACAGGGTGAGCGGCACGAGGGGCTCGGAGGAGCGCAGCTCGACCACGACGAACAGGATCGCGGCGAGGACCGCGCCGCCGACCATGAGCAGCGTCTCGGTGCTGGCCCACTCGAAGGTGCTGCCGGCGTTGGTGACCCAGATGAGCAGCAACGACACGGCGGCCGAGAGCAGGACGATGCCGACGTAGTCGATCTTCACCGCGCGCTTCGCCCGTGCCGGAAGGTGCAGCGTGCGCTGCTGGATCAGCAGGGCTGCGACGGCGAAGGGGAGGGCGACGAAGAAGTTCCAGCGCCAGCCGAACGCGTCGGTGATGACACCGCCGAGCAGAGGGCCGCCGACGGTGGCGACGGCCATGACCGCGCCGAACAGGCCCATGTAGCGACCACGCTCGCGGGGGCTGATGATGTCGGCCATGATCACCTGGCTGAGGGCGGCGAGGCCGCCGGCGCCGAGACCCTGGACCGCGCGGAAGGCGATCAGCATCTCGGTGTTCTGCGAGAAGCCGGCCGCGGCGGTGGCGAGCACGAAGATCGCGATGGCGATTTGGATGAGCACCTTACGGTTGAACAGGTCGGCGAGCTTGCCCCAGATGGGGGTCGAGATCGCGGTGGTGAGCAGGGTCGCGGTGATGACCCAGGTGTAGGCGTTCTGGTCGCCGGACAGATCGTGCACGATGACGGGCAGCGAGGTCGAGACGACGGTCGAGGCGAGCATCGACACGAAGGTGCCGAGCAGGAGGCCGATCAGAGCCGGCAGGACGCGCCGCTGTGCGGGCGCGTCGGAAGAAGTTGCTGTCATGCGGGAACTCCACGAAGGGGGGACGGATGCCGCGACGACACTGGCGCGATTGGTTGACTGATGTCAACGATACGCCTATTGCTTGACTTCCGTCAACTATTAATCGAGGAGGGCGAGAGCCCGATACCTGTCCGTGGGTTCCTTCTGCACCGGCACCGGCCGGCGTGCTTCCATGGTGCGGCGGTAGAGCTCGTCGATCAGCGAAGTCGCGAGCCCCACGAGCTTGGCGATCTCGCGCTCGTCGCGGTCGATCCACTGGCATCGCGGCTCGTCGTGCAGGGGGACGAAGCCGTCGTGCTGCTCCCAGGCGACGAGGGTGCGCTCGGCGCCGAGCACGTGCTGCTGCCACCAGATCTGGCGCATGTAGGTCTTGGGGATCGAGCGCCACGCCTTGTTGGTGGTCTTGATCTCGGCGAGGACGATGCGGCCCTCGCCGTCGACGACCACTCCGTCGGGGGTCGCGAGGTGGCGCTTCTCGACGACCGCGTGGTAGAGCGCGGACGACGGTCGGATGCCATGGGTGGCTGCCACCCATGCGGCGATCTCGGGCTCGCGACGACGACCGTGGGCAGTGAAGGCGTTGCCCGAGAAGTTCGAGCCCATGAGCTTGGCATCGGCCGCCCGGGAGATCGCATTGGCGCTCGTGAGTGCGGCCACGTCGGTGGCGGTGATGCCCCGGGAGCGCGCGCGAATCCACGAGACGCGATCGCGCGAGTCGGCCACGATCCGGGCGTCGAGGTCGGCGCTGCGAGAGGCGACGAGCTCGGGCGACATGGTTTCGACCCTAACCCCGCCCGCCCGTGGAGCGCATGCGAGCAGCGGCGCGTCGGCATCCGGGGTCTTGTGGGCGAAGTAAGGGTGACCTAAGTTGTGTGCATGAGTTCGGTTGACCCCTCGCTGCGTCGCCCCGACGGCGGTCGCTGGTGCGACCTGGAAGGCGCGGTGCTGCTCGGCGGCGACGCGCGCAACACCCCCGAGATGCGTCGGATCGCCGCGGCTCTCTCGCCCGGTGCGCACGCGACCGTGCTGGTCGAGATCTGCGGCGCGGACGAGATCGAGGCGTTCGACGCCCCGGCGGCGCGGGTGAGCTGGCTCGACCGCACGATCGACGGCGAGTTGCGCCCGCGCGGCGAGAGGCTCGCGACGGCGATCCACGCGTGGTGCGCCGAGTGGGCCTGCGGAGAGGCGCCCGTGTGCACGGTGTGGCTCGGCGCGCGCACGCCCTCGCGCATCGTGCGCATGACCCGGGCGATGCTGCCGGCGGCGCGCGTCTCCTGAGGCGCGGCGGGTGGAGCGGCGGTGAGCGCCCAACTCACGTGAACCGGGCCAACGGACACGCAATGACGTGTGGTGCGGACGAAGTCGCGTGATGTCGAGGGCTGGGGGCGTTGCGTGGCCTCGGCTGGGGGAGGCGGGGGAGGCGGGGCGAGACGGGGCGAGAGGCTTCTCCCCAGTGGCGCGAGGCCGACCGCTGCCCACGGATTGGGGTGCTGACAAGCCGGACAGGACGGAGAAGTGGGCAGGGTCGGAGGATGTCGAACGACCTCACAATCACCGACGCCCGACGCGCCATTCACACGCGCTCGCAGCTCGTCGACCGTGACGTCGCGTTGAGCGAGATCCGGCGGGCGAACGGGGCGGGCGCGCTTGAGCGTCTGCAACGCAACGCCTACGTCGCACGAGCGCCGTTCGCGGAGTTGCTCCCGTCGGCGCAACACCGGCTCAGGGTCGTCGCGGCCGCAGAGCAGATGCGGGGCGGGTCAGCGGTCGTCTCCCACCTGTCGGCTGCGGTGCTCCACGGTCTGCCTTTGTACCGCTTCGTCGAGCAACCGATCCAGATGACCTTGGCTGGCGGCCGCCGCGCGTCGAGCCGTCCTGGCCTGCAGCGTCATCAGGGCCGGCTCGACGACGACGACATCGTCGAGGTCGACGGCATTCGGTGCACATCCGTGGAGCGCACGGTCTTCGACGTGGCGCGCACCAGCCCGTTCGAGACGGCGGTCGCGTGCGCCGATGGGGCTCTGCGCGGCAAGTCGGTCGAAGGTCGCATTTTCGACCCGGATGCTCAAGAGGAGTGGCGTGATCTCATGTCGGAACGGACGCGGAATGCGCCGGGAGCTCGGGGGGTCGTTCAGGCTCGGAGGGTGATCGCGTCTGCCGACGGTCGGGCCGAGTCCGTCGGGGAGAGCGTGAGCCGGGTGCAGCTCGTTCGGCTGGGATACACCGTCGAGCCTCAGGCGGCGGTGGCCGGACCACAAGGAACCACCTACTTCGCGGACATCGCTCTGCCAACTCAACACGTCTTCTGGGAGTTCGACGGCGCGGGCAAATACACCGACCCGGTGATGCGCGGCAAAAAGTCCGCCGACGACGTTCTGCTGCAGGAGAAACGACGTGAAGATTGGATCCGCGCGGTCACGGGCTGGAAAGTCTGCCGGGGTGGCTTTCGGGACATCGTCACGCCGGAGGCGCTGGCTGCGCGCCTCGCGTCGTTCGGCGTCGATCTGCCGCGTTGAGCATGCGACGGTCCTCCCACTCTTCGCTCGCGAAATCACGCGACGTGGTCGAACGCACATCGCCGTACATGTGCTTTCGTCCGCGTCACGTGATGTGGACGCGGGGTTGTCCGGGGATGGAGGGCTGGTTTGGTGGGGGAGCGGGGCATCGGGTACAGTAGTGACCAAGCCAAAGACCGTCGGTTATCGGAGTGCTCGCATTCCGATCGAAGCGTCTGCTGAAAAGCAGGGGACCTACGCAGGTAAACGAACTCTCCTTCGGGAATCCGAGCTCCGTGCGCCTGCGCCGGAGCTCTTCTTTTTGTCCGGACCCGGTGTCTTCGGCCGGCGCCCCGCCATCGCGGAGCGCCTCGTTCACACAAGGAGTGGCCATGGCGCAGAAGGATGCATCGGTCGCCGAGCTCACGAAGAACTTCGAGAGCTCGACCGCCGTTCTGCTGACCGAGTACCGCGGTCTGACGGTTGCCCAGCTCAAGCAGCTGCGCAACGACATCCGTCAGGACGCGGATTACGCCGTGGTGAAGAACACGCTGACCAAGATCGCCGCGGCTAACGCGGGGGTCACGGGACTGGACGACGAGCTCAAGGGCCCGTCTGCCATCGCGTTCGTGCACGGTGACCCTGTCGCCGTCGCGAAGAGCCTGCGTGCCTTTGCCAAGGCTAACCCTCAGCTCGTGGTGAAGGGCGGCTACTTCGATGGCGCCGCTCTGACCGCGGACGAGGTCAACAAGCTCGCCGATCTCGAAAGCCGTGAAGTCCTGCTGGCGAAGCTCGCCGGTGCGATGAAGGCGACGATGACCAAGGCGGCATACGTCTTCCAGGCGCTTCCGTCGAAGGCCGTTCGCACGGTCGACGCGCTGCGCGAGAAGCAGGACACCGCGGCCTGACCCGGCCCGGATGATTAACCCGATCAAGGAGATACAACATGGCTAAGCTCAGCACCGAAGAGCTGCTCGACGCGTTCAAGGAGCTCACCCTCATCGAGCTCTCCGAGTTCGTCAAGGCGTTCGAGGAGACCTTCGACGTCACCGCTGCCGCCCCCGTGGCCGTTGCCGGCCCCGCCGCCGGCGGCGCTGCCCCCGCCGAAGAGGCCGAGGAGAAGGACTCGTTCGACGTCGTCCTCGAGGCCGCCGGTGACAAGAAGATCCAGGTCATCAAGGTCGTCCGCGAGCTCACCTCGCTCGGCCTCGGCGAGGCCAAGGCCGTCGTCGATGGTGCTCCCAAGGCCGTGCTCGAGGGCGCGAACAAGGAGACTGCCGAGAAGGCCAAGGCTGCCCTCGAGGAGGCCGGCGCTTCGGTGACCCTGAAGTAATCACGCTTCTCGGTCGCTTCAACGCGATACACGAAGGCCCGGATGCCAATGGCATCCGGGCCTTCGTCGTTCCACCCGGGAGGTGAGAGACGTCGGCCGTCCGAGGGTGATCTCACCTTCGATTCTGTGAGACGCGGTTTCACCCGTTGAGGAACCGATGTTCACCAGATCGAAATAAAGAAGTCTGGGAAAAGGGTATGTGGATCATTTACGGTCGTTGAGACCCCCCCCGTCGATCCCCCCACCTCCGACGTCGCCTTGTGCACGCCGGTACTTGGAGACCCATGCCTTCCGTTGCTTCGCGCGTGGCCGCACGCCGTTTCTCGACCGCACTGAGCGCCGCTCTCGGCGTCGCCCTGCTCGGTTCCGCGATCGTTCCGCCTCCGGCGTCGGCGGCCGTCGGCTCGAAGGTGGTGATCAACGAGGCCTACCTGAAGGGCGGGAGCGCCGGCGCCTTCTTCAACCAGAAGTTCGTCGAGCTCTACAACGCGGGCGACACGGCGCAGGACCTCAGCGGGTGGTCGCTGCAGTACCGCAAGGACTCCAGTGTCGCGAAGGCCTCGGCTTCCAACACCCAGCAGCTCAGCGGCCTGATCGAACCCGGCGGGTACTTCCTGATCGGGCTGCCCGGCAACGGCACCACCGGTGCGGTACTCCCGGAGACCGACCTCACGAGCACGCTCAACCCCGGCGGGACGTCCGGCCAGCTCTTCCTCGCCAATGTCGCCGAGGCACTCGAGCTCCCGGGCGGATCCATCGCGGACTCGCGCGTCGTCGACTTCCTCGGATACGGCTCGGCGGTCAGCTTCGAGACGGCGCCCGCGACGGTCGCGGGCGGCACCACCACGCCCAACGCCCTCGTCCGCACCGACTTCGTCGACTCGAACGACAACTCCCTGGACTTCACCAACACCACGACGGTCACTCCGCAGGGTTCGGGCGCCGGCACGCCGAACCCCGACCCGTCGGGTTCGGCGTCGCCGTCCCCCTCGCCGTCCGCCACGGCGACGCAGGCGCCGCCGGTCACACCGGGCACGGTGATCCCGATCCGTGACATCCAGGGCACGGGTGCCACCACGCCCCTGGCCGAGCAGACCGTCACCACGCGCGGCATCGTGACCGCGGCCTACCCGACCGGCGGCTACAACGGCTTCTTCATCCAGACGCCAGGCACCGGTGGTGAGCTCGACGTCGCCGCGCACCGGGCGTCCGATGCGATCTTCGTCTACGGATCGGCCGCGACGGCGAAGGTCGCCGTCGGCCAGCACGTCGAGGTGACCGGCACGGCCAAGGAGTTCTCGGGCCAGACGCAGATCACCGCCGAGGCCTCCGGGGTGAGCGTGCTCACCGAGCAGGCCGCCGCCGTGCAGCCCGCGAAGATCACGTGGCCGAAGACCGACGAAGAGCGCGAGCGCTTCGAGGGCATGCTCCTCGCTCCGCAGGGTGACTTCACCGTCACGAACTCGTACTCGACCAACCAGTACGCCGAGGTGGGTGTCGCCGCCGGCGCCACGCCCCTGCGCACGCCCACCGATGTGGCCGTTCCCGACAGCCCCGAGTACGTCGCCGCCGTCGCCGACAACAAGGCCCGAGCCGTCGTGCTCGACGACGGAGCGTCGATCAACTTCCTGAGCGACGCCAACAAGGGCATCCCCCTGCCGTACGTGTCGCTGACGACCCCGGTGCGCGTCGGCGCCCCGGTGACGTTCACGAAGCCGGTGGTCCTCGATTACCGCAACAACGCCTGGAAGTTCCAGCCGACGCAGCAGCTGACGGTCGACAACGCCAAGGACGTACAGCCCGCGACCTTCGCGAACACCCGCACGAAGGCGCCCGCACCGGTCGGCGGCGACCTGAAGATCTCGAGCTTCAACGTGCTGAACTACTTCACCACCACCGCCGAGAGCGTCGGATGCACCTCGGTCTACAGGGACCGCGAGCAAAACCCGATCACGGCGGACACGTGCCCTGCCCCCGGCCCCCGCGGTGCGGCGAACGCGGAGAACCTTCAGCGCCAGCAGGACAAGATCGTCGCGGCGATCAACGGCCTCGGCGCCGACGTGGTCTCGCTCGAGGAGATCGAGAACTCGGCGAAGTTCGGCAAGAACCGCGACGCGGCGCTGTCGACCCTCGTCGGAGCCCTCAACGCGGCGCTCGGCTCCGAGCAGTGGGCGTTCGTCCCCTCGCCCGCGGCCCTGCCCGCGACGGAGGACGTCATCCGCACGGCCTTCATCTACAAGAAGGCCGTCGCCGCTCCCGTGGGAGAGAGCGTCATCCTCGACGACGCCGCCTTCCGCAACGCACGCCAGCCGCTCGCGCAGGCGTTCGCTCCGGTCGCGTTCCCGGATGCCAAGATCCTCGCGATCGTGAACCACTTCAAGTCGAAGGGCGACAGCAACCCTAAGGCGACGGGTGACAACGCCAACGGCATCCAGGGTGCTTTCAACGGCGACCGTGTGCGTCAGGCGGAGGCCCTCGGAAACTTCGCGAAGTCCCGCTCGGCCGCCGTCGGCACCGACGACGTGTTCCTGCTCGGTGACTTCAACTCCTACTCGCAGGAAGACCCGATCCAGAAGTTGCGCGACTTCGGCTTCGAGACGCTCGAGGCGGGTACGGGCAAGTATTCGTACTCCTTCAGCGGCCAGTCGGGCTCGCTCGACCACGTGCTGGCCTCGCCCTCGGCGCGTGAGCTGGTCACCGGCGCCGACATCTGGAACATCAATGCGGTGGAGGCCCTGGCCCTGGAGTACAGCCGTTTCAACTACAACGCGCTGAACTTCTACGACTCCTCGCCCTACCGTTCCAGCGACCACGATCCCGTGATCGTCGGCCTCGACCTGTCGCCGACCACCCAGGTCAACCTCATCGGCATCAACGACTTCCACGGTCGCATCGACGCCAACACGGTGCGGTTCGCCGGAACCGTGGAGCAGATCCGCGCGCAGTACGGCGAGAAGAACTCGCTCTTCATCTCGAACGGCGACAACATCGGCGCCTCGGTGTTCGCCTCGTCGTACTTCGGAGACAAGCCGACGATCGACGTCTTGAACGCGCTCGACCTGAAGGCTTCGGCCACGGGTAATCACGAGTTCGACAAGGGCGCCGACGACCTCACGGGGCGCGTCGAGGGCCTCGCGGACTTCCCCTACCTGGCCGCGAACGTCTTCAAGGACGGCAAGCCGCTCCTGCAGGAATACGCGATCTTCGAGGTCGACGGCGTGCGCGTCGGCGTGATCGGAGCCATCACGCAGTCGACTCCGACGCTGGTCACGCCCAGCGGCATCCAGGGAATCGAGTTCCGGGAGCCGGTCGCCGAGGTCAACCGCGTCGTCGCCGAGATCGACGACCAGGTCGATGTGATCGTCGCCCAGTACCACGAGGGTTCCGGCGCAGGCGAGAAGACGACGACGCTCGAGCAGGCCGTCGCGGCCGGTGGACCGTTCGCGAAGATCGTGACCGAGACCTCGCCCGAGGTGGATGCCATCTTCACCGGCCACACGCACCAGCTCTACGCATGGAACGCGCCGATTCCGGGCCGCGAGGGCACCCGCCCGATCGTCCAGACCGGCAATTACGGGGAGAACGTCGGTCAGATCGTGTTGAACGTCGACGCCGACGGTGACGTCGTCACCTCCTCCGCCCGCAACGTCGCTCGACTCGGGGGCAAGGACGCGGCCGTCAACACGGCGCTGGACGCGGAGCTCATCCGGACGTATCCGCGCGTCGCCGAGGTGAACGCGATCGTGACCGCGGCGCGTGCCGAGGCCGACGTGGTCGGACAGAAGGCGGTGGGGTCGGTGGGCGCAGACATCACGACGGCGTTCAGCGGTGGCTCGTACGTCGACGGTGTCTACACCGGCGGCACGCGCGGCGATCGTACGAAGCAATCGGCGCTCGGCGGTCTGGTCGCCGACGCTCTGCTCGACTCGCTCGATGATCCCGACCGCGGCGGTGCGGAGGTCTCGTTCGTCAACGCCGGTGGACTGCGCGACGAGCTGCTCTACGGCTCGGACGGCGTCGTCACGCTCGCCAAGGCGAACGCTGTCCTCCCGTTCCTGAACAACCTGTGGACGACCACCCTCACCGGTGATCAGCTGCGGCAGGTGCTCGAGCAGCAGTGGGGTGACTTCTCGCGGCGCACGGACAACGCCAACCTATCGCTCGGCGTCTCCGAGAATCTCCGGTACACGTACGACGCGTCGCTCCCGGCCGGCCAGCGCATCACCGGTCTCTGGATCGACGGTGTGGCGGTCGACCCCACGAAGGGATATCGCGTCGGTTCGTTCAACTTCCTGCTCGGCGGCGGCGACAGCTTCTCGGTCTTCGCGCAGGGCACGGACACCCGTGACTCCGGCCTGATCGACCGCGACGCGTGGATCCGGTATCTCACCGACAACCCCGGCCTGACCCCGGACTTCACCGCCCGTGGTGTGCAGGTGTCGGGCTCCACGACGGCCGCCCCGGGTACCGACCTCACGGTGACGGTGTCGAACCTCAACCTCACGTCGCTGGGTGCGCCGGAGAACACGACCCTCGAGGCCTCCTTCGGGGCCGAGGTCGCGTCGACCCGCCTCGCCCTGTTCGCCGCTCCGACGGCGCGGGTCGCGGCTCTCGCGGCTCCGTCGGCGACGAGCGTCCCGGTTGTGAACGGGTCCGCGACCCTCACCGTGGGCGTGCCCGCGGACGCCGCCGGAACCCTGCAGCTGCGCCTGACGGCGCAGCCCACCGGCACCGAGGTCGTCGTCCCCGTGACGGTCGCTGCCGCCGGTGACGGCGTCGGCACCCCCGGCGACGGTGCGGGCCAGGGCCAGGGCCAGGGCCAGGGCCAGGGCGGTTCCGGTTCGGGCGCCCTGCCGACCACCGGCACCGACACGGCGTGGATGGGTGCGGGCGTGCTCGCCGCCCTCGCGCTGCTGGGTCTGGGTCTGGTGGCCCGCCGACGGGCGACGCGCCAGGCCGACTGACGAGTGAGAAAGACGGGACCCCGGATGCCACGGCATCCGGGGTCCCGTCTTTTCACGTGGAGCGCGGGGGAGCGGTCGAGGCGCGGACGACCAGGCGCGTATCCGCCTCGGTACGCCACGCGGGTTGATCGTCCGTTCCCTCGATCATCGAGAGCAGCATGCGGGTCGCTTCGACGCCCTGTGCCTGCGGGAACTGCTCGATCGTGGTGAGCGAGAACATCTCGGCGTAGTCGTGACCGTCGATCCCGACGACGCTGAGCTCGGTGGGCACCGAGATGCCCATGCGGCGCGCGGCGATGATGACGCCGATGGCGACCTCGTCGCAGGCGGCGACGACGCCCGTCGGACGCGATGCCGCATCGGCCAGGAACGACGCCGCGGCCGCGTAGGCATCGGTGATCGTGAGGGTGGAGGGGACGCTTCGGATACGCACGGCGAGGCCGTGGTCGTTCATCGCGTTGCGGTACCCGATCGAGCGTTCGTCGACGTCTTTCGCGGGGGCGTCGCTGCGAGGGGTACTGCCGACGAAAGCGATATCGGTGTGACCGAGCGCGATGAGGTGCTGCGTGATGATTCGCGTGATGGCGACGTTGTCGAGGCCGAGGGTGGGCACTCCGCTCAGAGCGTTGCCGATGCTCACCACGGGCTTGCCGATGTTCGCCAGGCGCTCGAGGTCGGCGTCGTCGGGCTCGAGGGCGACGGCGATGATGCCGTCGAAGCGCTTTCGGGCGAGGTACGTGGAGTACAGACTCTCGCGGTCGTTCGAGCCCGGCTCGGCGACGTACAGGGTGACGTCGTAGCCGAGGGGGATCAGGGTGCGTTCCACGCCCTCGACGATCGAGCCGAAGTACCAGCGGTTGACCTTCGGGACGATCAGGGCAATCGTGCGCGTGCGCCCGGTCGCGAGGCTCACCGCGCTCGTCGAGGGCACATAGCCGAGTGATGCCGCAGCGTCGGTGACGCGTTGGCGCGTTCCGTCGGAGACGTAGCCGCCGCCCGTGAGAGCGCGGCTCGCCGTCGACTTGGACACGCCTGCCAGGCGTGCCACATCGGCGATTCCGCTCATGCCCTGATCTCCTCGTGATGCGTCGACGTCCGTGTCGACGTCGGAAAGAGTATCCGAGAATCCCACAAAGTGGAACCGGTCCCGGCCCGATATGCCGGGCGAGAGCCGCGTCTTTCCGCTAGTTATCGGTTCGTGACCTGAGGCTGGTTGCAAGTCTTCGGGATTGCCTCTACGGTTGCGTGGAATCGGTTCCCGACGGGACCCGGTGCACCAAGACACTCAAAGAGGAGAGACCACATGGGTATGTCACAGCGGTATCGGCTGCTTGCGCCCGTCGGACTGTTGGCGGTCGGTGCGATCGCTCTCGCTGGATGCGCGGAGGGCGACAGCGGCGGCTCCGGAGCTTCGGGAGAAACGACCGTCCGCATCTCCGGTGGCATCACCGGTAGCGAGGCCGACCTGCTGAACCAGTCGTTCGACCAGTTCACCAAGGACACCGGCATCAAGGTCGTCTACACCGGCGACAAGAGCTTCGAGGGGAACATCGTCACCAAGGTGACCGGTGGCGACGCCCCCGACATCGCTATCGTTCCCCAGCCGGGTCTGCTCAAGACCCTCATCGGCACGGGCGACGTGAAGAAGGCGTCCGACACCGTGTCGTCGAACGTCGACCAGTACTGGGGCGAGGACTGGAAGTCCTACGGCAGCGAGGACGGCACCTTCTACGCCGCCCCGATGCTCGCCAACCTCAAGGGCTACGTCTGGTACTCGCCGGCGAAGTTCAAGGAGTGGGGCGTCGAGGTCCCCAAGACCCTCGACGAGCTCATGACCCTCACGGCGACGATCCAGCAGAAGACGGGCGCAGCCCCCTGGTGCGCAGGCTTCGCCTCGGGCGATGCGTCGGGGTGGCCCGGAACCGACTGGATCGAGGACATGGTCCTTCGCCAGTCCGGCGCCGACGTCTACGACAAGTGGGTCGCGAACGAGGTCAAGTTCACCGACGCCCCGATCAAGGAGGCCTTCGAGGCCACCGGCAAGATCCTCCTGAACCCGTCGTACGTCAACGCCGGCTTCGGCGACGTCAAGAGCATCAACTCGGTCGCCTTCGCCGACGTGGCCGCCAAGGTCGCCGACGGCAGCTGCCCGATGACGCACCAGGCCTCGTTCCTGTCGTCGAACTTCCTCACGGTCAAGAACGCCGCCGGCCAGACGCCGACGGTCGCTCCCGACGGTGACGTCTACGCGTTCCTGCTCCCCGGCGTGACCGAGGGCAACCTCGCGGTCGAGGGCGGCGGCGAGTTCGTCACCACCTTCTCCGACGACGCGAACGTCCAGAAGGTCGCCGAGTTCATGTCGACGCCCGACTTCGCCAACGCCCGCGTCAAGCTCGGCGGCGTGATCTCGGCCAACAAGGGCGCTGACCCCTCGCTCGCTTCGAGCGAGTTCCTGCAGGAGGCCATGAAGGTCGTGCAGGACCCGAGCACCACGCTGCGTTTCGACGCGTCGGACCTCATGCCGGCCACCGTCGGTTCGGGCTCGTTCTGGAAGGGCATGGTCAGCTGGATCGACGGTACGCCGACGGACCAGGTGCTGAGCGACATCCAGACCGGCTACAACAACTAACGCACTACCGCACCACCGATGGGCCGCCCGCCACGCGGGTGGCCCATCCGGGGTCCATACTTCTATTCCGCCCGCACGCACCACACGGGCACTCATTGATGAGCACGAAGGCGTGTTCGGGAGGGACGTCATGACCGATATCAAGAACGCGGAGAAGGCGCCGACGGCGTCACCTCCGCCGGGCGGACGAGCCGAGCGTCGCACGCGCGGCTCCGGCGCACGCAATCGGACCACGCTGCTCGTGGTCCTCGTAGGGCTCATCCTGGCGGTGGCGCTCTTCCTCTTCATGGTCACGCGGGCACCCGCCGAGACCAAGCCGACCACCCTGGGCTTCAGCCTGAACAGCTTCTTCATCTGGCTCGGCGGACTCAGCCCCCTCGTCCAGATCCCGCTCGTCGTCGTCGCTTTCGGTGCCGTGGTGGGACTGCTGCTGCTCCTCATCGAGTACGCGCCGCGCTCCGGCAAGGGCTACTTCTGGCTGCGGCTCATCGCGTGCTTCGGCATCCCGGTGCTGGCATTCATGCTGCTGCGCCCGTACCAGAACGCCGTCGTCTACGTCCTCGGTATCGCGATCCTGCTCGGCGCGGTCCTGTTCTACGCCGACTACCGCTCACGCCAGGGTGCGGGATACCTCTTCCAGCTGATCCTCTTCGCGGCCCCCGCATCGATCCTCCTGCTGATCGGCCTCGTCTACCCGGCCATCACCACCTTCTTCCAGTCGTTCTTCGACAAGACCGGTGACAACTTCGTCGGTCTCGAGAACTACATCTGGACCTTCACGAACCCCGAGGGGTTCTGGTCGGTGATCAACACGCTCATCTGGGTGCTCCTGGCCCCGACCATCGCCACGGCCATCGGTCTGGCGTACGCCGTCTTCATCGACCGCGCGGCGGGGGAGAAGTACCTGAAGGTGCTCATCTTCATGCCGTTCGCGATCTCGTTCGTCGGCGCCGGCATCATCTGGAAGTTCGTCTACGACTTCCGTCAGGGCGACCAGATCGGTGTGCTGAACGCGGTGGTCACGGCCTTCGGCGGGCAACCGGTCTCGTGGCTCGCGGCGTCGCCGTTGATCAACACGCTGTTGCTCGTCGTCGTCTTCATCTGGAGCCAGACGGGGCTGGCGATGGTCATCCTGTCGGCTGCCATCAAGGCCGTGCCGCCGGAGCAGAACGAGGCGGCCGAACTCGACGGAGCCAGCGCCTGGGAGCGTTTCATCAACGTCACCGTTCCCGGCATCCGCTCCTCGCTGATCGTGGTGCTCACCACGATCGCCATCGGCGCGCTGAAGATCTACGACATCGTCGCCGTCATGACGGGCGGACGAAACGACTCGACGGTGCTCGCCTTCGAGATGGTCAACCAGCAGCAGCGTTTCCAGAGCTACGGGCACTCCGCGGCGTTGGCCGTGGTGCTGTTCATCTTCGTGCTGCCGCTGATCATCTTCAACGTCCGCCAGATCCGGAAGCAGAGGGAAGTGCGATGACCACCTCGACCGTGGTGATCGAACCCACCACCGACACACGCTCCGCACGCCAGGTCGCTCGCGACACGCGTAAGCACGAGGCCATGGCGCGCAAGCGCCTGACGTCGAAGGGCGCCACGATCGCGGCCATCGTGATCGCCTTCTTCTGGACGATTCCGACGTTCGGTCTGTTCATCACCTCGTTCCGACCGGGTTCCGACACCCAGTCGTCCGGGTGGTGGACGGTGTTCACCGACCCGTCGTTCACGCTGGAGAACTACCGCCTCGCGCTGACCTCGGGCGGGACCGCGTTGACGTTGGCGCAGTCCTTCCTCAACTCGCTCGCGATCACCATCCCGGTGGTGCTGTTCGCCCTCGCCGTCGCCTCGCTCATCGCCTATGCGTTCGCGTGGATCGACTTCAAGGGACGCAACTTCTTCTTCATCTTCATCTTCGCGCTGCAGATCGTGCCGCTGCAGATGGCCCTCGTGCCGCTGCTCAGCCTGTTCTCGCGCGGACTGACCATCAACGAGGTCACGATCTTCCCGGGTTTCGACCTGCGCGGTGTGGAGCACAGCTTCGCGACCGTGTGGATCGCGCACGTGATCTTCGCGATGCCGCTGGCGATCTTCCTGCTGCACAACTTCATCGCCGAGATCCCCGCCGAGGTCATCGAGGCGGCGCGCGTGGACGGTGCCGGCCACGGACAGATCTTCTTCCGACTGATCCTGCCGCTGGCCGCTCCCGCTCTCGCCTCGTTCGCGGTGCTCGAGTTCATCTGGGTGTGGAACGACCTGCTCGTGGCGACGATCTTCGCACCGTCGTCCTCGTTGCCACTGACCCAATCGTTGAACTCGTTGTCGGGGACCTGGGGCGACCAGTGGTTCCTGCAGTCCGCGGGAACATTCATCTCGATCCTGGTTCCACTCATCGTGTTCTTCCTGCTGCAGCGCTTCTTCGTGCGCGGTCTGCTGGCCGGAGCCACGAAGGGCTGAGCCCGTCTCGACCGAAGGGGCGCGGCATCCGGAGGGGTGTCGCGCCCCTTCGTCGTTCCCCGGCCCGCGCGCCGGTACCCACGCATAAACGCGATCCACACGTGGAAACGCGAGGAGCGCGCGTTTGTGCGTGCGGATCGCGTTTCTGCGTGAGGGGTGGGGAGCGGATGCCGTGCGGCGGACGGACGTGGGCGAGGGGCGTGGCGGGCGGGCCGGCGCGCGACCGCGGAGGGGGAACGGCGACCGCGGGGGCGGATGACCGCACTCCCTACGCATAAACGCGATCCACACGCGGAAACGCGAGGAGAGCGCGTTTCTGCGTGCAGATCGCGTTTATGCGTGAGGGGTGGGGAGCGGATGCCGCGCGGCGGACGGCCGTGGGCGAGGGGCCGCGGGGGTCAGGCGCTGCACGCGAGACGCGACTGGATGTCGCGCATCGCGTCGAGCTCGGCCGACTGGCCTGTCACGATCGCACCGGCGACCTCCTTGACGCGGGCATCGGTGCCGAGCTCGATGACGGCCTGCGCCATGGGGATCGCTCCCTCGTGGTGGCGGATCATCAGGTCGAGGAACAGACAGTCCGCCGGGCGCCCCTCGTCGCTGCGCAGCTCATCGAGCTGGGCGTCGGTGGCCATGCCCATCTCGGCGAGCAACTGCTCCTGCGTGAGCGCGGCGGTGTCGCCGTGGCTGTGTTCGCCCGACTTCTCCATCCACGTCATCAGCGGCTGACTCGAAGACTGGGGCAGGCCCCACTGCACCAGCCACCCGTACATCTCGCCGCGCTGACCCGACTGGGCGGTGGCGATGTCGTACGAGAGGGTGCGCAGCTCGTCGTCGTCGGTCTTGCGGTAGATCTCCATCGCCATGAGCACGGCCTGCGTGTGGTGCACCTGCATGTCGCGCGCGAAACCGGCCTCGGCCGAGTTCTCACCCGGGTGCGCGGGCGCTGCCGTCGCGCCGAACGCGGTGAAGCGGCCGACCGCGAAGGCGACGGCGATCACCGCGACGGCGACGAGGGCGACGACGACCCAGCGGACCGTGGGGCGAGCGACCGGGGCGTCGTCGGTCATCAGGCCTTGCCCGGACCGTTGACGCCTCCCGAGCACGCGGCGTTCGGCTCGGGGGCGTTCTGGCTGCGCCAGAACTCGGTGAAGAACTCCGCGATGCGCGGGTCGGTCGGGTCATCGAGCTTCAACTGGTGGTTCCACGCGCTGACCGCGACCGGGGTGTCCATGCCGGGGTAGGGCGAGAGAAGGGCGTAGCTCGAGGGCATGACGGCCTTGAGGGCGTCGATGCCGGCCTGGTCGACACGCTCCGGGTCGTAGGTGATCCACACGGCGCCGTGCTCCATCGAGTGCACTGCGTTCTCGTTCTGCTGCGGCTCGGTGTAGATGCCGCAGTTGAGCCAGATCGGGTTGTGCGGGCCACCGGCGGGCGGGTTCTGCTCGTAGGTCACGGCACCTTGCACGTGATCGGAGCGGTTCTCGAACGTCTGCACACCGCTGATCTCGCGGCCGGTGCTGTTGCCCGCCTGGTAGCTGGTGGGGGGAGCGGGGGCGAAGGCGAAGGATGCCACGACGAGGCCGATCACCGCGACGGCGGCCGTGGAACCCACGACCCACCACACGAGCTTGCCGCGCTTACGCTTCGCGACCTGCTTCTGGTACTCGGCCAGCTTCTCTTGACGCTTCTGCTCACGCTGCTGCTTGACGGTGAGGTCGATCTGGGCCTGCTTGGCGGGGTTGCCGCTGGCTCGCTTGTCGGAGGGGGAGGTCATGCGCTGTGTTCTGTCTCTCTTCGGGGCGGGACACATCGGCAGCCGCCGACGTCCCCAGCCTATGCGGGTGAATGGGCCGATGGCCTGGGAGGAACCCGCGAGCTCGGGATGGTGGCGTGCGGGTGGTCGCGGTAGTATGACGATGTCGAATCGATTCGAGGTTCGACGATCCCCCCTCTTTTCTCAGCCCGATTCCATCGGGCTGTCCGTGTTGCGAAACGAAATCAAACGCGTGCTCGATACTGCCTCCCACCCCGTCATCCCCTCGTCGCCCCGCTCGCCGCAGACGAACACCGGCGCCATCCGCGCGATCGGCAAGAACCCCGCCACCGCCCCGATCGTGCTCCACCCGGGCGACGCCATCCCCGCCTCCCGCCGCCTGCTGTACATCCTGGTGCTCGGCGCGCTCACAGCCCTCGGCCCGTTCACGATCGACCTCTACCTGCCGGCGTTCCCCGTGCTTGAGGCCGACTTCCAGACGACCGCGGCGGCGATCCAGCTCACGCTCACCGGCACCATGATCGGCTTCGCGCTGGGCCAGCTCATCGTGGGCCCGCTCAGCGACAAGGTCGGCCGTCGCCTTCCCCTGCTCTCGGTCACCGCTCTGCATGTGGCCGCGAGTATCTTCGCCGCCTCGGCGCCGACGCTCGAGACCCTCTCGATCGCGCGCGTGCTCATGGGTGCGGGTGCCGCCGCAGGCGGTGTCGTGGCCGCGGCCATCATCCGCGACCTGTTCGGCGGTCGCCGGCTCGTCGTGATGCTCTCGCGCATGGCCATGGTCTCGGGCGTCGCGCCCGTGCTGGCGCCCCTCGCCGGCTCCGCTCTGCTGCTGGTGATGAACTGGCGCGGCATCTTCGTCGTCCTCGCCGTCTACGGCGCCGTCATGCTCGTCTCGGCGATCCTGTTCGTACCCGAGACCCTTCCGCCGGCTCGCCGCGGCGGACCCGGTGCCACGACCGTCTGGCAGCGCTACGCGAGCGTGTTCCGCGACCGCGTCTTCATCGGGGTGCTCATCATCGGTGCGATGACCTTCAGCGGGCTGTTCTCGTACCTGTCGGCATCCTCGTTCCTCTTCCAGGTGACCTACCAGTTCAGCGCGCAGGGCTACGGCGTGCTGTTCGCCGCGAACTCCATCGGCGTCGTCGTCGGCGTGCAGGTGGCCTCGCGCCTCGCCGCCCGGTTCGGGCCGCAGTGGGTGCTGGCCGTCTCGACAGCGGTGCTCGTGCTCGCGGGCGGTGCCATCGTGCTGACCGACCAGCTGGGCCTCGGACTGTGGGGCACGATCGTGCCGCTGTTCTTCTTCATGACCGCGTGCGGATTCACGTTCCCGTGCGCCCAGGTGCTCGCCCTCGACCGCCACGGCAAGGCCGCGGGAACCGCGCAGTCGATCATCGGTGCGGCGAACTTCGGCGTGGCCGGGATCATCTCGCCGCTGGTCGGTCTGCTCGCCACCGGTTCGGGAATCACCGCGACGACCATGGCCTCGGTCATGCTCGGCTGCGCGGTCATCGGCGTGCTGTCGCTGTGGCTGCTCGTGCGTCCGCGCACGGTGGAGCGCCTCGCGCCCTGACCAGCCTCGCCAGCCGGTCGGCGGCGCGCACATTACCAGGTCGGTCCCGGGGGTTCGCTCCCGGGACCGACCCATTCCCCCGTCGCCGCCGAGGCGGCATCATGAGGCGATGGATGCCTCCGCGATCGACGATGTGCTGGACACGCGCCCGCAGCGATTCCGTGCGACGGTGGGCGTGGTGTGCATCGCCCTCGCGTGCGCGCTCGGCGCATGGGTGTTCTTCCGCGGGCCGAGTCCGTTCGCGCTCGACGTGTGGTGGAACCAGCTCTTCGCGTCGTCGCCGTCCCAGCCGCTGCTGATCTTCTCGATCGTGATGGACACGGTCGGGGGTCATCTCACCGCCGTCGTGATCGTGCCGGTCCTGGGTGCTCTGGCACTCTTCCTCTCGCGTAGGCGATGGTCGGCGCTGTACTTCCTGACCGCCTCGGTGGGCAGCGCTCTGCTCGTGCAGGTCGTCAAGCACACGTTCGGCCGCGCGCGACCGGAAGACATCCTCATCATCAGCGATTACGGATCGTTCCCCTCGGGGCACACGGCCAACGCGGCGACCATCGCGGTGGTCGCCGCCGTGCTCTTTCCCGCGTTCTGGGTACGGATCGTGGGGGTGGCGTGGGTGGTGCTGATGGCGTTCAGTCGCACGTACCTGCACGCGCACTGGCTCTCGGACACCGCGGGTGGAGCGCTCATCGGCGCCGGTGCCGCCCTCGTCCTGGCGGCGGCGTTCTCGCGTCTGCGCGCCCGCGACGAAGACCGACTGGCGATTCGCAAGACACGCGAAGCGGATGCCAGAGCATCGGCCCAGTCGTAGGCTGTCGCGCATGAGCGAGCCCGGCGACGCGCCCTCCGTTTCCGTCGAAGATTCATCAGCGGCCGATGCCGAGGTCGCGCGTCTGCGCGCCGAGGCCGACGCGGCCGAAGCCGAGCTCCGGCTGGCGCGCGCTCGCGCCGACCTCGCTGCTGCTGAGGCGGCCGCTGCGGCGGCGCGTGCTCGTGCGGCGGGTGCGGCAGCGCCCGGCCCCGCGCCGGTCGTGCCGCCGGAGGAGCGGTCGGCGACGACCCCCGCGTCGACCGACCACGCCGCGGCGTCGACGCCCCCCGACGCGGCCCCGGCCCCGGCCCCGGCCTCGACTCCCATCTCGTCCGTCGACGGCCCCCTCTCCGCCGCGCAGATCGCCGAGATCGCCGCCGGATACGCCGCCACCGGCGCAACCCTCGACCTGGGCGTGCTCGTGAACGGCGGGCCGGTGGAATCCGTACCCGTACGTATTCCCCTCGCGATGACGAACCGCCACGGTCTCGTGGCCGGCGCGACGGGAACGGGTAAGACACGCACGCTGCAGCTGCTCGCGGAGCAGCTGTCCGAGAACGGCGTGCCGGTGTTCGCCGCCGACATCAAGGGCGATCTGTCGGGGTTGGCCGCCGAGGGCGTCTCGAGCGAGAAGCTCCTCGCGCGCACCGCCGCTCTCGGCCAGGACTGGTCGGCGCGATCGTTCCCGACGGAGTTCTTCGCCCTCGGCGACGACGTGGGGTCGGGCATTCCGGTGCGAGCGACGGTGTCGGGTTTCGGCCCCCTGCTGCTGAGCCGTGTGCTCGGTCTCAACCCGACCCAGGAGTCGAGCCTCGGCCTCGTCTTCCACTACGCCGACGAGAAGGGACTGGCGCTCGTCGACCTGTCCGACCTGCGCACGGTGCTGACCTACCTCACGAGCGAAGAGGGCAAGCCGGAGCTGAAGGGCATCGGCGGGCTCTCGGCGGCGACGGCGGGCGTCATCCTCCGGGAGCTGGTGGCTTTCGCCGCCGTCGGCGCCGACACCTTCTTCGGTGAGCCCGAGCTCGACGTCTCGGTGTTCTTGAGGACGGATGCCGCGGGCGCGGGCATCGTGAGCTTGCTCGAGGTGCCCAACGTCGCGGCGCGGCCCCAGCTGTACTCGACGTTCCTCATGTACCTGCTCGCGGAGCTGTACGAGGCCCTCCCCGAGGTGGGCGATCTCGACAAGCCCAAGCTCGTGTTCTTCTTCGACGAGGCGCACCTGCTGTTCCGGGACGCGTCGAAGGCGTTTCTCGAGGCGATCACCCAGACCGTGCGGCTGATCCGCTCGAAGGGCGTCGGCGTCTTCTTCGTCACTCAGACGCCGAAGGACGTTCCCGGCGACGTGCTCGCGCAGCTCGGCTCGCGGGTGCAGCACGCTCTGCGTGCTTTCACCCCCGACGACGCCACGGCCCTGCGAGCCTCTGTGCGCACCTACCCCGACTCGGGTTACGACCTCGAGCGGGTCCTCCAGGAGCTCGGGACGGGCGAGGCGATCATCACCGTGATGAGCGAACGCGGGGCGCCCACCCCGGTCGCGTGGACGCGGATCTTCGCGCCGCGTGCGTCGATGTCGCCCCTCCCCGCCGAGGCGATGGCGTCGGCGGTGTCGGCATCCCCCCTCTTCTCCGCCTACGGAACGCCGATCGATCGCGAGTCGGCACGCGAGATCCTCGGTGCGCGCATGCAGGCGGCGACCGAGGCGAAGGACGCGGCGGAGCGGGCGAAGAAAGAGGCCGCGGACGCCGCCGAGTACGCCAAGCAGAAAGCGGCGATCGACAAGGCCAACGCCGAAGCGCAGAAGAAGGCGCAGCGCGAGTACGAGCGGATCCTCAAGAGCACCGCGGCTCCGCGCTCTCGCACCGCCACACCGACCGCCGGACTGGACGGCCTGCTCGGGCGCGGGGCGACCAAGAGCATCGTCAACGGGGTCATTCGCGGACTGTTCGGCAACGGGCGGCGCCGCTAGCTCCCCATCGACGACGAGACGGGATCGGATGCCGGTCACCCGGCATCCGATCCCGTCGTCGTGGTCGCGGCTTAGGGGCGGTGCAGCTCGAGCGGCATGGTGGACGTGTCGATGAGCGGGTCGTCGTCCTGGCGCGCCACCAGGGCCTTCGCCTCGCCGGGAGTCTCGACCGTGGGGACCGAGCCGAGCAGCGGCCGCTTGGCCGTCTCGGGCATCGCGATGAGGGCGACCAGACCCATGGCGGCGAAGAACATGATGTAGAACGCCGGCATGAGGGTGTTGCCCGTCCAGTCGATCAGCGCCTGGCTGAACAGCGGGGTCGTGCCGCCGAACAGCGAGACCGACACGTTGTAGGCGATCGCCATCGCCCCGAAGCGCGAGGCGGTGGGAAAGAGCGCGGGAAGAGTGGATGCCGCGATGCTCGCGTAGAACGCCACGGGTACCGCCGCGAGGACGAGGGCGATCATCACGGCCCACAGCTCGCCGATCTGCATGATGAGGAAGGCCGGCACGAGCAGCACGAGAGCGGAGCCGGCCGCCAGGACGTAGATGGGCTTGCGGCCGACCTTGTCGCTCAGTCGTCCGAAGATCGGGAGCATGGCGGACATCAACAGCAGGACGGGGACGGTGGCGACCGCCGACCCGACGTTCGAGATGCCGACCTCTTTCTCGAGGTACACCGGCATGTAGCTGGTGAGCGCGTAACCGGCGGTGTTGGTCGCGGCGACCAGGGCTATCGCGATGAGCAGCGGCTTCCAGTGATGGCGCACGATGCCGGTGAGACCCTGTCGCGACATCGGGTCGTCCTTGTCGATCTCGTTCTGGGCCTCGGCCGCGTGCGTCTGCTCGAACGAGGGGGTCTCGGGGATCTTGAGCCGGAACCAGATCGCGACGATACCGAGGGGCACCGCGAGAAGGAACGGGATGCGCCAGCCGTACTCGGTCATCGCGTCGGGGCCCGAGACGCTCGTGACGACCGCCGTGGTGATGGCCACGGCGCCGGCGCCCGCGGCGAAGCCGACGTAGGAGCCCACGTCGAGCCACGACGACCAGAAGCCGCGGCGCTTGTCGGGGGAGAACTCCGACACATAGGTGGTCGCACCGGCGTACTCGCCGCCGGTGGAGAAGCCCTGGACCATCTTCAGCAGGTACAGCGGGACGATGGCCCAGAGTCCGATCTGAGCGGAGGTCGGCAGGATGCCGATGAGGGCGGTGGCCGTGGCCATCATCGCCATCGTGAGGAAGAGCACCTTCTGTCGGCCGATGCGGTCGCCGAGCGGGCCGAGGACGAAGCCGCCGAAGGGGCGGACGAGGAAGGAGATGGCGAATCCGAGGAGGGTGACCAGCAGACCCCACGGGTCGGGCAGATCGGAGGCGAAGACGGCGGTGAGCGTCACGGCGAGGTATCCGTAGATGCCGAAGTCGAACCACTCCATGAAGTTGCCGACGACGGTGCCGCCGATGGCGGTGCGCACGCGCTTCTTGTCGACGACGATGACGTCGTCGACCTCGAGCCGGGGGGCTTCCGATGTCGAGGGGGGTTTCTCGTTCATCCTTCTACCGTTACCCGCATCAGTCCTTCGTTTCCAGTCCGGCCGGTGCGTGCGGGCGGTGTGATAGCCAGGCGGGAGTGCTGCCACGTCAAGCCCCCGAGGATGTCGGGGGTCCGGCGTACCGTGACGGGCATGCCCGAGCTCTCCGCCCCCACCGGTCGCGAACCGGCGCTCATCGCCCAGCCCCGCCCCGACGGATCGGCGCCGCGCGCGCTGGTGCTCGGAGCAACCGGTTACCTGGGGGGAAGGCTCGTGCCGCGGCTGCTGTCGGCCGGCTACCGGGTGCGCGTCCTCGCGCGCGATGCGCGCCGGGTCGAGGCCTTCCCGTGGGGTGACGACGTCGAGACCGCCACCGGCGACGCGACCGACGCCGATGCCGTCCGCGCCGCGGTCGAGGGCGTCGACGTGCTCTACTACCTGATCCACTCGATGGGCAGCGGCCGGGATTTCGAAGCGACCGATCGCGTGGCGGCCCAGACCGTCGCCGACGCCGCCTCGGCGGCATCCGTCTCGCGCATCGTCTACCTCGGCGGCCTGCACCCCGACGACGCCACCCTGTCGGCGCACCTGCGCTCGCGTGTGGAAGTGGGCGAGATCCTGCTGCACAGCGGCGTGCCCACCCTGGTCTTGCAAGCCGGGGTCGTGATCGGCTCGGGCTCGGCGTCGTTCGAGATGGTTCGCCACCTCACCGATGTGCTGCCGTACATGCCCGCGCCCAAATGGGTGCGCAACCACATCCAGCCGATCGCCGTGCGCGACGTGCTGCACTACCTGCTGGGGGCGGCGCGTGTGGCCCCGAACGTCAACCGCGCCGTCGACATCGGCGGGCCCGACGTGCTGCGCTACGGGCAGATGATGAACGGCTACGCGATGGAGGCCGGGCTGCCGCAGCGCGCGATCGCCCCGCTGCCGGTGCTCACCCCGCGCCTCGCCTCGCACTGGGTGAACCTCGTCACCCCGATTCCCCGGGCCATCGCCCGGCCGCTCGTGGAGTCGTTGCAGAACGACTGCGTGGTCAAGGACCGCGCGATCGACGATCTGGTCCCGCGACCCGAGGGCGGCCTGCTGCCCTACCGCGAGGCCGTGCGCCGGGCCCTGGGCCGCGTGAACGATGACGCGATCGAGACGAGCTGGCAGGACTCCGAGGTCTCGGGCGCCCCGAGCGACCCCCTGCCGAGCGACCCCGAGTGGTCGGGACGATTGGTCTACACCGACGTGCGCTCGATGACCACGAAGGCGAGTTCGGCGCAGCTGTGGTCGGTGATCGAGGGGATCGGCGGAGAGAACGGCTGGTACTCCTCGCCGGTGCTCTGGGCGATCCGCGGGTGGATGGACCGACTTGTCGGCGGGGTGGGCCTGGCCCGCGGTCGTCGGAGCCGGTCGGTGGTGACGGTGGGCGACGCCCTCGACTTCTGGCGCGTCGAGGCGATCGAGCCCGGCCATCTGCTGCGCCTGCGCGCCGAGATGAAGGTGCCGGGCGGGGCGTGGCTCGAGCTGCGGGCGACGCCCGACGGCGAGGGGGCGCGCTTCGACCAGCGGGCGCTGTTCTTTCCCACGGGCCTCGCCGGCCGTCTGTACTGGCTCGCGGTGCTGCCCTTCCACGGACTGATCTTCAGCGGCATGGCCCGACGCATCACCGCCGCGGCCGAGCACGTGCAGCGCGACGATCTCGAGCCGAAGTCGAAGGCGGGCCGTATCGCGCCCGAGATCGCCGAGGTCGAGACGACCGCCGCGCCCTCGTCCGAGGACGTCCCCTCGGCTCGGGCGACAGCCCGCCGCCCCGGCGGCCGCAGCGCCTAGGCTGATCGGCGTGCCCCATGTCGCCCGCGTCCTGACCGTCTCCGATCGCTCGGCCGCGGGCCTGAGAGAGGACCGCGGGGGTCCGCTCGCCGTCTCGCTGTTGCGCGAGGCGGGCTTCGTCTGCGCCGACCCGGTGGTCGTGCCCGACGGTGCCGATAGCGTCGAGCGGGCGCTGCGCGACCTCGTCGCAGACGGCGCGGGGCTCGTCGTCACCACCGGAGGCACCGGGATCGCCCCCACCGACCGCACACCCGAGGGCACCGCTCGCGTCCTCGACCGCGAGCTGCCCGGCATCGCCGAGGAGCTGCGGCGTCGAGGCCTCGCCGACACCCCCATGGCGGTGATCTCTCGAGGGCTCGCGGGGATCGTCGACCCCGGCACGCTCGTCGTCAACCTTCCCGGGTCGACGAGGGCCGTGGCATCCGGGATCGCCGTCGTCGCACAGCTGGCCCCGCACATCCTCGACCAGCTCTCCGGAGGAGACCACGCATGAGCGCTGTCCGCATCGCCCGCTTGTCCGAGACCCCGCTCGACCTCGACGACCACCTGGACGCCGTCGAGGAGTCGTCGTCGGGGGCCGTGACGACCTTCGTCGGACGCGTGCGCGACATCGACCCCGACGCCTCGGGCGCGGTCGTGGCGCTCGAATACAGCGCGCACCCTGACGCCGAGCAGACCCTGCACCGCATCGCCGAGACCGCCGCGGCGGGAACCGATGCGATCGTCGCCGTCAGCCACCGCGTCGGCCGTTTGGGCGTCGGAGAGGCCGCGGTCGTGATCGCCGTGGCATCCGGTCACCGCGCCGAGGCGTTCGAGGTCTGCCGCGCCGTGATCGAGACCATCAAGACCGACCTGCCCGTGTGGAAGCGTCAGGTCGAGGCCGACGGCACAACGGAGTGGAAGGGCCTCGGGGGCTGACGGCTTCTCACGCCCGCAACGGATTCGGATGATCGGGGCGCATCCGGAGACCGCAGCGAGGGTGCGCCCGGATCCCATGCACGGATCCGCATCCGGTGGGCGGCGCGCGCCCCGGGCTCAGCCGCCCCGGGCTCAGCCGCCCGCGAAGGGCGGGAGCACGTCGACGTACGTGACGCCGTCGAGGGGGACGTCGTCATCGTGGCGCGTGCCGTCGACGAGCACGGCGCAGCGATCCAGGATGCCGCCGAGCGCGGGGTGGTCGGCGACGACGGCCGCGCGCACAGCGGCGAGGGTCGGTTCGGTGCGGTCCTCGGCATCGGTCCCCGCCGCCTCCGCCGCCGCGGCGAAGTAGCGCACGCGCACGCTCACGCGAGTTCTCCCTCGGCGGCGGCGTCTTCGCCCGGGCGCAGCCAGTCGCCGGACTTGCCGCCGGTCTTCGACACGATGCGCACGTTCTCGATGAAGGTGCCCTTGTCCATGCCCTTCACCATGTCAACGATCGCGAGAGCCGCGACGGAGACGCTCGTCAGCGCCTCCATCTCGACGCCGGTGCGGTCGGCGGTGCCGACGGTCGCCTCGATCTCGACGCCCTCGTCGGTGATCTCGAGGTCGACCGAGGCGCGGTGTACGCCGATGACGTGCGCGAGGGGGAGGAGCGCGGGGGTGGACTTCGCGGCCTGGATGCCGGCGATCCGCGCCACGGCCAGCACATCGCCCTTGGGGGCGGTGCCGTCGCGGAGGGCGGCGACCACCTCGGGCGCGCAGCGCACGAAGCCGCGCGCGGTCGCGGTGCGGACGGTGGGCTGCTTGAGCGTGACGTCGACCATGCGGGCGTGGCCCGCGGCATCCAGATGGGTGAAGGTCATGGAATCAGCATGACATCGAGCGGGTCGCCCACCGACACGGTGGACACCTCGGCGGGAACGATCGCGAAGGCCTCGGCGCGCGCGAGGGACGCGGCCAGGTGTGAACCCGAGCCGCCGGCGGTCGCGGGGTGAACGGTGCCGGCGACGAGGTCGATCGCCGCGGGGAGGTACTGGCGGCGTCCGGGGGGCGTCGTCCAGCTCTCGGATGCCGTGAGTCGGGCCAGGCGTCGATCGATGACCGTGCGCCCCTGCAGTGCCAGCAGCGCGGGGCGCACGAACACCTCGAACGACACCGCGACACTCACGGGGTTGCCGGGGAGACCGAAGACGAGGCGGCCGTCGTCGAGGACCCCGAAGGCCTGCGGCTTGCCGGGCTGCATGGCGATCTTGTCGAAGGAGATGCGGTCGGAGAGGGCCTGACGTACCGGTTCGTAGGCCCCCGCGCTCACACCGCCCGTGAAGACGACGACGTCGGCGTCGTGGGCCTGCTCGAGGAGGGCGTGGATCGCGCCGGCTTCGTCTCGAAGCGAGGCGATGACCGTCACCTCGGCGTCGGCGTCCGCGATGAGAGCCGCCAGAAGGGTCGAATTCGAGTCGGGGGTCTGCCCGCGCCCCGGCACGGTGCCGGGGGCGACCAGCTCGCTGCCGGTGGAGACGACCGCCACGCGCGGGCGGCGGCGCACGACGAGCTCGGCCACGCCGGCCGCGGCGGCAGCGGACAGGGCCCAGGCCCCCAGTCGCTCGCCGGCCGCGAGGACGACGTCGCCGGCACGGGTGTCCCCGCCCCGACGTCGGATGAACGCCCCCGCGGCGGCGGGGGCGTGGAGCACCTCGACGACACCGAGCGAGTCTTCGAGACCACCCGCGGTGTCCTCGAAAGGGACGACCGCGTCGGCCGCGGCGGGAATGGGCGCGCCCGTCATGATGCGCACCGCCTCGCCCGGGCCGAAGGACGGGTCGGCCGAAGAACCGGCCGGCAGATCGGCGACCACGCGCAGGGACGCCGGGGTGCCGGCATCCGCCCCCTCGACGTCGGCGAGGCGCACCGCGAAGCCGTCCATCGACGAGTTGTCGAAACCGGGGAGGTCGTGCGCGGCGCGCACGGGCTCGGCGAGCGTGCGACCGCTCGCGTCGGAGAGGACGACGGTCTCGGCGGGCAGGGCCGAGACGGCGGCGAGCACGCGGGCGCGGTGCTTCTCGACGGTGAGCAGCGGGGTCATCGGGGCCTCCGGGGTCAGGGTGAGACGGCAGGGCGTGCCGCCGGGACGAGCGGGATCACGTCGTGCCGGGCGCGCAGGGCGTCGATCACGACGAGCCGGCCGAGCAGGGGGTCGCCGGCGCCGGTGACGAGTTTGATCGCCTCGGTGGCGAGCATGCCGCCGACCTGCACGCACAGCGACCCCAGCACACCCACCTGCGCGCACGTCGGGGGCTCGCCGGCGGAGCCCGCGGGGAACAGATCGCCCAGGACGACCGGGGCGTAGCCCTCGGGCGGGGCCGACCAGAACACCGTGAGCTGCGCCGCCCACTCCTGCACGGCTCCCCAGACGAGGGGGATGCCGAGCTCTTCGGTCGCGGCGGCGACGGCCTCGCGGGTGTCGAAGGTGTCGCTCCCATCGATCACGAGGTGGGCGCCCGCGAAGAGTTCGCGTGCATTGTCGGCGGTGAGTCGCACGTGTCTCTCGTGGACGAGGGTGAGAGGAGAGAGATCGTGCACGGCGCGCGTCGCGGAGGCGGTCTTGGCGGTGCCGATGTCGTCGACGCGGTGCATCAGCTGGCGTTGCAGGTTCGTGCGCTCGACGGTGTCGTCGTCGATCACGACGAGCTCTCCGACCCCCGCGGCGGCGAGGGCGAGCAGCACGGGCGAGCCGAGACCCCCGGCTCCGACCACCGCGATGCGGGCCGAGGCGAGACGGCGCTGGCCCTCTTCGCCGATGCCGGCGAGCACGGCGTGACGGGCGGTCCGGATGAGTTCTTCGGGGGCGAGCGAGGCCACCGGCTCGACGAGCGGTCTCATCCGCCGATCGCGCTCATCGTGCGCTCGGGCTGGACGAAGTCGGCACGCGCCAATCCGACGCGGTCGGAGCCGTGGGCGCGGGGCTTGGCCCACATGGCATCCCGCCAGACCTGCGCGATCCCCTCGTCGTCGGCACCCGACCGCAGGGTCGAGAGCAGATCGGTCTCTTCGTGCGAGAACAGGCACGAGCGCACCTTGCCGTCGGCGGTCACGCGGGTGCGCGTGCACGCCGAACAGAACGGCTCGGTGACCGAGGAGATGATGCCGACGTGACCGGCCACCGCGGTCTCGCCGGGGCGGCGCACCTCCCACCGCTCGGCGGGGGCCGCGCCCCGCCCGCGGGGATCGGGGGCGAGCGAGAACGCCGTCTCGATCTCGGTGCGGATGTCGTGCGCCGAGATGACGTTCGTCGCCGTCCACGAGCGGTCCCCGTCGAGGGGCATGTCTTCGATGAAGCGCATCTCGAAGCCGTTCGACACGGCCCAGTCGACCAGCGGAACGATCTCGGTGTCGTTGATGCCGCGCAGCAGCACCGCGTTGATCTTGATGGGCCCCAGACCCGCCGTGCGGGCGGCCTGCAGACCCGCGAGCACCTTGTCGAGGTGCGGGCGACGGGTGAGCTCGGCGAAGGTCTCGGGGTGCAGTGTGTCGAGCGAGACGTTCACGCGGGTCAGTCCCGCGTCTTTCAGCGCCTGGGCTCGACGGTCGAGGCCGACGGCGTTGGTGGTCATCGAGATGGGGAGGTCGGGGTTGTCCTCACGGATGCCGGCGATGATGAACTCGAGGTCTTTGCGCACGAGGGGCTCGCCCCCGGTGAGGCGCAGTTCTTCGGCGCCCAGCGACTGCACCGCCACGCGGACGATGCGGCGGATCTCGTCGGTGCTCATCAGCTGCGCCTGCGGGAGCCACGGCATCCCGTCGGCCGGCATGCAGTACGTGCAGCGGAGGTTGCACTTGTCGATGACCGAGACGCGCAGGTCTGTCGCGACGCGACCAAACCGGTCGAGCAGGCCGCCCTCGCGGGGAGCTGCGGCCCCGCTCTCGCGGATCGCGCCGAGAGTGCTCGGGGCGCCGGTGTCGCGCAGAACCGTGGCGCCGAGGGGTACCGCGACCGGTCCCGGGGCGGCGACGTCGTGCGCAGCTTCCATGGGTCGAGCCTAGGTCAGCGCAGACGGGGGTGGGGCGGTGGCGCCTCCGGGGCAGGACCGCGGGGGTACGGTCGGGGGATGCCGAACACCTATCGCATCGCGCAGGCTGCGCGTCTTCTCGGAGTCAGCGACGACACCGTGCGCCGGTGGATCGATCAAGGGGTGCTGCCGACGACCGGGACCTCGCCGACCGAGATCCCCGGAGCAGCCCTCGCGGAGCGGGCCGTGGCGCTCGCCGACGAGCCCGACGACCCGACGGGTATCGCCTCGAGCGCACGCAACCGCTTCGTCGGGATCGTCACGCGTGTGCGCATCGACGGGGTGATGGCGCAGGTCGACCTGCAGTGCGGGCCGCACCGGGTCGTGTCGCTCATGTCGGCCGAGGCGGCCGAGGACCTCGCGCTCGAGCCCGGCTCCCTGGCGGTCGCGTCGGTGAAGGCGACGGTCGTCACGGTCGAGGCGCCGCGCGGTTGAGGTCGGCGGACTCCGCGGGCCGAACTCCGGAGATCCGGGGGTCGAGATAGCTCGGTGGGGCGATCGTGGGGCTCGAGAGCCGATTTCTCCGGAGTTCGGCGCACGGGTGCTCGGCGTAGGAATCCGTGGAAACGGGTCCAGCGCGTCCCGGAGTCCGCAGATGCGGAATACTGAGGGCAGAGCGAGCCGTCGGCGTCGCCGAAAGGACTTCTCATGCGCCGCAGTCTCCGCTTCTTCGCCGTTCTCGGTGCCGTCGCCGTGCTCGCCTCGGGCTGCGCGGGCGCGGTGACCGCCCCCGCGGCATCCGAGGACTCCCTCTCGGGGACCGTCGAGGTGTACGCCGCGGCCTCGCTGCAGCGCTCGTTCGCCGAGATCGCCTCGGCGTTCGAGTCGGCCCACCCCGGAGTCACCGTCAACGCGGTCTACGACGGATCGAGCACCCTCGCGACGCAGATCGGCGAAGGCGCTCCGGCTGACGTCTTCGCCTCGGCCGACGAGAAGAACATGGCGAAGGTGAAGACGCAGGCCCCCGCCCCTCAGCTCTTCGCCGGCAACACGCTCGTGATCGCCGTGCCGAAGGGAAACCCGGGCGGCGTGGCCACCCTCGCGGACCTCGCCCGCGTCACGACGGTGCTGTGCGCCCCGGAGGTGCCGTGCGGCGCTGCCTCGGCGACCCTGCTGTCGAACGCGGGTGTGAGCGTGACCCCTGCCAGCTCCGAGCAGAACGTCACCGCGGTGCTGACCAAGGTCGCGGCGTCCGAAGCCGATGCGGGCCTCGTCTACGCCACCGACGTCAACGGTCGCGACGACGTCGAGACCATCGTTCCCGCCGGTGCCGACGCGGTCGTCAACCGGTACCCGATCGCCGCGCTGACCGATGCGCCGAATCCCGACGCCGCTGCGGCCTTCGTGGCGTTCGTCCTCGGCGAGGACGGGCAGCGCGTGCTCGCCGACGCCGGGTTCCGCGCCCCGTGAGAGAGACGGGCTACGTCCCCCGCTGGTTGATCGTTCCGGCGGTGGCCGGCTTGCTCTTCCTCCTCGTCCCGCTGACCGCACTCGTGTCGCGCGTGCAGTGGGCGACGCTGTGGAGCGACGTCACCTCCGACGCCGCCCTCTCGGCTCTCGCCCTGTCGCTGATCACGGGGGCCGCGGCCACCGCGGTGTGCGCGGTCGTCGGCATCCCGCTCGCGCTGCTCATCGCGCGCAGCCCCGCCCGCACGGCAGCCGTGCTGCGGGCCCTGGTGACCGTGCCGCTCGTGCTGCCGCCGATGGTCGGCGGCGTCGCCCTGCTGTACCTGTTCGGGCGCAACGGCTGGTTCGGTTTCCTCGGACTGCCGTTCACCACCCCCGCCGTCGTGCTGGCGCAGGTGTTCGTCGCCCTGCCGTTCCTCGTGCTCGCGGTCGAGGGGGCGCTGCGCAGCACCGGCGTCGAGTTCGAGCGTGCCGCCGCTTCTCTCGGCGCAAGTCGGGCGACGATCCTGCGCCGCATCACGCTCCCGCTCGCGGCCCCCGGCATCGTCGCCGGGGTCGTGCTGTGCTTCGCCCGCGCGATCGGGGAGTTCGGGGCGACCGCGCTGTTCGCCGGCAACCGCCCGGGCGTGACGCAGACCATGCCGCTCGCGATCTACACGGCGTTCAACGGCGCGGGCGTCTCGCAGGGCACCGCGGTGGCGCTGTCTCTCCTGCTGTTGATCACCGCCGTCGCGGTGCTGCTGCTGGTGCGCGGATGGCGGCCGGGGGTGGGTAGATGACGATCCCGGGTGCCGCGGAGCTCCGCGCCCGCATCGCCGTGCGCCGCCGAGACTTCGTCGTCGACATCGCGCTCGACCTCGCCCCGGGCGAGACGGTGGCCGTGATGGGGCGCAGCGGCGCGGGCAAGTCCACGCTGCTCGGGGCCCTCGCCGGGCTGACCCCGCTCGACGAGGGCGAGATCTCCGTCGACGGCCGGGTGCTCGATCGCGCACCGCGGCTGCGCACGGCCCCGATGGAGCGCGGGATCGTGCTGCTCGGTCAGGAGGCCCGGCTTTTCCCGCACCTCACCGCGCGCGAGAACGTCGCCTTCGGTCCGCGCTCGGCCGGGGTCCCGGCATCCGTCGCTCGCTCCCTCGCCGATGAATGGCTGGACCGCGTGGGGCTCCCGGGAACGGGTGATCGTCGCCCCGCGCGGTTGTCGGGCGGGGAGCAGCAGCGCGTGGCCGTGGCCCGGGCGCTCGCCGCCGAACCCCGGGTCGTGCTGCTGGACGAACCGCTCGTGGCCCTCGACGCGGTCACGGCTTCGGAGATCCGCGCGATGCTGCTCGAGCGTCTCGCGGGGGTGACCACCGTCGCCGTCACGCACGACGCGATCGATGCCGCCGCTCTCGCCGACCGGCTCGTGATCGTGGAGCGCGGACGGGTGACGCAGGAAGGGCCCGTGCGCGAGGTGCTCTCGGTCCCCGCCACCGACGTGGCGGCGCGGATCGCGGGACTCGAGCGCCTCGAGGGCGTGGCTCGAGGCGGCGCGTTCGTGCGCGGTCAGCTGCGGCTGGAGTCGACGGATGCCACATCCCTCGCCCTCGCGCGGACCGAAGGTATGGCACTGGCCGCCGTCTTCCCCGCGTCGGCCGTGCGTCTCGGGGAGGGGACTCCGGCTCTCGTGTCGCACCTCGAGCCGACCCCGACCGGCGTCCGGGTGGTCACCGATCACGGAGCCGCGGAGGTCCCCCCGGCCGAGGCCGCGTCGATCCGACCCGGCGACACGGTGCTCGTGAGCATCGCTGCCGAGCGCGTCCGTTTCGCCGCCGCCTCCTGATTCAGCCCGCCACCACGCGTCCGTTCTCGAGCCTCACCTCGCGGTCGACGAGAGCGTCGGGCACGTCCACGTGCGAGACCAGGATCACCGCGCGATCGCGGTCGACCGCGCCGAGCAGGTCGCGAAGGAGGGCGTCGGATGCCGCGGGGTCGACGCCCGCGGTGGGCTCGTCGAGCACGAGCACGGGAAAGTCGCGCAGGATCGCGCGCGCCAGGGCGAGGCGCTGCGCCTGGCCGCCCGAGACGAGCCCGCCCCGCTCGCCCACGTCGGCGTCGAGCCCCCCACGCTCTCGCGTCCAGTCGTCGAGCCCGACGCGCTCGAGCGCCGCCCACAGGTCTTCGTCGGTCGCACTCTCGCGCGCGAACAGCAGGTTCTGGCGAACCGACTCGTCGAAGAGGTACGGCGACTGCTCGATCAGACCGACAGTGCGCCGCAGGTCGTCGCCCGAGATCTCGCGGGCCTCGCGACCGCCGAGCCGGTACGACCCCTCGTAATCGAGGAAGCGGGTGAGCACGTGCGCGAGCGTGGTCTTGCCGGCGCCGCTCGGGCCGGTCACGAGGACGCGCTCGCCGGGACCGACGCGGAGGACGACGTCGTCGAGGCGCCCGGAATCGCCGTCGGCGTCACCGCGCGCCGGCCAGTGGGCACGGATGCCGCTCAGCTCGAGGCCGGCGCCGAGGACGGGGGCCTTGTCGGTCGGGGCCGGTTCGTCGCGGGGGAGGCCGTCGGGGGTGGCTTCGGGCACGGCCTCGGCGATGCGCTCCGCGGCCGACCGCACCTGCCGCCACGAGGCGAGGGCGAGGGGGACCGGGCCGAAGACCTCGAACACCGCCATCGGCAGCAGCACGACGACCGCAAGACCCGGCCCCGACAGTGCGCCGCCGGTGACAGCGGGGGCGGCGACGAGAAGGGCGACGAGGGAGGCGACGCCGGCCAGCACCGACACCGCGCCCGAGGTCAGCCCCTGGGCTCCGCCGCGTCGGACGACGGCCCGGCGCAGTGCGGCGTCGGCTCGGCGCACGCGCTCGGTCGCGGCGTCCAGGGCTCCGTACGCCGTCAGCACGTCGAGATTGGCGAGCAGGTCGTGCACCGCGTCCGCGACGGCGGCGCGCAGCGGCGCGATCGAGCGCTCGGCGCGGGCGCCCGCGGCCCAGCCGACGGCGACGGCGAGGCCGAAGGCGGCGACGAGGCACACCAGCAGGACGACGGCCGCGGGCCACGAGACGAACGCGGCGAAGATCACGGCGGCGAGAGAGGTCAGCGCGGCGACCGCGAGCGGCAGCACGACCCGCAGGGGCAGGTTCTGCAGCTCTTCGACGTCGTCGACCACGCTTGAGAGCAGCCCTCCGCGGCGGGAGCGGGCGAGACCGTCGGGGGCGAGCGGCACGAGGTCGCGCATGAGGTCGGCGCGGACTCCCGCGAGCTGGTGCAGAGCGGCGTCGTGGCCCGTGAGGCGCTCGAGGTAGCGGAAGACCCCGCGCGAGAGCGCGAACGCGCGCACTCCGACCACCGCCATCGACAGGTACATCACGAGCGGTTGCTCGGCGGCCCGGGCGATGAGCCAAGCGCTCGCCGCGAGCAACGCGATCGAGCTCGCCGCGGTGCCGACACCCGACAGCACCGCGGGTGCGAATCGTCGGGGCGAGGGCAGGGCGGAACTCAGGATGCCGCGCACCCGGGCGTTCACGAGCGCACCGCCTGGGCCGCGCGTGGGCTGCCCGACACGGGCGTGCGCTCGTCGGTGCGAACGGCGGACGACGGAGATTCGCGCGGGGGCGTCAGCTCGACCACGCGGTCCGCGATCGCCCGGGCGGAGCGGCGGTGCGAGACGAGAAGGACCCCGCGACCGGCATCGGCCTCGCGGCGCAGGGTCGCCCAGAGATGCGCTTCGGTGTCGGCATCCAGAGCGCTGGAGGGCTCGTCGAGGACGAGTGCCGGCACCCCGCCGACCCGCGCGCGGTATAGCGCCCGCGCGACCGCGACGCGCTGCGCCTGCCCACCCGAGAGTCCTGCACCGCCGGCGCCGAGCGCGATGGCGGGATCGATCTCGGCCGCTCCGGCGTCGGCGAGGGCCGCGGCGACCTGGGCGGAGTCGACCGGGGAGCCGAACGAGACGTTCTCGGCCACCGTGCCTGTGACGAGCCCGGGTCGTTGTCCCGCCCAGGCCACCGAGTCCCGAGCGTGCGGCACGGCCACGCCGTCGACCCGCACCTCGCCGTCGTGCGCGGCGAAGCCGAGCAGCGCCGCGATCAGAGACGATTTGCCGACGCCGCTGGGGCCGTTCACGAGCACCACCTCGCCGGGCCCCACCGACAGCGAGACGGTGGGGAGAGCGTGCCCCTCGCGGTGCACCCTGACGCCCTCGAGCGCGATCGTCGAGCCGAGCGCCGGGGTGACGGCATCCGGAGTCTGCCCCTCGGGAGTCTCGGCCGAGCGGGCGGCGTCGAGGGCGTCGAAGATCTCGTCGGTGGCCGCGACCCCCTCGGAAGCCGCGTGGAACTGCACGCCGACCTGGCGCAGCGGCAGGTACGCCTCGGGCGCCAGCAGCAGCACGAAGAGCCCGATCAGCAGCGTGAGGTCACCCGAGAGCAGACGGAAGCCGATGGTGACGGCGACGATGGCGACCGAGATGGATGCCAGGAACTCCAGCGCGAAGCCCGAGAGGAACGACACGCGCAGCACCGTCATCGTCTCGCGCTTGTAGTCGCGCGTGATCGTCTCGATCGAGCGTGCCGCGCGGTGCTGGCGTCCGAAGGCTTTGAGCGTGCCGAGGCCCTCGACGGTGTCGGCGAAGCGTGCGGCGAGGCGGCCGAGGGTGCGGTACTGCCGTTCCTGGACGCCACGGGTGGCGAGACCGATCAGCACCATGAACAGCGGGATCAGGGGAATCGTCAGCACCACGATCAGGCCCGAGAGGGGGTCGGCCAGCGTGATGGCGCCGATGAGGATCGGCATGGCGATCGCGGTGGCCACGAGCTGCGGCAGATACCGACCGAAGTAGGCATCGAGTGCGTCGAGACCGTGGCCGGCGGTGAGCGACAGCGAGGCGGAGTTTCGGCGGGCGAGCCAGCCCGGACCGAGGCGTGCGACCGCGCCCACGAGCGCTGCCCGCAACTGCAGCGATGCCGCCGCCGCGCCCCGCGCCGCCGTGCGCTCCGAGGCGGCGATCAGCAGGCCCCTCAGGAGCACGAGCGATGCCGCCACGCCAATATATCCCCACAGCTCGCCGACCGGTCGGCCCTGGATCGCGCCGACGAGCGCTGTGGCGAGCGCCCACGCGAAGCCGACGGTCACGCCGGTCTGCGCGAGCACGATCGCCGCGGTCACGGCGAAGAAGCCGCGGGAGGCGGTGGCGTAGCGGAGCAACCGCGGGTCGACGGGTTTCATCGGTCAGTGGGCGACGAGCGCGGCCTTCTCGATCCGGGCGCGGGTGACGCGCTTGCGGAACACCCAGTAGGTCCAGCCCTGGTAGGCGAGGATCAGCGGGAGGAAGATGAGCGCCGCCCAGCTCATGATCGTGAGCGTGTAGTCGGTGCTCGAGGCGTTGTCGATCGTGAGGCTCGAGCCCGCCGCGAGCGTGGAGGGCATGACGTTCGGGAACAGCGCGAAGAACAGCGCGGCGACGGCGGTGACGATCGTCACGGCGCCGAGGGTGAAGGCGGTGCCCTCGCGGTCGCGGGCGTTCGCGAGCCACGAGCCGATCAGCGCGAGCGCGGCGATGCCCGAGAGGGCGACCACGCCGAGGAACAGCGGAGCGCTCGCGGCGTTCGCGATCGTCCAGACGAGGAAGAGCGCGGCCAGGGCGATCGTGACCAGGCCCGCGCGTGCTGCGAGACGTCGAGCGTCGGCACGCACCTGCCCGTCCGTCTTGAGTGCGACGAAGTAGAGCCCGTGCAGGAAGAACAGGGTCAGGGTGGTGAGTCCCCCGAGGATGCCGTAGGGGTTCAGCAGCGTGAGCACGCTGCCGACGTACTCGTGGTCGGCATCCAGCGGCACGCCCTGCACGATGTTCGCGAAGGCGACGCCCCAGAGGAAGGCGGGGACGGCCGATCCCGCCACGATCATGCGGTCGAAGGTGCGCTTCCACTTCAGGGACTCGCGCTGGTGGCGGTACTCGAACGAGACACCGCGGGCGATCAGGGCGATCAGGATCGCCAGGAGCGGCAGGTAGAAGCCGCTGAACAGGGTCGCGTACCACTCGGGGAAGGACGCGAAGAGCGCGGCACCGGCGACGATCACCCAGGTCTCGTTGAGGTCCCAGACGGGGCCGATCGTGTTGATGATCTGGCGGCGGGCGATGTCGTCCTTGCCGAGGAAGGGGATCGACATGCCGACGCCGAAGTCGAACCCGTCCAGCACGAAATAACCGACGAAGAGGAAGGCGACGATCCAGAACCAGAGGTATGCGAGATCCATGAGGGGCTCCTAGTAGACCGTGGTCGGGGTGTTCTCTACCGAGTCGTCTCGCTCGGCGTCGGGATCGGGCAGGGGCTCGGGGCCCTTCTGAGCGAACTTCACGATGAGGCCGAACTCCACGACGGCGAGGGTGGCGTAGACGAGGGTGAAGGCGATCAGCGAGATGAGCACGCTCCAGCCGGGGACGCTGGGGGAGACCCCGTCCTGCGTGAGCATGAGGCCGAACACGATCCAGGGCTGACGGCCCATCTCGGTGAAGATCCACCCGACGAGGCTCGCGAGCATCGGCAGGGGAGCGGCCCAGATCGCCACGCGCCACATCCACGGGGCGACCGGACGGGTCGCCTTCTTGCGGGTGACCCAGAGGCCCGCGACGCTGACGAGCGCCGCGATCCCGCCGAGCGCGATCATCCAGCGGAAGGCCCAGTAGGTGACCCAGAGCACGGGGGCGAAGTTGCCGTCGACCTGGTCGGCGAACTGGGGGAACATCTGCTGGCTGTAGAGGGTGTTCAGGTCGTTGATGCCTTCGACGCAGCCGTCGAGCGAGTGCGTGGAGAGGATGCTGAGCAGGAAGGGCACGCGGATCGAGAACAGCTCGCTCGTTCCGTCGGGCGTTCCCAGCGTGAAGATCGAGAACGAGGCATCCTGCCCGCAGACGGTGTTGAAGGTCGCTTCGGCCGCCGCCATCTTCATCGGCTGCGTGGCGACCATGACCAGGCTCAGCTGGTCGCCCACGATCGCGACGAGCACGAAAGACACCAGCGTCGACCACAGGCCGAAGCGGAGCGTCTTGCGCATCATGTCGGTGTTGCGACCGCGTGCCATGTGCCAGGCCGACACGGCGACGACGACCATCGCGGCGAACATCCAGCCCGCGAAGATCGTGTGCGGGAAGGCCGCGAGGGCGACGGGATTGGTGAGCATCGCCCAGAAGTCGACGAGCTCGGCGCGGTGGCCGTCGGCCGACATCTGGTAACCGACCGGGTTCTGCATGAAGGCGTTTGCGGCGATGATGAAGTAGGCCGACAGGGTGGCGCCGATAGACGCCATCCAGATGCTCGCGAGGTGCGCGAGGCGCGGGAGCTTGTCCCAGCCGAAGATCCAGAGGCCGATGAAGGTCGCCTCGAGGAAGAAGGCGAGCAGTCCCTCGAAGGCGAGGGGGGCGCCGAACACGTCGCCGACGAAGCGCGAGTACGCCGACCAGTTCATGCCGAACTGGAATTCCTGGACGATTCCGGTGACCACGCCCATGGCGAAGTTGATGAGGAAGATCTTCCCGAAGAAGCGCGTGATGTGAAGCCATCGCACGTCTCCCGTCCGATACCAGGCGGTCTGGAAGATCGCCACGATGAGCGACATGCCGAGCGTCAGAGGCACGAAGAGGAAGTGGTACAGCGTCGTCAACCCGAACTGCCAGCGGGCGAGGGCGAGGGGGTCGAGCCACTCCATGAGGAGCCTCCGATCGAACCGGAACGTGTGGTCAGACCACATGCTACGCCGGGCCTCCTCGGCGCGTCGGGGGATCCCTCGGTGTCGAACGATATACTCGGCAAGTCATTTCTGACCCGCCAGGAGGCGTCGTGTCCGTCCGTCTGAGCCTGCTCGCGATCCTCGACCGCGGCACCTGCTACGGCTCCCAGCTGCGGGCCGAGTACGAGCGGCGTACCGGAGCGCGGGTCAATGTCGGCCAGGTGTACACGACCCTCGAGCGCCTCGAGCGCGACGGGCTGGTGCAGGGCGCCGGCCTCGACGACGAGGCGCGCGTGCTGTGGGAGCTGACCGTCGAGGGCCGCGTCGAGGTGCGAGCGTGGCTGAGCAGTGCCTCGCTGGTCGAGGGGCGCGACGACGTCGCCCTCAAGGTCGCCCTCGCGGTGACGCTCCCGGGAGCGGATGTGCCCGGCATCCTGTCGGTCCAGCGCGAAGCGGTCCGTGCGGCGCTCGCCGAGGTGCGGGAGGAGCGGACGGATGCCGTTCCCGCCGCCATCGTGCAGGCGGCGCGCCGTGCGCGGCTCGAGGCGGACCTCCGGTGGCTCGATGAGGTCGAATCGCTCACCGCGGGGGTGGAGCCGTTCGACCTGTCGGAGCAGCGCCCACGCCGCGGTCGCCCCGCGCGCAGCGTCGGCTGATCCCGACGTATCCGCGATCCGCCGTCGCGTCAAGGGCCGCGCGGTTCGGGGGCGGACAGCGCACTCTGGGATGACCTGGAGGAGCCAAGGAGTCGTCGCATGGTCATGGAAGCACCCCTCAGTCGCCCGGGATCATCGAAGGCCGCGGCTCGCGCCGCGGCGAAAGCGGCCCCCTCCTCGACTACGCCCGCCCTCACCGAGATCCCCTGGACGCGCGTCGATCTCGATCTGTACGAGGTCGCCCGCGAGGGGTACATCGTCGGATACGTCGAAGTCGTCGGCGCCGTGTTCGTGGCGCTCGGCGGACCGCGCTACGACCGCGCTGTCGAGATCTCGCAGCACCTCACGTTCCACGCGGCCGTCGACGCGCTGGTGCGTCGCGTCTTCTGAGGCACGCGCCACGCGGAGCGGATTCCCGAGGGTGAGGGATCGCCGTGCCCGCGGCATCCGGTCACCGGACCAGGGTGTACCCGGCCTCGTCGATCGCCGCGGTGAGAGCGGCCTCGTCGGCTGAACCCGTGATGCGCACGAGCGAGGCGTCGCCCGCACGCAGGTCGACGTCGACGACCTCCACGCCGTCGAGCGCGTTGAGCTCTTCGCTCACGGCGCGAACGCAGTGCTCGCAGGTCATCCCCTCGACGCGGAGCACGACGGAGGACGCCTCGTCCGAGGCGACGGCGGGGGTGGATGCCGCGCTCTTGCACCCGCAGCCGTCGCCGCAGCCGCCGGCGGGGGCCGAGGTGAGGCCGAGGTCGATGCGCTGTTCGGTCATGTGCGTCTCCTTACGAGCGGACCAGGCGAGCGATCGCCTGGTTCGCCTCTTTCAGCTTCTCGTCGGCGACGGGGCCGCCCTGTGCGGCCGCTTCGGCCACGCAGTGGGAGAGGTGGTCGTCGAGCAGGGAGAGGGCGACGTTCTCGAGCGCCTTGGTCACGGCCGAGACCTGGGTGAGGATGTCGATGCAGTACTGGTCGTCGTCGACCATGCGCGCGATGCCGCGCACCTGCCCCTCGGCGCGGCGCAGACGCTTGAGGAGGTCGTCTTTGTGGCCCTCGTATCCGTGCATACCCCGATGATACCCCCATGGGGTATGCCTAGCACCGTCTTGCGCCGTGTCAACCCCCTCGGAATCCACGCTCGACGGGCGGATGGTCGGAACATCAGGAGGTCGACATGTTCTCTCGTCGCACCGGTGGTGGTCAGCGATGACCGCCGATCCCTTCCCCACCGGCCCCCACCGCCCCGTGCGCATCCCGCACCTGCCCCCGTTGCGCTCGCAGCGGCGAGAATCGAAGGATGACGCGAACACTGGCAGCGCTGCCGGGCGCCGCCCGGAGACTGTGCCTCAGCCGAAGAAACGGCGAGATCTGCACCCGTGAAGACGGACACCGCGGCCTTCACCACCGCACCGGCGGACGACTGCTCTGGAGCGACCTGCAGGCCGACCCGCCCGAGTGCGTCGCGGGTGGGACTCCCGCCGAACCCGCCCCGACGCTCGATGACGGATTCCCCGGCGGCCGGGCGCTATGCCCGGTCTGCTGGGCGTTCGTGAACCGTGACGACGGCGGTCTGCTCGAACCCCACGACTCGTGGCGAGGGGACGAGTCGCGCGCCGAAGCCGACCGCCGTCGCGAGTGGTTCAACGCGTACGGGTGGTGACGAGCGCCGCGCGCCCGTCCACGATCTCCACCGTCTCGTCGAGGGCGTCGCGGTGCACGAGGTCGTGCGTCACGAGCAGCGTCGCGGTTTCGCGTTCCCGCGTCAGTCGAGACAGCAGAGCCATGATCTCCCCGCCCCGGGCGGTGTCGAGAGCGCTCGTCGGCTCGTCGACCAGCAGTACCCGCGGCTCGTGCACGAGAGCGCGCGCGATCGCCACCCGCTGACGCTGACCGCCGGAGAGCTGGGCGGGCCGACGATCGGCCAGAGCGCCGAGACCGACGGCCTCGAGCAGCTCGTCGACCCGTGAACGAACGAGCGCACGCCGTTCGCGCCGGTCGGGGCCGCCGAGCTCGGCCATGACCCGCAGCTGCTCGCGAGCGGTGAGGGCCGGGAGCAACTGCGGCTGCTGGAACACGATGCCGATGCTCTGGCGCCGCAGCGCCGTCGCCGCCGCGGCGCTGAGCCGGGTGGCATCCGTCCCCGCGACGATCACGCGCCCGGAGTCGGGGCGCACGAGGGTGGCGGCCAGGGCCAGAAGGCTCGACTTGCCCGAACCCGAGGGGCCGGTGATGCCGGTCACGATGCCCGGGCGGCCCTCCAGGGTGACATGGTCGACGGCGGTGACGCGGGCGTCTGCGTCGGGATAGGTGAGGGTGACGTCGTCGAGAAGGATCATCGGGTGCTCCCGAGGGCGGTGAGGGGGTCGGAGGAGGTAACTGTGCGCAGCGACACCGCGGCGCCGAGCAGGCCGAGCACGACCATGACCGCCGCGGGGGCGAGGGTCGTGAGCGGGTTCAGGACGAAGGGCAGCGCTGCGCCGGCGAGGGTGCCGAGCAGGGCGGTCAGTCCGATCCCGATGCCGACTCCGAGCCCCAGCACGACCAGAGCCTGGCCGAGGGCGTCGCGCACGAGTGCGGGAGTGCTCGCCCCGAGCGCTTTGAGCACGGCGATGTCGGACGAGCGCTGCATCGTCCAGACCGTGAAGAACGCGCCGACCACGAGCGCCGAGACGCCGAACAGCATTGCGATCATCAGCGCGAGCGAGCCGATCTCGGAGCGGAAGGTCGTCAGCGCCGTGAGGCTCGACAGGGGAGTGGATGCCGTGGTCCCGGTGTCGGCGGCCACGGTGTCCCACGCCGGGGAGCCGGTGACGGCGAGAAGCGTCGGTTGCCCCGTGCCGCCCAGGTGCTGATCGAGAGTCGCCCACGCGTGCGCGTCGAGTGTGGCCACGGGGGTGTGGCTGTACCACCGGTCGCCATCGATCGCGGCGACGCGGTACGAGGATCCCGCCACCGTGACCTCGTCGCCGACCATCGCCCCCAGGCTCTTGGCCGCACCCGCCGACAGGTCGATCTCATCGTCGCGGTGGGGAGCGCCGAAGCTCGTTCCCGCGTCGAGGCCGAACAGGGCGACGGCGCCGACGGCTCCGGGTCCCTCCGCCCGTGTCTGCGTGATCCCGACGGCGGTGACGCTATCGACCCCCGGGGCCGCGCGCCATGCCGAGACGGTGTCGTCGTCGATCGTGGAGTCGGCGAACGTTGCGCTCGCGCCGCCGACGGGGTGCAGGACGAGCCGGTCCCCGGGCAGGGCGAGAACGGCCGAGACGTTCTGCGCGGCGAGTCCGCCCGTGAGCCCGGAGAGGAACCCGACGAGCAACGTGATGAGGGCGACGACCGCCCCGATGAGGGCGAATCGCCCGCGGGCGAACCGCAGATCGCGCCATGCGACGTACACGTCGCCTCCTTCCGCCGGCGTCTCTCGTCGGCTCCGTTCCACCCTCGTCCGGACCGCTCCGGCCGTCATCGGCGGGGTGGGCGAACCCTTCTTCCACCTTTCGGATGATCCGCCGAGGTCCCGGCATCCGTAGCCTGGATCGGGAAATGACCCATCGTCCCCTCGCCCCGGTCTTCGCGGGGCTGCGCGCGGGCTTGCACGCTCTCTTCGGCGGACTGCTCGCTCTCGTCGTCGCGCGCGTGCTGCTGACGGACGGGTCCGTGCTCGCCCTCATGCTCGCCGGAGCGCTGGGCGCGGTGTACCTCGCGGGACTCTGGATCGCCCGCGCGGGGCGATCGCGGCGCGGTGTCGTGTGGGTGGCGGCGCTCACGGTGGTGTGGGCGGCGCTGGTGTGGCTCGTCCCCGAGGCCGCGTATCTCGTCTTCCCGCTGTTCTTCCTGTACCTGCACGTGCTCCCGGGGGGAGCGGGTCCCCTCGCGGTCGTGGGCACGACCGCCCTCACGATCGCGGCCTTCGCCGTCCACGGGGGCCTCACGGTGGGCGGCGTCGTCGGGCCCGTCGTCGGTGCGGGTGTGGCGCTTCTCATCGGCCTGGGCTACAACGCCCTCGAGCGCAGGGCCGCGGAGCGCGAAGCCCTCGTGGCCGAGCTTCTCGCCACGCGCGACCGGCTCGCCGCCGCCGAGCGCGAGCAGGGGACCCTCGCCGAACGAGCGCGCCTGGCCCGCGAGCTGCACGACACCGTGGCGCAGGGACTGTCGAGCATCCAGATGCTGCTCCACGCGGCGGAGAGAGCGGATGCCGAGGGTCCTGGCATCGACCACGTACGGCTGGCGCGCCAGACGGCGGCAGACGGCCTCGCCGAGACCCGCCGGTTCATCCGAGAACTGGCTCCGCCGAGCCTCGACCGCGGCCTCGGCTCCGCCCTCGAGCGTCTCGCCGGCGGATGGGGTGCGCGCGAGGGTATCGACGTGGAGGTGGAGGTGGATGCCGTGCTCTCGCTGCCCATGGACGCCCAGACGGCCCTGCTGCGCATCGCCCAGGGGGCCCTCGCGAACGTCGCCCAGCACGCGCGGGCACGCTGCGTGCGCATCCGGCTCGTGCCGCAGTCGGGCGGGGCGCGTCTGACCATCTCCGACGACGGCGCCGGGTTCGATGTGCGTCGCGCCGAGGCCGCGGCATCCGGAACGGACTCCTTCGGACTCCGGGCCATGCGCGAGCGCGTCGATCAGCTCGACGGCGTGCTCGACGTGGACAGCGCGCCGGGCGCCGGATCCACCATCACCGTGGTGCTGCCGGGGGGAGCGTCGTGATCCGCGTGGTGATCGCCGACGACCACCCGGTCGTACGGGCGGGCGTGCGCGCCCTGCTCGACGCCGAGACCGACATCGAAGTGGTCGGCGAGGCCGCTGACGCCGACGAGGCCGTCGCTCTCTCGGCATCGCTGGCGCCGGAGCTCGTGCTGATGGACCTGCAGTTCGGCGAGCGGGCCGCCGGGGCCGAGGCCACGCGGCGGGTGCGTGCTCTCGCCGCCCCGCCGTACGTCCTCGTCCTGACGAACTACGACACCGACGGCGACATCCTCGGCGCCGTCGAGGCGGGGGCCAGCGGGTACCTGCTGAAGGACGCCCCGCCCCACGAACTGCTCGCCGGCATCCGCGCCGCCGCCGCGGGGCAGAGCGCCCTGGCCCCGGCGATCGCGGGGCGACTTCTGGCTCGCCTGCGCGAGCCCCGCGTGACCCTCTCGGCGCGCGAGATCGAGGTGGTGCGACTCGTCGCCCGCGGGGCGACGAACGCCGAGGTCGCCGCGCGCCTGCACATCACCGACGCGACGGTGAAATCCCACCTCGCGCACGTGTTCTCCAAGCTCGGCGTCTCGTCGCGTACCGCCGCCGTCTCGGCCGCGCGGAGTCTCGGCATCCTGCGCTGAACGCGCGGACCACGGGCACGCCCCGTACGATGGCTGCATGATCCGGGTGCACGTCGTCGGGGTCGCACTGGATCCGGCGCAGCAGCACGTCATCCTGCTGAAGCCCGTCGACACCACGACGGACGGCGACCGGGTGCTTCCCGTCTGGATCGGGCCGCAGGAGGCCATGTCGATCCTCGTCGCGATCGAACGCACCGGCTCGCCGCGTCCTCTCGCGCACGACCTCATGACCGCGATGCTCGGTGAACTGTCGGCCTCCGTGGATCGCGTCGAGATCACCCACCTCGACGAGGGGACCTTCCACGCGCGGGTGGTGGTGAACACCCCGGCGGGGCCGCGGACCTTCGACTCCCGTCCCTCGGACGGCATCGCCCTCGCGTCCCGAGCCGATGCTCCGATCCTCGTGGCGAACGCCGTCTTCGAAGAGGCCGGTGTGCCGGACGAGGCCGTCGAGCTCGACGGCGGGGGCGCGGACGAAGACCGGGTGGAGGAGTTCCGGCGCTTTCTGGAGGGCGTCGATCCCGAGGATTTCCAGGGCTAGCACCGATCCCTGGTGCCTCCGGACGCTCCTAGACTCGCGGAGGGACCGCGCGGCGCGGCCCGTCATGCACGACGAACGGGGAACCAATGCAACTCGCCATGGTCGGACTCGGACGAATGGGCGCCAACATCGTCCGCAGGCTCATGAAGGACGGTCACGACTGCGTCGTGTTCGACGTGAACCAGGATGCCGTGGCGTCGCTGGTCGCGGAGGGCGCCACGGGGGCGACGAGCATCGCTGACCTGGCTTCGAAGCTGCACAAGCCCCGCGCCGTGTGGCTCATGATCCCCGCCGGTCTCACCGGCACGGTCGTCGACGAGGTGGCCGAGGTGCTCGAGCCGGGCGACATCATCATCGACGGCGGCAACTCGAACTACCGCGACGACGTGCGTCGTGCGAAGAAGCTCGACGAGAGCGGCATCCACTACGTCGACGTGGGCACGAGCGGCGGCGTCTTCGGTCTCGAGCGCGGCTACTGCCTCATGGTGGGCGGCCACGACGAGGCCGTCTCCCACCTCGAGCCCGTGCTGCGCACCATCGCCCCCGGTCCCGGAGAGGTCGAGCGCACGCCCGGCCGCACCGGCGATTACACGACCGAGGAGCGCGGGTACCTGCACTGCGGTCCGTCGGGCTCGGGCCACTTCGTGAAGATGGTCCACAACGGCATCGAGTACGGCATCATGGCCGCGCTCGCCGAGGGGCTGAACGTGCTGAACAACGCCGACGCGGGCCTGCGTCAGGGCGAGCACTCCGCCGAGGTGGCGCCCCTGGAGGAGCCCGAGTACTACCAGTTCGACATCGACACGGCTCGCGTCACCGAGCTCTGGCGCCGAGGCTCGGTCATCTCGTCCTGGTTGCTCGACCTCACCGCCGCGGCGCTCGCGCAGAACCCGACGCTCGACGGTCTGGCCGGCCGCGTCTCGGACTCGGGCGAGGGACGCTGGACCGTCAAGGCCGCCGTCGACACGGGCGTGCCGGTGCCGGTGCTGGCCGCGTCGCTGTTCGAGCGGTTCGCTTCGCGCGGCGAGGACCACTTCGCCAACCAGGTGCTCTCGGCGATGCGCCTGCAGTTCGGCGGACACCAGGAACTGCCCGCGGGCGATGTGCTCGAGGCCGGACAGAAGAAGGCCGAGAGCGGTCGCGACTGACCCCTACGACGACGCCCCGGGGGAGACTAGAGGGATGAGCAGCACCGATTCCCCGTCGCCCGCTGACCGCTACGTCGTCGCCACCGACGGCGCCTGCAAGGGCAACCCCGGGCCTGCCGGGTGGGCCTGGGTCGGCGAAGACGGACACTGGGCGGCCGGATCGATCCCCGAGGGCACGAACAACATCGGCGAGCTGCTCGGGCTCCTGCACGCCATCACCGACCATGCCGACGTGCGCGAGCTCGTGGTGCAGGCCGATTCGAAGTACGCCATCGACACCTACTCGAAGTGGATGGACGGCCATCGCCGCCGCGGCTGGGTCACGAGCGCGAAGAAGCCGGTCGCCAACCAGGGCATCCTCGAAGCCCTCATCGCCGCGCGCGACGCGCGGCGGGCGGCGGGCCTTCCCGACGTCGTGCTCGAGCACGTGCGCGGGCACTCCGGTCACGTGCTCAACTCGTGGGCCGACGAGCGCGCCGTGCGCGCCTCGCAGCATGCGGCGAAGGGCGAGGAACTCATCTGGACCTCGCTGCGCGGTCTCGACAAGCTCGAGGTGTCGTCGGCGCCTCCGCGTTCTGCGGCTGACCGCAACGGGCGCTAAACGGCCAGCACCTCCGCCTCCTCGTCGAGGGTGAGACCCGCGCGCCGGGGGCGGTCGAGCCCGCGTCGGCGCTCATCGTCGAGGGCGCGGTGCATGGTCTGGGCGAGGGGGCGTCGCCGACCCCCGGATGCCACGAACGCGGCGTCGCTCCGGCGGGCGAAGCCGCCGGCGCTCTCCGGCAGCCACAGGGGCAGCGACCGGGGCCCCGCCCAGTACGCGACGCCCCGCGCGGTCAGGGTCTCGTCGTCGAGGGCGACCGTCTCGCTCGGAACGGCCGCCGCGTCGCGCGCTGCCGCCAGCACCGCGGCGAGCGGCAGTTCTTCGCCGACCGCGTTGATCGGGCCCGTGACACCCGTGCGTCCGGCGTGCGCGATCCACGCGGCGAGATCGTCCACGTCGATCGCCTGGGCGTGGCGACCGCTGGTCTCCGGCGCGAGCACGCGACCGCCGCGGGCGAAGCGCGCCGGCCAGTAGCCGAAGCGGTCGCTGGGGTCGCCCGGCCCCACGATCAGCCCCGCCCGGGCGAGGAGTGCCCGGTCGCCCAGCCGCGCCGAGGTGAGTCGTTCGGCGTGCACCTTGGCATCCGCGTACTGCTCGAGGTCGCTCGGCTCGACGAGCTCCGCCGACTCGTCGGCGAAGGGGATGTCCGAGCGGGCATACACCGAGACGCTCGAGATCAGGCTCCAGTGCGCTGCGCGGTCGGCGAGGGCGTCGAGGGCGGATGCCACGAACCCCGGGTCCCACGAGAGCTCGACCACCTCGTCCCAGTCGCGCTGCACGCGCGCGTAGGAGTCGGGGTCGTTGCGGTCGGCGCGGATCAGTCGTGCACCTGGTGCCGTCTCGCCGGATTCGCCGCGGGCGAGGCAGGTGACCTCGGCCCCCTGCGCGAGGGCCTGCGCCGCGACGGCGCGGCCGAGCCATCCGGTTCCACCGAGGATGAGGAGCTGTCGCATGCGGGCCAGCCAACCATCCGAGGTGGGGGAGGGGCGAGGGCGTTCGCGCTCAGCGGAGGGAGCGGTGGTGCCCCGCGGAAGGCGGGGCGGTCATGCCCGACGAAGGACGCGAACGTGCTCAGAACGGCGGTGGGTCGGGGTCGGGGTGAGGATCGGGGCCGGGCGCGAACGCGACCCGACGTTCGGGTGGGTCGGTGCTGCGGCGCCCGAGAGGGCTCGTCCAGACGATGCTGCCGTCGGGCTGTTGGGCGGCCGTCCAGGGGGTCTCTGTCTTGAGGATGTGGTGCCGCTTGCACAGGCACGCGAGGTTGCACAGCGTCGTTCGGCCGCCCTTCGCGTGGTCGAGGTTGTGGTCGATCTCGCAGTGACGGGCGGGCTGACGGCATCCGGGAAAGCGGCAGTGCACGTCCCGGAGGCGCAGGAAGCGACGCATCGCCGGAGTCGGACGGTAACGGTCGACGCCGAGGGCCACGCCCGTGACCGGGTCGGTGAGCAGGCGTTCCCACCCCGGCGCTTCAGCGAGGAGTCGGCGCGCCGTGTCCGCGTCGACGGGGGTGCATCCGTCGAGCATCGCGCCGCGCTCGCTCGCGCCGACGGCGGTCAGCACCGGGATGACCACCGAGACCTCCGCCCGGATCGCTCCCAACCCTCCCGGGAGGTGCGCGTGCGTCGGGTCGATGACCGGTCGACCGCCGAGCACGAGGTCGCACAGCAGGTCGGCGCGCGTCTGGTCGATCGACCGGGTGTCGGTGACGCCGATCTCTCCGCCGCCCGAATCGGCGACCCGGCGCACGGCGCGCGCCTGTCGCGTGAGTCGGTCGAACATCGCCCGGATCTTCGTCGCGCTGTCGATCACGCCGAGTTGCGCCATCCCGTCGATGTCGTCTTCGACCCAGACACGGCGTCGGTCCACCGCGTCGTCATGACGCTCCGTGATCGACCGAGGCTCGAGTTTTTCGGCGACCGTCCTGGCAAAGGCGCGAGTGCCGGCGACCGTGTCCCGTTCGGCTCGGGTCAGGACGCGGCGCTCGAACTCTAGGCGGCTCACCGGTTCGAGGAGGGGCGCCCCGATCTCGTGGATCACCTCGGCGTGCCGCGCCGTGATCTTCGCCTCGTCGAGCGCGGTCACCGTGGTGGCGAAGTCCTCGACCAGCGCGCCGGCCTCGTTGATGCGCCGCTGCGTCGTGCGGTCGTGCCACCGCAGCGCGACGCCGACCTCGGCCGCGATCGAGCGGAGGGCGAGCTCGCGCTCCTGCACCGTGCGGGGTCGGTGAGCGCTTCTCCCCACAGCGACGGCGTGCGCGCGAGCCAGCTGTCGGAACCGCTCCGCCTCGAGCGCGGAGATCGCGGCTTCGATCCGTACGAGAGAGGCGACCACGTCGTCGAGCACCGCGTCGTCCGCCTCGTGCGAAGAAGCGGCGGGGTGGCTCATGTAGACATGCTTCCACCAACCTCCGACATTGCTCCCGGCGTCGGTTCCGGCGTGAGGGGGAGGTGTGTGCCAGGGGTATCGCCGACCGCCGGTTGCTCGGTAGGAAGTAGACGTGACCACCTCCCCGTGGACCCCATCCTTCATCCAGCGGCGCATGGCGTTGACGCGGCCGAGCAATTAGGTGATATTCATCGCCGTATTCGTTGAGGGGTTCAGTCGCATATAGCTAAAACGCCGTTGGTCCCTATCCGCTGACATGCCCGGAACCGATAACGTGAAGCGACACAGCGTTGGAGCTAGGGGGCCTCAGTGGCGGGAAACGGCAGTCAGAGCGGGCCGAAGGTTCGCGAGCGCACGATTAATTTCTACGAGATCGTGAAGTATGTGAATTTCTCGACGAACGAGCGGATGATTCACGCGGATTGGCAGTCAATTCTCGAGGCGCTTGCTAGCGTCCCGCTGCGCGAACGAGTTTGGGAGGGACCCGAAAAGACGCTCATTGGAGAGGTCATGAGGGTCGATGGGCAGAGCCACCTGAAACTCATGCTGGTGCGGGACCAAGATTCGTGGCTTGATGTCTACAACAGTCAGAAGGACACCGTCGGTGAGCTGCAGTTGGAGGACTCCGCCCAGTTGCTCGAGACGTCGATCGTCGCGTTCCTTCCTTACGGGAACGTCATTGGACTGATTCAGGGGTCCACCACAGCGCCTACGCCGGGTGGTTTTGCACAGTGGCTAAACGGACTCAAGGTCCTGGCCGATGATTTTACGGTCGACACCGAGCCGATGGTCTCGCGGGAGATTCAAAACCTCATCAACCAGTCGGCGGAGCTCGACCGGATCTCCGTCAAGGTGCACACGAACCGAGCGGATGCCCTCGAGAAGCGAGGTTCGAAGCTTTCCTCTGTGCTGCGAGCGGTCAAAGAGGAGTACGGCTCAATGGTCGTGACTGTCATCTTGCAGCCGGGCAGAGCCAAGGACATGGCAGCGGGGCGCGCAGCGGTGCGCGAGGAAGCCAAGGTCATCGCCGAAGCCTCCGACAATAACGAAGTGCGCAGCGCGAAGGGCCGGCTCGTGTACATCGAGGCAGACGACAAGCGGCACGGCGTGGACGTAGACTTCGCGAAACAAAAGATCACCGCGAAGCGGCGCATCTCTACGACGTCTGAGGACGGAAGTCCGATTCGCAATGAGTCGGCCGTGAGGGCGATCGTTGAGGTCGCGCTCGAGCACGAAGCTGAACTGCGGAAGATTGTCCAGGCATAGCAGTGTCAGGGGTGCCTGCCACTATCGGAGTAACGTTCGACAGAAGGAGGGCAGGCCGTGATTCGCAGGCTCACGAGTGCCGCTCGCGATCTGTGGCTTGACCGAATCTGGGTCGACTACCCCCTCGCCGTCGCGGTGGTCGCCATGCACCTCGTCCTTGTAGGTGTATGGCCGTGGTTCGACGTCCTCGGCGCCGCAGGCGCGCCTGATCGTCGAGCCGTGTACTCGGCCGCCGCGATTGTGGTTTCCCTACTCGGTTCGTTCAGTGCCGTCGCGATCGGACAGATGAGCTCGGCCAAGGGCACCCGGGCCGATGCGTTGCGCGAGGCGGGCGGCCCTGATCTCGCCAAGAACTGGCGCAGCATTTTTAGGACCGCTCTGCTGTGCGCGCTCGTAGCGTTGACGGCGTTGTTGCTCGACCCTTCTGTGCCGCCGGTGGCGAATGAGCCTCCTCTGACACCCGTCATAGTTCGATGGGTGTTCGAGTTGGCGCTCGTGCTAGCCGTGGTGCGATTTCTTCGCTTGAGCGCTCTCTTCGTCGAAGTGATGCAAGTTGCGTCGATGGGCGACGCGAGTGGGAGCGCAGGGCCAGTCGACGCCCCGCGCCCTAATCCGGAATGGGCGCGAAGACACCGAGCCTGACGCCCGTCCAACATGAAGAACGCTGACTAGGTCGGCACTTCTCTGCTATACCGAAGGGCTGAGGTCGACGTCGGGCTCGTTTGTATCACGCATCCATCGAGCGAGCGGAACGTGTCCTGTCATCAGTCGGTCAGCCTTATCGTCGGCGCGCCAATAGACGCGCAGTGCGGTCGACTTCGGGGTCACGGCGCGAGCGCGCCTCGTTCCACAATGGCGGCCGCGATCGCGTTTGCTTGTTCGGGCCACATCATTCGCTTCGTCGGGACCGCAGGGGACCCCACCTGGCATTGGGTCGGAGCCGTCGTCCTCGCCGTGCTGGCCGGAGCGGCGGTGTTGTCGTTCGTGCGGGCCGTCCTCGCGATCCGCGCTTTCGAGGAGGAGAACGGAAAGGATGATGGGCGACAAAAGCCCGTCAACAGACGCTGACATCCGCCCGTCCACACCGAGACGGATCCGCGATCCTATACACAGATCCCGCCGCATAGCGTTTTCGGCATGAACTTTCCGCTAGCTTCTCCGCCACGGCATACGTCCCCGCCAGGGGGCCCGACGAAGGGGTGGGAAAGATGACGGATGGACACGCTCAACACATGATCGGTCGCCCGACCGGAGCGTTCGTGGGGGCCTCGTGGGTGGCACTCGGCCTCGGCGCTTCGGTCTACTTCATCGGCCTCTACAACGCGCACATGACGCTCGCCGAGAAGGGGTTCTACCTCGCGGTCTTCCTGCTCGGTCTCTTCGCCGCCATCTCGGTGCAGAAGGCCGTCCGCGATCGTGCGGAAGACATCCCCGTGACCGGCGCCTACCTCGGCGTCGCCTGGGGCATGCTTCTCGTCGCGCTCGCCCTCATGGCGGTCGGCCTCTGGAACGCCGAGCTGCTGCTGTCCGAGAAGGGCTTCTACGGCATCGGCTTCGCGATGAGCCTCTTCGCCGTTGTCGCGGTGCAGAAGAACGTGCGTGACCTCGCGGCGTTCCGGAACCTCCACCCCGACAGTGCGCCGGCGGAGTACACCGCCTTCCCGGCGAACGGGTGACGCCTCAGCCGACCGGCGTCCCCTGGTGGAACAGGCACCGCGGCGCGGGGTCGCATCGCCAGAGGGACGACCGGCGGCTGACGCGGTTCTCGAAGCGCAGCAGATAGGTCAAGAGGACCGTGTCAGGTCCGACGAGCCGACTCTCTCGTTCTTCGACGAGGGGCGAGGAGTCGGTTCCCGGTTCATCCCCCAGGGCGGCGACGATCCCGTCTCGCGTCCACCGACGGCCGGACTGGCCGACCTCGACGAACTCGGGGTCGAGCAACCGGTTCAGCTCGCGAGGGTTCGAGCGCACCGCCGGATGCAGAAGCGTCTCTTCGGCCGCCCAGGCCGTGGCGATGAGGGCGTCGGCATCCAAGGCCCTTCCGTGGATGACGTAGAAGCGCTGGATCCCGGCGGTCTCGCGTCCCCACGTGCTCGCGGCGACGCGGCGCTGGTGCGCGTCGAAAGCCGCTTCATCGACGAAGCGCTCCGACACGCTCCAGACGCCGTCGGTGTCGGTGGGGTCGACGTCGAAAGAGAGGCATCCCGGTTCCGCACGTGTCAGAGCGATGTGCTCGGCGAGATGGGCGCGCACGCGCTGCGCCTCGGCGGCGTCGGCGCAGCGCAACTCGCCGCGGAGCGTCACCTCGGGTCCACGCGGCACGGGCGTCGTGGAGCCACTCGCCCAGTCGCGGCGCAGAACGCTGTAGGCGACGGATGCCAGGGGGTCGCCGCCCTCGACGGGCCAGCCGTCGCGGTAGTGCGCCTCGAGCACCCAGCCGCATCGTTCGAAAACACGCCGCATGGCGACGTTGTCGTCGCGGGTCTGCCCCTCGAATCGGATGACGCCGCGGTGGTGCGAGAAGACGAGGTGGGTCGCGGCCGACAACGCCGCCGAGCCGAAGCCTCGACCGCGGGCGCCGTCGGCGAGCCGCAGATCGACCGTCGCGGTGGCGTCTTGCAGGTCCTCCAGCCGGATCACACCGACGCGGCCGTCGGTCTCGTCATCGATCCAATAGGTGTCGACATCGTCTCCACCCCACGAGCCGCCGCGAAGGGCGTCCTCGATCTGCGCGACCGTCGACTGCGCGCGCACATGGAACGGGAAGACGTTCGAGGTGAGGAACGCCGTCAGCGCGGCGCGGTCATCCGCACTCGAGAGGTCGACGCGCGTCAGAGAAATGCCCACGTGCCCACCGTAGACACGAACGCCCCGCGGAGGCGGATCGAGGCGCGGGTACCCTGGGAAGCCGTCCTCGCCCGCGATCTTCGGCGGGTTCGGTTCCCCGCCTTCGCCCCCATCCCAGGAGCACTCCATCGCCGCCTCGCCCTCTCCGACACAGATCCGCGCCCTCCGCACCGCATCCCTCACCACTGCCGGTGTCGGCGCCGCGATCACCATGGGGGCGCTGGGACCGTGGTTCACCCCCGTCATCCTCCTCGTCGCGACGGCGGGAGCTCTGCTGGTCATCTGGCGCACCGGCGCGGGTGTCATCGGCGCGCGGGCGATCGGGCCGGTACTCGCGGTGGTCGTCGTGCTGACGGTCGCGGCGTTGCTCGGGCTCATCGGCGTCCTGCCCTCCGCGTGGGTGTGGGCCGCTCTCGGCGCGTACGCGGTGGCATGGGGCGAGTACCTCGTGTCGCAGACCATCGCCCGCTCGCGCGGGCTGACGGGCTACCGGTGATCCCGGTCCCGTTTCGTCTCGTCGCTGCGGTGGCGCGCGCTCACGAGCGCGGCTGGCAGGGGATCCGCATCAACACGAACCTCTACGCGACGGGGCACTGGCGGTGCCGCGTGTTCGTTCCCGAACCGAGCGAGACGCACGACAGTCCTCTCGAACGGGAGAGCAATGTCGTGCTGAGGTACTCCAGCGCGGGCGGAGAGGACGTCTTCCAGGACGGGCGCACCGACTGGACGGCCGAGACCCTGGCCGACCGCTTCATCGAGCTCGCGCGGCCCCACGCCGCGGCCTCCGAACCCGACCCGGGGTACGCGACCTGGCTCGCCGAGCTGCGCCGTCGAACCGCAGGCGGAGCGTTCTGGATGGTCGAGGACGCGATGAGCCGCCAAGCCCTGTGGCGCGAGCGGGGACTCGTCTGCCTCTGGTATGCCGACGCTCAGGCGGAGCAGGCGGATGCCACGGGCGCCGTCGATCAGAACGGGTGGACGCTCGACGGCACGATGCGGGTGCCGCCGTCGCGCTGAGCAGCGCGGTTCGGGTCACCGCAGCTCGAGGCACATGAGCCCCGGCCGATCGTCCCACGACGGGACGACCTCGAAACCCGCAGCGCGGTACATCCGCACCGCGGGCTCACGCCAATCCCAGACCGACAGACGCACCGGTCGCACGGCTCCGGTGAGCGCAGCCGTGAGCAACGCGGTTCCGACGCCTCGCCCCCGGGCGCGCGGATCGGTCCACACGCGCGAGAGTTCTGTTCCTTCGGGCACGCTCGACGAGACGACGAGCCCGACATCTGCGCCGTCGACGGTGGCGATGAGGGCGTGCCGGCCCGCGAATGCCGCCGCCGGGTCGTCGATCTCCCGCGCGTAGCGCTCGGGAAACGCGTCGGCGGCGAGCCCGCGTTCGATCTTCTCTGCCTCCGTCTGCCGCAGGTACGCCCCGACGAGGGCGCTGACGGCCGCGCCGTCTCGCGGGAAGACGGCTTCGCGGATGGTGACGCTCACCCTCTCACCGTACGACTCGGCGCGAAACGCCGAACGGACCCGGATGCCGATCAAGTCGGCATCCGGATCCGTTCGGGGAGTCGTTCAGACCGTCGCGAGGGTCGACTGCCATCCGAGGGCGGGGGCGACGTGCTTCGCGAAGTTCTCGACGAGGCGGAGGTTGAACTCCACGCCCATCTGAGAGGGGATCGTCAGCATGAGCGTGTCGGCGCTCATCACGGCGGCATCGTTCTGCAACTGCTCCACGAGCTTGTCGGGGGTGGCCGCATACGTCTTGCCGAAGGTCGAGCGCATGCCGTCGATGACGCCGATCTGGTCGCTGCCGGCCGAGCCGCCGAAGTACATCTCGTCTTCCGCGGTGACGATGGGGAAGATGCTGCGGCTGACCGAGGTGCGCGGTTCGCCCTCGTGGCCGGCCTCGCGCCACGCGGCGCGGAAGGCATCGAGCTGCTGCGCCTGCAGGAGGTCGAAGGGCGTGCCGTCGGCCTCGGTGAGCAGCGTCGAGGACATGAGGTTCACGCCGATCCGTCCGGCCCACTCCGCGGTGGCCGTGGTGCCGGCGCCCCACCAGATGCGCTTGCGGAGCCCCGGGGAGTGCGGCTCGATGCGCTGCAGGCCCGTGCCGCCGCCGAAGGGGCTCATCGGGTCCCGCTCGGCGAGACCCTCGCCGTCGATCGCGCGGAGGAACAGGTCGAAGTGCTCGCGGGCGATGTCGCCGCCGCGCGGGTCCTCGGACCCGGTGTAGCCGAAGGCCTCGTAGCCGCGGACGACTGTCTCGGGTGACCCGCGGCTCACGCCGAGCGCGAGGCGGTTGGCGCTGATGAGGTCGACGGATGCCGCCTCTTCGGCGAGCATGAGGGGGTTCTCGTATCGCATGTCGATGACGCCGGTGCCGACCTCGATGCGCGAGGTGCGTGCGGCGATCGCGGCAAGCAGGGGCATGGGAGCCGCCTGCTGGCGGGCGAAGTGGTGGACGCGGAACGAGACGCCGTTGACCCCGAGGTCGTCCATGCCCTGGGCGAGGTCGATCGCCTGGAGCATCGAGTCGCCGGCGGTGAGCTGGCGACCGCCGCCGAGGGGGCCGTAATGGCCGAAGGAGAGTGTGCCGAAGGAGCGCATACCGGGTGCAACGCCGTGGTCGGCGATCTATTCCCGCGCATATACCGGGAGTCGGCCCCTGCCCCCGGCCGGTATGGAACCATTCAGGACATGGACGAGGATGTGCACGAGGAGTTGCGTCTCCTGCGCGCGCGGGCCTACGGCCCCGAGGCCGACATCGTCGACGACCCGGTCGCGGTGTCGCGCCTGCGCGAACTCGAGAACCTCGAGCGCGAGGATCGGCTTCGTCCACCCGAGACCCCGCCCTCGCCCTCGCCGGCCGCATCGGCCGGTTCGCGCCTCCCGGACGAATCCGTCCCGGACGAAGACGCGGACGGTGAAGAGATCCCCCGCGAGCGCGCTCCCCTCGTGCGCTCGAAGCGCCGCCTGTGGGCATGGGCGATCTCACTGGCCGTGGTCGCCGCCCTCGCGAGCGCGGCGACCGCGATGAGCGTGTCGTTCGTGCCCGTGACCGCGACGGCGGGAGCGCCCCAGGTCGACACGCTCGTGCCCGACCCGGACTCCTCGGCTCCCGCCGTGTTCGGTGAGCGCACGGGCGCGGAACGCGGCTACGAGAACTACTACGGGGTGGCCGCCTTCACCGGGCGGGCGCCCACCGACGCGACCGACAACCGCAACCCCTGTCTCTACCTGCTCGACGCCGACGAGGTGGACACCGACGACACACGCGGCTTCCGCGGCAACTTCGTCTACGGCGGCTGCGGAGCCGGGGTCTTCCCCGCCACGGTCCAGTTCGTCGTCGCCGACGGCATGCCCGACGCCTTCATCCAGCGCTTCCCGATCGGTACGAGCGTGCAGTTCGTCTTCGACGGCGAGAACGTCGGGGTCTTCAGCGATCGCGGGTGAGGCCGCGTGCGTCCCCTCGCCTGTCGCGGGCTGCGCTCGCCCCCTGAATGAGAGGGTGGGGGAGTGACCCCCCTTCTCGAGAACGTCCCCGTCGGCGCCGATCCGGATGCCGTGTACCTGGGCTTCGTCGAATGGGCGGCCTCGCGAGGGCTCACGCTCTACCCCGCGCAAGACGAAGCGGTGATCGAGATCGTGTCGGGCGCGAACGTGATCCTGTCCACCCCGACCGGCACGGGCAAGTCGCTCGTCGCGGTGGCCGCGCACGCGGCATCCCTCGCCCGGGGCGGCCGCACCTATTACACGGCGCCGATCAAGGCCCTGGTGAGCGAGAAGTTCTTCGCCCTCGTCGAGATCTTCGGCGCCGAGAACGTGGGCATGGTCACGGGGGACTCCTCGGTGAATTCCGATGCCCCGATCATCTGCTGCACGGCCGAGATCCTGGCGAACCTGGCCCTCCGACAGGGTGCCGACGCCGACGTCGACCAGGTCGTGATGGACGAGTTCCACTACTACGGCGAGGCCGACCGCGGCTGGGCATGGCAGGTGCCACTGCTGTTGCTCACGCGCGCGCAGTTCATCCTCATGTCGGCCACGCTCGGCGACGTCGAGGACATCGCCGACGACCTGACGCGCCGCACCGGCCGGAACACCGCGCGGGTGACGGGCGTCGAACGACCGGTACCTCTGCACTTCGAGTACGCCCGAACGCCCGTGCACGAGACGGTGCAGGAACTGCTCGACACCAAGCAGGCGCCGATCTACGTCGTGCACTTCTCTCAGGCCGCCGCGATGGAGCGGGCGCAGGCGCTGTCGTCCATCCGCATCATCGGACGCGAGCAGCGCGACGAGATCGCGGACGCCATCGGCGGCTTCCGCTTCACGACCGGCTTCGGCAAGACCCTCTCGCGCTACGTGCGCGCGGGCATCGGCGTGCATCACGCCGGCATGCTGCCGCGGTACCGGCGGCTCGTCGAGACTCTCGCGCAGCGCGGGCTGCTGCGGGTCATCTGCGGCACCGACACCCTCGGCGTCGGCATCAACGTACCGATTCGCACCGTGCTGATGACGGCGCTCACCAAGTACGACGGCACGCGCATGCGCCAGCTGTCGGCGCGCGAGTTCCACCAGATCGCCGGCCGTGCCGGTCGCGCAGGCTATGACACCGCGGGGACGGTCGTCGTCATGGCCCCCGACCACGAGATCGAGAACGCCGCGCAGATCCTCAAGGCCGGCGACGACCTGAAGAAGCAGAAGAAGATCGTCCGCAAGAAGGCGCCGCAGGGCTTCGTCAACTGGACCGAGCAGAGCTACGACCGCCTGGTCGCGGCCGAACCCGAGCCGCTCGTCCCGCAGATGAAGCTCTCGGCCGCCATGCTCATCAACGTCATCGCGCGCGGCGGTGACGTCTTCGCGAACGTCCGCTCCCTCGTCTTCGACAACCACGAGCCTCGCGCCCGCCAGTACGAGCTCGCCCGCCGGGCCCTCGCGATCTTCCGCACCCTCGTTCAGGCGGGGGTCGTCGAGGCCGGGGCCGACGGCATCCGTCTCACCGTCGATCTGCAGCCGAACTTCGCCCTCAACCAGCCGCTGTCTCCGTTCGCGCTCGCCGCGATCGAGATGCTCGACCCCGAGGTCGAACTCGGAAGGGGCCCGGATGCCGCGCCCCCGGCGTCATCGGTCGGCACCGGCCACTACGCGCTCGACGTCGTCAGCGTCATCGAGGCGACGCTCGACGACCCGCGCCCGATCCTGTCGCAGCAGCAGTTCCGCGCCCGCGGCGAAGCGGTCGCGGCGATGAAGCGCGAGGGCATCGAGTACGACGAGCGTATGGAGCTGCTCGAGCAGATCACCTGGCCCAAGCCGCTGGACGAGCTGCTCGCACAGGCCTACGAGGTGTTCGCGTCGAGCCAGCCGTGGATCCGCGACTTCGAGCTGTCGCCCAAGTCCGTCGTGCGCGACATGTTCGAGCGGGCGTGCTCGTTCGGCGAGTACGTGTCGCTGTACCAGCTCGCCCGCAGCGAAGGTCTGGTGCTGCGCTACCTCAGCGACGCGTATCGCGCGATCCGCCAGACGGTGCCGGTCGATGCGCAGACCCCCGATCTGCTCGACCTCATCGCCTGGCTCGGCGAGGTGGTGCGTCAAGTCGACTCGAGCCTGGTCGACGAGTGGGAGCAGCTCGTCAACCCCGCGGACGACCCGGATGCCCCGGTGGTGCCGCCCGCGCCGCCGTCGATCCTCACCAATCGTCGTGCCTTCGTCGTGCTCGTGCGCAATGAGATGTTCCGGCGTGTGCAGCTGGCGGCGCTGCAGCGCGACGACGAGCTGGTCGAGCTGGACCCCGACGTCGACTGGCCGGGGGTGCTCGACGACTACTTCGACGAGCACGACGCGATCGGCACCGGCGGGGCGGCGCGTTCGTCTTCCCTCGTGGTCATCGACGAGTCTTCGGCGGCCGAGGGCGTCTGGCGGGTCGAGCAGATCCTCGACGACCCCGCCGGAGACCACGACTGGCGCATCCGAGCCGAAGTCGACCTCGCCGCCTCCGAGGAGGAGGGCACCGCGATCGTGCGGGTGACCGAGGTGCTGCGGCTCTGATCGCTTCTCCCGAGGGCGGCCCGGGTGAAGTTCTCCACTGTTCGATAGTCATCCCCGCGGGGCGGGAGCACGGTGCTCTACAGTCATTGCATCCCACCCCGAAAGGATTGCCCGATGGAGACTCTTCCTCTGCTCTCGACGGCGGTCGGTCTGGTCGTGACGCTCTCCGTCACAATCCTGAGCGGGATGAAGTGGATGCTCGGCCGTGTCGAGCACCGGACCGATGCCCGCTTCGCGGAAATGGACGCGCGCTTCGAGCGGATGGACGCGCGGTTCGACCGGATGGACGCGCGGTTCGACCGGATGGAAACCCGCACCGATGAGCGCTTCGCGGAGGTCGGAGCGTCTCTCATGGAGGTCAAGCTCGGTCTCGCCCGCCTCGAAGGCCCGCACCCGCCGTTCCTCATCGCGCGCGGCTGAGCCGTCGCGCGGACGTGAGCCGTGGCGCGGACGGAACCACCGCACGAACGACGGATGCCGAGGCCCGAAGGCCCCGGCATCCGATGTGTTCTGCGGTGATTACGACTTGCGGGCGACGCGGTTCTCGGCGCTGACCATCCACGACAGCTGCTCGAGGCGCTCGAGCACGCCGTGCAGGATGTCGGCGCTGGTCGGGTCTTCGTCATCGACGTCATCGTGCACGTCGCGGACGGTGCCGACGGTCGCGTCGAGACGCTCGGTGATGAGGTCGATCACCTCGGCCGTGTCGACCTCGCCCTGGGGGAACTCGGGCAGGGTGGTGGTCTCGGCGATGGTGTCGCTGCGTCCGTCGGGCAGAGCGTGCAGGGCACGCATGCGCTCGGCGATCTCGTCGCTGAACTCACGGGCGGCGTCGATGATCTCGTCGAGCTGCAGGTGGGTGTCGCGGAAGTTCTTGCCCACGACGTTCCAGTGGGCCTGCTTGCCCTGGATCGACAGCTCGATCAGGTCGACGAGGACGGCCTGCAGGCTGTCGGTCAGCTTCTCCGAGGCCTGGAAGCCCTTCTCGGCGTTCTGCTCGTCGGTGGTCTCCGGACCGCTGCCGCCGCGGGCCGGGCGACGACGGTTCTTGGTGGGGGCGTCCTTGGTGGTGGTGGACATGCGCGTTCCTTTCACTCACGGTCGATAGCGACGTTAGGCGGGAAGCCGGAGCGTCCGACGGGGGTTGCGGGTGCGGCGGAGGAGGGGTAATCGGACGCCTGTCCGTAGCCGCTCCCGTCCGATCCGACAACCCCGGCCTGAGCGGAGGGCGTCATTCCTAGCGTGAGAACGTGCCCACGCCTCCCTCCCCGTCCCGACCGCTGCGCGATTACGCCGCGATCGGAGACGGGCGTACCGTCGCCCTGATCGGTCTCGACGGCTCCGTCGATTGGTTGCCGCTGCCCAACATCCACTCGCGGCCGGTGTTCGCGCGCTTGGTCGACGAGGCCGCGGGCGGGTGCATCCGGTTGGCGCCCGTGGGGGAGTACGAGGTGAGTCGCCGGTACATCCCGAGGACGAATGTTCTGGAGACGACCTTCACCACCAAGACAGGTACCGCAACCCTCACGGACGCGATGGTCACCGGTATCGCGGGCCGGCTGCCCTGGGCGGAGCTCGCGCGCCGCGTCGAGGGCGTGACGGGAGAGGTCGAGTTCGCCTGGTGCGTGCAACCGGGCACGATGCTGCGTTCGGCCGCCCCCTGGACGGAGCGCATCGACGGCTTCTCGGTCATGCGCATCGGGCACGTCTCCCTCGCGGTGGTCGGCCACGAACACGGCATCCATGGTGAACCGGATGCCGGCAACGAGAGCATCGACGGCAGCTTCACGACCGCGGAGGGTTCGCGTCATCTCCTCGTGATCGCCGCGACCGAGGGGGAACCCCTGCGCATCCCCGACGCGCAGAACGTTGATCGCGGAATCGACCGCACCGCCGACGGGTGGGCGATGTGGTCGGATGAGTTCTCGTACGACGGCCCCTGGGCAAACGACGTGCAGCGCAGCGCGCTCGCTCTCAAGCTCCTGCTGTTCAGCCCCACCGGTGCGATCGCGGCCGCGGCGACGACATCGCTCCCCGAGAATCCACGCGGTGGCAAGAATTGGGACTACCGCTACGCCTGGGTGCGCGACCTCGCCTACACCGCGCACGCGTGGGTCGGCTTCGGTCTGCGCGAAGAGACCCACGCGGCGATCTCGTGGCTGCTGCGCACGATCCGCAAGAACGGGCCCGAGGTGCAGGTGATGTACACCCTCGACGGCGACGCCGAGATCGGTCTCGAAAAGCACGACGTTCCGGGGTGGAACGGCAATCAGCCCGTCGTCACCGGCAATCCCGCGCAGGGGCAGCTGCAGCTCGGCGTGTACGGCGACCTCATCGCGCTGTGCCGCACCTACGTCGAGGCGGGCAATCGGCTCGACATCCAGACCGGACGCCTGCTCGCCGATGTCGCCGACCGCACGTGCGACCTGTGGCGCCGCGAGGACTCCGGCATGTGGGAACTGCCCGAGCTGCGGCATTACACCTCCTCGAAGATGGGCTGCTGGAAGGCTCTCGACGACGCGCAGTGGTTGGCCGGCGGCGGGCACATCCCCGACAACGGCGACCGCTGGCGCGCCGAGCGCGATCGCATCCACGCGTGGGTCGACGAGCACTGCTGGTCGCAGGAGCTCGAGGCGTACACGATCGCCCCGGGCAGCCAGGACCTCGATGCATCCGTGCTGCTGCACGCTCCCACCGGCTTCGACCGGGGAGAGCGTATGTCGAAGACGCTGGATGCCATCACCGAACGACTCACGACCGAGAACCACCTCGTCTACCGGTACACCGGCATGGACCAGGAGGAACAGACCTTCGTCGCCTGCGCCTTCTGGCGGGCGACCGCTCTCGCGTGCGTCGGCCGGCATGACGAGGCCATCGAGGCGATGGACGCGCTCGTCGCCCAGGGCAACGACGTGGGCATCTACTCCGAGATGATCGCCGAAGCCGACGGGGCGTTCTGGGGCAACCTGCCGCAAGCGCTCAGCCACCTCGCCCTCATCAATGCCGCCCTCGTCATCCGCGAGCTCATCGACGACGCCGAGCTCGGCGACCGCTGAACCTCCGCCGGGGCGCCCCGTCCCGGCATCCATCCCCTCTGAAAGGACTCGCCATGAGCACGCAGTACACCTTCACCGACCCGGCAAAGCTCTACGCCGATATCGACCCGCAGTCGCAGGATCAGACAGAGCCCGGCCTCGACGCCGAGTTGACGCCCAAGGCCGCGCTCGGCGAGGACACCTACGCGGGCAGCGGACGTCTCGAGGGGCGTAAGGCCCTCATCACCGGAGCCGACTCGGGCATCGGTGCGGCCACCGCGATCGCCTTCGCCCGCGAGGGCGCCTCGGTCGCGATGTCCTACCTGCCGGAGGAGAAGGTGGATGCCGACCGCATCGCCGGGATCCTCCGCGAGGCGGGCGCGACCGTCGTGCAGATCCCGGGCGACCTGCGTGAGCGCGAGTACGCCAAGACCCTGGTCGCGGAAGCGGTCGAGGGGCTCGGCGGGCTCGACATCGTCGTCAACAACGGCGGCAAGCAGATCTTCAACGAGGACATCACCACGCTGTCGGACGAGCAGTTCGACGACACCTTCAAGACCAACGTCTACGCGATGTTCTGGATCTGCAAAGAGGCGGTGCCGCACCTCCGGCCCGGCTCCACCATCATCAACACCACGTCGATCCAGGCCTACTCTCCGGCGCCGATCCTCGTCGACTACGCCTCGACCAAGGCGACCATCAACACCTTCACCAAGGCTCTCGGCCAGCAGCTCGCCCCGAAGGGCATCCGCGTGAACGCGGTGGCTCCCGGTCCGATCTGGACGCCGCTGCAGGTGACCGACGGCCAGCCCGACGAGAAGGTCGACGAGTTCGGCGAGGAGACCCCGCTCGGACGCATGGGTCAGCCGGCCGAGCTCGCGCCGGCGTACGTCTACCTCGCCTCGGCGGAGTCGAGCTACGTCATCGGCGAGACGCTGAACGTCAACGGCGGCATGCCCACGCCGTAAGCGGCACGCGAGGGGGCCGTCGTCCGGATTCGGGCGGCGGCCCCTCGGCATCCGCGGTCTCAACGCACGGGCGGGCGATCAGCGCAGCGCTTTGCGGTAGAAGATCTCGCCGTCGGCGGTCTCTTCGGAGCGGTGGTACCCCTCGCGCTCGTACAGACGCTGGTTGGCCTCGCTGAGTGCGCCGGTGAACAGCTCGGCCTCGGTGGCTCCCGCTTTGCGGCCGCGGTCCTCGACGGCGGCGAGCAACAGCGTGCCGAGGCCTTCGCCCTGCTGGTCGGGAGCGATGGCGAGACGACCGATGAGCAGCAGCTCGCCGTCGAGACGAGCGCGAACGGCCCCCACGATGCGACGATCCGTGACGGCGACGCATCCGAGGTTCTCGACGAGCTCCGCGCGCAGCTCCTCGAGGGTCTGCGTCAGCGGAGGCATGTCGGGATCGCCGTAGATGAGCGCCTCGCTCGCGAAAGCGGCGCGTTGGATGGTCAACACCTCACCCGCGTCGTCGGTGTCGATGGGGCGGATGGAGGCAGAATCGGCCATCGGGGTCCTTTCGAGGGGGAGGCTTCGGGATAACTATCATGAGCAGGAGCGCCCCGCCTTTCCGGCGGTCGACGCCCCTCTTCATGAACGAATTCTTCGACACCAGCGTCCGCACGAGCGACGTCGCCGAAACGCAAGCCTGGCTGCAAGCGCAGTACGGGCAGGTCGATGTGCAAGCGGATCGCGGCACCTTCGCGGAGCACGCGGTCGGCGACACGGCGTTCTCGATGCGCCGACTGATCTGGCAGTGCCGCGCCGAGGTGGTCCTCGAAGCGGACCGGTTCTACTTCGCGACATCGACGCCGGGATACGCATGGACCATCGGGTCCGAGACGGGGGAGTACAGCGTGGAGCCGGGCCTGGTGCAGCCGGGCCACGAACTGATCGGTCGCCCGGACGACACCGACCTGCGCCTGATCGCCTTCGATACCGGCTGGCTGACCGACACGGCGCGGGCGATCTACGGCGACGACGAACTCGCCGTGCGCTTCGCCGGCACGGCCCCCGTGTCGCGCCGCCTGCGTGACCACTGGCTCGCGACGGTGCGCTGGTCGCTCACGCAGGTGCCTCTGCTGAACGAGCCGCTGGTGCGCGCCCACGTGCGCCGCACTCTGGCGACCGCGACCCTCGAAGCCTTCCCTCTCGTCGGCGACCCCCGCGAGCGCCGGGCGTCGGCGATCGAGCAGGCGTCGATCTACACCTCGGCGGCGTCGTGGATCGACGACCACGCCTCGCTGCCGGTCACCATCGACGACGTCGCCCGCGCCGTGGGGACCTCGGTCGCGGGCCTGCGTCGGGCGTTCGTCGCGAACGCCCAGCTCAGCGCGACGCCCGAGGACTACCTCTCCGCCGCCCGGCTGAGCGCGGCGCACACCGATCTGGTCGATGCCGATCCCACCCGCGTCAGCGTCGGCGAGATCGCCGCCCGATGGGGATTCACCGACGCCGCGGCCTTCGTCGACGCCTATCACCGCGCGTACCGGGCCGACCCGCGTCGCACGCTCGAACGCTGACGTCTCAGCGATCGCGGTCGGTGTACTCGCCGGGGTCGTCGACGTTCTCGCGCGCCTCGCGGCCGCTGGGCCGCTCGACGTCGGTGTAGGCGCCGGCCTCGTCGGAGCGGGGCCGCGACTCGCTCCCGTCGGCGTTCTCGCTGTCGACGTATTCACCGGCGAGGTCGGAGCTCCCGCGGTCGGCGGTGCCGTCGGGCAACTGTACGTCGGTGTACTCGCCCTCCGTGGGCCCGGTGCCGTGTCCTGAGTCGTGTCCGTTGACGTCGCGCTCGGCCATTGCCGCCTCCTGGGTTGGTTGGTGTCCCCGACGTTAGACCCCGGATGCCGAGCCCAGAGCGGTCTTGACACGCGCAGTGTCGCGGGCCGCTCGCCCTGTCAAGGCCGGGGAGCGGGGCCCGATATCGGAGCAGAGTGGGGCCCATGCCAGCTCTCGCCATCATCCTCGTCATCGTGGGCCTCGTGCTCCTGTTCCTCGGTATCTTCGTCGAGGCCGTGAAGTTCCTGCTGTGGATCGGTGTGATCATCCTCATCATCGGGATCGTCGCCGCGCTCATGCGTTTCATCCGCCGTCAGGTCTGACCTCCGGTCCCCCCTCGCGGGATCGTTCGACGCCGCCCCCGTCCGACACCTCCGTCGGTGCGGGGTCGGCGTGCGTTCCGGCAGTCAGCGTGAGAAGAGGTCGCGCGCCCGAGCGGGCCGCACCGTCACGACGGCGTCGAGAGCCGGGCCGATCTGCGGGTACCGGAACGAGAACCCCGCCTCCGTCAGCACCCGGGGCACCGCCCACCTGCTCTTGAGCACGAGCTCGGGCTCGTTGCGCAGCACCGCCATCGCCGGGTCGAGCATCCACCGGAAAGCCGGCAGCCCGAAGGGAGCGCGGGCGACGCGGCGCAGCTCGCGCATGAGCGTGCGGTTGTCGGTGACGCCGGGAGCCGAAAGGTTGACCGGCCCGGCGATCTCGTCGTGGTCGCGGATGAAGCGGACGGATGCCACCACATCGTCGATGTGGATCCAGCTGAAGCGCTGTCGCCCCGACGTCCTGCTCCAGCTCGAGCGCACGGGGCCCGTGGGACGGGGGCCGATTCCGCGGTAGCGACGGTGCGGGAACCACCAGCTGTCGATCTGGGGGCCGCCGAGACCGAGTCGCGCGAGGGCCAGGAGGATTCGGGTCGCCGGCCCGTCGCCGAACACGATCGCCATGCGCAGGGCCACGCGGCGCGTGGAGGGGAGGTCCCCCTCGAACAGGGCGCGTTCCCAGTTGGTCGCCACGTCGACCGAGAAGCCCTCGCCCGTGACGCCGTCCATCTCGTCGTTGCCCCGCTCGGTTTCGTGCCGATACAGGGTCGCGGTCGACGCGTTCATCCAGACCCGGGGAGGGTGCTCCGCGGTCGCGACGGCGTCGCGGAGCGCGCGGGTGGTGTCGACTCTGGAGCGCAGGATCTCGTCGCGATTCGCGTCGGTGTACCGGCACGACACGATCTTGCCCGCGAGGTTGATCAGCACGTCGGCTCCATCGACCCGCTGCGCGATCGCGTCCGCGTCCGTCCACACGGCGTCTCCGGTCCGTCCCACCGTCGCCACCTCGTAGCCGTCCGCGCGAAAGGCGTCGACGAGCGCGTGGCCGATGAAACCGCTTGCGCCGGCGATCACGACACGGGGTGGGGTCACGGCGTCCTCCTGGCCTGGGTGGGTCCCAGCCTAGGGGCGGGCTTCGTCGCGGCGGGTCTCGAGATGGGCAACGCGACCGCGAGGTATCTCGCCGTCGTCGGCTCGTCGTCGCTCTGACCACCGGGGCGTATCTCCTCTCCGGCCGACGACACCCGTCAGGCTCGGGCGCCCGCGCCTGACACAATGAGTTCCATGCGACGACAGGCCCGGGCGACGCGCGTAGCGCGCGGCACCGCCGCGGCATCCGTCGCCACCTTCGTCGCTCTGCTCTCGCACGTCAGCGGCGGAGGAGAGATTCCCGGCCTGTTCGGTGTCGCCGTGCCGCTCGCTCTGTCGTTCGTCGTGTGCACGGTGTTGGCCGGGCGCCGCCTGTCGACCTGGCGCCTCGCGGTGGCCGTTGCGGTGAGCCAAGTGCTGTTCCACACGCTGTTCGTGCTCGGCAGCTACGACCTGGCCGCCGCGGCGCACGTCCACGGCTCCGCTCTACCGGTGCTCACGGGCACCGCGCTCCCGGCGGTGAGCCCGGATGCCGCGATGTGGCTCGGCCACGCTGCCGCCGCTGTCGCCACGACCGTGGCCCTGCACCGGGGCGAGCGGACGCTCGCAGCCCTGCGCGTCCTCGCGGAGCGCAGCGTCGTCTGGCTCCGCGCGCGGGTGCGTGTCGTGCTGACCCTTCCTGCGGCGCCGTCCGTGCGGCGAACCGTGCCCGCCGTCGTCGTCGCGGTGCGTCCGCACTCGGCCCTCGTGGTCTCGTCCGCGCACCGGCGCGGGCCTCCTCTCGCGTCATCCTGAGTCTCGCTCCGCCCGCCTCTCGCGGCGGTGGAGCGATCGACCGCTGTGCCGTGCACCTCGCCGGATCAGCGCGATCGTCGACGTGTCTTCGGGCGCGTCCCACCCTTCCGGCCCACGCCGTCGCCCCTGAGGAGGGGCCGCCGTGGGCGACGGCGTCCGCACTGCGCGGCGTCCTGTCGCGAGCGCATCCTGCGCTCGGAAAGAGACCTCGATGTTTCCTGCTCGTCCCCTCACGCCGATCCCGGCCCCGCCGTCGATCGGAGCCCGCGCGTGACCGCCGTGGGCGCTGACCCGAAAGCCACACCGTCCGCTCCCTCTGCCGCAGCGGGGGCGTCCTCTCGCGGGTGGTTCACCGCGCTGCTGCGGCGCCTGCACTTCTTCGCGGGCCTGCTGGTGGGGCCGTTCATCCTCGTCGCGGCGGTGAGCGGCGCGCTGTATGCGATCACCCCGACCCTCGAGAGCACCCTGTACGCGCATGAGCTCACCGCCGCCACGACGGCGCCGGCGGTACCGCTCGCCGAACAGGTGTCGGCCGCGGAGCAGTACGTCGGGAGCGGGGCGACTCCCGTCGCCGTGCGTCCGGCACCCCAGGCCGGGGCGACCACGCGCGTGATGTTCGCCGACGACACCTTGCCCGAGAGCACGACCAGGGCGATCTTCGTCGACCCCGCCACCACCGAGATCCGCGGCGACCTGCCGGCCTACGGCACGAGCGGTGCGCTGCCGTTGCGGCACTGGATCAGCGACCTGCACCGCTCGCTGCACCTCGGAGACGTCGGCCGCTGGTACAGCGAGCTCGCGGCATCCTGGCTCGGGATCGTGGCGCTGGCGGGACTGGGACTCTGGATCGGACGGTTCGTGCGCAGCCGCAGGGGGCGCCGCGATCTGCTGCGACCGAACCGACGGCACACGGGTTACCGGCGTCTGTCGGGCTGGCATTCGGCCGTGGGCATCTGGGTCGTGGTCGGGGCGCTGTTCCTGTCGGCCACGGGCATCACGTGGTCGACGTTCGCGGGCGCGAACGTGGCCGAGCTTCGCACCCTCGTGGGTGGGGGAACTCCCGCTCTCACGACCACGCTCGACGGGGCGGCCGCGGCCGGAGGCGAGCACGCGCACCACGGCAGCGGGCATTCGTCGGGTGCGCCGTCCGCGGATCCTGCGACCTTCGACGCGGTGTGGGCCGTGGCCCGAGACGCGAACGTGAACTCCGGCGACCTCGAGATCCGTCCTCCCGCGTCCGCGGGCAAGGCCTGGGTCGTGCAGGAGATCCACCGGAGTTTCCCGACCGAGGTGGATGCCGTGGCCATCGACGCATCGACTCTGCGGGTCACCGACCGGGTCGACTTCGCCGATTACCCGCTGCTGGCCAAGCTCTCGCGCTGGGGCGTCGACCTGCACATGGGAACCATGTTCGGCCTGGCGAACCAGCTCGTGCTGTTCGCTCTCGCGATCGGCATCGCCGCTCTCGTGGTGCTGGGGTACGCGATGTGGTGGAAGCGTCGTCCGACGGGAGGAGCCACGGGCGCCCCCGCCCGCGGCGTGCTGCGCCTGGCACCGTGGTGGGGGATCGGGGCGGTGCTGGTCGCGTCGGTGGCGATCGGGTTGGTGCTGCCGCTGGTCGGGTACACGCTCGCGGTGTTCGTGCTGGTCGACGTGGTGATGGGGTGGCGTGCGCGGCGCAGCCCGAGATCCCTCTCGAGAGGGAGGTGACGACGAGGCGGCGTGCGTAGCGTGGGATTCTCCCCCCCCCGGAAGGAACCCCGTGACTCTCGCCCGCCGCCTCGCCGCCGTCCTCTCCGCCGCCGCCGTCGCGGCCCTCACCGCTTGCGCCAGCGCGGCACCGGATACGCCCGCGAGCCCGGCGGCATCCGTCGACGTTCCGAACACCCCCGTCGGGGAGCGCGTGACGTGGATCATCGACAAGCTGGAGGCCGAGGCCGACACCACCCCCGGGGAGTGGGCCCGCGTCCTGCACGAGAGCTTCCTCGCGCAGGTTCCGGCGGAGCAGGTCGCCGAGCTCGTCAACCGTCAGTTGCGACCGGCCGCCCCGTTCACCGTCACGGCCTACCAGGGCACCGAGACCCAGGCGGTGGCGACCCTCGCGGGCGCCCTCGGCGACCCCTTCGATCTCTCGCTCACGATCGACGGCGCGAGTCGCATCACCGGGATGGTCTTCGGCCCCGTGGCGAAGCCGTGGACCCCCTCGACCTCTCTCGACGAGGTCGAGCAGCGCCTCGCCGACCTCCCGGGCGAGGTCAGCGCCCTCGTGCTTCGCGGGGACGAGGAGGCGCTCGCCGTCGATGCGAACCGGTTGGCCCCTCTCGCCTCGGCCTTCAAGCTGTACGTGCTTCTGGCGGTGGCGGATGCCGTGGCCTCCGGCGACCTGTCGTGGGACGAGAAGCTCGTCCTCCGTGACGCCGACCGGAGCCTCCCCTCCGGCGAGCTGCAGACCGCGCCCACCGGGACCGAGGTGTCGGTGCGGGACGCAGCCTCCGCGATGATCCGCATCAGCGACAACACCGCGACCGATCTGCTGATCACGCGGCTCGGGCGCGAGCGCGTGGAGGCGGCGGTGGTGCGGTCGGGTCACAGCGACCCGGCCGTGCTCTCGCCCTTCCTCTCGACCAAGGAGCTGTTCACCCTCGGCTGGGGCGACGCCTCGCTGCGGACCGAGTGGGCCGCCGCCGACGACGCGGGAAAACGTGCCGTACTCGACCGCATCGACGCGGCGCCCCTCGCCGTGGAGGTCGCCGACGTCACCACCCCCGTGTGGCAGGACGGATTCGACTGGTTCGCCAGTGCGAACGACATCGCCGCCGTCCACCGCGCGCTGCAGCAGACGCAGGATGCCGAGGTGCTCGGCATTCTGAGCGAGAACCCCGGGCAGGGGCTCGATCTCGGAACGTGGCCGTACGCGGCCTTCAAGGGCGGGTCGAGCCTCGGTGTGCTGACGGGCAGCTGGTTCGCGCGCGACGGCGATCGGGAGGCGACCGTGGTGTGGCTCCTGTCGGACGACGACGCTCAGGCGGTCACGGGGGCGATGAGCGACTTCTTCCACCTGGCTCAGGACGCCCTGCGCCTCGCCCACTGAGACGACCGATCCGCGCACCCCGCGCGAGAGGCACGGGGTGCGCGGATCGTCGAGGCGCACGTCAGGCGTCGTCGGGGTGGGGCAGGCTCTGCGCGATCTTGCTCGACGCGGCCGAGTCGCGTCCGACGCCCGGCTGGAATCTCGCGATGGGGTCGTCGCCGTCGACATGCGGCTCGCCGCCGTCCTTCGACCGCGGCGGGGAGGCGGGAGTGCGGATCGCCCCGTCTTGCGTGTCGTCGTGCGGCTGAGGCTCGGGGCGGCCGGTGTCCTCGGTGTGGCGCGAGGTGGATCCACCCTCGCGACGGGCCTCGTCGGTTCCGCGCTCGGTCATGCCGTCGGCGGCACGCGTGCCGACGCCGGGAAGGTCGTTCTGGCTCGAGATGCCCTGGAGGCGCGCCTCGTCGTCGGGATCGATACGGGCCGTGCCCACGGCGCCGGAGTCCGCACCGGCGGCACCCGCGGGGACATCGGCGGCGAGGCCGTCGGATTCGGGGACGAGGTTCTCTTCGTCGGCTCCGGGGAGTCGGTCGGCGGGGATGTCCATGGTGTTCCTTCCGTGGGTGTTCCGCCACGCTAGGCGCGCCGCGGTCGCGGCCGGACGGGGTTGACGCGGCCCGCGATGCCAGGGGGCTGGCTAGGCTCGGATCACGCGTCGAAAGGAAACCGCAATGCAGCAGCGCCCTCTCTCCCGAACCGGCCGTCAGGTCTCGGCCATCGGTCTCGGTACCTGGCAACTCGGCGCCGACTGGGGCGATGTCAGCGAAGACGACGCGCGCGCCGTCCTGGCGGCCTCGGCAGAGGCCGGAGTCACCCTCTTCGACACCGCCGACGTCTACGGAGACGGTCGATCCGAGCAGATCATCGGTGCGTTCTTGAAGGACCGGGGGTCCGACGACATCACCGTGGCGACCAAGATGGGCCGCCGCGAAGACCAGGTTCCCGAGAACTACGTCATGAAGAACTTCCGCGGCTGGCTCGACCGCTCGCGGCGTCTGCTCGACACCGAGACGCTCGACCTCGTCCAGCTGCACTGCCCGCCGTCGGCCGTCATCGACGACGAGGCCACGTGGGACGCTCTCGACCAGCTCGTGTCGGAGGGCGTGATCGCCGCCTACGGCGCCTCGGTCGAGACGATGGACCAGGCCCTGTCGGCGCTGAAGCGATCGAACCTCACCAACCTGCAGATCATCTTCAATCCGTTCCGCCTCAAGCCGCTCGACGAGGTGCTGCCGCTCGCGGCCGAGAAGAACGTCGCGGTGTTCGCGCGTGTGCCGCTGGCCAGCGGCTTGCTGTCGGGCAGATACACGCGCAACACCACGTTCGATGAGAACGACCACCGTTCGTACAACCGCAACGGCGAGGCCTTCGACAAGGGCGAGACGTTCTCGGGCGTTCCCTTCGACGAGGGCGTCGCCGCGGCCGACGAACTGAAGGCATCGCTCCCCGAGGGCGTGACGCTGCCGGCCGCGACTCTCGCGTGGATCGCCTCGCGCGAGGGCGTCACCTCGGTGATCCCGGGAGCGCGCTCGGTCGAACAGGCGACGGCCAACGCCCAGGCAGCCGAGCTGCTCGAGGGCGGTTTCGACCTCGGTGCCTTCGACACCCTGGTTCGCGACGTCTACGACCGTCGTCTGCGGGCGGAGATCCACCCGCAGTGGTGACGCGCACATGACAGAAGCCGGGCCCGTCCCTCGCGGACGGACCCGGCTTCTGTCGTCGGAGGACGTCAGCTGACGTCGCCGCGCCACGCTCCGGACTCGGCGCCGCGCGACTCGATGTACTTCTTGAAGTTCTCGAGGTCCTTCTTGACCGAGTGGTCGTCGGCGCCGAAGGCGGCCCCGAGCTTCTCGAGGACACCGGCGGGCGCCCAGTCGATCTGGACCGTGACGCGCGTCTCGTCGTCAGAAAGACGGTGGAAGGTCACGACACCGGCGTGGTTCTCGTCGCCCCCCACGCTGTTCCACGCGACGCGCTCGTCGGGGTGCTGCTCGGTGATCTCGGCGTCGAACTCGCGCTCGGCACCGGCGATCTTGACCTTCCAGTGCGTGAGGGTGTCGCTCTTCTGCGTGATGGACTCCACGAAGCTCATGAAGTGCGGGAACTCCTCGAACTGCGTCCACTGGTTGTACGCGACGCGGACGGGAACGTTGACGTCGATGGTTTCGATGACCTGTGCCATGGTGTCCTCTTTTCGTGTGGTTTCCGGGGCTTCCCCCAGCTTCGACCGATGCCGCCGACCCGCCCCCGGGGTTGAGGGATGAGCCTTCGTGCCCTATACGCGTGGGCGAGAGGTCGTCGCGTCATCCGCCCGCTCTTCCGGCTCGCGGATCCCGACGGGGAGGGCGCGCGCCCGCATCATCCCCGTCCGCGCAAGATCAGGTGCCAGTACACCCATGGCAGGATCCGGCGGTCGGCGATCCACGACACGCGGCGCTCGCGATACAGCGAGCGCCAGAACGGCACCGTCGGCTGCAGCCGGCCCATCCGGTCGAACTCGGCGAACACGACCGTGCCGCGCGAGACGGTGAACGGAACGACGCTGTAGCCGTTGTATTTCGCGGACGGCTTCCGCCCGGCCAGCGCGGCCTTCATGTTCTTCACCAGCGCTTTCGCTTGCGGACGAATCGCCCCTCCCGACCGTCGCGTCGCGACGGTGGCGGCATCTCCCACGGCCCAGATCTCCGGGTGGCGGGTGTGCTGGAAGGTCTCGGGATCGACGTCGACGAAGCCGTACGGATCATCGGATGCCGAGAGCCCGCTGCCGGCGATCCACTCCGGCGCCCGCTGCGGGGGGACGGCGTGCAGCACGTCGTAGGCCAACGTCTCCTCGGCGTCGCCGCGACCGATCACGAGCGTGCGGGAGTCGGCATCCACCCGTCGAACGTCCCGGCTGTAGTGCACCTCGATGCCGTACTCGTCGAGCTTGCGGCGCAGTTCGGCGTCGATGGCGGGAATGCCGAAGGGCACGGGGTCCGGGCACACGAACACGACGCGGAGGTCCTCGCGCACCCCGATCGCCCGCCACCAGTCGCACGCGAGGTACATCGGCTTCTGGGCCGCGGCTCCGCACGAGGCGGGCTCCGGCGGCTGGGTGAAGACCACCGTGCCCGAGCGGAGGTCGCGCAGCACCGGTGACGCCTTCGCGGCGAGTTCGAAGTCGTAGTTCGAGATGCCGGTGGGGGCGGCCATCGCCTCGGGGAGACCGGGGATCTGCTCCCATGCCATGCGCATTCCGGCGCAGACCACGAGCTGGTCGTAATCGATGCGCCCGCCCGAGACGAGATGCACGCGTCGGGCATCGGCATCCACCGTGAAGGCTTCGTCGCGCAGCCACCGCACCCCCGGAGGGATGACCTCGGCCTGTGTCCGAGCGGCCTCGGACGCCCGAGCGACGCCACCCGCGATGTGCGACTGGAGGGGGGCGAAGACGTGGGTCGTGCGCGGTTCGATCACGGTGATGTCGCCGAGGCGTGCGCGGTGCAGGCGCCCGGCCACGGACAGGCCGGCGTTTCCGCCGCCGATCACGACGATGCGCGGGGATTCGGTCATGGGGGATCCTCTCGTCTCCCTCACGGTGCGGCCTCGCGCGACCCCCGGCCAGCGCCTTGACACCGCCGCGTGCGCGGTCGACTCGTCGGGCGCGCGGTTCGACCCCGGTGGTCGCGGCGCCGACGAGGGACGCCGTCCCCGGTGGCCGTACGAAGGCGGGGGCGTGCGTGTCAAGGGGCGGGGCTCGAGGCGAGGAGCCCCGTTGGATGAGGGGACCGCCGATGTCGGCGGTGACGTGCGCCCCACGAAAGGACCCCCATGAGCGACGCTTCGATCGACCCGACCCCCGACGCCACGACCCCGGCCGCCGACGCGGGCATCGCGGGCGTGCAGCCCCTCCGCGACGGCGACACCTCCATCGAGCCGGACCCCGCGCTCGACCCCGCCCAGGCGGAGTGGGACGCGACGACCGCGCTCGACGAGGGTGCGGACCCCGCCGACATCAACCCGGCCACCGCGACGGGCGCCGACCCGGCCGAGATCCCGGCCGACGACAGCGATATCCCGCTCGAGGACATTCACCCCGACTCGACCGGCACCGACTCGCAGGGGGAGGATCCCGGTGTCGTCGAGCTCGGCGAAGAGGGCCAGGGCGACCTCGCCCCCGAAGACCTCTGACACGCCTTCGATGCCCCGGGCCCGTTCGCGGCGTCCGGGGCATCGTGCTGCGGGGGCGCCGGGTCGTGAGCGCGGTAGCGTCGGAGGGTGACGGATGCCGCGGCAGGGCCGCCCCTCGTGCGCGCGTTCTGGGGCGCCACCCACCCGGGCCCGACCCTCGTGGTCACCCTCCTCTCGCTCGCCCTCGGCGTCGCGGCGGGCGTCGAGCCGTGGCGCCTGGCCGTGCTGGTCGTCGCCGTCTTCGCCGGTCAGGTCTCGGTCGGGCTCTCGAACGACGCGATCGACGGCGCGCGCGACGCGGCTGTCGGTCGTACCGACAAGCCCATCGCCGGGGGAGCGATCACCCCGGAGCGCGCGCTCGCGGTGGCCGTGGCATCCGCGGTCCTCGCCGTCGCGCTGTCGCTCCCGCTCGGACCGGCTCTGGTCGCCGCCCACACCCTGGCGCTCGCCTCCGCCTGGGCGTACAACGCGGGGCTCAAATCGACGCCGTTCTCGATCGTGCCGTTCGTGCTGAGCTTCGGGCTGTTCCCCTCGTTCGCGACGCTGTCGCTCTCGCCGCCCGCGCTCGCCGCGTGGTGGGCGTCTCTCGCGGGGGCGGCCCTGGGAGCGGCCGTCCACCTCACGAACGTCGTGCGGGATCTCGACGACGACAGGCGCACGGGAGTACGGGGCCTGCCGCACCGTCTGGGTGCCCGGGCGTCCGTGGCGATCGCGGCGCTGGGGATCGTGGCCGGAGCGGTCGCCGTCTTGGTCGGAACGGATGCCACGGTCACCGGCGTGGTCTTCTTCGCCGCGGTCACGGCGGTCGCCGTCGGCGTCGTCGTGCTCGTGTACGTGAGATCGCCCGGGCGGGCGGTGTTCCAGCTGACGATGCTGGCGGCGCTGCTGCTGGCGGCTCAGCTCGTCGTCTCGTGACGATCTCGTCCGTGCGGGCGTGCTCTTCCGACACGGGGCCGCACCGACCCCACGGCGGCGGCCGCACGACGTGCTGAGCTAGGCGGTCGCGGCCCGATCGAATCGCATCGCGTAGGCGCGCGCGAAGGCGGCGCCGCCCGGTCCCCGCAGGACCGTGCGCAGCGTCGCGGCCTTCGCCGCGTGGGCTGCGGGCCCCCGTGCCCGCCCGAGGAAGGTGTTCAGCGCCGCGAGTCGGGAGGCGTGCCGGGCCGAGGCGAGACGGTCGCGTTCCCACCGACCCAGGTCGTCCGCTGATCCCGTCCGCAGCCATCGCGACAGCAGGGGCGAGAGGGTCAGCGCGTCCAGGAGCCCGAGGTTCATCCCCTGGCCCCCGATGGGGCTGACCTCGTGGGCTGCGTCACCGACGACGAACACCCGTCCGCGCCGCAGAGCGGGGGCCACGGCGCGGCGGACGCGGAACATCGTCGCTTGCGGGATGTCGACATCGAGACCGGCGCGCTCGGCGACGGCGCGGCGCAGGAAGGCCGCGGCATCCGGGATCTCCTCCGTTCCGGCCCAGGCCACGAGGCGGCGCCGACCGCTCGGGAGGGGGAAGGACTCGAGCACGCCGGCGCGTTCGAGGTGCACGCGGGCGACGGGCCCGCCCGGGGCGACGACGTCCGCCATCGCGTAGCGGTCGGGGTACTCGTGCGTGCGGACGGCGCCGGGGCGGTAGACGAGCTCACGGCCCGCCCAGCCGGAGGCGACCACGACCACCCGGGCCCGGACCTCTTCGTCGCCGCGCTGCCCGGTCGTCTGCACACGCACCGACGGGCCGTCGTCGGAGACCGCCGTCACGGTGATCCCGCGCCGGACGGGAGGCGCGAGCCGGGTGAGGATCTCGGTGGTGTCGACCTGCGGGAGGGCGGCGACGTACGGGTGACGGGCGCGGATCCGGTCGAAACGGATCTCGGCCAGCACCGTGCCGTCGGCGCGCGCCTCGCCGCGTGCGATGCGGACGGCGCGCGAGAGAAGCTCGTCGGTCGCGCCCGAAGCCTCGAGGTGGGCCAGAACGGGGGAATGGATGCCGATGGCGCGGGTGCCGCCGCCGATCGCCGTCCGCCGCTCGACGACGTCGACGTCGACGCCGCGGGCGCGGAGGTCCGCGGCGAGGGCGAGACCGACGGGGCCCGCTCCGACGACGAGGACCTCACGCACGGGAGGCCTCCCCGCGGGCGACGGCGAGGACGCGGAAGGGCGCGGGTGTCTCTACGCGCCACGGTCCTCCGAGCGCTGCGGCGAGCTCGGGAGCCCGGTAGCTGCGACGGATCGAGCGGAGGCCGTCGACGCGAAGGAACGTGCCCGCCGACAGCGGTGCGATACCGACCGCGTACAGCCCGTAGGCCAGTCGTCCGCGTGCGATGTCGGCGTGCAGGACGCTGCCCCTCGACAGGGCGAGGGAGTCGTCGGTGAAGCCTCGGAGTGCCGCAGCGTCCAGGTGGTGCAGAACGTGGTTCGACACGACGATGTCGAAGCTCTCCCCGGCCGCGAGCAGGGCCCGCGAGTCCTGTGCGACGAACCGCACCCCCGGCCGGGCGCGATCGCGGGCGGCGGCGATCGCGCGGGGGTCGGGGTCGGCCCCGACGCACTCGAGCTCGAAGCCGTCACGCGCGGCCAGACCCGCCAACCTCACCAGGACGTCCCCTCCGCCGCACCCCAGGTCGAGCATGCGCGCGGGGCGGCCGAGGGCGCGCAGCTCGGGCCGCACGCGGGATCGGTAGACGTGCCCCCAGGCCGAGACCATGCGGTTCACGAGATCGAAGCGACGGTAGGTCGCAGCCAGCGCCTGCGGGTCGCAGTCGGGGTCGTCCATGAGCTCGGTCAGCGCGGTGTCGCGCCGCGCCAAGCCGGTCACGCCGCCGGACGGCGCAGCGTCAGACGCGCCGCCTCCACCGTGAGGCCGGGGCCGAAGGCGAGGGCGGCCACGCGGTCTCCGTCGCCGCGGGAGGCGTCGGCGAGCAGGTCGCGGAGGATGAACAGCAGCGTGGCGCTCGACATGTTTCCGTGCTGGCGCAGCACCTCTCGCGAGGGGGCGAGGGCCGCAGCATCGAGGGAGAGCGCACTCTCGACGCGGTCGAGGATGCTCCGCCCTCCGGGGTGCACCGCCCACGCGTCGATGTCGTCGAGGTCGCCGATCACATTCGCGGCGATCGCGGAGATCTCGCGACCGATGATGCGGGGCACCTCGGGGGTGAGGGTCATCTCGAACCCGGAGTCGCCCACCGTCCAGGCCATGTCTTTCTCGCCCTGGTCTACGAGGTGCGTGGCGAAGCCCTCGAGGTCGAGGCCCTCGTGGTCGGTATCTGCGGATGCCACGACCGCCGCTCCCGCTCCGTCGGCGAACACCGAGGCTGCGACGATCTGGTCGGGGTGGGACGAGGTCTGCCAATGCAGGGAACACAGCTCGGTGCACGCGACGAGCACGACCGCGGCGGGGTCGTCGCCGACGATGCGTGCGGCCAGCCGCAGGGCAGGGATGGCCGCCGCGCACCCGATGAAGCCGAGGTGGTAGCGCTCGACCGCGGGAGAGAGCCCGAGATCGCGCACCAGGTGGTAGTCGGGGCCCGGTGCGAACATGCCGGTGCACGAGACGGTCACGACGTGGGAGATGGCATCCGTGGTCCGTCCCGAACCTGCGATGGCAGCGCGAGAGGCCTCGGCGAACAGCGGTGGAGCGGTGCGACGGTACTCGTCGTTGCGCGCGCCGGTCGGGGGCATGAGGAGCGTGTCGCCGTCGCGGACCTCGAGTGCGTCCCCCTGCCCGCCCGCGAGTTGGGGGAGGACCACGTGCCGGGTGTCGATGGCCGCGGCATCGAAGGCGGCCCCCACGAGCCGCTGGGCCTTGCGGTCGAAACCGGGCTGTGCGGCGAACAGGTCACGCAGGGTCGACTGGTCGACACGAGTGTCGGGCAGGGCCGTGCCGATCGAGAGGATACGGGCGGTCATGCCTCACTGTAGACACGGCGCCGCCGCCCTTCGTCGGGGATGGCGCCGTGTCGGCACGCCGTCTATGGTGCGCCGGGCTCAGGCCGCCAGCATGCGCGACACGAGCAGGTCCTCGACCGTCGCTCGGTAGTCGGCGATCATGCGGCCCCGGTCCATGCGGGCCCGGGCCGCGAGGGCGGCTGCGCGCAGCGCCGGGCCGAGGGCGAGGGCGTCTCCCCAGGCCTGGACGATCGCGTCGACGTCGCGCGCCGTCACCAGGCCGAACCCCTCGACGAGGCGCGCGGCGTCTCCGACGTCGGTGGTCACCGGAACGGCTCCGGATGCCGCTCCCTCGACGAGGCAGAGGGGAGAGGCCTCGCCGAAGGCGCTCGTCAAAGCGATGACGTCGGCGATGCGGTACAGCTCAGGCATGTCCTCGCGAAGGCCCAGGGCGTGCAGGGGCACGCCGTCGTCGACGCCGCTGTCGGCGAGGAGCGAGACGAAGGCCGGGTTGGTGCGGGTCATGCCCGATCCGCACACGACGTACTGCGTCCCGGGCGCCGTGCGCGCGTGCGCCGCGACGGCCCGGAGGAACAGTCCGGGGTCCTTCATCGCATCGAAGCGCGCGGCCAGCAGCACCACGGGGGCGGAGTCCGGGATGCCGAGCCCCGCGCGGATCCGTCGCCGCTCGGCGCGCGTGCCGGGGCGGAAGCGGCGGGTGTCGATGCCGTTGTCGATGACCCAGGCCTCACAGGCCGAGACGCCGGCGCGCGCGTAGGCGCGGGAGGTCGACTCCGCGCAGGAGATCGTCGCCGTGACTGCCCCGCAGGAAGCCGACTCGACGAGCCAGCCGAGGGCGGGGCCGGAGTGGGTGGGGTCGGAGCGGTGCAGGCAGGCGGCGATCGCGCGGTCGGGCAGCATGCCCGCGCGCTCGAGGGCGACGACCAGGCTGAGTGGCTGCTCTTTCAGCGAGAGGATGACGTCGGCCTCCGCGAACAGGCGCGCGGCGTGCGTGAGCTCGTCCCTCGTGTACTCGTCGGGGCCCGGGGGGCGGTCACCGGCGACGCGATCGAACGTGTCGATGCGGACCCCGCGCTCCTGCAGACGACGAAACCGGGTGTCGTCGTGCGCGAACTGCAGGGACGCGTCCCGCCGTGCGGCGGACGTCAGCGACAGCACACGGTGCTCCTGCGTTCCGTCGGCCGCGAGCCCCTCGACGACATCGGAATGGAGGATTCGCGCGCCTCCGGCGAAGAAGCCTTCGTAGAGCGAGAGCACACGCACGGGTCGAGTCATCGAGGTCGCTTTCCAAGCCGGGATCCACTACCGCGGGTGCGGTCGTCCCATGCTGGAGCCTCGACCAGGTGCGGCGGGTTACACCGTGGAGACCATCGTGTGAACGCCCGGACACGAGCCGACGCGCCGACCTCCGGGGGAAGAAGCCGACGCGCCGGGTGAAGGGGCGGTGGAATCAGGCGCGGAGTGCGTCCGCCATCGCCTCACCGGCCGAGCCCGTGCGCGACCAGGGCCACCGCCTCGCCGTGCGCGGCGCGGGTGCTTCCTCGATCGAGCGCGGCCCGATGCCGTTGCCCATCGCGGCCGTCATGGCGATGCTCCACACCGAGCCCGTCTGTCGTCCGCTCTGCTGTCCGTGGATCATGGTGTTCTCCTTACTCCCGTCTCCCGACGGCGCTGTGTCCGTCATAGACCCGGGGGGAGGGGCGTGAGACCGGCTTGACAGGAGTCTCGACGTACCCATCACCCGGTCCGCCGCGTGTCGAGCGGCCGGTGGAGCATCCTGCGCCGCTCCGTGCAAGCGGACTGGACACTGGGCCGGAGTGGGTACGATCATGGGTCGTGCACTCGTCCCCCGAAACTTCGTCTCGCCCCGCGCCGGGGTCGGAGGTCGGCCGCGCCCTCCTCGCCTACGGCGAAGCCCGCCGGGTCGCCGCCGCGGAAGCGCGTCGTGAGCTGTCCTTGAACGAGCTCGACGCTCGCGCCCTGCTGTTCGTCGCCGAGAATCCCGGGGCTCGGCCCTCGCACGTTCGTGACCACCTCGGTATCACCTCGGCCGGCGTCACCACGCTCATCGACCGCCTCGTGCAGCGCGGTGCCGTGCGGCGCGACCTCGACGAACAAGATCGTCGGGTGAACCACATCACGGTGATCATCGACCTCGACAGTGCGCCGTGGTCACAGCTTCGCGCCTTCGACACCGCCGTCGAAGCGGCGATCGCCGACGTGGATCCCGTCGATGCCAAACGGCTCGCCGAAGTCCTCGACCGCATCACCGCGCGAGCCGTGAGCTGAGCTTCTTCGACTCGACCCGTCGCGCCCGGCGGCCTCAGACGTTCGCGAGAAAAGCCTCGGATCGTGCCTGGAGGAAAGAACACAACGCCGACAACGTCGCCAATTCACCCGACAGCGCCATGACGCGACCGGCCGGCAGGGGAGCGGCGTCTTCGCGGGGCTCGAACGTCACGGCCCATTCGGTGGAGTGCAGCTCGGGGCCGGGGGCGATGAAGAACGTCGTCGAAACGCTCTTCAGTCGGGCGGCGATGAGTCCCGCATCGGCGCCGTCGTCGAGGTCCTGGGGAATGACGCGCAGCATGTCGGCGTCGTCGTAGCCGAGCGCTCGGAAATCGTCGACCCAGCTTTGCAGCGTGGTGGTCGTGCGAAATGGCATGAGAGCTCCCTTCCCTGGCGGACGCCGGGTAGGCCCCGTCCTATTATGGGCCGCACCAGGCGCCCCGGGCGGGGTCACGAGCTCCGTCTCGAGGCGCCTGCCGACCACCGCGCCGGGGAACGGAGAGCGGTCAGGATGCAGCGAGTTGCTGCTCGGGGATGATGGCCGGTCGACGTACGTCGGGTCAATCTGCACGGAGTCCATCTTTCGCATTTCGGATGCCGATTGACGTACGCGGTCCGAATCCGCCGAAATGCGCATTGCAATTCCTATGAGCGATAGCGTGGAATGCGGATGGGGGGCATCCACGACGCCGCGGTCTCTTCGGCTGAGCGTGTGAGAGCGTTCCCATAGTGGCCCCCGCCACTGAGCGCAATGGTCTTGCCGCACATCCTCGGACTATTTAGGAAAAAGGCGTGGAGCATACGAACATCGAAACCCGCGACGCCGAGACGGTGGAGCACCTGTGGCAGACCGTCGTTCCCGGAGCGCGCATCTCGCGCGCCGAGGTGATCCAGCCGGCTCTCGCCTGGCATGCGGCCTCCGAGCCCGGTTTCGCTTTCTGCGATTACACGATCGGTTCGACGATGATCGTCGAGTCCGATCCGCGCGATCAGGTCGTGGTCGGTCGTATCGCCGGTCCCCGGGTATCGGGTACCTATCGTCGCGAGCGCATCGACACGGCGGTGCCGTTCATGGTCGTCGACCGCCCTCTCGAGATCGCCTTCACCGGGCGCATCGCCGGTACCGCCGTCTCGTTCGCGCGCTCCGACTTCGACGAAGCCGCTCGGCGGCTGTCGGGCGACGACACCCTGCGCGTCCGGCCGACAGGGTACGCGCCGGTGAGCGAGCAGCGCCTGCGCTACTGGTCGCGCACGTGGGAGTACGCCCGCGACGTGCTGCTGCGCTCACCCGAACGAACCCCGATCATCGAGCAGCAGGCCCGCACCCTTTTGCTGGAGGCCTCGCTCCTCGCCTTCCCGACGACCTTCACCGAGGCCCTCGCGGCCGGCCGCCCCTCGCGGCCGCTGCCCGCCCCGGTGCGAAGGGCCAAGGCGTACGTCGAGGCGCACGCGGCAGAGCCCGTGGTGCTGGCGGATATCGCGCAGGCGGCTCGTCTGTCGCCGCGCGGCCTGCAGTACGCGTTCCGCGCGGCCACCGGACGAACCCCGATGCAGTACCTGCGCCGCGTGCGTCTGGACGCCGCACGCGCCGAGTTGCGCAGCGCCGACCCGTCGGTCGAGACGGTCGCGGCGATCGCGGCACGGTGGGGGTTCTCGAACCTCGGGCGCTTCGCCGCGATGTATCGCGGGGAGTTCGGCGAGACGCCGTCGATGACGCTGCGGTCCTGAGGGCGGCGGGCTCGCGTCGAGCGGGATCCACCGGCGGGCTCGTGGCCCCGGCGTCACCCTTCGAGGCGAGCGCGGGGTCAGTGTCCCGCGCCGAGCCCTCCGCTCAGGCGCGCGTGCAGTCGGGCGGCGGTGTCGTTCATGCCCTCGATCTCGACCGTCGTGCCGAGGTGCGCGTACTTCGTCTGCACCGCGTCGAGAGCTGCAACCGTGGACGCGTCCCAGACGTGCGAGCGCGAAAGGTCGATGACGACCCGCCGAGGGTCGTCGTGGTACGCGAACTTCGTGGTCAGGTCGTTGCTCGAGGCGAAGAACAGCTCGCCCTCCACGGTGTAGCGAGCGGTGTCGCCCTCCACGGACCGCGTCACCGCGGTGACGCTCGCGACCCGTCGTGCGAAGAGCACCGCGGCGGCGATCACGCCCACACCCACGCCGATCGCGAGATTGTGCGTCCACACCGTCACGGCGACCGTGAGCACCATCACGATCGTCTCGCTCAGCGGCATCCGGCGAAGGGTGGAGGGGCGGATGCTGTGCCAGTCGAAGGTGGCGATCGATACGACGATCATCACGGCCACGAGCACCGCCATCGGAACGACGGCGACCACGTCGCCGAAGGCCAGCACGAGCACGAGCAGGAAGACGCCGGCCAGGAAGGTCGAGATGCGGGTGCGCGCTCCCGAGGCCTTCACGTTGATCATCGTCTGGCCGATCATGGCGCAGCCGCCCATTCCGCCGAACAGCCCCGACAGCAGGTTCGCCGCCCCCTGGCCGAGGGACTCGCGCGTCTTCGACGAGGGGGTGTCGGTGATGTCGTCGACGAGGGCCGCGGTCATGAGCGATTCGAGAAGGCCGACGATCGCCATGGCGACGGCGAAGGGCAGGATGATCGCGAGCGTCTCGCCGGTGAGCGGCACGTTCGGAACAAGCAGGGCGGGCAGGCTCTCGGGCAGGGCGCCCTGGTCGCCCACGGTGGGCACCGAGATGCCGAAGACGACCGCGGCTGCGGTGAGCAGGACGATCGCGACCAGCGGCGCCGGGACGACCTTGGTCACGCGCGGCAGCAGATACATGATCGCCAGCCCCGCCGCCGCGATCGGGTAGACCGCCCAGGGCACGCCGATCAGCTGCGGCACCTGGGCGACGAAGATCAGGATCGCGAGGGCGTTGACGAAGCCCACCATGACGCTGCGGGGAATGAATCGCATGAGCTTGGCGACCCCGAGAATGCCGAGGATGACCTGCAGGATGCCGCCCAGGATCACCGTCGCGAGCAGGTAGTCGGCCCCGTGCTCGCGGGCCACGGGGGCGATGACCAGGGCGATCGCGCCGGTGGCGGCGGTGATCATGGCGGGGCGGCCGCCGAGGAAGGCGATCGCCACGGCCATCACGAACGATGAGAAGAGCCCGAGGCGCGGGTCGACCCCGGCGATGATCGAGAAGGCGATCGCCTCGGGGATGAGGGCGATGGCGACGACGAGGCCGGCCAGCACCTCGCGGGTCAGCAGGCGAGGCGAACGCAGGGCCTGCAGGACGGTGGGCTCGGTGCGCGGGCGCGCGGGGGCAGAGGTCATGGTGATGCTCCGGGGTGGGGGAGGGGTCCGCTTCAACGCGGGGAAGAATAGGGGGGTCGCGATCGCGACCTATCGAACTCTACCGTAACGAGAGGGTTGCGGGATCGGGGATGGCATGACCGACGTGCGGCCGATGCAGATCGGCGAACTCGCCGAGCGGACGGGGCTGTCGATCCGCACCCTTCGCCACTACGACGAGATCGGGCTGCTCCGCCCCTCGGCGCGCAGCGAGGGCGGGTTCCGGCTCTACACGGCCGACGACGAGTCGCGGTTGCTTCTCATCCGCCGGATGAAGCCGCTCGGATACTCCCTCGAGCAGATGGGGGAGCTGCTCGCCGTGGTCGACGGACTCACCGAGGCCCCGGGCGATTCCGCTCTGGTGGCCCGTCTCGCCGACATTCGCGACGAGGCGCATCGCCGTCGCGAAGACCTGCGGCGCCAGCTCGCCGCCGCCGACGAGTTCGTCAGCCAGCTGGAGGCGCGATGACCGCTCACGACATCACGCTCGAGGGTCACGGCATCCGTCTGACCCCGGCGGAGCCGGCGGACGCGGCGCAGGCGTGGCCGCTGACCGACGCGGAGCTCTGGGGTCGCATGACGACCCCGTGGGCGGATTCGGTCGAGGCCTACGCCGCTCGGGTCGAGCAGCAGGTCGCGACGCCGGGGCTGTACGCCTTCACCGTGCGCGACGCCGAGACGCGAGAGGTTCGCGGTGCGACGACGTTCTACGAGTACGTGCCGCCGCAGAGGCGGGTCGAGATCGGGACGACCTGGTACGGCCGCGCCTTCCAGGGTGGGCGCACGAACCCCGCCGCGAAGCTGCTGCTGCTCGCCCACGCCTTCGACCAGTGGCAGGTGAACCGGGTGGCGCTGCGCTGCGACGCGCGGAACGAGCGCAGTGCGCGCGCGATCGAGCGCCTCGGCGCGACGCGAGAGGGGCGGCTCCGGCGGCACCGCATCGCACCCGACGGCAGTGTGTCGGACACGCTGTACTTCTCGATCCTCCGCGAGGAGTGGCCGGCCGTGCGCGCGGGTCTCGAGGGGCGTCTGGGCGGCTGACCCGCCCTCGCGAGCAGGCTCGCGCGGCGGAGGATGCCCGCGCGCGAGCGGAACGTTCTCCGCGGGCGAGGTGAGCGGGATGCTCAGCCGGCCGCAGCCTCGGCTGCCCGGCGGCGCGCGAACTCCCGCGCCTCGGTGAACAGCTCGAGGTCGATCTGCACGTGCCGGCGGGCCAGCTCGGCGGCCTGTTCGGGCGAGGCCTGAACGATCGCATCGACGATCGCGTCGTGCTCTCGCGCCGCGCGCGTCTCCATGCGGCGATGACTGCCGCGATCGCCCCACGGGTGCGCGGGTGCCGACAGTGACAGATGGCGCTCGTGCTCGAGCAGGATGTCGCGCAGCGCGGTGTTGTGCGCCGCCTCGATGATCGCGAGGTGCAGCAGGCTGTCGGCGCGCTGCTTGGGGTCGCCCGACTCGGCGGAGTGGAACTCGGCGAGGCGCTCACGCATGACGGCGATGTCGGCGTCGCTGCGCCGCTCGGCGGCGAGGCGCGCGAGCGAGGAGTGCAGCATCGAGCTCGCGGTGCACGCGTCGACCAGGTCGCTCCAGCGCTCCTCGAACCAGCGGTCGACGCCGACGACGATGGAGGCGGGCCACTCCTCGGCGACGAACGTGCCGCCCCCGCGCCCCCGACGCCGTTCGATCAGACCCCTCGTGGACAGGTCGTCGAGGGCCGCGCGCACCGTCGTCCGGCCGACGCCCAGGAGGGGCGAGAGGTCGCGTTCGGCGGGCAGGCGGGTACCCGGGAGGAACTCGCCCACCGCGACGGCGGTGATCAATCGCTCGGTCACGCGCTCCACCAGGGAGGCGTCGTCGGTGTCGGCCATGGGCTCCCGTCGTTTCTCCCATGTTAAATCCGGAGAAAAGGTTTGCCAACGCACCTTTAAGGGTCCACGATGACTGCATGCAGCGCGAGATCACCGTTCCCTTCCACGACGGCTTCACCTGGGCCCGACTCACCGAACCGGCCGAGCCCTCCGGGAATGCCCCCCTCTTCGTCCTCCACGGCGGGCCGGGGATGGCGCACGACTACGTCTCGAACCTGGACGCCCTCGCCGATCTGACCGGGCGCACCGTCGTGCACTACGACCAGATCGGCTGCGGCAAGAGCTCGCACCACCCCGACGCGCCGACCTCCCAGTGGGTGCCGCAGCTGTTCGTCGACGAGTTCCACAACCTCCAGCGCGCGCTCGGCTTCGACGAGTACCACGTGCTCGGGCAGTCCTGGGGCGGCATGCTCGGAGCCGAGATCGCCGTCCGCCAGCCCGCGGGGCTGCGGAGCCTGGAGATCTGCAACTCCCCGGCATCCATGGCCCTCTGGCTCGCGGGGGCGGCCCGCCTCCGTGCCGAGCTCCCCGCACGAGCCCGCGAGGCGCTCGACCGCCACGAAGCCGCGGGTACCCTCGACGACCCGGAGTACGCGGAGGCCACCCGCGTGTTCTACGAGCGGCACGTCTGCCGAGTGACCCCCATGCCGCAGGACTTCGTCGACAGCGAGCAGCAGATGCTCGCCGACCCGACCGTCTACTTCACGATGAACGGCCCGAACGAGTTCCACGTCGTCGGCACCGGTCGCGACTGGACGATCATCGACCGTCTGCCCCGGGTCGCCGTGCCCACGCTCGTGGTCGCCGGCGAGTTCGACGAGGCCACGCCCGAGACCTGGGAGCCCTTCGTCGAGCGCATCCCCGGCGCCCGGTCGCACGTCTTCGCCGGGGCGAGCCACTGCACCCACCTCGAGATGCCCGAGGCCTTCCGCGCGGTCATCGCCGACTTCCTCGCACCCCTTCCCTGACGACGTACCCCGACCCCCACCCGAACCAGGAGACCCGATGTCGCATCACGCCCCCGAGGCCCAGCAGTCGCTGGAGTCCTTCGGCTACAAGCAGGAGCTCAAGCGCTCCATGTCCACCCTCGACCTCGTGGTCTACGGTCTCGTCTTCATGGTGCCCATCGCGCCGTGGGCGATCTTCGGCGTCGTGTTCAACGCCGCCAGCGGCATGGTGCCGTTGGTCTACCTCACCGGGGTCATCGCGATGATCTTCACCGCCCTCGCCTATGCGCAGATGTCGAAGGCGTTCCCGATCGCGGGCTCGGTGTTCTCGTACGTCGGTCGGGGTCTGCACCCCACCGTGGGCTTCTTCGCCGGGTGGGCGATCCTGCTCGACTACCTGCTCGTGCCGACCCTGCTCTACGTCTTCGCGGCGTCGTCGATGGCGGGGATCTTCCCCGATGTCCCGCAGTGGATCTGGGCCGTGGTCTTCGTCGTCGTCAACACCGTGATCAACGTCCTCGGCATCGGCTCCATCAAGATCGCGAACCGCGTCATGCTCGCCATCCAGCTCGCCTTCGTGGTGATCTTCGTCGTCATCGCGATGATCGCGCTCTCGTCCGGCACGATCCCGGGCGCCGAGTTCACGATGGCACCGCTCTGGGATGCCGAGAAGGTCAACCCCGCCCTCATCGCCACCGCCCTCTCGATCGCGGTGCTGAGCTTCCTCGGCTTCGACGGCATCTCGACGATGGCCGAGGAGTCCACGGGGGACCGGAAGTCCGGCGGACGCGCGATGATCATCGCCCTGCTCGTGGTCGCGGTGCTCTTCATCGCGCAGACGTGGTTCGCGAGCGCCCTGGCCGCCGGCACCATCGAGTTCGGCGACGACGAGGTCAACAACGCGTTCTTCCTGCTGGTGGCCAAGGCCGCCGGCAGCGGGTGGGCCACGGCGTTCCTCGCGGTCAACGTCATCGCGGTGGGTATCGCCAACGCGGTGGCGGCGCAGGCCGCGACCTCGCGCCTGCTGTACTCGATGAGCCGTGACCGGCGCCTCCCCGCCTTCCTGTCGAAGGTGACCTCTCGCCAGGTTCCGATGGCCGCCATCCTGATGGTCAGCGCCATCTCGCTGGTGCTCGTGCTGTTCTTCGTCGGCCAGATCGCCGTGATCTCGTCGCTGGTGAACTTCGGCGCTCTGCTCGGCTTCATGCTGCTGCACGTGTCGGTGGCGGCGTACTACCTCGGCAAGAAGAAGTCGAAGAACTATCTGCTGCACCTCGTCGTGCCGCTGGTCGGGTTCCTCATCATCGGTTACGTGCTGCTCAACGCGGACATGACCGCCAAGGTCGGCGGCATCCTGTGGCTCGTCGTCGGGGGGATCGTGTACCTGATCTTCGCTCGCAAGCACGGGGGAGCCGCTGATCCTCTGCCCGAGCACGCCACGTCCACCGCCGGTGAAGGCGGGGGAGAGGTGGCCCCTCGATGACCGTCGACCACTGGCTCGGCAAGGATCACGGTCGTCCCGGCTACGACGCATCGGTGCCTCCGGTGCTGCGCCTACGGCCCGGGACCGGTGAGACGATCGCCTTCGAGACCGACGACGCGGTCTACGCCGAGCTCCACGACCACGGTGATCTCGGTGCGCTACGGGCGCCGATCAACCCGGTGACCGGGCCCGTGTACGTCGAGGGCGCCAAGCCGGGCGATGCCCTCGCCGTGCACGTGCACGAGATCCGCCTCGGCGACTACGGCTGGTCGCAGAGCCTCCCCGGCGCGGGCGCGCTGCAGCACCGCATGCCCGACCACGTCATCAGCCGTCGCATCCCGATCGACGCCGAGGGCGTGCATCTCACCGACCGGCACGTGGTTCCCGCGCGACCCATGATCGGGTGCATCGGAACGGCTCCCGCGTCGGGGCGCAACTCCACCGTGATGCCCACGACCGCTCTCGGCGGCAACATGGATCTCACCGACGTCGCTCCGGGGGCCACGGTCTACCTGCCCGTCGAGGTCGAGGGCGCGCTCCTGTCGATCGGCGACATCCACGCCGTGATGGCCCGCGGCGAGTCGTCGTTCGTCGCCATCGAGGCGGCGGGCGTCGCCGTGGTCTCGATCGATCTCATCGCGGATGCCGCTCTGCGGGCGCCCCGGGTCGAGACCGACGAGGAGTGGATCTTCGTCGGCCTCGGAGACCCGGTCCAGGAGAGCATCCGGCGCGGGTACGAAGACGTCTTCGACGAGCTCGTCGACGCGCGGGGATGGGACCGCATGGATGCCTACGCGGTCATGAGCGCGCTCGTGCACAGCGAGCTGGGCGGCCCGACCGGCTCCGAGGCGCCCGACCCGCTGCACCCGTTCCGGGCGGTGGGGGCGGTGACGCTGCACAGGTTGCCGAAAAGCGTGCTCTGACATACTGCGCCGGTGACCGACGCTTCCGACCCCGCCGCGAGGGGTGTTTCGCATGGCTGATCTCGACTTCGTGCTGCGCCTGCTGCTGGCAGCGGGGTGCGGCGTGCTCATCGGCTTGGAGCGGCAGTATCGCTCCCGCACGGCGGGCCTTCGCACGCAGGCGCTCGTGGCCATGGGAGCTGCCGCTTTCGTCCTCTTCGGCAGCGAGCTGGGGGTGGGCCAGGGCTCGCTGCAGATCGCCGCCTACGTCGTCTCGGGAGTCGGTTTTCTCGGCGGTGGTGTGATCCTCCGGCAGGGCCTGTCCGTGCAGGGACTCAACACCGCTGCGACCCTGTGGTGCTCGGCGGCCGTCGGCTGCCTGGCCGCGGGCGGGCTGGTGGTGCCGGCGCTGACGATGACGGCGCTGGTACTCCTCGTGCACGTCCTCCTCCGCCCGCTCGGTCGCCTCGTCGACCGCGCCCCCGACGCCAACGCCGAGACGATCGGGGCATTCGTCCTCACGGTGCGCGCGCTCGAGGAGCGCGAGCAAGAAGTGCGCGAGCTGCTCTCCGACACCCTGGAGTCACCCGATGTCCTCGTGCTCGCGATGTCGAGCCACGAAGACGACGGCGTCGATGAGGAGCCGGCGGGCGTGATCCTCGACGCCGAACTGCTCATCGAGGGAGACGCGCCCGAGTTCCTGGATGCCGTGACCACCCGGCTTTCGCGCGACACCGGTGTGCGCGCGATGTCGTGGAGGGCGGAGGACAGCCCGATCACCGTCCGAACCCGGCGCCGATTCGGGCGGGGCTGAGCGACGTGTAAGATCGTCCCTTGGAAGTGTGTCCGAGCGGCCTAAGGAGCATGGCTGGAATCCATGTAGGCGGGGTAACTCGCCTCGCAGGTTCAAATCCTGTCACTTCCGCCACGAGATGAGCCTCACCCTAAGGGGTGGGGCTCATCTCGCATGATGCGGGTCCCTCATAAGACATGGTTTACCCAGAGATCTCAGGTCAGGTCGGGGCGTATCGCCAAGCGTTGGATCTCGTCGGCTGACCAGTCCGCGCGCGTCTCGTCGTCCGGCAACGTGACGACTTTGTCGAACATGCGAACGAGGGGTCCGAGATCTTGCTGATCGGACCCGGCGCGCGCCGCGAGATGGTTCTCGTCACCGTGGACGGGGCGCCAGTCGAGTTGCCACCCCGCGGCTAGTGCGACGCGATTCCAGTAGATGCGCTGCACTCGTCCGTTGCCCTCTCTGAAGGGGTGGATGTAGTTGATTTTCTCGTAGTGATGGGCAATATGCTCGACGAACTCGTCGCGGCGTAGTCCGGAGAGATGATTGTCCTCGGCGAGTGCCGCGAAGCAGATGCTGGCGGCGTGCTCAATGTAGCCGACGGGGAGGAAGAACTCGGCGCCAGGAACATTCTTCCGTACGTCGATCGTCCTCACCTGCCCAGCTCAGTCGTAGATGTCCTGGAAGAGGTGAAGGTGGATCCGTTGCAGCTCGCGCAGATCGTTTGTCGCCGGAACCGGTTCATCCAGCAGCTGCAGTGCTCTCACGAAGGAGAGGTCTGCCTCGGCGGCGCTGAGATCAGCTGCGGAGGTGAGCCCGAGGAGGTTCCTCAGGACGTTGGTTCCCGGTATCAGATACGGATCGACGACTTCAGGAGAGGCCATACCTGCTGCGCACCCGGTCGACAAGCTCAGTCGAGTCGATCTTCCCGGCAACATACGCATCGGCGTCGGTGAGGGTCGCCTTGCTGATACTCAGTCCCTCGATCTCGGCGCTGTGGATCGCCGCCTCGACGCTCTTCGCCCGCACTGCGGTGGTCTCCATCTCGACTCCCGTCCCGTTCGTCACAGTCTACGAGCGACGGCTGACTCTCGACTGGACCCCAGACCTCCTGATCAATTCGGTGGGGTCGCACCAGGCGCGCGGTTCGTTCGGAGCAGCTGCTGAACTTCGGCGAGCGAGACCGAGCGTTTCGATGTGCCCCGTCTCTCAACCCAGCTGAACCCGCCTCCGAAATACTTCCCGGTAGCAAGAGTGCCGCCAAGGACTAAATGGGGGAGGTGCTCGGCGGGCTGTGGGGGGATATAGACAACGAGAACGCGATGATCGCCGCGCTCAATCACTTCGACCCTCAGATCCCGAGGGTGAGGTGTGATGTATCGATTGATGATCTCTTCGACGCGAGGGACTGCCGCATCGATGTTCCGAATGCCGTCCACGTTAGTGATCACATCACGATCAAACTCGTCCCGCGTTGTCGTGAACCCGACGACAATGACGCCGCCCGCCGGTGAGTTGGCGAAGCTCGCGACATCGAGGGCAAGTTCGAATTGACCGGCTGCGCTGTCCACACCCCACAGCTTTGCCTTTGCCTCTAGCCATGATGATTCTGGTACTCCCCGGAATGACTCCCACGCGTGGGAAAGGAGGGACTGCATCGCGCCGTGTGGAGAGTCGACAGACAGCATCGTTCCGCGGACGCTCGCGATGACCCGCATGCAATCACGTGCGAGCTCGCGCATCTCGACGCCAACGTCTGGGGTGAACGTCACCTCAATTTCGTCGCCTTCCGAGTGAGAACGGAAGGTGGCCGACTCGAAATGGAGGCTTCGCCACGAGCTCGCGCTTCGCCTCATCATCGATTCGACTTCGTCGGCGTCATCCATCGGCGGAAATTCTATGGATAGCGAGACGCGGTTGGGCGCGGTGTCAAACCACATGGCTTCACCTCCCCCCGTGCGATCCCTCATTCGTCTGCGAAGCGGGTCTGGTGGGAGGCCGAGGGCTTCTTCCGCGGATGCTGAGAACACAATCAGCGCTGCTTCGCCGGAGAGGTAGGGCGCGACCGACTCGAGCACCGCTCCAACACGGAGTGTCGCGATGGCGTCAAGGTGCACGTCTATGTCCGCATAGCAACCCACCGTTACTCCGTTCGGGAACGTGAATTGGCGCATACTGCAATTCTCGCGCGGCGTGCCTATACCGGCGATCGAGGATGTCCGTGTCCGCGGTCTAGGCGTGTGCGGCCGGCAGTGACTCGTCAGACGGCGGTGGTCTCTCGCTGGATCGCTTCGGCGCCGGGCCGAACGACGAGCGAGCGAGGGTACGCCCGCGCGAGGAACCGGCGCAGCGGTGCCGTTCTCTCATCGAGAGCCGCACGCACGCCCGTGACGGCGGCGACGAGACCGGGTCCCCGAGCGGGGTCGAAGCTGTCGCCCGCGTAGCTCACCCGTTCGACGGCCTCGCGGAGAAGACCGACGTCGTTGGACGGTGCGCCATGCTCCTCGACGAGCAGCACCGCGAAGGCGCGCGGAGACAGCGCGGACGAGACCGGGATGCCGAGATCCACCGCGTCCTCGAGCATCGCCGTCCACGCGGCCACCGGGTCGCCCGCGCGCGCGGCGGCGAGGCGTCGGCGACGCCGCACGATCCGGGCGACGGCCGGGACCCCGGCGAGCACCAGCAGCACGAGGATCCCGAGGACCGGGGCGACCCACGCGGTGCTCTGCCGCGCGGCGACTGAACCACCGCCGGTGGACTGCGCCCCGGGGTCGTTCTCGGCGGCCTCCGACGGCGCCGACGAGGGCTGATCGGCCGGGGCCTCGGCATCCTGGCTCGGGGTGTTCGGGGTGGTCGTGTTGTTCCCGGAGGAGCCCGAGGCGAAGTTCGTGGGGACGCCGAGGCTGTTCGTCGGCTCGAAGGGCACCCATCCGATGCCTTCGAAGTACACCTCGGGCCACGAATGCAGCTGACTCGAGCTGACCGAGTATTCGGTGCCGCCCTGCTGGGGGATGCTCGAGGCCGTGCCGGGAAGGTAGCCGATGACGATGCGCGCCGGGATGCCGAGGGTGCGGGCCATGACGGCGAAGGCCGAGGCGTAGTGCACGCAGTACCCGGCGCGCACCTGCAGGAACTGCGCCACGGCGTCGAGGCCCGCTCCGTCGAACCCGGAATCGACGGGGGCGTCGAGCGAGTAGCGGAACTGGCTGCCGCGGAACCAGTTCTGCAGGGTCACGAGCTTGTCGTAGGGCGTCTGCGCGTTCGCGGTGACCTCACGGGCGGTGTCGCCGATGACGGCGGGCACGTCGGCGGGGAGCGCGGTCAGCGCGGGGTCGAGGTCCGTTCCGCCGACGGTCTTGGAACGGATCTGCTCGAGGGTCGGGCGGGGGACGCTCGCCTGCACCTCGTAGACCTGCTCGCGTGTGGATCCGGCGCGGGTCACCACCGTGCGGTTCTGCGGCATGCCCAGCCAGTCGCCGTTCAGGCCCGTCACCGTCGAGGCCGGGTACGGCACCGGCAGCCAGGGGCTGTCGAGCTGGTCGACGGTGACCGTGGTCGTCCAATCGGCCAGGGCGACGTCGCCGTCGACGCCCACGCGGTCGAACACCGCGCCGTCGGAGGGCAGCGGGACGGTGTCGAAGCTGTCGGGCTGCCAGACGGCACCGTCGAAGCGCGACAGGGTGACCGCGCGCAGGTACGGCGCCGTCGGACCCGTCGTGCGCACCTTCAGCACCTCGACGTCGCGCGGCTGCCGCAGGTCGTTGCCGAGCTCGAGGTTGGGGTTGATCGTCGTACCCAGGCCGCCCGTGCCGCCGCTGGCGAACCGCAGGCCCGGCTGCGGGAGCAGGGGGGTCGCGACCACGGCGACGATCACGGCGACGGCCGCGACGCCCAGAGCCGTCGCCGAGACCCCGAAGAGACGGCGGCCCTGCGCGGAGCGAGCGCGATCGTCCCGGCGCGCGGAAGCCGCGGCACGGGCTCGCGTGTCGATGCGGAGCAGGAACAGCAGAGCGGCCGCCAGCGCCACGAAGCTTGCGACGTCGACGTCGGAGGGGATCGCGATCGTCGGGATGAGCGAGACGGCGACCAGGCCCACTCCGGCGAGCAACGGCATCCGGGCGGTCAGGACGACGTGGTCGAGGACGATGGCGAGCGCGCCGATCGCGGCGATCAAGAGGAACGCCAAGCCCTCATCCGGCGGGACGGGGGCGACGCCGTCGCGGATCTCCGCCGAGGCCTGGGCGACGAGCCCGGGTACCGAGGCGAAGGTCGAGGGGGTGGGGATGACACCGAACAGGGCCGTGGAGCGGCCGAAGATCGCCGTGAGCAGCACGATCCACACGACCACCTCCGCGATGCTCGCCACCAGGGCGGGCAGCCGCGACAGACGGACGATCAGCCCCGCGCCGAGTGAGCCTCCGGCGACGAGAACGGCCCCCGCGACCCAGGCGCCCGGGGCGATGACCGAGAAGACCGGCAGCATCGCGGCGGCGATCGCGGCGCACAGACCGATGGTCAGCAGGGTCGCGTCGCGGCGACGGCGGGGAGTGCGCAGCACGGTGAGATCAGCGACCGACACGGGCGTACCCCTGTTCCATCGCGTCGTCCCAGGCGAGGGCCACGTCCGCCCCCGGGCGCAGGTGCGCCGCGCGCCAGCCGGCGGTCCGCACGGCATCGAGCTGCGCGTGCTCGGCCACCACGATCAGTACGGGAAGGGCCGAGTGCGTGCCGACCGCCCCGAGGGCCGCGTGGTCCTCGGGCTGCAGGTTCCCCGTGATGACGACGACGGGACCCAGCAGAGCCGAGACGGTCACCGGCACCACGCGGTGGGACGCGTCGTCGGCGCGCGCCCTCAGGCTCGCGAAACCCGCGGCGGCCGCTCGCGCCTCGACGTCGTCGCCGCCTTCGACCGGGTCGGTGAGAAGAGTGCCGTCGCTGTCGACGACGTCGACGGTGTACCCCTCGTGCACGAGGTGGGCGACCGCCGAGACGCACGCGGTCACCGCCGTCTCGAAAGCGGGGTCGCTGCCGGGAGCGTGGGCGGCCAGCGGCGACCACCGCGAGAGCGCGCGGTCGATCACCACGGTGGCGGCCGGCGAGGACTCCTGCTCCTCCTGGCGCACCATCAGCGTGTCGCGGTGGGCGGTGGCCCGCCAGTGGATGCGACGCATCGAATCGCCCGGCGCGTAGGGACGGGCGACGAGGTTGTCGGCCCCCTGTCCCAGCTGCAGGGCCGCGGTCTGGCGCGTGCCGCCCGCCTCACCCGACGCCGAGGGGAGCGGAGCCAGATCGACGATCGCCGGGGCCACCGTCACGGAGGTCGCCCGGCCGAGGGCGATGCGACGGCGCACCAGGCCGAAGGGATCGGTGGTCGTCACTTCGAGAGGACCGATCGAGTGGATGCCGCGCGAAGCGCCGACCACGTCGTAGCGCACCTCGACCGTGCCCGCTGCACCCGAGAGCGTCGAGGCGATGGGTGCCGAGGTCCCCCGGGCATGGCCGGTGAGTCCCGCCGGAAGCGTGTCGCTCCATCGTCCGGGACCGGTGGGGAGGGCGCTGGAGAGCGTCGTCCGCACCACGACGGTCGCCGGACCTCCGACCTCGGGGGTCTCGGGCGTCACCACACGTGAGACCGACCCCGTGCCGCGCGTCAGCAGCAGCGCGATCGCCGACACCGCCAGCAGAGCCACGAGCAGGGTGGCGAAGTACAGCAGTTCCGGGATGCCGGCGCGCTGCGCGATCACGAACCCGGCGACGGCGAGGAGGACGGCCCCCGTGCCCCGCAGGGTGAAGGGCCACAGGCGCTTCACGCCGGTGCTCACGGCCGCGGGGCGAGAGGAACGCGCACGCTCGTCGCGATGCGCTCGAGCGCGTCGGCGACGACCGCGGCCCCGGCCCGCCCGCCCGCGGCCGAACGGTTGGCGATCAGGCGGTGCGCGAAGACCGGTGACAGCAGAGCGGTGATGTCATCGGGGATGACGTACGCGCGCCCGTCGAGAGCGGCGCGCACCTTGGCGGCGCGCACGAGCTGCAGGGTCGCGCGCGGGCTCGCCCCCAGACGGATGTCGGGGTGACTGCGGGTGGCTTGCGCGAGGGCGACGACGTAGTCCTCGAGAGCGGGAGCCACGTGCACGCCACGTGCCCAGGCGATCAGCGCGGTCACCTGACGCGCGGTCACGACCGGTGTCAGGGCGTCGAGAGGGTTCACCGCGTCGCGCTGGCGGAGCATGAGCGCCTCGGCCGCGGCATCCGGGTATCCCATCGAGATCCGCAGCAGGAAACGGTCGCGCTGGGCCTCGGGGAGCACGTACGTGCCCTCCATCTCGAACGGGTTCTGGGTCGCGACGACGAGGAACGGCGAGGGGAGCACGTGCGTGCGGCCGTCGACCGTGACCTGGCGCTCCTCCATGGCCTCGAGCAGCGACGACTGCGTCTTGGGGGAGGAGCGGTTGATCTCGTCGGCGATGACGATGTGCGCGAACACCGCGCCCGGGGTGAACTCGAACTGCCGCTGCACGGGGTTGAAGACCGACACGCCGGTGATGTCGCCCGGCAGGAGGTCGGGAGTGAACTGGATGCGGCGCACGTCCGCGTCGACCGTGGCAGCCAGTGCCCGCGCGAGCATCGTCTTGCCGACGCCCGGGACGTCTTCGATCAGCAGATGGCCCTCGGCGAGCAGCGCGATGAGGGCGCTGCGCACGGCGTCCGGCTTGCCGTCGATGACGGTCGACACCGAGGCCAGAATGTCCCCGGTCAGCCGGGCGAAAGACGCCGCGTCGAGAGGGGTGTCGACACCGGGCCGAGCCGAGCCGGTGGGGGTGTCTGCGCGGCGCAGCCGCGTGGTCGCCTCGGGCGTGACGGTCTCGTCCATGGCATCTCTCTTGTCGCGGAGGCGGGCGCGTCCTCGCCACCGTGACCCGATCGTAACCCGGGCCGCGGCGGCGGGGGTCGGAAAGCCGCGGGTGCACAGGCGTCACTCGGGGAGAGGGGGCTCGCCCCTAGGATCGGGGAGCGTTGGTCCACCCGAGGAGCCCGCGCATGTCGCACACCACCCCGTCCCTGCCCGCCGTCACCCATGTGCTCGCCGTCGACATCGGCGGGACCAAGGTCGACGCGGCCCTGGTCTCGGCCTCCGGCGAGGTGGTCCGCGCGAGCGTGAACCGACGCCCCACCGGCCGTGAGAACGACCGCGACGCCATCGCCGGAAACGTCCGCGCGGCCGCCGAAGCCGCGCTCGCCGCCGTACCGGGAGCCACGGTCACCGCGATCGGCGTCGGCAGCGCGGGCCCGGTCGACCTGCCCTCGCGCTCGGTGTCGCCCCTGAACCTCCCGCTGGCGGCGGGGCTGCCCGTCGACGAGGTGCTGCGCGGGCTGGTCGACGGCCCCATCCATCTCGCGCTCGACGGCACCTGCATCGCCCTCGCCGAGCACTGGCGCGGGGCCCTCGTCGGCTGCGACGACGCGATGGCCATCGTCGTGTCGACCGGCGTGGGCGGCGGCCTCGTCCTCGGTGGTCGTCCCGTCAGCGGAGCGAGCGGCAACGCCGGCCACTTGGGCCAGACCTTCGTCCGCACCCTCGAGGGGGGCGAGATCGTGGCGGCGACGCTCGAGGCCGTCGCCGCGGGGCCCGGGACCGTCGCGTGGGCGAGGTCGCAGGGCTGGGAGGGCGAGACCGGTCTGGATCTCGCCGCTTCGCACGCGGCGGGGGATGCCACCGCCATCGCCGCCGTGAGCCGTTCGGCGACCGCGGTCGGCCAGGCCATCGCCGCGGCCGCCACGCTGTGCGACCTCGAGGCCGTGGCCATCGCCGGCGGTTTCTCGCAGGTCGCCCCCGATTACGTCGACCAGGTGCGCGCCGCAGCCCAGGCCGCGTCGCTGCACGCCTATGCGAGGCGGTGCCGCATCGTCGGTTCGGGTCTCGACGGCGATGGACCGTTGCTGGGCGCGGCCGCACTGGCGCTGCAGTCCTGAGCGCACCGTACCGAGAAGTGCGTGGATGAGCGGGCGTAATCTGGGCGAGAGGGCCCGCGCCGCGGACCGGCGAACGAGGGCGGGGGTCATGCGCACCGGATCCAACCTGCCCGCCGTCGGGGAGTACAACCAGACGCTCGTGCTGGACCACATCCGGCGCTCGCCCGAGGGACTCAGCCGGGTCGAGCTGACGGCGCGCACCGGTCTCAGCGCGCAGACGCTCAGCAATGTCACCCGTCGCCTGGCCGACGAGGGACTCATCGTCGAGGCGGGCAAGGTCATCTCCGGCCCCGGCAAGCCGCGCACGATGCTCAAGCTCGCGCCGCGCTCGCGATTCGCGGTCGGCGTGCACCTGGATCCCGTGGTCGACACGATCGTGGTCGTCGACATGGCGGGCGAGGTCATCGTCCACGACGAGATCGCCCGCCCCGTCGTGTCCGCCCCCGGGAGTCTCGTGGATGCCGTGGGTGCCGCCGTCGACGCGATCGTCGAGCGCGCCGGCATCCCGCGCGAGCTCGTGCTCGGTGTCGGCGTCGCCGCCCCGGGTCCTTTCGACGCGCGTGGGGGGCGCCTGCTCGACCCGCCCCTGCTGCCCGAGTGGCACAACGTCAACGTGCGCGAAGACCTGGGAGCCGTGACGGGCCTGCCGGTCATCGTCGAGAAGGACGTGACCGCCGCCATGGTGGGCGAGATGTGGTTCGACCGCTCCGATGCTCTCGGCGACGCGATGTTCCTGTACTACGGTGCCGGCGTCGGCGTCGGACTTGCGATCGCGGGTGCTCCCGTGCGCGGACGGACCGGCAACGCGGGCGGCATCGCCCACGTCGTCGTCGATCCCGAGGGCCCGGAGTGCGCCTGCGGGGCACACGGCTGCCTGGGGGTGTCGATCGAGCCGCGCGTGCTGCTCGCCGAGGCGGGGTACGCTCCCGCTCGCGCCGGGGACACCCGTCCCGATCTGGATCGGCTCGTGCGAGACGCCCGCGAGGGCGAGGAGCGCGCGGCCGCCGTGCTGCGACAGGCGGGGGCGCGCATCGCCCGAGCGCTCGTGGTGACGAACAACCTCATCGACGTCGACGAGGTGGTCCTCGGCGGTCCGGTGTGGGAGCGTCTCGCGGGAGTCCTGGGCGACATCGTCGCCGAGCGCGTCGCGGTGGACGCCGCCTCGACCGCGACGCGCGAGATCGTCGTGCGCCGCTCACGTGTCGGGTCCGATGTGGCGGCCGTCGGGGCCGCCTGCCTCATGCTCGACGGTGCCTTCTCCGCGCGGCCGGCGCGCATGATGATCGCGCTCTGAGGCGCGCCCACCGTCTCTCATAGCCGGGCGAGTCCCGATCGTTACGCGCGCTCGCGCTCTCGGACTTGCCGAGTTAGTCCATTTGATTTATAAAAGGTTCTGGCGACGCGGTGTCTCCACCCGAGCAAGGGAGCTTCAATGAAGAAACTGACGATGGCGACCGGTCTTCTGACCGCCACCGCCCTGACCGTGGCCCTCGCCGGCTGCTCCGCGGGGAGCGCGGGTGCGGGCGACGGAAAGACGATCCGCGTCGCGTACCAGACCACGGCGACCTTCAACCAGATGCAGACGCTGATGGAGACCGCCAAGTCGCAGTACGAGGCCGCGCATCCGGGTATGACCGTCGAGCTCGTGCCGATCCAGGCCGAGGGCGCCGACTACTACACGAAGCTCGCGCTGATGAACAAGTCGGCCAGCACCGCCCCCGACGTCCAGTACGAAGACACCTTCAAGATCCAGTCCGACGCGGCCGCCGGCTACCTGCTTCCCCTCGACGACTACCTCTCGACGTGGAGCGACTGGTCGCAGTTCGCCGAGGGGGCCAAGCAGGCCGGTCTCGGCCCCGATGGCAAGACCTACGGCGTCTCGCTCGGCACGGACACCCGCGGCCTCTGGTACAACAAGGAGATCTTCGCGAAGGCCGGCATCTCGGTGCCCTGGCAGCCGAAGACCTGGGCCGACGTGCTCTCCGCGGCCGAGAAGGTCAAGGCGGCCGACCCCGACGTCATCCCGATCAACGTCTACTCGGGCAAGACGGCCGGCGAAGCGGCATCCATGCAGGGTCTCGAGATGCTCCTCTACGGCACCGAAGACAGCCTCTACGACACCTCCTCGAAGAAGTGGGTGGTGGGCAGCCAGGGCTTCAAGGACTCGCTGCAGTTCGTCAGCGACGTCTACCAGGGCGGCCTCGGGCCCTCGCTCCAGCAGGCGCTCGACCCCAACATCTTCACCAGCGTGACCGCCGACTGGCTGCCCAAGGGCAAGCTCGCCATCGCCCTCGACGGCTCCTGGCAGTCGGCCGCCTGGGTCGACGGCGGCACGGCCCCGTGGCCCGCATGGAGCGACGCCCTCGGCATCGCCGCGATGCCGACGCAGAAGGGGCAGGCGCCCGGCACGACCAGCATGTCGGGCGGGTGGACGCTCGCGATCGGCAAGAACACCAAGAACGCCGACGCCGCGTGGGACTTCCTCTCCACGGCCGTCAACAAGGACAACGCGACGTCCTACAACATCGACAACAGCCAGATCGCGGTGCGCTCCGACGTGGCCCAGTCCAGCGAGTACCTCGACGCGAACCCGAGCTTCAAGACGTTCTCGAGCTTCGTCGACACCACGCACTTCCGTCCGGCGACCGAGGACTACGACAAGATCTCGAACCAGATCCAGGTCGCCATGGAAGCCGTCATGACCGGGCAGTCCAGCGTCGACGACGCGGCCGCCGCCTACGATCAGGCCGTCATCGGCATCGTCGGCGAAGACAACACCCAGAACGGCTGAGCATGACCGCCCTGGCTCAGACCGGGGCGACCGGAACCGACCGGGGGTCGCGCGCCAAGACGCGCGGCCTCCGGTCCTCGGCCCGGGCGCTCCCGCTCCTTCCCGCAGCACTGCTGCTCGCCGTGTTCCTGCTCGGTCCGATCCTCGTCTCGCTGTGGGGCTCCCTCACCAACGCGACGCTCTCGGGCTCCACGGCGGTCGCGAGCGAGTTCGTCGGCCTCGACAACTACACCCAGCTCTTCAAGGCCCCCGACTTCCCGGTCGCGGTCGTCAACACGATCGTCTTCGTGTTCTTCTCGGCCGTCATCGGCCAGAACATCCTGGGTCTCGCACTTGCTCTCATGATGCGCTCGGGCAACCGCGTCGTCACCGCGGTGGTCGGCACGATCGTCGTCACGGCGTGGGTGCTGCCCGAGATCGTCGCGGCCTTCGCCGCCTACGCCTTCTTCCGCGACAACGGCACCCTCAACGCCATCCTCGCCGTCTTCGGGCTCGACCCGGTCAGCTGGCTGTTCACGATGCCGGTGCTCATGGTCATCTTCGCCAACATCTGGCGCGGGACGGCCTTCTCGATGATGGTCTATTCGGCGGCTCTGGCCGACGTGCCGCCCGAGATCACCGAGGCCGCCGAGGTCGACGGCGCGAGCGGCATCAAGCGCCTCCTGCTCATCACGATCCCCATGATCCGCTCGACCATCGGGACGAACTCGATGATCGTCACGCTGCAGACCCTCTCGGTCTTCACGCTCATCTTCGTCATGACCGGCGGTGGCCCCGGCAACAAGAGCACGACGCTGCCGATCCTCGCCTACCAGGAGGGCCTGAAGTTCGGCGAGCTCGGGTACGGCACTGCGATCGCCACGATCATGCTGCTCATCGGTGCGATCTTCTCCTTCTTCTACGTCCGCGCGCTGCGCGAGGAGGTCTCCTCATGACCACCGCCACCCTTCCCGAGGTCACCGGCGCTCGCGTCCGGTCGTCGCGCCGTGCACCCGCGCGCAAGAAGGCGTCCCTGTCGTCGCCGCGTACCCGTGTGCTGCGGGTCGTCGCCAACACGCTGCTCCTCGTCGTCGGCATCCTGTTCGTCGTGCCTCTCGTCTGGCTCGTCACGGCCTCGCTCGATGCGCAACCCACCCTCGCCATCAAGATGCCCGAGGTCGTCACCCTCGACAACTTCGCCGCCGTCATGAAGCCCGACCTGCTCTTCCAGCCCCTGTGGAACAGCGTCCTGCTGGCGGGAGGCACCTCGATCGCGACGGTCGTGCTCGCCTCGCTCGCCGCCTATCCGCTGTCGCGGTACAGGATGCGCGTGGGAAAGCCCTTCCTCTACGCGGTGCTCTTCGGCACGTGCCTTCCGATCACGGCGATCATGGTGCCGGTCTACAGCTTGTTCGTGCAGCTGAATCTCATCGACTCGATCGGCGGCACGATCCTCTTCCTGACCGCGAGCGCTCTGCCGATCGCGATCTGGATGATGAAGAACTTCATGGACGGCGTACCCGTCGAGCTCGAACACGCCGCATGGATGGACGGTGCGGGTTCGATGCGCACCCTCGTCCAGATCGTGCTGCCCCTCATGCGCCCGGGCATCGCGGTGGTGTTCATCTTCACGTTCATCCAGGCGTGGGGGAACTTCTTCGTTCCCTTCGTGCTGCTGCTCAGCCCCGACTACCAGCCGGCGGCGGTCAGCATCTTCAACTTCTTCGGGTCGTTCGGAGCCGTGGCCTACGGCCAGCTCGCGGCCTACTCGATCGTCTACTCCCTTCCGGTCCTCGGCCTGTACGTGCTCGTGCAGCGCGGACTCGGCGGCCCGTCGGCCCTCGCCGGCGCGGTCAAGGGCTGACCCGTCCCCCCAGACAAGGAATCCACCTTCATGCACGACCGCACCGCGCTCACCGAGATGCGCATCGAACGCTTCGTCCGCGAGCGTCTCGCCCCCGCCGTCTACCGCGCCCGCCAGCCCCTCGACATCCAGGCATGGGAGGCCCCCGGCGAGCCCGTGACCTTCGCCGAGGCTCGGGATGCCGAGTACCGCCCCTTCGCCGTCGGAACGCCGTGGGGTCGGGCGTGGGGCACCACCTGGTTCGCCGTGTCGGGAGAGATCCCCGCCGCCTGGCGTGACGGCTCGGGCACCTTGCCCGCCGGGACGGTGGCCGAGTTCGTCGTCGACCTCGGGTTCACCGCCGGGCAGAGCGGCTTCCAGTGCGAGGCGTTGATCTGGAACCGCGACGGGGCGCCGATCAAGGGCGTTTCGCCCTTCAACAACGCCACCGCGGCGGCCATCGGCACCGACGGCCGGATCGACGTGCTCGTCGAGGCCGCCTCCAACCCCGACGTGGGCAGTCTCTTCACGTTCGAGCCGACGCACCTCGGCGACCCCGCTACGGCGGGAGACACTCCTCTCTATACGCTGCGCGAGATGTCGATCGGCCTGCGCGACCTCGCGGTGTGGGAGCTGCTGCAGGACTTCCGGCTCCTGCACGGCCTCATCGCCGAGCTCGACGCCACCTCCGCGCGCCGGGCGACCCTCCTCGAGGGAATGGATGCCGCGATCGACGCGGTCGATCCCGATGACGTCGCGGCGACGGCGCAGGCCGGTCGCGACGCGCTCGCTCCTCTGCTCGCCGCCCCCGCGGCATCCAGCGCTCATGTCCTGCACGCGGTCGGTCATGCGCACATCGACTCGGCGTGGCTCTGGCCGGTGCGGGAGACCGCCCGTAAGGTGTCGCGCACCTTCAGCAACGTGCTCTCGCTCATGGACGAAGATCCCGAGTTCGTCTTCGCCAGCTCGTCCGCGCAGCAGTTCGCGTGGATGAAGGAGCACTACCCGGCCCTCTGGGAGCGGCTCAAGGCGCGCGTCGCCGAGGGGCGCTTCGTGCCGGTGGGCGGCATGTGGGTCGAGTCCGACACCAACATGGTGGGCGGCGAGGCCATGGCCCGGCAGTTCGTCGAGGGCAAGTCGTTCTTCCTCGAGGAGTTCGGCATCGACACCGAGGAGGTGTGGCTGCCCGACTCCTTCGGCTACAGCGCAGCGCTGCCCCAGATCATGAAGGCCGCGGGCGCCCGCTGGTTCCTCACGCAGAAGATCTCGTGGAACGAGACCAACCGCATCCCGCACCACACCTTCCGCTGGGAGGGGATCGACGGTTCGCGCATCTTCACGCACTTCCCGCCGGTCGACAAGTACAACTCCGAGGTCACCGCGGCCGACCTCGCCCACGCCGAGCGCAACTTCGCCGACAAGGGCCGCGCGCGCACCTCGCTCCTTCCCTACGGCTTCGGCGACGGCGGCGGCGGACCCACCCGCGAGATGACCGCGACGATCGCTCGCACGCACTCGCTCGAGGGCGCGCCGGTGGTGAAGCACTCCACCCCGCGTGACTTCTTCGAAACGGCCGAGGCCGAGTACGCCGATCCGGCCGTGTGGGCGGGGGAGCTGTACCTGGAGTTCCACCGCGGCACGTACACCAGCCAGTTGCGCACCAAGCAGGGCAACCGCCGCAGCGAGCACCTGCTGCGCGAGGCCGAGCTGTGGGCTTCGACCGCGACCGTGCGCACCGGTGCCGCCTACCCGGCCGAGGCGTTCCGTCGCCTGTGGCGCCTGGTGCTGCTGCAGCAGTTCCACGACATCCTGCCCGGCACCTCGATCGCGTGGGTGCACCGCGATGCCGAGCGCAACTACGCGGCGATCGCGACGGAGCTCGAGCAGATCATCGCCGACAGCCTCCGCGCTCTCGTGGGCACCGGGGAGCACGCGGTCGTGGCGAACGCCGCGCCTCACCGTCGCGCCGGCACCCCGGCGCTCGCGATCGCCCCCGCGGTCCCGGCCGGCGACGTCGCACCCCGGCCCGCGGGCGAGGGCTTCGTGCTCGACAACGGCCTCGTGCGCGTGGTCGTCGACGGCCGCGGTCTGATCACCTCGATGATCGAGGTCGCCTCGGGTCGCGAGGCCGTTCCCGCCGGAGAGTCGGCGGGGCTGTTCGAGGTGTTCCGCGACACTCCCACCCAGTGGGACGCGTGGGACATCGACGAGACCTACCGTCGCCATGTCACCCCCCTCGACTCCGCCGAGGCCGTCCGCCTCGACGGCGACGCGGTGCTGGTCGAGCGACGCACGGGCGATTCCACGATCGTCACGCGCATCGCCCTGGCCAACGGGTCGCGCACGGTGCGTCTCTCGCTCGAGGTCGATTGGCACGAGCAGCAGAAGCTCCTCAAGCTCGGTGTGCCCGTGGACGTGCACACCGATCGCGCGGCCAGCGAGATCCAGTTCGGTCACGTCGTTCGTCCGACCCACACGAACACCTCGTGGGACGCCGCGCGCTTCGAGACCGCCGCCCACCGCTGGGTCCGGGTGGCCGAGCCGGGGTTCGGCGTGGCCGTCACCAACGACTCCACCTACGGCCACGACATCACGCGCCACGAGCGCGGGGCGGGTGGAACCTTCTCGCTGGTGCGGCTGTCGATCATCCGCTCGGCGAAGTTCCCCGATCCCGGTCAGGACCAGGGAGCGCACCACCTCGAGGTCGGCATCGTCGTGGGCGCCGACGTGGTCGACGCCGTGGCCGAGGGCTACCGCACCAACCTGCCCGAGCGGACGGTGGCGGATGCCGCCGAGTCGACGGTCGCACCCCTGGTCACGCTCGATCGTCCCGGGGTGGTCGTCGAGGCGGTCAAGCTCGCGCAGGACGGCTCGGGAGACGTCGTCGTGCGCCTCTACGAGGCGTTGGGTGAGCGCACGCGCGCGCGCGTGGAGGCCGGGTTCGAGGTCGCGGGTGTCACCGAGACCGATCTGCTCGAGCGCGAGGTCGACGCCGCCGCGGTGACGAGCGTGGCGGGCGGGGTGGTCGAGCTCGACCTGCGCCCGTTCCAGCTGGTCACCCTGCGTCTCGCCCGCTGACCGCGCAGGATCCGCGGGGCGGGCGAGCGGCGAGGCCCTCCCGCCCCGCGGTGCCGTCGGGTGGGAGGGCGCGCTCAGTCGGCGTCGAGGCCGATCTCGGCGAGCAGCAGCGACGCCACCCGCCACGGCTCGATGCCCGCGGTTTGCCGGGCACCCGGTGGTGGTGCGGCCGCGATGACGGGGCGCGCGGCCCGGGCCGCGGAACGCGCGTCTCTTCCGCACACGTGACCTCGCGAGCCGCGCGCGGGGTCACACCGACGCCACCGCCATGAGAGCGACGGATGCCGCCATCGCACCGATCTGGGCACGGTCGAGCCGAGCCCGCATGCGACGCATCATCTCGAGAGACAGCACCGCGTAGACCGCCGCCGTGCCCAGCAGCACGGGCGCCAGGGCGAGCCCATGGGCGTGGCCGGCGGGGGCGGCGTGCCCGCCCATGCCGAGCTGCAGCCCGCCCATCACGACCATTCCGAGCGTCGTATGGACGGTCATCAGCGCGGGGACGCGCGGCGTCCGGCGTTGACGCGGCCGGCGCCACACGGTGAGTGCGATCGCGCCGGCGAGCAGGAGCCCCGTCCACCAGACCGGAGCGACCACCCCGAACACCGCGGCATCCAGCATCGCCAGGAGCATGAGGGCGGATGCCAGGACCTCGGGCGGCCGCACCCGCGCGCGATCGGCTGCCAGACAGCAGGCACCGACCGCGGCGGGGGCGACCGCCGCCACGTGGAGGATCTCGCTCATCGCCTCAGCAGTGGCATTCGGCGGGCGGGGCGTCGCCCGCGTCGTGGCCGTGCTCGTGCTCGGATGCGTGCGCGGCGGACGAGCAGTGCGTCGAGGCCGGTGCGGGCACGTTCAGCACGGGGTTCCGCTCGAAGAAGTTGTACGGCTTGAGCGTGAACTTGGCGTAGTCCATCGGCATGACGGGCCAGTCCTCGTTGCGGGGGAAGTGCGTGAGCCCGAAGGTGTGCCATAGCACCACGTCTTCGCCCACGAGCGGCTCGTCGCCGGCGATGAATGCCGGGATGCCGGCACCGCCGGGGTGCTGGTTGACGAAGTCGCCCGCGGCGTAGCGCTCGTCGGGGTCGTACTTCGTGACGTACAGGCTCTTCGTGGCGAACGCCGCACGGGCGGCGATCGACGACGTGTCGTCGGCGAGCAGCATCGGCGTCTCGGTCGGGAAGAGCACGTACGAGGTCGCCTGACCGCGTTCGGTGGTCTTCTCGGTCGAGGCGATCTGCCAGACACGGTTCACGGAGCCGTCGGCGAGACGGCCCGAGACCTTCTCGCTCGTGAGGGGAGTGACACTCTTGGTGAAGGCGTTACCGGCCGGGTTCTCGGCCGAGATCGGCACGCGCACGGCGTCGATCTCGTTCACGACGTTCGCGACGCCGTCGACCGTCATGTCCAGGCGCGCCGAGAAGAGGTGCTGGTGGTACGGGGCTCCCAGACCCGGTGCCACCTCCGAGGCGTACGGGTAGCCCTCGCCCGGGTAGGCCGAGGTGAACAGGATGCCGGTGAGCTTGGCCTCGCACTCGATGGTGCCGTCGAGGTAGAGGTACCAGTAGAAGCCGTAGTCGTAGTTGCCGACGGTGGTGAAGAACGAGATCACGAGACGTCGGGAACGGCGCACCTCGCTGGCGCCGGTGAAGATGTCGGTGTGCTTCCAGAGGGTGCCGAAGTCCTCCTCGTGCATGCACACGGCGTTGCGGACGGTCCGCGGCATCCCGTTCTCGTCCGAGAGCACGGCGTCGACGTAGGTGATGTCGCCGACGCAGTCGCAGCCGAGTGCGAGCTCGTTGGTGTAGCGGCCGAAGAGGTACTCACCGGTGTCGAAGTAGTTCTGCCAGAAGCGGTTCGGGGCGGGGTCGGCGTAGGGCACGATCATCTCGCTGATCGAGCCGCGGTACATCACGGGTCGTCCCGCGAACGACAGCTGGCGCAGGATCAAGCCCTCGCGGGTGTCGAAGCCGATGCGCAGGTCCCACTCGCCCCACGAGACGTGCTCGCCGTCGACGGTGAAGCTCGACCCTTCGGGCTGGGTGATGACGATGGGCTTCAGCCCCTCGAGCGGCGGGCCCTGCAGCTCGGGGTCGTCGTAGTTGCCGTGCGTCTCGGGCACGGTGAACCCGGGGGTGTCGATGATCTCGGTGACCCGGCGGTCGGCGACGTCGATGTAGGCGGTGAGGCCGTCGACGGGGTGCGCCCACGGGTGGTCGCCGGGGTGGTCCTGACGGAACGCGAAGGCGCGCAGCACGCGCCGACCCACCTCGTTCTCGTAGCCGTAGTGGCCGGCCGAGAGGGGCACGAGGACGACGTCGGCGGTCGTGAGCCCGCGCGCGGCGAGGGCCGCGACCCACTCGGCGCTCTCGCCCGCGATGACCCCGACCTCCTCGAACTCAGCGTCGAGGATCGGGAGCTGTCCGTCCGAGCCGTCCAGCTCGGTCTGACGGAGCACCTGACCGGTGGACAACGACACGACGAGGTCGAGCGAGTGCGCCGTGCGCAGGTTGAGCAGCTGGACGCGTGCCCGGCGCTCGGGGAAGGGGCCCTCGCCCCGCTCCCATGCCAGCACCTCGCCCTTCGGGGCTTCTTCGAGGCCGACGTAGGCGAAACGGGTGGCTTCGTCGAGCCCGTCGAGGCTGGAGGCGATCGCGTGCACGGCGGTGATCTCCTCGGGCGACAGGGAGGCCAGCGGGTGGGCGGGCGTCGCGGGCGCGGTGAAGGCGGTGGACGTCGGGTCGGTGAGGGTCATGATGTCTCTTTCGGGTGGAGCGGGAGGGAAAGGGGCGGGAGGGATGCCGCGACACCGGGCCGCGGCATCCGGTCATCCCGCGATGGCGTCGGTGAGCTTGGCGTAGGCGGCGGGGCGGCGGCGTCGGATCCAGGCGGCTTGGGCGTACCCTAAGGCGGGGACGACCACCACGAGCGCGAGCAGGGCCCAAGTGACCGCGCCGAAGGTGGGCGCGCCCTGGGCGTCGACGTCTCCGACCATCACGGGGAAGTAGGCGACGATCACCACGGCCGAGATCGCAAGCCCCACGAAGCCGAGCGCCGGCGCGATCATCGTGTTCCACGGACGACGGTCCTGGCGGTTGCGCGAGAAGTACACGATCACCGCGACCGAGGTCACGGCCATCAGGATGACGATGGCCACGGTCGCGACGCCGGAGAGCCAGGTGAACACCTGCAGGAGGGGGTCGAGTCCGAGCAGGGCGAACGCGGCGAGCAGGACACCCGCCGTGACGGTCTGCACGATCGACGACACGTGCGGCGAGAGGTGTCGTGCGTGCACTCCGGACACCGCCTCCGGGAGGACCCCGGCGCTCGACATCGCGTGCTGGTAGCGCGTCAGGACGTTGTGGAACGACAGGACGCACGCGAACATCGAGGTCAGCAGCAGGACGTTGACGATGACCTCGCCGACCGTGCCGAGGTACAACGCGACGGTGCGGAGCATCAGCGTCGCGGGGTTCTCCGCGGCGGCGGCGAGCACGCCGTTCGGTCCCCAGGCCATCACCAATCCCCAGGTCGACACGGTGTAGAAGACCCCGATGCCGATGACGGCGCCGTAGGTCGCCCGCGGGATCGTGCGGTCGGGGTCGCGCGCCTCGTCGCGGAAGATGGCGGTGGCCTCGAAGCCGATGAAGGCGGCGATCGCGAACATCAGCCCCACTCCGGGCGAGCCGCTGGCGATGTTGGCGGGCTCGAAGGGCGCGAGGCTCAGTCCCTCCGGGCCTCCGGTGGCGACCACCGCGCCGACCAGGACGAGGACGATCGCCACCTCCGCGATGAGAAGGACGCCCAGCACCTTGCTGGACAGGTCGATGTGCCGGTAGCCGAGGATCCCGACCAGCGCGACGGTGGCCAGCGCGTACAGCCACCACGGAAGATCCGGCCCGCCCACCGACACGATGGTGATCTCGAGCAGGTACCCGACGTAGCCGTACACCGCGACCTGGATGGTCGTGTAGGTCAGGATCGCGGTCCACGCCGCGGCGAGCCCGGAGGGGCGTCCCAGGCCGTATCCGATGTAGGTGAAGAAGGCGCCGGGGCGGGGGACGTGCCGGGTCATGGCCGCGAGGCCCACCGCGAACAGAAGCAGGATGACGGCGCTGACGGCGTACAGAGCCGGGTAGCCGACACCGTTGCCGATCAGGATGCCGAGCGGGCCGGCGCCGCCCACGACGGTGAGCGGCGATGCGGCGGCGACCACCATGAAGATGATCGCCGTGACACCGAGGGAGCCCTGCAACGTCCGCTTCGCCGACGCCGCCACTCCCTTCGATTCGAGTTGGGTCATTTCCAGTCCTCCGGAGTTCGGGTGAGGGTGCGCGGTTCGTGAGTCGAGGTTCCCGTGGCGTCGTTGCCGGACCGTGTAGTCGTCGTGAAGGTGTGCCCACACCGAGTGAGACGCCCGCCGGGGGTGTGTCTCAGTCGAGGTCACGAGCACGAAACACGCGGGTCGCCCGGGTGCAACGCCCGCCGCGTACGGTCGGCAGCACCCGACGGAGACCACGTGAACGCACTCGCTCGCGCCATCGCGCGCCCCGACCCTGTCGCCGGCTTCGGCGACCGGTCGCCCCTGCACGGGCTCGACAGGCGCCGGATCGGCATCGTCGACCTCGCCGCTCAGTCGATCGCGGCGGTCGCCCCGGCCGCGGCGGCGACGACGGTCGTCCTGCTGGTGGCGGGTGTCGCTCCCGGGGCGACGGTCACCGCGATCGTGGCCGCGGCGATCCTGAGCCTGGGGGTTGCCCGGACGATCTCGCAGTTCGCCCGTCGCTTCGCCGCCACGGGCGCCCTGTACACCTACACCGCTCGCGGTCTCGGCACACGGGCCGGCCTCGCCGCGGGGGCGGCGATCCTCACGGGGTATGGCGCGGTGGCGATGTTCGCCATGCTCGGCGGCGCGTACTACGCCACCTACCTGGTGTCGGGGGTCTGGCCGTCGATCGACCGAACGATCGTCACCGCACTCTTCCTCGTGGGTCAGGGCCTTCTCGTCGCGTTCGTGCTCGTCCGCGGCATCCGGATCTCCGCCCGTGCCGCTCTCGTCGTCGAGACCCTGTCGGTCGCCCTGATCGTCGTGCTCCTCATCGCGCTTCTGGTGCGCATCGGTCCGATCGACCTCGCCGCGGTCGCGGGGGTGGGGACGGCACACCTCGATCCGACGGCTTTCGCGGCGGGGGCGGTGATCGCCCTGACGGCGTTCGTCGGGTTCGAGTCCGCAGCGACGCTCGGCGTCGAATCGGTGTCTCCGTTGCGCAACGTCCCGCGCGCGATCACCGGCACCGTCGTTCTGTCCGGCCTTCTCTACGTCCTCGCGGCGTTGACCCAGGTGGCCGGGTTCGACGCCCTCGGAGCCGATCTGGCGACCAGCGTCTCGCCGGTCAACGAGCTCACCGAGGCGTACGGTCTGGGCGGATGGGGGGTGGTCGCCGATCTGGGCATCGCGGCGTCGTTCCTCGCCTGTGCGATCGGCACGACCACCGCGCTCGTGCGGGTGCTGTTCGCGCTGAGCCGCGACGGGGTGCTCCCGGACGCCGTCGGACGCGCGCATCGGCGCTTCGGTACCCCGGCGGCGGCCGTCGGGTGCGCGCTCCCGGTCATCACGGCTGCGCCGGTGCTCGTGGTCGCCGCGGGGATCGACACCCGCGACGCGATGCACATCACGATCGGGGTGGGGGCCGCGGGGTACATCGTGGCCTACATCCTCGTCTGCGTCGCCGCCCCCGTGTTCCTCCGCCGCATCGGTGAATCCACGGTCGGCGTCACGGTGGTCGCGGGGGTCTCGGCGCTCGCCCTCGCCGCGGCCCTCGTGTCGTTCTTCATCGACGACGCGGCCGAGGGCGGGCCGGTCGTCGCGATCGTCGCGGTGCTGGCCGCCGTGTCCGCCGCCGTCATCTCCGTCCTCCGTCGCCGGCACGGCCCGGGGGCGCTCGGTGTCTACGACGAGCCGGTCGCGGCGCAGGTGCTCGGGGGAGTGGTGTCGCCGCGGCATCCCGGCGATGCGTGAGCAACCGGCGCTTGCCGCACGCCAGCCCGGTGCCGTGCACTCCGCGCTCGCCGTCCTCGAGGCCGTCGCCCAGCTCGGCGCCGGGGTGAGCGCCCAGCGGATCTCCGCCGAGCTCGGTCTCCCGCGCGCCACGACCTACCGTCTCGTGAACCTCCTCGTCGAAGACGAGTACCTCGTTCGCACGCCGGATCTCGCGGGGTTCGCGCTGGGCGCGAAGGTCGCGCAGCTGGCGGCCGTCGTCGCTCCGCCGGCGCGTCTGTCGTCGGCCGCGCGGGCGGTGCTCGCCGAGGCGCGCCTGACCGTACGCGGGGGAGTGCACGTCGCGCTGTTCGTCGACGGGCGGGTCGCGGTGGTCGATGCCGATCCCGACTTCCCCCTGTCGGACGAGGCGCGTCTTGCGCGCGAACCCGCCCGGTATGCGCTCGGCCGACTCATGCTGGTGTCGCAGGGCGACGAGGGTACGCCCGAACTCGACCGCGCGCGCGACGACCTCGCACGATGGGGGGCGACACGCCAGAGCGGAGAACTCGTGGCCGCGTCCGGGTGTCTCGCTGTGCCGATCGTCGATGCGAGCGGCCTGGCGGCGGGCGCCGTGGCGTTCTCGGGGCCGCGACACCGTGTCGACGACCCCGTCGACGTGCTGTCGGCCCTGCGGCCGGCGGCCGACGCCCTCGCCCCGCTGATGGTGTGACGCGCATCGGGTAGGCTGTACTCGGCTCTCCGCGTGGCGGTATCCCGGCCAACTCCCCCAGGACGGAAACGTAGCAAGGGTAACCAGGCTCTACCGGGTGCGCGGAGGGTCTTTTCTTTGCCCGGAAGCCTCGTCTGCGCGACGGGATGCCGGCTGAGCTGCGCGCTTGTCGGACTGCGTTCCCGTCACCGGGAGGCGAAGGGCCCGTCGAGCACCGCCCACTGCAGCAGCATGATGGTCTTGGCATCCTGGATCGATCCGTCCCGGATCATCGAGAGGGCGACATCGATGTCGTACTCGAGGATCTCGATCTCCTCGTCCTCCTCGGCGAGGCCCCCGCGGTCGCCCTCGCGCTCGGCCCCGTCGTAGGCCGCGGCGAAGAAGTGCAGCCGTTCGGTGACCGAGCCCGGACTCATGAACGCGTCGAAGACGTGCTCCACCTCGGCTACCCGCACGCCGGTCTCCTCCTCGGCCTCGCGGCGGATCGCGGTGACGGGGTCGTCGTCGTCGAGCAGGCCCGCCGCGGTCTCGATGAGCATGCCGTCGGGGTGGTCGTTGACGTAGATCGGGTAGCGGAACTGTCGCGTGAGCAGGACGGTCCGCCGTTCGAGGTCGTAGAGCAGGATCGTCGCGCCGTTGCCGCGGTCGTAGGTCTCGCGGGTGAGGGTGGTCCACTCGCCGTCGTCGCCTCGGTACCGGAACGTGGTCGCGCGCAGCACGTGCCATCCGGCGGCGAGGAGCTCGACGCCGGTGACCTGCACACGGGGGTTCCTGTCGAGGTCGAGTCCGGTCCGGTCGAGGCCGGTGCGGCCGCGGTGGTCGGGAACGGTGGAGCCGGGTGGGGGGAGGGTCATGAGTCGGAACGATAGTGCAGAAACGTGCAAGAATGCGAACGTGATGCTCGCCGCCGCCCGCAAGGACGCCCTCCTCGACCGCCTCCGCCGCGATGGCCGACTCGTCGTGAAGGACGTGGCCGTCGAACTCGGTCTGTCCGAAGACAGCATCCGTCGGGACCTGCGAGAACTGGATGCCGCGGGCCTGGCCGTCCGCGTCTACGGCGGCGCCCTCCCGGCATCGCCGGCCGTCGCCGACTACTCCGCGCGTGCCGAGGTCGCCCGGTCGAGCAAAGCACGTGTCGCGGCGGCGGCGGTGGCCGTGATCGAGCCGGGCGCCACCGTGCTGCTCGACGGCGGCACCACGACCCTCGCGATGCTCGACGTGCTACCGCGCTCGTTCTCGGGAACCGTCATCACGCACTCGCCGACGATCGCCGCGGGGCTGCTGCACCACGACGCGGAGGTCATCGTCCTGGGCGGGCGCATCTTCAAGCACTCCGCCGTGGCCTGCGGGGCAGCCGCGATGGAGGCGGCCCAGAACATCAGCGCCGACCTCTTCTTCCTGGGGGTGACGGGCGTGCATCCCGAGGCCGGGCTGTCGACGGGAGATGCCGAGGAGGCGGCGATGAAGAGAGCGCTCGCCGCCCGCGCGGCCGAGACGTTCGTTCTCGCGAGCGAGGAGAAGCTGGGCGCAGCCTCGCGCTTCGGCATCCTGCCGCTGGACGGAGTGACCGGGATCATCGCCGACCTCGATCCCGGGGCCGCGCTCGCGGGAGAGCTGCGCGCGGCGGGAGCGCGCCTGCTTCCGGCGTCGCCGTGATCACTCGACGCCGAAGCAACCCCGCAGCGGTGTCGGAGGCGCGCAATAGGCTGGACGCGTGACGCAGAGCATCTACATCACGTCGGCCGAAGGTCATTCGGGCAAGTCCTCCGTGGCCCTGGGCGTCCTCGACGCGCTCAGTCGTGTGACGCCGCGCGCGGGGGTGTTCCGGCCCATTGCGCGATCCACCGCCGAGCGCGACTACGTGCTCGAGATGCTGCTCGACCACGACAGCGTCGACCTCGACTACGACGACTGCGTCGGCGTCACCTACGACGACGTCCGCGACGACGCCGATGCGGCTCTGGGGCGGATCGTCGAGCGCTATAAGGCCGTCGAGGCGCGGTGCGATGCCGTCGTGATCATCGGCAGCGACTACACCGATGTCGGAAGCCCCGCCGAGCTGGCGTACAACGCCCGGATCGCGGCCAACCTCGGTGCCCCCGTGCTCCTCGTGCTGGGCGGTCGCGCGCAGCAGGGCCACAGCGAGACACTCGGCATGTCGGTCGCCCGTACCCCTCACGAGGTCGGCCAGATCGCCTCGCTCGCGGTGGCAGAACTCCAGCACGAGCGAGCGGCGCTGTTCGCCGTGATCGCGAACCGCGCCGATCCCGACCACCTCGACGAGATCATGGCATCCGTCCGCCAGGTCGTCGACGCCGTGCCGGTCGGTGCGCCGGCCGAGCAGCGCAGCGTCCCCGTGTGGGCCCTCCCCGAAGACCGGTTCCTGATCGCCCCCTCGGTGCGCGGCGTGCTGCGCTCGGTCGAGGGTGAGCTGATCAAGGGCGACCCGGCCCTGCTCACTCGCGAGGTCCTCGACGTCGTCGTGGCGGGCATGTCGATGGTCAACGTCCTCCCGCGTCTCAAGGAGTCGGCGGTCGTGGTCATCCCGGCCGACCGCAGCGAGGTGCTCCTCGCCGCCCTCCTCGCCAACGCCTCGGGCACGTTCCCCTCGCTCGCGGGCATCGTTCTCAACGGCGGCTTCGAACTGCCCGACGCGATCGTGCGCCTGATCGACGGGCTGGGCTCGCCGCTGCCGATCATCGCCACCGACCTCGGCACCTACGACACGGCCGTGCGCATCATGAACACGCGTGGCCGTCTCGCCGCCGATTCGCAGCACCGCTACGACACCGCCCTGGCGATGTTCGAGCGCCACGTCGACACCGAGCTGCTCACGCGCGAGCTGGGCGTGGCCCGCCCGAGCGTGGTCACCCCGCTCATGTTCGAATACGGCCTGGTCGACCGTGCTCGCAGCGACCGTCGCCGCATCGTCCTGCCCGAGGGCACCGACGATCGCGTACTGCGGGCCGCTGCCACCGTTCTCTCGCGCGGCATCGCCGACCTCACGATCCTCGGCGAGCCGATCGAGGTGCGCGGGCGCGCGATCGAGCTCGGCATCGACATCCGCGACGCCGAGGTGCTGAGCCCCTTCGACGCCGTCCACGTCGACAAGTTCGCCACCGAGTACGCCCGGCTGCGCGCCCACAAGGGCGTCACCTACGCGCAGGCCGCCGACACCGTCACCGACGTGTCGTACTTCGGCACGCTCATGGTGCACCTGGGCCTCGCCGACGGCATGGTGTCGGGCGCCGCGCACACCACGGCCCACACGATCCGTCCGGCCTTCGAGATCATCAAGACCGCCCCGGGTGTCTCGGTCGTCTCGAGCGTGTTCCTCATGGCCCTCGCCGACCGCGTGCTCGTGTACGGCGACTGCGCCGTCATCCCCGACCCCACCAGCGAGCAGCTCGCCGACATCGCCGTGTCGTCGGCCGCGACCGCCGAGCAGTTCGGCATCGCGCCGCGCGTGGCGATGCTGTCCTACTCGACCGGCGAGTCGGGCACCGGCGCCGACGTCGAGAAGGTGCGCACCGCCACCGCCCTCGTGCGCGAGCGGGCGCCCGAGCTGCTGGTCGAGGGCCCCATCCAATACGATGCCGCCGCCGACGCCGCCGTGGCCCGGGCCAAGATGCCCGACTCCGAGGTGGCCGGGCGCGCGACGGTGTTCGTCTTCCCCGATCTCAACACGGGAAACAACACCTACAAGGCCGTGCAGCGCTCGGCCGGAGCCGTCGCCATCGGGCCCGTCCTGCAGGGGCTGAACAAGCCCATCAACGACCTGTCGCGCGGCGCTCTCGTCGACGACATCGTCAACACCATCGCCATCACCGCGATCCAGGCCCAGGGGGTCACCCAGTGAGTGTCGTCCTCGTCGTCAACAGCGGGTCGTCGTCGTTCAAGTACCAGCTGCTCGACATGGCGCGTGAACAGGTCCTCGCCTCGGGACTCGTCGAGCGCATCGGCGAGGGCACCGGCGTCGCGAAGCACACGGTGAAGGCGGCGTCTTTCGGCGCAGCGGGCGAGCCCGTGCCGACGGTGACCGATGCCACCTCGACCATCGAGCGCGAGATCGCCGATCACACGGCGGGCTTCGCCGTCATGCTCGAGGCCTTCGCGCAGCACGGCCCGTCGCTCGACGAACGCCCGCCCGTCGCCGTCGGGCACCGGGTCGTGCACGGTGGGGCGCGGTTCTTCGCACCCACCGTCGTAACCCCCCTCGTCGAGATCAACATCGACGAGCTCTCGGTGCTGGCGCCGTTGCACAACCCGGCCAACCTCGCGGGGATCGTCGCGGCCAAGAAGGCCTTCCCCCACGTGCCGCACGTGGCCGTCTTCGACACGGCGTTCCATCAGTCCCTCGCCCCCGAGGCGTACACCTACGCGATCGACCGCGAGGTCGCCGAAGCCCACCGCATCCGTCGCTACGGCTTCCACGGAACGAGCCACAAGTTCGTCAGCGAAGCCGCCGCGGCCTTCGTCGGCCGCCCTCTCGGCGAGCTCAAGCAGATCGTCTTCCACCTCGGCAACGGCGCCTCGGTCGCCGCGATCGAGGGGGGCCGCTCGGTCGACACGTCGATGGGACTCACCCCGCTCGAGGGACTTGTCATGGGCACGCGTTCGGGCGACCTCGACCCCGCGGTGCTGCTGCAGCTCGCCCGTCGCGCCGACATGTCGACCGCCGACCTCGACACGCTCCTCAACAAGCGCTCCGGCCTGCTGGGTCTGGCGGGTGTGTCCGACATGCGCGACATCGGACAGCGCAGAGAGGCCGGCGACCCGTCGGCCCAGCTCGCCTTCGACGTCTACATCCACCGCCTGCGCGCGTATGCGGGCGCGTATCTCGCGCAGCTCGACGGCGTCGACGTCATCTCGTTCACCGCGGGCGTGGGCGAGAACGCCGCCGCCGTGCGAGAGGGCGCCATGGCCACCCTCGGCTTCGCGGGCGTCGAGATCGATCCCGAGCGCAACGCCTCGCGAGAGCGCGGCATCCGGCGCATCTCCACCGACGCCTCGCGTGTCCAGGTGCTGGTCGTCCCCACCGACGAAGAGCTCGAGATCGCCCGTCAGACCCTCTCCGTCACCGGCTGAGTCGCTCGCGGCCCCTCACCTCTTCGAACGGCCCGCCGTGCAACCGGCTCGGTCCGCCCCCGACCGCTACCCTGAGATCGCCGCGCATCGGCGCCCGTGACCCGCACACCGATCTGGAGCCCGCCGTGACCGACAGCCCCGACCTGCCCGACCTCACCGCTTTCGAGGGAGTGCTGTTCGACCTCGACGGCGTCCTCACGCCCACGGCCGAGGTCCACATGCGCGCCTGGAAGACGATGTTCGACGAACTGTTCGCGGCGTGGAAGATCGAGCCGGCCTACACCGATCGCGACTACTTCGAGTACGTCGACGGCAAGAAGCGGTACGACGGCGTTGCGAGCCTGCTGCGCAGCCGCGACGTCGAGGTCCCGTGGGGCGACCCCTCCGACGATCCGTCCGAAGACACCGTGTGCGGAGTGGGCAACCGCAAGAACGAGGTGTTCTCGCGGATTCTCCGTAGCGAAGGCATCGCGCCCTACCCGGGTTCGGTCGCCCTCCTCGATGTGCTGCAGGCCGCGGGAACCCCCATCGCCGTGGTGTCGAGCTCGAAGAACGCCGTCGAGGTGCTCGACGCGGCCGGCATCCGCGAGCGCTTTCCCGTCGTGATGGACGGCGTGATCGCCGAGCGCGACAACCTCTCCTCCAAGCCCGCCCCCGACGTCTTCGCCGAAGCCGCACGCCTGTTGGGCGTCGACCCCGCCCGATCCGTCGCCGTCGAAGACGCTCTGAGCGGCGTGCAGTCCGCCGTCGCCGCCGGTTACGGCGTCGTCGTGGGCGTCGACCGAGGCGTCGGGGCGGACGACCTCCGTGCCGCCGGGGCCACCGTGGTCGTCGACGACCTCGCGGCGTTCGTAGACTGAGCCGTCGCCACCCGCGACACGCGTCATCGCCCGCCCCCATCGGCGAGACCGAGCACCACCCGCGCGAACGGCCCGAGGCCGCCCCGCGCCTACCCGAACCTGCCACCGGAAGGCACGCCCCGATGATCGACCGCGATCGTTTTCCCGTCGACGAATGGCGCCTCGTCGAAACCGAGTTCTCCCTCGACGACGTGGGGGTCACCGAGACCCTCTTCGCCGTCGGCAACGGGTACCTCGGTTTGCGCGGCAATTCCATCGAGGGGCGCTTCGCCCTCGAACAGGGCACCTTCATCAACGGCTTCCACGAGACGTTCCCCATCCGGCACGCCGAGCAGGCCTACGGCTTCGCCGAGGTCGGGCAGACGATCATCAACGCTCCGGATGCCAAGGTCATGCGCGTCTACGTCGATGACGAGCCGCTCTCTCTCGACGTCGCCGACGTCCGCGAGTACGAGCGCGTGCTCGACATGCGCCAGGGAATCCTCCGCCGCAACCTGCTGTGGGTCACGCCCTCGGGCAAGCGCGTGCGGATCGAGGACGAGCGTTTCGTCTCGTTCGACGAGAAGCACCTCGCCGTCCTCCGTCTGACCGTGACGGTGCTCGACGCCGACGCTCCCGTCACCGTGAGCAATCAGCTGCTCAATCGTCAGGACGGCGAGGGGATCTACGGCGGCTCGCCCATGGCATCCAAGCAGTCCGGTTTCGACCCGCGAAAGACCGAGAAGCTCAGCGATCGCGTGCTGCAGCCGCGCGAGTACTGGCAGGACGGCAACCGTTCGGCGCTCAGCTACGAGGTGAGCGAGTCGAACATGACGCTCGCCGTCATCGCCGACCACCTCGTCGAGACGGAGAACGAGTACACCTCGCGTCAGCTCGTCGAGCCCGACATCGCCAAGAACATCTACCGCGTGCACGCGAAGGCCGGCGTGCCCACCACGATCACCAAGCTGGTGAGCTATCACACCTCGCGGGGCGTCCCCACGGGTGAGCTGCTCGATCGCTGCCGACGCACGATCGACCGTGCGGTCGAGACGGGGGTCGACGGGCTCGTCGAGAAGCAGATCGCCTGGTACGCCGACTTCTGGGACCGCTCCGACGTGCGCATCGGCGGTCACGGCGACCTGCAGCAGGCCACGCGCTGGTGCCTGTTCCAGCTCGCGCAGGCCGCGGCCCGCGCCGACGGACAGGGTGTCCCGGCGAAGGGCGTCACCGGTTCCGGGTACAGCGGTCACTACTTCTGGGACACCGAGGTCTACGTCCTGCCGTTCCTGGCGTACACCTCGCCGCTCTGGGCCCGAAACGCCCTGCGCATGCGGTACCTGATGCTCCCTGCCGCCCGCAAGCGCGCGCACCAGCTCAACGAAGCGGGTGCCCTGTTCCCGTGGCGCACCATCAACGGCGAAGAGGCGTCCGCTTACTACGCTGCCGGCACCGCGCAGTACCACATCAACGCCGACGTCGCCTTCGCCCTGGCGAAGTACGTCCGCGCGACGGGGGACGAGGAGTTCCTCGCCCGCGAGGGTGTGGACATCGCGGTCGACACCGCCCGCCTCTGGTCGACGCTGGGCTTCTGGCGCTCGAGCGACGCCGCCGAAGACGGGGAGCGCGACTCGTTCCACATCCACGGTGTGACCGGACCGGACGAGTACACCACCGTCGTCAACGACAACCTCTTCACGAACGTCATGGCGCGCTTCAACCTCCGCTTCGCCGCCCGCACGGTGCGCGACCTCGCCGAGAACAACCCCGAGGCCTATGCGCAGATGGCCGACCGCATGAACCTCGACCCCTCCGAGCCGGAGCGCTGGGACAAGGCGGCCGAGGCCATGCACATCCCGTTCAGCGAGGCCCTCGGCATCCATCCCCAGGACGCCGTCTTCCTCGAACGCGAGATCTGGGACCTCGAGAACACCCCGCCCGACCAGCGCCCCCTGCTGCTGCACTTCCACCCGCTGGTCATCTACCGCTACCAGGTGCTCAAGCAGGCCGATGTGGTGCTCGCGCTGTTCCTGCAGGGAAATCACTTCACGGATGCCGAGAAGCTCGCCGACTTCGAGTACTACGACCCGCTGACGACGGGCGATTCGACGCTGTCGGCGGTCGTGCAGTCGATCTTGGCGGCCGAGGTGGGCTACCAGGACCTCGCCTTGGAGTACTTCCGGCAGGCCGCCTTCGTGGACCTCGGAGACCTGCACCACAACGCCTCGGACGGCGTGCACGTGGCATCGGCCGGTGGGGTGTGGACCGCCCTGGTGAGCGGCTTCGGCGGCATGCGCGACCACTTCGGCCTGCTCACCTTCGACCCGCGCCTTCCGGCCGACTGGCCCGAGCTGTCGTACGTGCTGCACTGGCACGGCACGCGCCTGGACATCACGCTCACCGAGACCGCGCTGACGCTGCGCGCCGGGGGAGAGGGCGACCCCGTCACCTTCGCGGTGCGCGGGGCGACGTACACCGTGGCTCCGGGTGAGACCGTGCGCGTCGCGCTCCACGGGCAGGGCCCGGTGCGGCCGGGTCGGCCCTCGATCCGCCAGCTCGAGGGCTCGGTGCGCGAGGACGGCACGCTCCTGTCGGCCTCGGTGCCGATCGTCACGACGGCGATTCCGATCGTCGGCGACGACGACGGGCCGATCGCGGTCGGGCTCGACGGCGGTTTCTGAACCATCGACGCGGCGGCATCCTCCGGGATGCCGCCGCGTTCGGCGTCTCGGGCGCCGCCGCGCGATGACGGCCCGGGGCTCGGCATCCGTTGTTCTGGCGGGGCCGATCGACCGCGGCGGATGCGATGTCGGAGGTACGCCGTAGGCTGGTGTGGTGACGACAGCCCTGTACCGCCGATACCGCCCCGAGGCGTTCGGCGAGATGATCGGGCAGTCTCAGGTGACCGAGCCGCTCATGACCGCACTGCGCAGCGATCGCGTGGGTCACGCGTATCTGTTCTCGGGTCCGCGCGGCTGCGGTAAGACCACGTCAGCCCGTATTCTCGCGCGTTGCCTGAACTGCGCCGCCGGCCCCACCGACACCCCGTGCGGCACGTGCGACAGCTGTGTCGAACTCGGTCGCGGTGGCGGCGGATCGCTCGACGTGGTCGAGATCGACGCGGCGAGCCACAACGGCGTCGACGACGCCCGCGACCTCCGCGAGCGCGCGATCTTCGCACCCGCGCGCGATCGCTTCAAGATCTTCATCCTCGACGAGGCGCACATGGTGACGCAGCAGGGCTTCAACGCGCTGCTCAAGCTCGTCGAGGAGCCGCCCGCGCACGTGAAGTTCATCTTCGCCACCACCGAGCCCGAGAAGGTGCTCGGCACGATCCGTTCGCGCACGCACCACTATCCCTTCCGGCTCGTTCCGCCCGCGGCCATGCTCGAGTACGTCCAAGAGCTGTGTGAGACCGAGGGCGTCGGCGTCGAGGCCGGTGTGCTTCCGCTCGTCGTCCGCGCCGGTGGCGGATCGCCGCGCGACACGCTCTCCCTGCTCGACCAGCTCATCGCCGGCTCCGACGCGGACGCGGGCGGTCACGTCCTCGTGCGGTACGAGCGCGCGGTCGCGCTCCTCGGTTACACGCACTCCGAGCTCCTCGACGAAGTCGTCGACGCCTTCGCCGCCAACGACGGTGGGGGAGCCTTCGCCGCCGTCGACCGGGTCGTGCAGACCGGTCAAGACCCGCGTCGTTTCGTCGACGACCTGCTCGAGCGCTTGCGCGACCTGATCGTGGTGGCAGCCACAGGCGCGGGCGCCTCGGCGATCCTGCGCGGCATCCCCGACGATGAATTCGATCGCATGTCCCGTCAGGCGACGGCGTTCGGCGCGCCGCGCCTCTCGCGCACCGCCGACCTGGTGGTCGCCGCCCTCGACGAGATGACCGGGGCCACGTCCCCGCGCCTGCAGCTCGAGCTGTTGGTCGCACGCGTGCTCACCCACGCCGGCGTCGCCCAGGGCACGTCGCCCGCCATGGCGCACGATCTCGAGGCGACGCGTGGCGGCTCGCATGCCTCCGCTCCGGCCCCCGCGACGGGAAGACCGGCGTCTCCCGCGGCCGACATCGCCTCTCCCGGCACATCGCCGGCGTCCCCCGCGGTAGCGAGCCCCGGAGGATCGCGAGTTGCCGCGCCCGGGATCGCCTCCCCGGGCAGCACTTCTCCGGCGGTTGCCTCCCCCTCCGTCGCGCCCCCGACTGCGTCTCCCGCGGTCGCTTCTCCCGGTGTCGCCGCGCCAGCCGCTGCGTCTGCCGGGAGGATCGCGTCGCCCGGTATCGCCGCACCGGGTGCCGCGACACCCGGTGTGGCCGCACCCGGTGCCGCTTCGCCCGCTCCGGCGGCACCCGCCGCGGCCTCACCGGGAAAGCCGCAGGCGGTTCCGGTGCGCCCGGCCGATGCAGAACCGCCCTCTTTCGGACCGAGCGACGACGATGCACCGCCGCCGTTCACCGACGACGACGCTCCTCCGCCTTTCGACGACGACGAGCAGTCGCCGTCTGAGACGGCAGCGCCACCCGCGCGCGGCGCAACGGGGGCGATCTCCCCGTCGGGCCCGAGCCCGTCCGACCAAGAAGACACTCGGGCGTCGGCAGGATCGCCGTCGCGCCCCGCCGCGCGTGCTGCGGCGTCTGCGGGTTCCGGTCGTGTCGAGGCGTCGGACGACGTCCACCCGTTCGACACGGCTCCGACTCCGCAGACCGCGTCGTCCGAACTCGACCCCGAGCCCGAATCGGCGCCCACCGAGGCCCCCGCGGCAGCAGCCCCGCGCCACGACGCCGCTGCGTCCTCGGCGTCGGAGTCGGCTGCACAGCGACCCGCCGCGGCGTCGACCTCGGGCGCGCCGTCCGACGACACGGAAGACGCCTCGCCGCTCGAACCGACCGCGCCCACGCCGCCCGCCACTCCCGTCGGCCCGATCGAGCTCGGACACGTCCGCGACGCGTGGCCCGAGGTTCTCGGCCAGCTCGAGGTCGCGAGCCGGTCGTCGTGGCTCATCGTGTCGACCGCCGCCGTCGCCGCCTTCGAGGGCGACGTGCTCACGCTGGCATTTCGGACGGGGAGCGATCTCACCGCCTTCAAGACGCGCACCCCGGAGGGCGGCCCGAGCGAAGATCTCCGCCAGGCCATCCAGGCGGTCCTCGGCGTCCGGGTCAAGTACCTCGCGCGCCTCGAGGGAGACGGTCACGGGGGATCCGGTCCCGGCGGCTCCTCGCGAGGCCCCTCGGCTCCCACGAGTGGCCCGGCGTCGGGCGCTCCCACGACCACGACTCGCGCTCCGCAGGGTTCGGCGCCGTACTCATCGTCGGTGACCGAGTGGGCCGTCGCGCCGATCCCGGCATCCGACGGCTCCGCCCCGGCGGCGATGCGGGTCCCTGCGGCTCCGTCCACGGCCCTCGCCGTCGACGACGAGCCCGACGAGGCGACCGCGGTCGCCCCCTCCGAGCTGCACGAGGGCGTTGTCCTGCCGCCGCGCGAGGTCACCCCCTCGGTGGCCGCACCGGACGAGGTCGACGACGACGACGTCATCCCACCGGTCGACGAGGTCGAGGCCCCGCTGCCGCCGGTCGTCGTTCCGCGCATGGCCCCGCTCAGCGGGGGCGTCCAGCGATACGGCGAAGCCGTGGTGCGCCAGATGCTCGGGGCGAACTACGTGCGCGATGAGCCCTACGAGCCCCCGACGAGGTTCACCTGATGTACGACGGCATCGTCCAAGACCTGATCGACGAGTTCGGCCGCCTTCCGGGCATCGGCCCGAAGTCGGCTCAGCGCATCGCATTCCACATCCTGCAGTCGCCGTCGTTCGATGTATCGCGCCTGTCGACGCTGCTCGGAGAGATCCGCGACAAGGTGAAGTTCTGCGAGATCTGCGGCAACGTCTCCGAGCAGGACCGCTGCTCGATCTGTCGCGACCCGCGTCGCAATGCGACCTTGATCTGCGTGGTCGAAGACGCCAAAGACGTCGCGGCGATCGAACGCACCCGCGAGTTCCGCGGCCTCTACCACGTGCTAGGCGGCGCCATCAGCCCCATCGCGGGGATCGGTCCCGACGATCTGCGCGTCACCCAACTCATGCAGCGCCTCGCCGACGGCACCGTTCAAGAGGTCATCCTGGCGACGAACCCCAACCTCGAGGGAGAGGCCACGGCGACCTACCTCAGCCGGCTGCTGCACACCCTCGAGATCCGCGTGACGCGTTTGGCATCCGGTCTCCCCGTCGGCGGCGACCTGGAGTACGCCGACGAAGTGACCCTGGGCCGCGCCTTCGAGGGGCGTCGGACGCTCTGACGTCCGTGCGCGCGGGGTCAGGGTATCCCGGCACCCCCGCTACCGCCGCACGCGCGCTCGCACCCGGGGAATACCCGACGGGTCGCCCGCACGGGCTGGCCCCGGGGTGCGCCGGTTACCGCCGCACGCGCGCTCGCACCCGGGTGACGCTCGACAGGGTCGCCCGCACGGGCTGGCCCATATAGATGCCGAGAGAAGCACCGACGGCGAGGGCGATGCCGATGGTCGCCGCCCCGGCGAGCGTGGTGACCCCGGTCATGAGCACGGCAGGATCCTGCCCCGACTCCACGATCCCGAGAAGACCGCGGAAGACCGCGGCACCGGGCACGAGGGGGAGGATCGCCGCGGTCGTGATCGCCACCGACGGCACGTGCAAGCGGTAGGCGATCACGATGCCCGCGAAGCTTCCGACGAAGGCCCCCACGCCGCTCGCGGCGGCGACCTCGAAGCCGAGGCCGGAGGCCGCGACGTAGCCAGCCCAGGCCACCAGGCTGAGGGCGGCGCTCACCACGACGATGCGCGCGCCGGCACCGTTGAACACCGCGACGGCGATGGCGATCACCGCGGCTCCCACGAACTGGACGCCGACGGGTCCGAGCGGCAGCGCGTTCGACGGCGGCGACATCCCCATCCCGAGAACGCGCACCGTTTCGAGCCCCGCGAGAATCCCCAGCACCACGCCGAGAGTCTGCGTGGTGAGTTCGAGGATGCGTCCCGTCGCGGTCAGAGCGAAGCCGTCGATGGCATCCTGTGCCGCGCCCACGACGGTGAGACCGGCGAGCATCAGGACGATTCCGGATGCCACGATCACCGACGGTCTGATGGCCGCGGCCGCGTCGAGACCGGTGTAGCGCAGCAGCGGCGACAGCGCCGCGAAGACGGTGAGGACGAAACCGCCGGCGATCTGCGCGAAGAAGTACGGCACACGCGCGCGCGCCAGCACGTATTGCGTGGTGGCGGCGAGGGCCGCGGCGATGAAGGACAGCACGAGGGCGAGCCAGTTCGCCCCGAACATGATCGCCACTCCCGCGGCGAGCGACGCCTGTGAGGCGATGACGATCGCGGGGCGATAGCGGAAGGGCAGGCGACGGATGGCCCGACACCGCACAATCGCATCGTCGAGCCCCAGGCCGCCGGTGATCTCCTGCACCAGGGCCTGCAGGCGCTGCAGCTTCGCGTGGTCGGGGACCGAGCCCCGCACCACGCGCAGCAGGGTGGTCGGGTGGCTCGCGCCCGGGCGGCTGTGCGCGATCGTGATCGAGTTGTAGGTCACGTCGACGTGTACCGGGTCGAGTCCGTACGCCCCGCACACCCGAACGATCGTGAGGGTCACCTCGTTGGCCGGGGCACCGACGACGAGCATGGTCTCGCCGATGCGGATGGCGAGATCGAGAATGCGCGTCGACAGGGCCTCATCGATGATCGGAAGCAACGTCGTGTCGGGGGAGGAGACCTCGTCGACATGGACGAGCCGGCGCAAAGACGACAGCAGTCGGCGCGGGGTGGGGGACAACCGCGGGCCTCCAGAGAAGGGGGAGAGAGGGAGGGTTCGATCCTATCGACGGGCTCTGCGATTTCTCCCGGCGTCGACCCATGACGGAGGCGGTATGCGCCCGCCTCTAGGATGATCCTCGGGCGCGGCACGAGCGCCCCGTCGTGGCATCCCGACGCGCGACCTCTCCGGGAGTTCTCCTCATGGCTCTGATCGTCCAGAAGTACGGCGGTTCGTCCGTCGCCGACGCCGAGAGCATCAAGCGGGTCGCCAAGCGCATCGTCGACACCCGCCGCGCGGGTCATGAGGTCGTCGTCGCCGTCAGCGCGATGGGCGACACCACCGACGAGCTGCTCGATCTGGCGAACCAGGTCGCGCCCATCCCCGCGCCGCGCGAGCTCGACATGCTGCTCTCCAGCGGGGAGCGCATCTCGATGGCGTTGCTGGCGATGGCGATCCACTCGATGGGCTTCGAGGCGCGCTCCTTCACCGGCAGCCAGGCCGGAATGATCACGGATGCCACGCACGGCGCAGCCCGCATCGTCGATGTCACGCCCGTCCGCCTTCGCGAGGCGCTCGACGAGGGAGCGATCGTGATCGTCGCGGGCTTCCAGGGCTTCAACCGCGACACCCGCGACATCACGACCCTCGGTCGTGGCGGATCCGACACCACGGCCGTGGCGCTCGCCGCGGCGCTGAAGGCCGATGTCTGCGAGATCTACAGCGACGTGGACGGCATCTTCACCGCGGATCCCCGCGTCGTGCCCCTCGCGCGCAAGCTCGACCGTGTCGGCAGCGAGGAGATGCTCGAGCTTGCCGCCAATGGCGCGAAGGTCCTCTACATCCGCGCGGTCGAGTACGCGCGTCGTCACGGCGTCCTCATCCACGCCCGTTCCACGTTCAGCTCGGGCGAGGGCACCTGGGTGCTCGACGCTTCGAAGACCTCCGCACTCGTCCCCGAAAGAGAAGTCATGGAAGAGCCCATCGTCGCAGGCGTCGCCACCGACCTCAGCCAGGCCAAGATCACCGTCATCGGTGTGCCCGACGTGCCCGGCAAGGCCGCCGACATCTTCAAGATCGTCGCCAAGTCCGGCGCGAACGTCGACATGATCGTGCAGAACGTCTCGGCCGCTGCCACGAGCCGCACCGATATCTCGTTCACGCTGCCCAAGACCGACGCCACCGCGGCCCTCAAGGCGCTCGCCGCGGAGCAGGCCGAGGTCGGGTTCGAAAGCCTCGTGCACGACGACCAGATCGGCAAGCTCTCCGTCGTCGGCGCGGGCATGCGCACGCACTCGGGCGTTTCGGCGACTCTCTTCGAGGCGCTCAGCCTGGCCGGCGTCAACATCGAGATGATCTCGACCTCCGAGATCCGCATCTCGGTCGTGGTGCGTGGTGTCGACCTCGCCGAGGCCGCCCGTCTCGTGCACACGGCCTACGGGCTCGACGGTGACGCCGAGGCGACCGTCCACGCCGGCACCGGTCGCTGATCACCGTCTCGCCTCGACGCGCAGGATGTCGCTGGGCGCGGAGGTCGCCGCGTTCCAGAACGACGCAGGCGCGTCTCGGGATGGCGTGATCGGTGACGCCGACTAGTTCGACGTCTCCCGTCTTTCCTGATCGGTCCGGGGAAAGGGCTCCGGCAACCGGTCACCCGAGAACGACCAGACGATGATGTACAGCACCGCGCCGATGAGGAAGAGCCCGAGAAGGACCACTCCGGCGATCGCCCCCGGCCACAGGAGCACGAGCAGTCCGGCGGGTCTCGTCATCGCGCGCGAGACCAGGCCGCGGGTCATGAGCTGGAACAGGACCACCAGCACACCGCCCGCGTAGGCGCTGCACAGTCCCAGGGTCAATCCAAGAGTGCCGAGGGGATCGCCCGCCGTGGCGTAGACGACGATGCCGATGAGGTCGAGGACGAGAGCACCCGCGATCGCCCACGAAGTGAACTTCGACAGGGGCCCATCGTCCATCCGAGACGCGACGATGGAGCGAAACAGGTCACCCAGGTTGCGCTGCATGCGCCGGAGCCACAATCCCAGGATGGCGATGGCTCCCGAGAACAGGAGGGCCTGGACGATCGCGCCGGCGAGATGACCGAGGCCGGTGTCGATGCGCCATCCCCACAGGCCGCCGGTCGGAACGCAGACCGCGAGCAGGGCCACGCACAGGCCGAGGACGACCGAGACGGGGAAAACCAGCGCCCTGCTGGCGGCGAGCTCGAAGAAGACCTCGTTGTCGTCGTCGCCGGGGGCCTTCGCTACGCGACGAGCCGTCTCGAGGAGGGCGTCGGATCCGCGCTGACCCGGTCCGCCGAAGACGGCGAGGACGCGTTGGGCATCGTCGTTCGTCGGGTCGATGCGCAGCGCGGAGGCGGCACTCTCGCGAGCTTCGCGCGAGCGGCCCACCTTCCACAAGCACGTCGCGCGCGCGAGGTGCAGATCGATGTCATCGGGCTGCGTCTCGAGCGCACGCTCGAGGGCGGGGATGGCCTCGGCGGCGCGACCGAAGGCATGCAGGACGCGCGCGTAGGTGAACACCGCGAACGAGACCTCGGGGGCCAGAGCGTACAGACGGTTGGCGGCGTACAGGGCCTCTGCCTCGTGCGCGGTCTCCATCTGGGTGAGGGCGAGCAGGCGCCACGCCCACGCGTCGTCAGGAAACGATGACACCGCGTCTCGGGCGAGCGGCGTGAGTTCGTCCCAGCGCTCCAGCTCGACCAGGGCCTCTCCGACGATCCGCTGTGCTTCCGCGTTGCCGGGGTCCCGCGCGAGCACCGCTCCCGCCTCCTTCAGTGCCTGTTGGCGCCGTCCGAGACTTAGCAGCGTATCGGCGTTACGGAGTGTCCGTGCGTCGTCGCTCACAGGCGGCGCACGCTTTTGAGGTAGTCGCGCAACTGGGTGAAGGTGCCGTCGTCTTCGCCGAAACGGACGACGTTACGGGCCGCCTCGAGCCAGGGGCCCGTAGACGAGGTGGTCTGAGCGACGCCATGTCGCAGATCGTCCATGCCGATGAGACGCGCCGTGCCGGTTCGTGCGCTCTCGAGCAGCGCGTTCTCGCTCGCGACCTCGCAGACATAGGCGATGTCGGCGCCGCTGTAGCCGTCGGTCAGCCGTGCGAGCTCCGCGAGATCGACACCCTCGACGGGACGGCGGGCCAGGTGGTGGCGGAAGATGGCCCGCCGAGCCTCATCGTCGGGAGGGAGGACCAGCACCGTGCGGTCGAGGCGGCCCGGTCGCCTCAAGGCGGGATCGACATCCCACGGCTGATTCGTCGCCGCAAGGACGAAGACGCCCTCGTTGTCGCTGGCGACACCGTCGAGTTCTTCGAGCAGGGCGACGACGACCCCGCGCATCCCGCTGTGGCGGGCCTGCGAACGGCGCTGCCCAATGGCATCCAACTCGTCAAGGAAGATGACCGTCGGGGCGTCGCGGCGCGCAAGCTGGAAGAGGTCTCGGACGTTGTGCTCGCTCTCGCCCATGTACCGGTCGAGGATGTCGCTGATGCCGACGGAGAGGAACGACGCCCCGAGTTCGCCGGCGATCGCACGGGCGATGAACGTCTTGCCGCACCCCGGCGGTCCGTACATGAGCAGTCCGCCCCGCAGGCTCTTGCCGTAGAGCGCACGCAGCTCGGGATTCTTCAGCGGGGCGAGGAACGCCGCATTCAGCCGCTCTTTCACCTGGGACATGCCGCCGACATCGGTGAGGGTCGTCGTGGGTCGCTGCAGGTCGTGCGCGTCGAACGCCGGGGCACTCTCGCCGTCGACGAACGCGGGCCGCGCGATGTGACCCACCTCGGTCTCGGCGGCCGACCAGTCGAAGCCGGCCTCCGGACGGGGTGGGGAGGGAGGGGCCGCAGGTCTGAGGCTCGCCGGGTCGGGGGCCGCGGGCGCACCCAGCGCTCGAGCGAGCAGTTCGCGGGCCCGCGAGTCGGCGGGGGAGTGCGATAGAACGGTGCTCGCCTCTGAGACGGCCTGGTCTGCGAGTCCGCGTTCCCAGAGCTGCGTCGCGAGATGCAGACGCAACTCGTCGTCGAGTGGTGCGGCCTCGACGGCGCGACGCAGGGCTTCGATCAGCGGGTCGTTCATCGGTCTCCTCGCGACGGGGGTGCCCTGCCATTGTGGGCGAGACCACCGACACGTGCCATATCGTCGTCTCACCTGTGGATTGTTCGCCGTGCGAGAGCAGCGGTCCTGCCATCCTGGCGTTCACGACCGCCGGAGCGGCCGGCGCTGATCGGCGACCCCCCGAGCGCACGCTACTCTGGCACGAATGTCGCGCGCATCCGTCCGCGCGCCCCCGCGTACCCGAGGAACAGCCATGACCCGCATCTCCGATTCCGGAATCTCCCTCGCAGTCGTCGGCGCCACCGGCCAGGTCGGCACCGTCATGCTCGAGATCCTCGCCGAGCGCGCGTTCCCGATTCGGGAACTCCGACTGTTCGCCACCGCGCGCTCCGCCGGCTCGTCGATCGAGTTCGCGGGCCATTCCGTCGTCGTCGAAGACGTGGCCACCGCCGACCCCGCGGGCGTCGAGGTCGCTCTGTTCTCCGCCGGAGCTACGGGGAGCCGGGCGCACGCGCCGCGCTTCGCCGAGGCGGGCGCCCTCGTCATCGACAACTCCAGCGCCTGGCGCATGGATCCCGAGGTCCCGCTCGTCGTGAGCGAGGTCAACCCCCACGCGATCGACCAGGCCGTCAAGGGCATCGTCGCCAACCCCAACTGCACCACCATGGCCGCCATGCCGGTCCTGAAGGTCCTCGACACCGAGGCCGGCCTCGAACGCCTCATCGTCAGCACCTACCAGGCCGTCTCCGGCTCCGGCCTCGCGGGCGCCCGGGAGCTCCTCGGCCAGGTCGAGGGCGTCCTCGCCCAGGGCGAGGTGGAGCGTCTCGTGCGCGACGGCTCTGCCCTCGATTTCCCCGAGCCCGAGAAGTACGTCGCCCCGATCGCCTTCGACGTCATCCCCTTCGCCGGCAACCTCGTCGACGACGGACAGAACGAGACCGACGAAGAGAAGAAGCTCCGCAACGAGAGCCGCAAGATCCTGGAGCTCCCCGACCTGCGCGTCGCCGGTACGTGCGTGCGGGTCCCCGTCTTCACGGGTCACTCGCTCAGCATCAACGCCGAGTTCGCTCGCGACCTCTCGCCCGAACGCGCTCGTGAGCTCCTCGCCGAGGCCCCCGGTGTCAAGCTCGAAGAAGTGCCCACGCCGCTCCAGGCCGCCGGCACCGACCCCAGCTACGTCGGTCGCATCCGCGCCGACCAGTCCGCTCCCGAAGGCCGAGGTCTCGTGCTGTTCATCAGCAACGACAACCTGCGCAAGGGCGCGGCTCTCAACGCGGTGCAGATCGCCGAGCTCGTGGCGCACAAGCGCCTCGCGACTGTCTGAGACACGGCATCCGGATGCCGGGTGCGAGGTGTCTCGACATCGAACCGACGGTTCTCTCGATGTCGAGACACCTCTCGGCCCGCACCTAGAATCGACGGGTGACTGAAAACGTCGATGTTCTTCTCATCGGTGGCGGCATCATGTCGGCCACTCTCGGCACGCTGCTGAAGGACCTCCAGCCCGATCTCAAGATCGCGGTGCTCGAGCGTCTCAGCGACGTCGCTCAAGAGAGCTCGAACGCCTGGAACAACGCCGGCACCGGTCACGCGGCGCTGTGCGAGCTCAACTACACGCCCGAGGCCAAGGACGGCACGATCGACCCGGCCAAGGCCGTCACGATCAACGAGCAGTTCCAGCAGAGCCGTCAGCTGTGGGCCTCGCTCGTCGCCGAGGGTGTTCTCGATGAGCCGTCGACGTTCATCAACGCCACGCCCCACATGACGTTCGTCCGCGGCGAGAAAGACGTCGCCTTCCTCCGCAAGCGCTACGAGGTCCTCAAGCAGCAGCCGCTGTTCGCGGGTATCGAGTACAGCGAGGACTCGCGCGTCATCAACCAGTGGGCTCCGCTGCTCATGCAGAAGCGTCGCAAGGGCGAGCCCTTCGCCGCCACGCGAGTGCCCGCCGGCACCGACGTCGACTTCGGCTCACTCACGCGTCAGCTGTTCGCGAACCTGCGCGAGAAGGGCGTCGAGGTGGCTACCAACCACGACGTCAAGAAGCTTAAGAAGCAGAAGGACGGGTCGTGGGAGGTCTCGTACCGCCACGTCATCGGCGGGACCCCCGGCTCCATCAATGCGAAGTTCGTCTTCGTCGGCGCGGGCGGCTGGGCCCTCAAACTCCTGCAGCGCTCGGGAATCCCCGAGATCAAGGGCTACGGTGTCTTCCCGATCGGCGGGCAGTGGTTGAAGACCTCCAACCCCGACATCGTGGCGAAGCACCGCGCGAAGGTGTACTCGCAGGCGTCGGTGGGTGCACCCCCCATGTCTGTGCCGCACCTCGACACGCGCGTGATCGACGGGGAGTCGTCGCTGCTGTTCGGACCGTTCGCGACCTTCAGCCCGAAGTTCCTCAAGAACGGCTCGATGCTCGACATCGTCACGCAGGTGCGTCCGCACAACATCCTGCCGATGCTCAAGGTCGCCGTCGACAACCCGAGCCTCATCAAGTACCTCGTCAGCGAGTTGCTCAAGACCCACTCGAAGAAGGTCGACAGCCTTCGCGACTTCATGCCCACCGCGAAGGACGAGGACTGGGAGCTGCTCGACGCCGGCCAGCGCGCCCAGGTCATGAAGCGCGACAAGGACAAGGGCGGCGTGCTCCAGTTCGGCACCGAGGTCGTCACCTCAGCCGACCACTCGATCGCCGGTCTCCTCGGGGCATCTCCGGGAGCCTCCACCGCCGTGTCGATCATGCTGGGGCTCATCAAGACCTGCTTCCCCGAGCGCATGGCCGACTGGGAGCCGCGCCTGCGCAACCTGATCCCCAGCTACGGCGAGACGCTGAACACGAACCCCGCCGCCGCGCGCAAAGAGCTGGATGCCACGGCCCACGCTCTCGCGATCAACCCCTGAGTCGCGCGTGGCGAAGCTGTACTTCCGCTACGGAGCGATGAACTCGGGCAAGTCGACAGCCCTGCTGCAGGCGGCGTACAACTACGAGGAGCGTGGTCAGCGCGTCCTGCTGGCCAAGCCCGAGATCGACACCAAGGGCGCTGATCAGATCGACAGCCGCCTCGGCGTGAAGCGCGCGGTCGACTTCCTCGTCGCCCCTGACGACGACCTGCGCGAGGTCTTCCACAGCGCCGCGGGCCACGCACCCGTGGCGTGTCTGCTGGTCGACGAGGCGCAGTTCTTCACCGCCGCGCAGGTCGACGACCTCCTGCGCATCGCCGTGCTCGACGGCATCCCCGTGCTCGCCTACGGCATCCGCACCGACTTCCGCACCGAGGCCTTCCCCGGATCCGCCCGCCTCATGGAGATCGCCCACAGCCTCGAAGAGTTGAAGACGATCTGCCGGTGCGGTCGGAAGGCGATCTTCAACGCACGGCTGGTGGGCGGCCGGTTCGTCTTCGACGGCGATCAGGTCGCCATCGACGAGGGGCAGATCGAGGGCGAAGTGACGTACGAGTCGATGTGCGCCGCGTGCTACCTGCGCGAGTCGGGCGGGCGGCTCGACGGGCGCTGAGCCCCTCTCGCGCGATCAGCGCGGTGGTGCCCGAGCGATAGCCTGGAGGCATGCGCGTACTCCTGGCCGGCGGAGCCGGTTACATCGGAACCCACACGGCCGTCGCCCTTCTCGAAGCGGGCCACGACGTCGTCCTCCTCGACGATCTGTCTGGCACGCACGCGGTCGCCGCCGAGCGGGTCGAGAAGATCACCGGCAAGCCCGCGCCCCTCATCGTGGGCGATGCGGCCGACGAGGCGGTCGTCGCGTCGGCGTTCGACGAGCACGGACCCATCGACGCGGTCATCCACCTGGCCGCCTTCAAGGCCGTGGGGGAGTCGACGCAGAAGCCGCTCGAGTACTACTCCAACAACCTCGACACGACTTTCGCCCTGCTGCGGGTGGGCATCGCCCACGGCATCCGGAGCTTCGTCTTCTCGAGCACCGGAACGGTGTACTCCGACCCGGCCGACCTCCCGTTCACCGAGGAGTCGACGACGAGCATCGATCTGTCGAACGCGTACAGCAAGTCCAAGCGCATGAACGAGGTCGTGCTCGCCGACGTCGCGCGCGTGAACCCCGAGCTGAACGTCACGGTGCTGCGTTACTTCAATCCGGTGGGCGCGCACCCGTCCGGCCTGATCGGTGAAGACCCCGCCGGCATCCCGAACAACCTCATGCCGTTCGTCTCGCGCGTGGCGATCGGCACGCTCGACGAGATCGGGGTTTTCGGCGCCGACTACGACACCCCCGACGGCACAGGTTTGCGCGACTACATTCACGTCGTCGACCTCGCCGAGGGTCACGTCGCCGCTCTCGAGCAGGCGCAGCCCGGCCACCAGGTGTTCAACCTCGGGACCGGTCGTCCGGTGAGCGTGCTCGAACTCGTCGCCTCGTTCGAGAAGGCCGTGGGGCGCGAGCTGCCGAAGAAGATCCTCGACCGTCGCCCCGGAGACGTCGCCGCGACGTACTGCGACCCGTCCAAGGCCGGCGAGGTCCTCGGCTGGCGCACGCGTCTCGGCATCGACGACGCCTGCCGCGACTACTGGAACTGGCAGACCACGAACCCGGCCGGGTATCGCTCGACCGCCGACGCCTGATCATCCACGCGTAGGCTGGTGTGGTCGGGCCACACCAGCGTGCTCGACGGAACGGGGACTCCTTGCCGAACATCGCACCCCGTGCCTGGCAGATCGTGCTCGAGCGCATCGAGGGCGATCTCCGCGAGGGGCGCCTGTCGCCCGGCGACAGACTGACTCCCGAGCGCGAACTCGCGGCCCAGCTCGGGGTCGGCCGATCGAGCGTGCGTGAGGCGGTGCGGGTGCTCGAGGTGCTCGGGGTCGTGCGCACGGCGACGGGCTCGGGGCCCACCGCCGGGGCCATGATCGTGACGACACCACGGGGCGGCCTCGCCGCCTTCCTCCGGTTGCAGGTCGCCGCGAACGGTTTCCCCTTGACGGACGTCGTCCGCACGCGCATCGTGCTCGAGGTCGATGTCGTCGATCGGTTGGCCCGCGACGACGCCGATCTTTCCGAGGTGGTCGGCATCCTGGACGCGATGGATGCCGAAAGCCTCGCCCCCGACGAGTTCCTGGCTCTCGACGCGCGTTTCCACCAGGCCCTGTCCGAGGTGTCCGGCAACGCGGTCGTCTCGGCGATGATGGCGGGTTTGCGCAGCTCCATCGAGGCATACACCCGGGCGGGGGCCGCCCGCCTCGACGTGTGGCCGGTCGTCGCCGAGCGGTTGCGCTCCGAGCACCGACACATCCTCGCGGCGGTCTCGCGTGGCGACGCCGAGGGCGCGCGCGAGGCCGTGCGCGCTCACATCACCGATTACTACACCGAGGTGGCGCAGGCGCTGAGCCCGTCCGATGCGGACGAAGCCGCCGTCGGTGATGCGGCGCGTGCCGCCGTACGTTCTTCGCCGTCCGCTTGAGAGGATCCTTATGAGCGATCGACCCGCGCGCCCGCCGCGCCCGCAGCACATTCTGCACGTCGTCGAGACCGAGCGTCTCACCCCGCACCTCGTCCGCGTGCGCGCTCGAGGGGGGGATCTCGCGGTGTTCCGGAACAGCCCCCACACCGACAAGTACGTCAAGATCACGTTCGCCAAGCCGGAGCTCGGCCTCGAGCCGCCGTACGACCTGGCTTCACTGCGCAACACGCTCGCGCCGGAGGACCTTCCCGTCACCCGCACGTACACGGTGCGCGCGGTCGAGGGCGATGAGCTGACGATCGATTTCGTCGTGCACGGCGACGAAGGTCTCGCGGGCCCCTGGGCGGCGGGTGCACAGCCGGGGGACCGTCTTGTGGTGTCGTCGCCGGGGGGCGGCTACGCGCCCGACTCGACGGCGGACTGGCACCTGTTCATCGGCGACGAGTCTGCTATCCCCGCGATCGCCGCGGCTCTCGAAGCCCTGACTGCGGATGCCGTCGGCGCGGCGTTCCTCGAAGTGCAGGCCGCCGACGAGCAGCTCGCGTTGGCCGCCCCCGCCGGCATCGAGATCACCTGGGTTCACCGAGGGACTGCGGTGGCGGGTGCAACGAACGTCCTGGCGGATGCCATGTCCGCGTGGCATCCGCTCGACGGACGAGGACACGTGTTCGCGCACGGAGAGCGTGAGGCGATGAAGCGGATCCGCGATCTCGTCTTCACCCGGTGGGGCTTGGCCCGCGAGCAGGTCTCCCTGTCGGGCTACTGGGCCTACGGCCGCACCGAGGATCGGTTCCAGGCCGAGAAGCGCGAGCCTATCGGACAGATCCTCTGACGGCTCGCGCTGCCCGGGCTCACTCCCCGGTTCGTGCGGGGAGCGTCGGGATGAGCTTCTCGAGGAACGCGGCGGTGTCTTCCCACCCGTGGACGGCCTGGCACTCGACGCCCATGGCCAGCACGGGGTAGTCGTTGCCATCGGGATCGAGGCGGTCGCCGACGAAGAGCATGTCGTCGAGGGGGATGCCGGTGGCCTCGACGAGCTTGTTCATGCCGTAGGCCTTGTCGATGCCGCGGTGGGTGATGTCGACGGAGGTCGATCCGCCGGAGCGGACCTCGAGGTCGGGGATCCGGGAGGCAACGGCTTCGCGCAGACTGTTCTTCTTCTCGCCGGTGGGGTCCCAGGCCATCTTCGCCTCGAGAGGGGCGGACTGCCCGAGTGCCGAGAACGTGATCTGCGAGCCGCGGTCTTCGAGGATGTCTCCCCACGGCTCCGACTCCCAGAGGCCGAGGCGCTCGGCCTCCTCGCGAACGGCGGTGAGGGCGCGCTGCTTCTCGTCGTCGGTGAGCGAGTGGGCGTACACGGTCTCGACGCCGGCGGGTGTGAGCAGGTAATACTGGGTGCCGCAGGTGGGCATCAGGTGGAAGTGCGCGAGCAGCTCGGGGGAGGCCTGGGGAAGGCGCTCGACGACCTGGCTGCGGAACTGCTGAAGCTGCCCGCCGGAGATGATCGCGACCTCGACCTTCTCGGCGAGAGCGAGCAGCAGGTCGCCGATGCGCGGGTCGATCGCCGACTTCGAGGGGGCGAGGGTGTCGTCGAGGTCGAAGGCGACGAGGCGGGGCGAGGCGTCGGACACGGTGCTCCTGAAAGGTGAGAGGTCGTCGCACGGAGGTGTCGCGTGCGCGCGGCGGGCGGGCCGGCGAGGGGCCCGCGTACGAAGTGATTCTACCGGCGGGCTCCCGTCGCCCCTTGCGTCGTGCAGTGGGTGGGGGCGCGGGTTCAGACGGCTCGGGTGAGGATGCCGATCCGAGAACCAGCGCGGTCGAACACCGTGAGCGTATCTCCGGCGATTGTCGCGGTGGCCACCCTGCGCAGCCAGGTGTCGACGCCCATGCAAGCCTTCAGCGTCGACAGCCCGAGACCGACGGTGAGCGTGTCGCCCTCCCGGGAGTACGAGCCGTTGAGCCCATTGCAGCCGTCGCTGCCGGTGAGGACCTCGTCTTCCAGTGTGAGGAATTCCGGTCCCTGCCCGGCCCAACGGCCGTACTCGGATGCCGGGGCGGTACCGCTCGCGGGGGCGGCGCACGCCGCGGCAATCATGCCGCCGACGGCAAGCGCGGAGAGGGCAGCGAAACGGCGGGACATGAGAATCTCCTCATCCACATCGAAAAACGAAATCGACTTCATATACAACGCTCAGGTTCCCTTAAGGTGATCCTCGACGCTGAGAGATGGGTGGGGGCCCTATCGAGATTCCCGTCCTGCCTCATCGCGCGTTTTCACCGACACATGAGATGAGACGATCACACTAATCATGAAGCGTATGGGGTGGGCTGCAGCGTCCACCGCCGTCGCGCTCACCGCTTCCGGTCTGCTGGCCCCCGCGGCCTTCGCCGGGGAAGACCAGTCGCTCGCGCCGACCTCCGGTCCGGCATTCGATGCGACCGCACAGCAGCCCCTGGTCAACGACGACGTTCAGGCTGTGACGATTCCCATTCTGCTGAAATGAGGTTTACGAAACCGGAGTTGTGCGGCACTACGCACATCGCGCCCAAAGGGATCATCTCCGCCACCCGCATAGCCGGTGCCGCATATCAATTCTTGCGTCCTAAATCGCACGTGCCTGTCACCCATTTGGAGGGCAATCACCCTCTACGAAATGCCGCGTCGACCCCGAGGTGCGTGTGCTACCCCGAGACGAGGAACGCGTGAGGAACGAATCTTGCATCCATGCCGTGGGTGCATAGTCCGGGCGTTGTCCCCCATATGGCCGACTTGACAAGGAGGATCACGCAACTGGACGCCCACTGTGCGTTCGATCCGAGCGTCTTCGGCAACAAGAAATACTGGGGCTCCCCATCACGTAAATCCCCGGTCAGGTTACATATTGATACTCGCCGGTGGTTGCCTCGAGTCATCGATCCTTGATTTCCACAGCTCCGTCCTGCTAGACACGAAGCGCAATAGCAAGTAAATGAATCCGGCATCCGGATCGAATAAGGGGGCATTTGAATGGGGAACAGGATGAAAAAGTCATGGAGCCGCACAATCGCCGCGGTCGCTGCCGGGGCCGTGCTTGCCATCGGAGGAGTCGTCGCAGTTGCCGCGCCTGCGAACGCAGCCCCGTCGGGGTGTCAGACTCAGGGGAAAAGCTGTCTGTGGTCGGGATATGACTACGGCACTGATGCGGCTCAGAACTGGCGGATGCTGTACTTCGAATACTGCATCGACAATTTGGGGAACTACAGCTACAACGACATAACCTCGTCGGCGTACAACTACGGGTTCTCGGACAACGCTCGGTTCTACGAGCACGACCTCCAGAACGGGTATTACTTCACGATTCTCCGCCACGACGGTAAGCCCAATCTCAACAATGTAGACGGCCAGAACTGGAACGACCGTATTACGTCCGCCTACTTCACGGGTGCGCTTGGATCCAAGGGCACCTCTCGATGCGCTTGAGTCACCTCACGCAGCGCGGCCGGCGATTCGCGCCGGCCGCGCTATTGGTCACGGCATGTTTTGCAGTTTCGGGGTGCACCTTCAGTGCCGAGCCGAAGCAGCCTGATCAATCCACGGGAGTAGTTGAGATGGGGCAGCCTGTTTCTGAAAAGAACAGGACGCAATGGTCGCTCCCGCTTGAGGAGTTCATCGTGTACTCACCCGAATTGAGCAACTACGCGGAGCAGTTGCTCATTTCAAAATGCCTCACCGGGCAGGGATACGAGTGGCCGGTGCCTTGGCGCGACTCAGCCTTCCTCTGGCCTGAAGGGTTCAACAAGATCGGATACCGCTTGTTTGACGAGCCTCTTGCCAAGCGTTTTGGGTATCACTTCGCGCCTCCTAGAGACGCAAACGAGGCCGATGCGTGGGCAGCATTCGCAGACTTCGCCAACTCGTACACTCCCGACGACGACTTCACGGGAAAATTCGAAGAATGCTCTGACGAGGCTCGAAGCGAGAAGACTGTTCGTGACGTCGACGCACAGAACTACGTGATGGGACTGGCGATGCAGGCGAGCGATGTCGCCGTCCAGGACGCGAGTGTTCAGGAAGCCGTCGCTCGGTGGCGAGAATGTCTTACTCCGAAGGTGGATTTCGCCGTGTCAGACACCCCCTGGAAGCAGATGCCGCCGCAAGCTGTGGCGGAGCGCTTCGGTCTGTACGGCGAGTCTCGAACGATGGCGGCGTCCGGGGATGAGATCGCCGTCGCGGTAGCCGACGCTCAGTGTCGCGAGTCCAGCGGCGTCAGCGAGACGCGATACAACCTTGAGTGGGACCAGCAGAAGAAGTTGATGGACCAGAACCGCGATCAGCTCGACCGCATCCGTGCCGAGGCGGGCGCTCACAAAAAGGATCTGCTAGCGATCATCGCAGAAAATGCACCGGCCGCCCCCATGGGTTGACTGGAGCGCTCCTGCTAGCGCATAGCTCTCGGACCTATAGCTAGGTGATCGTAAGGTTCAGGAAAGTGCAGGTTTAGTCATTCATCGGACCAGAAACTCCAAATACGGGTGGTGGACCGCCGTCTCTGTCGTCTCCGCTGTGGCGATGCTCGGTTGCGGGTGGTGGCTCGCAACGTTGTTCCAGTCGCCCGAACAGCTCGAGGCGAACGCAACCGCTCCATCGCCCGGCCCCGTTTTTTCCATCGTTGCGGAGGGGTCGCTTGCTGAAGAGCATACTTTCACCGGAAAAATAGGGCCTTCGTCCACCATGGAGGTAAACCTTCTCCCTGCTCCCGACGCGGCGATGACTGTCGTCACCGGGCGTGCCATAGGTGAGGGGGATATAGTCAGCAATGGCGGTGTGCTTATCGAGACGAATGGACGTCCAGTGCTTCTGGCGCAGGCACCTTTTCCGTTCTATCGCGATATGGGCTTTGGAGACCAGGGGCCCGACGTGGAGGCTCTCCAGCGGGCATTGTCGAGCGCAGGATACTCCGTTCAAGCGGACGGCCGTTTTGGGGTTGGAACCGCTCAGGCCCTGCAGAGCTGGTACAAAGACGCTGGTTACATCGCGCCTACGCGTCCGCGACCGGAGGGCGAACCGTCGCGATCATCGCGCTCGTCAACCGCCGATACTGGCGCTAATCGGGATGTGACCGCTGATAGCAGTGATGCAAAGAGCAACCTCACGCCGCTCGAAGCGCCGAAGGTCATCGCAGACGCTTTCATGCCCGTGGCGGAGGTCGTAGGCATGACGACCTCTTCAGCAAAAGTCCTACGCAGCGTGCCTGTGGGTACGCGCGTCGCTGTCAGCGGCACTCCAGACATTGTCCTGGGTTCGTCCGAAGTGGTGGTGTCGGTCTCGGCAGCTGCGGCGGACGTGACCAAAATCGTTGAAGGCGACACCGCGACCATTTCGCTTGCAAATGGTGAGATTCAGGCAACCATCGGCGCAATCACTCCGTCCGTGGCTGGCAAATCGCAGGTCTCATCAAAAGATGCGGCTGCCGGGACGGCCGGTGACGACGTGGATGCGGATACCACCTTCCTCGTCATCCCACGCTCAGCTCTCGACGTGCCCACTGGAGCGACGCAGGCGAGGGTGACAGTAGTAAAAAACATTCTTCCCGAGCAAGCTCTTCTTGTGCCCGTTCTGGCGGTCACGGACCGGGGCTCGGGGAATACGGTCGTTCATAAGCGCCAACAGGACGGGACCCTCGCGGAGATTCCCGTTCGAGTCCTCGGTTCCTTGAACGGCCAAGTCGCCGTTGCAGCCTCGGCAGACTCGCTCGTGGCGGGGGAAGAAGTGCGGGTCGGCTGACGTGCCACAGATTCATCTCAACCACGTCTCCCGGACATACTCCTCAGCGCGGGGTCCTGCCGTCGTCGCTCTGCGCGACGTTAGCCTCGAGATTGAGCAAGGTGAGTTCGTCGCGATCGTCGGACCTTCCGGGGGCGGCAAGACCACATTGATGAACATCCTGGGTCTCTTGGACGAGCCCACCAGCGGTGAGTACCTGTTGGATGGACAAGCCGTGAATGTGGGAGGACCTCGTAACGCGCCGCAGCTGCGCGCTAGAATAATCGGGTTCATCTTTCAGGCTTTTCACCTGCTGCCAGCGCGGCCGGCTGTCGATAGCGTGGAACTTGGCCTTCTCTATCGCGGTGTCCCGCGCGCGCGACGACGTGCACGCGCGCAAGAGGCTCTGCTGTCTGTGGGACTGGCTGAACGAGCTGCAGACAGCACATCCCAGCTGTCGGGAGGACAGCGGCAACGAGTCGCCATTGCTCGCGCCATAGCCGGTGACGCCAAGCTCATCCTCGCCGACGAGCCCACGGGAAATCTTGATTCGGAGAATGCCGAGCGAGTCTTAGACGAGTTGCAACGTCTGAATGTCAAAGGTTCGACCGTGATTGTCGTTACCCACTCGTCCGAAGTTGCTTCCCGTGCTCAGCGCATCGTGCGTCTCGCAGACGGCGCCGTAGTGAGCGATCAGTGGCGGGGCAGACCGCTCACTTCGGATGCGCTGTCCCCCAGCGTCGGTCTAGGACGGTCGGCTAAAGAGTCCCTCAACGCCGGAGAGCCACAAGTAGCTTCCAATACTCTGTTGTTGCCAACCAGCACATATAGCCGGCTCAGAGTCCTCGACCTCTTACGCGACGCGTGGGCGTCGGTGCTCTCACGACGGAACCAGACCATAGGGCTTAGCTTCGCAGTCGCCATTGCCGTAGCGCTTACGATCACGACGCTTGGTCTGTCGTCTTCTGCCACAGCGCAGGTATCTGCGACCTTCGATGCCCATCTGAACCGTGAGGTCACCGCGCGATGGTCTACGGGGACCGCGCACTCGCCCACGCTGACCAGCGTTCCAGAGGTGGTGGGAGACCTGAGAGGCGTCGAGGCCGCCGCCGTGTTGCTGGACCTCAGTCCCAGCACGGTATCTTCCTTCGCTGAGTCGCGCCAGGTACAACCGCACGTCGCCGTGGGAAACATCACAGCGGCGGGGCGGCTAGAGGTGGCGGAGGCGCCATGGCATAGCGGCGAACTGCATGCGGACGAGGTTCTTATCGGTGACCTGTTAGCGTCACAGTTGCAGTTGAGTTCACTCGCCGGCGCTCCTTCGATCTACATTGACGGGAACAACTACGTCGTCGCGGGGTTGATCACGGGGTCACCACGACTTCCACTACTGCGTGGAGAAGTGGTGATGGGGGCCCCAGCAGACATTAATACTCATGCGGCAACAGATGCGAGCCTGCTGGCGATAACTGCTCCTGGCGCTGCCCCGCAGGTCGCAAGGCAGATGCCCGCGGCGATAAACCCTTACCAGCCAGACGCCATTTTTGTCGCCGCCCCGAGTGACTCTGCAATCCTCCGCGGGCAAGTGGAAGAGGGTTTGCGGACAGCCCTAACCGCGTTCACCGTTCTCGCTTTGATTGTGGCTGTGGCGGCGCTGATGAACGCGACATTACTCGCTGTGCATACGCGGCGGGGAGAGATCGGCATGCGGAAAGCCCTGGGGGCGCGCAATGCGCAGATCGGCGCACTGATAACCATAGAGTCGGCATACGTGGGGCTGCTCGGCGGCGCGATCGGTCTCTTACTTGGCATGGGCGCGATACTCGTAGTTACCATCAGTCAAAAGTGGTCTCCGGTCTTCGACACCGCGTTGACACCGGTGGCCATGCTCGTCGGCCTCGTGGTCGGGGCGAGCGGCGGAGGACTAGCGGCGATTCAGGCCGCACGGCTCAAACCGGCTGACAACCTGAGGAACTAGCGACGATGCAAATCTGGCCCGGCGCAGGACCCAGCACTCCCGGCGACGACCTTCTGAATCGCCTGACCTTTGTTCCGTTCTTGAAGCGAGGATGGAACTCGATGAATAGGAACTATTCGCCGGAGATGCGTGAGCGGGCGTTGCGGATGCTCGCGGAGACGCGGCCGTCGCATTCGACGATGATGAGCGCGGTCCGTCACGTGGCCGGGTTGCTCGGGATGAGCCTCGAGACGCTGCGCCTCTGGTAGCGCCGTTACGAAGTCGATGCCGGCGTTAAGCCGGGGTTGACGACCGAGGCGGCGGCGGAGATCAAGCGGCTTCAGAAGGAGGTCTCGGAACTGCGGAAGGCGAACGAGATCCTCAAAGCTTCGAGCGTGTTTTTCGCGAAGGAGCTCGACCGCCGTTGACCGAGATGATCCGGTTCATCACCGAACACCGGGATCGTTTCGGGGTCGAGCTCATCTGCCGGGTGCCGCGCCCAGCGGTTCAAGGGTTCCTCACCTCCCGTGGCTACCGCGCCGCTGTCGGCCGGATGCCATCGGCGCGGCAGTTGAAGGACGAGCTTCTCGTCCCGCAGGTCGCCAGGCTGCATGCGAAGAACTACGGCATCTACGGGCGTCGGAAGATACACGCGCTGATGCGTCGGCAAGGGTGGCAGGTTGGTCGCGACAGACCGAGCGCCTGATGCGTCTGGCCTTGGTCCGCGGCGTGCGCAAGTCGAAGCGGGTATTCACCACGCGCTCCGACAAGACCACGGCGCTACCCGCCGATCTCGTGAACAGTCGCTCCACCGCGCCGGCGCCGAGGAGACTTTGGGTCTGCGACGTGACCTATGTCGCGACGCGGTCCGGGTTTGTGTACGTCGTGTTCGTCACCGACGTCTACTCCCGCCGCATCGTCGGGTGGAACGTCGCGTCGACGCAGTGGTCGGAGATCCTGCCGATGCAGGTGCTCGATATGGTCGCCTGGGGCGCCGGCAGCCGACTCGACGGGCTGATCCATCACGCCGACCACGGCTCGAACTACACCGCGATGGTCTACACCGAGCGGATCGTCGAACTCGGCGCCGTTCCCTCGACCGGAACGGTCGGCGACAGCTTCGATAACGCGATGGCGGAGGCGGTGAACAACCTTTGCAAGACCGAGCTGATCCGTCAGCGCGGCCCGTGGCGCACGGTCGAGCAGGTCGAGCTGGCGACGCTCGAGTGGGTGTGGTGGTGGGACAACTCCCGCCTCCACGGCGAGCTCGACATGCGCACACCGGTCGAGGTCAAGCGCGCGTACTACGCTGACCTCGAATCAGCCAATTCGGTCTCTGCCGGACAAAGCTCCCGACAGGAGTGAAAGTCAGGCCGATTCAGAGAGCGTGTCCTCGGGGTCGGTGACCGCTGGTTCGCAATTAGTCTCTGCAGAATGGACGCTCGTGCGCACTGCCGCTAGGAGAGGTCCACGTGCCCATCCCTCTTCGCTCCAACGGGCCACTTTCGCTGGTCACCGAGGCCCGCGAGGCCCCCGTGACGACGTGATGGGCTGGTTGTGCGTTGCAGCTTTCCCCTCAACGCACCTGAGACTCCGAACACCTCGCTCGCAAAGACCAAGAAATGAAGTCAGCTCTCGCGTCTGAGCAGCGAAAGCTGGAGGACCAAGAGGAGCGGCTCATCGAGTTGGTGGCCGATGGGGCGGTAGCAACACTGAATCTGCGGGAGAAGCTGAATCAGATCGCATTACAGAAGGGGGCGGTGGCGGAGAAGCTTGAGCGCACTCTCGCCAGTCTCGACGCCGGAGTCAAACGAGCGCATGCGCAGCTCGATTTACCCCAGGACCCCGCTCATCTTTACCGCATGTCGCCCGGAAACGTTCGCCGCGATGTTCTGTGCGGCCTTTTCCGTAAGTTAACCATCTAGAGGGCCGCGGAAGGTGAAACGTCCATAAGGGGTGAACGTGCGGTCATCAATCAGGCCATGCACGCTCTCCGCGCGTCCCGGCGAGACGTCGAGTCAACAAAACCTCAAAGGGCCTCCCGCGCGTCTGCGGAAGGCCCTTTGAGTGCAGGCTTCGAACGCGTTTCTTCGTCCGAAGGGTGGAACATTCTTGAAGTGGTCGGGGTGACAGGATTTGAACCTGCGGCCTCGTCGTCCCGAACGACGCGCGCTACCAAGCTGCGCCACACCCCGTTGCAACTAGACAAGTCTACCCTGCACCGAGGAGTGCTTCGAACCACTCCGGGGGTTTGAGTTCAATCAGTCGGGTTCTGCCGGGGTGGGATGCGGGTCGTGGAGCGGCGCACGCCCACCCCGGCAGAACATCAGCCGGCCAGTGGTTCTGCGCGTCGGCGACCCCGCCGCCACGCATACATTCCCGAGGCGATGGCGGCAGCGGAGACGCCGCTCGTCACTGCCAGCGAAGTCCCGGAGACTCCTGTCAATGCGAGGGCCGCGGGAACCAGCGGGGGTGCTGGCGGTGTCGGCGGAATGACGGTGGCGACGGTCGCGGGGGTTGTCGTCGGGGAGGGGTCAGGGGCAGCGGGAGGCGGAGAGAAGGCCAGTTGCTCCGTCTGCGCGGGAGTGGCGAAGCGCTCCATCCAGAAATAGCGCGAGGGGAAGTGCGCGACCGAGTCAGGGTCTTGGGATGTGCGCTCGATACGCCACACGGCCGTGTACACGCCCGGACCGGGCAGGGAGACCGAGGTCGTGCGGTAGACGGCGGGGCCGATTCTCGGGTCGGTCCGGAGCTCAAGGTGTGCGACCGGGCTGAGATTTGACGGGATCTCGGTGGCCTCGGCGGGAAACGCGTTCGTCCGGTAGACGTCGGCACTTGCACTCACGACCACGAAAGTTCCGTCGCTGTGTCGCGGCCAGACACCGTCACCGGCAGACACCATGACGTCGTCGACGAACCGGCCACGGGAGTCGATCGTGGCCGCCGTCTCGATCCGCGGGGCGAAGCGCAAGGGCCGCGGTGAGGCGTCTTCGGTCGCCAGGGTGAAGGTGGTGGGTTCGGCCGGCCCCGCGGACTCCTGCTGCCCTGGGGTCGAGTAATACCGGATGGCTGCCGAACGCACGGTGAATGTACCTGCGGCCCGTACGACGTACGGTCGTCCGTCGTCGGACGCCGTCGCCGGGGCGATGATCGGGTACGTGACCGCCCCCTGGATTCCGGCACGCTCGGAGCTTCCCGTGTCGGCGAAGACCGCGTTTTCGAGTCGAAGTGTTCCCGAGGCGGTCGGGTCGACATCGAGCGTCACCGCTCCCCGCGTGGGATCGTCTTCGTCCATCGACAGCGTCAGCGAGCCGCCCACTCGTGGAACGGGCATGCCCTCGGCTTCGGCCAGATACCGCACGGTGCGCTGCTGAATCGCGGTGCTGTTCTCGGGGCTCGCTCTCCGCATGATGTAGTCGATCGCCTCGGTCAGCTCGTTCCCGCCGTACCCCCAGGAGTGCAGCGTCGTATCCCGGTCGACGATGGCTTTCACCGCCCACCCGACGCTTGCGGCCTGCACCGCGTCGCCGGTCTGCCCGTACGTGCTGACGAGGTAGTTGATGGAGATCAGCTGCTGCGGGGTCAGTCCGTTGACGTCGGTGGTGATGCCGTGGTCCGTCGTGGTTCCGGTGGCGACGGGAAGGCCGGGATGTATGCAATAGGTGTGAACATCTCCCACCCGCATCGAGCCGTGCCAACCGGTGCGGGAGAGCGGGGCCCACGTACCGAAGCCCGTGCCTCGGTCAGCGGCGTTCGCAGCCGGGGCCACGGCGACGCCCAACAAGACGGCGACGAGCGTCAGGACGGCGGGGAGACGTCGGAGAGAGGGTGGACGGTGGCGCATCGGGGGAGTCCCTTCGGTCGAGGAACTCGATCTTCGGGGAACGACACGTCCTCTCGACGCGCGAAGGGGCCGATCCGTGTACGGATCGGCCCCCGAGGCGGCTGTGGAGAATCCGTCAGCGCGGAAGCAGCGTGAGCAGCGATGCCTCCGGGCGGCACGCGAAACGCACGGGCGCGTAGATCGAATGACCGAGCCCCGCGCTGACGTTCAACGGCACGGTGCGGCCTTCGTAGGTCCAGTCGCTCAGTCCGCGCGCCTGATCCAACGGGATGTCACAATTGGCCACCAACGCGTCTCGACGGAACGGCACCCGCACCTGTCCGCCGTGCGTGTGACCGGCGAGCAGCACGTCGGCACCGAAGTCGGTGAACGTGTCCAGAGTGCGCCGATAGGGCGCGTGCATCACGCCGAGCGTGAGGTCGGCGGCATCCAGGCGTTCCACTACCGGCGGGATGAGCTCGGGGTGGTCCCACTTGCGGTGGGCGTCGTTGACGCCGAAGGCGGTGACGCGTAGGCCCTTCACCTCGAGCGACACAGCGGTGTCGTCGAGGATGCTCCACCCCAGGTCATCGGTGAAATACCGGTCGAGGGCGTCGACATCGAGGTGCTTGTGCGCGGGCTGATGACCGGACGGCCCCAGAAAGTACCGCAGGGGGTTGCGGGGTGCCGGCTCTTGGAAGTCGTTCGACCCGTGCACGACCAGTCCGGGCACACCCCGTAGGGGTGCGAAGGCCGTCCGGATGCCGGTGAGTCCGTCGCGGTGACCGAGATTGTCGCCCGTATTGACGACGAGGTCGGGCGATAGCTCGGAGAGACGCGCCATCCATTCCTGCTTGCGGTTCTGCCAGGGAGCCATGTGCGCGTCGGAGACGTGAAGGACGCGGATCGGCTCGGCCCCTTTGGGGAGGACACACAGCGCGTGGTAGCGCACCGTGAAGAGGTAGCGCTCGATGCCCACGCCCCACACGGCGGCCCCGACAGCGGCCGCCCCCGCGACCCCGAGGGGTGCGAGGGCGGCCGTCATGAGAGGACGCGTCACGAGCACTTCTTCGCGACGATGGACAGAGCGATCGCGGCGCTCTTGTTCGTCGCCGTGCCGGCGGCAGGGTTCGTCGCCGTCACCTGGCCCTCGTTCGGAGCGTTGCCCTCGGGCTGACATGCGCCGATGGACACGTTCGTGAAGCCAGCGGCATTCAGCGCTGCCTGGGCCGCGGGAACAGTCTGCCCGCCCACGTTCGGCACCGTCGCACCCTGGCCGTTACCGGGGCTCAGCGTGATCTGCGAGCCCGCGGGAGCAGAGCCTGCGCCGGGGTTCTGCGCGGCGACGGTGTCAGGACCCGACGGGGAGTCGACGGGGTCACCGACCGAGACGCGGAAACCCGCGTTCTGGAGGGTCGAGGTGGCGTCGGAGATGCTTTGGCCCACCACGTTCGGTAGATCCCGCATCTGGGTGCGGAGGAGGTTCGACGAGGGGTCGGGGAACCGGTCGCCGCCGTAGAAGTCATCGGATGCGCGCTGCACATCGGCCGCCAGGGGATAGCGGATGTCAGAGAGAGCGCGACCGCCCCAGAACTTCTTAAAGACGTTGACGCCACCCTCGTAGTTGCCGACCCAGGCAGCGGTCGTCGTGTTGGTCGACGACTCGATCATCCAGGTCTGCCACTCTTCGTGGGTACCGGTCTTACCGAGAACGGGGGTGCCATCGCCGGGGTTGCCACGGGCGCCGGTCCCGCCGCGGGCCATGACGCCCTGCAGGGCGTATGCGGCCGTTGCAGAGACCTCCGGGGTCAGCGCAGCCGAGCAGGTGCGTTCGGGGATGGCACGCTCCGCGCCGCTGCTGTCGGTGACCTTGTCGATCACCTTGGGCTGGCAAAGCGTTCCACCGTTGGCGACCGTGGCGTAGGCCCCGGCCATCGCGATGGGAGAGACGTTATCGCTGCCGATGACGTTGTTGGCGTACTGCATCGTGATGTCCGAACCATCACCCCGGGTCACGCCGAGCTTCTTGGCCGTCTTGGCGATGTCACAGAGGTCGAGCTGCGCCGCCATCTGGAGATAGCCGGTGTTGAGCGAATCGCGCGTGAACATCATCGGCGTTCCGACGTAGCCGCTGTCGTTGCCGAAGTTGTTGATGCGGTCGTTGTTCTTGTTCACGTAGTTGCCGGTGCACGAGTTCGTCATGTTCGGCACGGGACCGATCCGGCCGTTCAGCGTCTCGTTCAGGGAGTGCCCTGTCTGGAGCCAATCCACGAGAGTGAAAAGCTTGAAGGTCGATCCCGCGTTGAAACCGATGGACCCGCCGTTCGTGCTGTCGCCCGCGAAGATCACGGAGTTATAGGAGGGATCGGACTCCGCTTGCCCGGGGTCCTGCGTGAACTTCGTGTTCTGCGCGATGGCGAGGATGCGCCCGGTCTTCGACTCGAGGTTGACGACGGTCGAACCGAATTTCATGCCGTCGATGCTCGAGGGCGTGTACGCGTTCATCGCGTTCTGCGCGGCATCCTGAACGCGCCAGTCGAGCGTCGTCTGGATAGTCAGGCCGTCCTGGCGGAGGGCGCGCACGCGGTCGTCGGTGTCGGTACCGAACGCCGGATCGTTCAGGATCGTCGACACCACGTACTGGCAGTAATACGGCGCAGCGGACGAGGCGCACCCCTGGCTGGTCGGTGTGATCTTGGGGGTAATCGGCTCGACCGCTGCAGCGACGTACTGCTCGTGCGTAATCTTGCCGTCGGTCTCCATGCGGCTGAGCACGTAGAGCTGGCGGCCCTTGGTCGCACTGTAGCCGTCGGCGGCGTTGACGAGCTGTTCCTGGGTGATCTCGCCGTTGTCGCGCAACGTATAGAGGGCCTGGACTGTGCTCTGGTCGACATCGTCGATCGAGCCGTCGGGGGCCTTGTTGTACGAGGTCTCGCCGTCGCTGATCGAGCCTTCGGGGCGGTCGATCCGGAAGCGGTTGGGGTTCTGCACCATGCCCGCGAGGACCGCTGCCTGACCCACGCTCAGGTTGGCGGCAGGAGTGTCGAAGTAGTAGCGCGCCGCGGCGTCGATGCCGTAGGTGGTGCCACCGAAGTTGGCGATGTTCAGGTAGCCGAGAAGGATCTGATCCTTCGTGTACTCCTTCTCGAGCTGGATCGCGTACCGCATCTCCTGCAGCTTGCGCTGGTAACCCGCTGCACCGTTCGCCTGCACTGCCTCGAGGGCGCACTTCTGCAGCGCTTCGTCACGCGAGACCGCCGCGGTGGTTTCTGTGGCCTCGACGGCCTTCGCGTCGCGCTCACAGCGCTGCACGAGCACGTTCTTCACGTACTGCTGGCTGATAGAGGAGCCGCCCTGAGTGTCGCCGTCCGGGTTCGTCGCGTTGCTGAGCAACGCGCGAGTCGTGCCGATGAGGTCGACACCGCCGTGCTGGTAGTAACGAGGGTCTTCCGACGACAGGATCGCGTCGTACATGACGGGTGAGACCTGGTCGAAGGTGACGGGGGAGCGGTTCTGGTCGTAGAACTTCGCCAGCACCCGGTCGCCGGCCATGAGCGTCGTCGGCTGCATGAGCTCGTCGGGCTTCAGGTAGCTGGGCATGTTGTCGAAGACGGTGATCGCGCTGGAGGCAGCGGCACCGGAGACGGCGATGGCCGGCGTCACGGCAGCGGTGACCAGGAGTCCGGCGACCGCGCTCAGGCCGACCAGGCCGACGATGCCGCCGAGGGCACCGCTAGCCGTTCGTTTGTTCTCGGGCATAGGCTTGATGCTAAGCGACGTTGCTGGGCGATGCCTTGAAGGCGTGCGCTCGCGCGGACGCGTCCATCCTCGCGCGCATCACCGTTGCGCGCTCCGAGCCACCTCCGGGAGCCCGTCATGACCACGTGGGAGTACCTCACCACCCCCCTGCTCATCCACAACACCGCGGCGATCCTCAACAACTGGGGCAAGCAGGGGTGGGAGCTCGTGCAGGTGGTCACCGGTCCCGAGGGTGGACTCGTCGCCTACTTCAAGCGCCCCACCGGTGGCGGCGCGGCCAACGCCGGCCTCGGTGCCGCCGAGACGGCCGCACGGCAGTTCGAGGGCCAGCAGTGAGCGTCTCGGAGCGCCTCGCCGCCCTCGGCGTCGACGTGCCTGCGGTCGTTCCCCCGGTCGCGTCCTACATCCCGGCCAAGCGCCATGGCGATCTCGTCTACACCTCGGGTCAGCTCCCCATGGTCCAGGGAGCCCTGCGCGCGACCGGCAAGGTCGGCGAGTCCGAGGGTCTTGTCGCCCCCGCCGACGCGAAGACCTACGCCCGTCAGTGCGCGCTCAATGCGATCGCCGCTGCTGCGGCCCTCGTCGGCGGCGTCGACAACCTCACCGGCGTGCTCAAGCTCACCGGCTTCGTGGCATCCGTCCCCGATTTCACCGGGCAGCCCGGCGTCATCAACGGCGCGAGCGAGTTCCTCGGCGAGGTCTTCGGCGAGACCGGCGCACACGCGCGCTCCGCGGTCGGTGTGCCCGTCCTTCCCCTCGACAGCCCCGTCGAGGTCGAGGTGATCTTCACCGTCGCCTGACGATGATCCCGGATGCCGGCACCCCGGCCTTCGCACGAGAGGGACGCCCTGGTCGCACGGGGCGTCCCTCTCGTCATCGTCGGGTATCTGTCTCGGCTGATTCAGAAGTGTGCGGGGGCAGGATGCCCCCGTGACCTCCTCTTCCGCGCCGAGTGGGCCGTCGACGGCCGAGAGCGCACTTCTCACTTCTTCGGCTCACCTCCGGCGCGACATCGTGGTGGCGATCTCGACCATCGTCGTGCTCCTCGCCGTGGGATTCATCCTCCGCTTCGTGCCGATAGACGTGGCGTTCTCGAACGCGGCGCATCATCTGCATGTCAGCGTCCTCACTCAGGTGGCGGAGGCGTTCTACCGCTCGCTGAAACCGCTGCCCGCCGCGGGCATCATGATCGTCGCCACGGTCGCCGTGGGCCTTCTCTCCCGCCGGTGGCAGGTCGCCCTCGCCTTCTTCGGGGGAGTGGCGGTGACGTTGGGTCTCGCGGAAGCGGCGAAACTCATCGTCGACCGACCGCGCCCCGGGATGTCAGAGGCCATGACGCAAGCGGTCGGCGCGACGGCCGATCCGTCGTTCCCGAGCGGTCACGTCGCTTTCACGGCATCGTTCGCCGCCGTGTTGATCTGCGCGCTCTGGACGACGCGATGGCGCGCCCTCGGCATCTTCGTCGGGGTGGTGCTGGTCGTGGGGATGTCGGTGTCGGTCGTGGTCATCGGCGTGCACTACGCCGGGGACGCCCTGGCATCCATCGTCTGGGTGGCGGGGGTGTATCCGGCGGTGCGGGTGGGAGGGGCCATGCTCGTCATCCCGTGGGCCGAACGCGCGATACGGCGATCGGTCTCGTCGCGGGGGCGCTGATTCGCTAGCATCGAGGCCGAGTCGATCACCGGGGGGAAGGACTCGCATGGATGACGCCGCGCAGATGCTGCTCGCTATCGCCGGGCAATTGGAACGAGCCCAAGAGCTGTCGAATGTGGCCGAGGAACTGTCGGGCGAGCTCGCCACGCTGACGGGGATGGGTCGAAGCGACGAAGACGGGGCCACGGTGACGGTCGACCATCAAGGAATCGTCATCGATGTCGTCTTCTCGGATGCGATCCGGGATGCCGACGGGCCCACCGTCTCGGAGTGGGTGATGTCGGCGACGACCCGTGCGATCGAAGACCTGCAGAAGCAGGCAGAGCCCATCCGGGCAGCGATTCTGCAACCGCATCTGGCCGCTCCGGCGGTCGACTTCTCAGCGCGGATCGACGAGCTCTTCGAGAGGGTGCAGCGGTTGGACGCCGAGACTTCGGCCGCAACGCCCGTGAAAGACGAGTTCGAGGGGGGCTCACGATGACGGATCTCGAGGTCCAGGCCGATGCGCTGCACGCGCACGCCTCTCGGCTGAACGGCTCGGCCGACCAGTTGAACGACGCAGCCGTGGCCGCGTTGAGTGCCGTGGCACTGCAGCCGGTGGCTTTCGGATTGCTCTGCTCGTTCCTCGTTCCCGTGGTGACCCTGCAGCAGTCGACGACAGTCGCCGGACTCTCGGCGCTCCGCCTGGCACTCGCCGCCGAGGCCACCGCGGTTTCAGCGGCTGGTACGACATACTCTCTGCTCGACGATCACCTGGCCGCCGAGATCGCGAAGGTCATCTGATGTCGCTCATCGCCGCACCGACGTACGAGAGCGGGCTGAGCGGGGAGGCCGTGCTGGGTGCGTTGCCGGTCGCCGGGGGGATCGCTGATTCCGTGCGCGACTTCGGCAGCGGCAACATCACATCGGGCGTGATCGATGCGGCCGGCTCAGCGCTCGATGTCGTCAGCCTGATCGCGAACCCGATCGCGACGCTCGCGTCATCGTGCGCATCGTTCCTGCTCGATTACATGTCGCCGCTGCACGAAGAGCTGGAGCTGCTGACCGGCAGCCCCGAGATGGTGCGTGCACTCGGCGAGACCTGGGACAACGTCGGAGACGCCCTCACGGCCGTCGCGGACGACCGGGATCAGGCGCTCGGAAACCTCCGTGAGTCGTGGCAGGGAGCCGCCGCCACGGGCTACGAGACGGTCGCGACCGGCCTCACCGCGATCCTGCGGTCCCTCGCGGAGGCCGCCCACAGCAACGCGAACGGGCTTCGTTTGGCGGCATCCGTCGTTCAGATCGTCTACGAGATCGTCAAGGGCATCATCGCCGACCTCGTCGGACAGCTCATCCAGGCGGTCGTCGAGGCGCTGGCCACCGTCGGCGTGGGGCTCCCGGTGATCATCGCCCAATGCAGCACCAAGATCGCGACCCGCGTGCCTCAGGTCGCCCGGTGGGTCGAGAAGATTCAGGAGGTGATGCAGAAGATTCAGAAGATCGTGGAGCAGTTCACTCAATTCGGGAAGAGGTTCACATTGGACGCGGGTGAGGTCTCGGGAGCGCTCGGCAAAGCTCAGGTTGAGATCGACTTCCGTGCATTCGACCTCGTCAATGCGATCAAGGGAACCAATAGTGCGGTCGGTGCGGTTCACGATGAGAACGCGAGTGCGGGGGGAGGGCGATGATGCCCACGCCCGACTTCTCCGGCACGCCGCTCGACGTCCAAGAGCGGATCGCCCTACGTGAGGCTCAGTACGCTGCTGCCGCCAATCGCGGCGCTGCGTTCATGGCCGCACAGACGGCCATGGCGACGGTGGAGGGTGTTGCGTCCTCATTCAACGGGGAGGTGAAGGTCGTCGTCTCGTCGCGAGGTTTGCTCGTTGACGTTCAGATCTCGTCGCGTGGCTTGGCCCTGGGGCCGCGAGCGCTGAGTCGACTTCTCACGACAACCATCCGCGAGGCACTGCTCGACCTGCAGAACAGCTTGGCAGAAGCCGTCGGGGCGGTCGGCGGGGGTATCGCTGCCGAGACAGTGATCGCCGAGGTGAATGCCGGCCTGGCATCGCCTTTATCGGCGCTGGAAGATCCCCCGCCGCCGTCTCGCTTTTCCTGAAGTGAGGCGACCCAGCCATCGACGTCTCGTATCGCAGGACTTCTCGCCGCTGCTATGTGTCCTGTCGTTGATGTCTGTTGAAGGATCACATTCGCGGTCTGGGGTCGCTCAGCGATTTGGCAAAGAGACCCGGGTGGGGTGAGTGGCCTATTGAATCACCGCCTCAGAGAGGTAGGCTGCAGCGCCCCGCCTTTGCTCTACGGCGGTGAGGCTCGTGCTCCCATTGCTCTGGGGTCAGCGCCGGCGATCAGGCACGTGGAGCCTCTCCATCGTGCAAGATCGTGGACGCCACAGTCGGGATACCCAAAGGCATCCCCGAGCCGATGGTCGCACGTCCGAATTGTGCGCTCAGGGAAAAGCCCGGTGCATCGTCGGGGGTGGGCTCCCACACCTCTACCGCCTCGCTGCGCTTCAACATGACATTCTTCGGGGCGCCGGGCGCGTCTGGCCACGGCACTTTCTCCGCCAGCCCGAAGCCTTTCCAGTCGGGGCGCACAAGACGCTGGTCGAGTGAAAGGCTGGCCCCGCCGGGGACGCGCCGTGGAAACACCCCGGTGCCCGCGACGAGAGCGTCGGCGCGGCCCCAGGCGTTGCCGGGCACCGCCTCGATCAGTGCAGCAAGGGTCGTCGCGACGGTTCGAATGGTCTGCGCATCGTAGCGCTGCAATCCATAGGCAAGGATCATTCCCGCGCGGATGACGACGGCTGTGAGAGGGGGAAGGGTCGCAAGCGCCGTGACGAATGTCGAATGAAGGAGGTCCGAGGCGAACTGCGGGACGAAACCTTCGACCCGCCATCGTCCGTCGGTCGTCCTCGCAGGGTTCAGTGGGGGAAGAGGGAGCCCCTCGTCCTTCTCCGTCGACGAAGCGTCTACGAGACGGATCTCGGGCAGCGAGTCGGGCAGGTCGATCCACACCGCGCTCGTCTCGCGACGATCCCCGTACGGAATGCCTCCGTTCGTCGTGGTGTAGTCGTAGCCGATGAGTCGCGCGGCGCGAAAGGGACGGGTGTTCACCATGCCGTCGACGACATCGCCTAAGCCGACCGTCCAGATTTTGAACCGCTCGGGGCCTCGAAGGGCCGCCTCCGAGAGTTCGAAAGCGGGCGCGGGCTGGGCGTCGCTCCACCGCCACCCTTGCTCGGCGGCGGCAGCTTTCAGCTCTTCGCGCTGCTGCGCAGTCTGCTCATGCCTTCGCTTGCCGAAAATCACGTTCGCAGTCTAGGCAGACCGAAGCGATCAGAAGGACTTAGCGAGCGAATCCTCCGTCGCGGCAATTGCCTCACCCGTTCGCAGAAGCACCTCCGCGCACCCGTCCAACAGCGTCTGCATCGACCGCATCTGTTCTTCCCACTGGGCGCGTGCGACGGAGTACGCCTCCCGCGCCTCGCCTCGCCACCCGCTTTCCATGGTCGCCAGTCTCGTGTCGAGGGCGTCGAGCTCGCCTCGGATTCCCCCTGAAGCGGCGCGGAGCACCTCGACCGTTTGACTGACCCTGCCGAACTCGATTCGAATGTGATCCGCCACGCTCATCCCCCCGGAACAATGGTTTCGACCCCTGTCACAATACGAGATCGCACGGCCACGGAGAGCGCCGCGCTCGACTTCGCCGGAAGATCCCGGATGCCGAAGCCCGCGGCATCCGGGATCCGAGCTCACTTCACTTGGGCGCTGATGACGCTCATGACGGCCGTGTCGGCGAGCGTGGTGGTGTCTCCGACTTCGCGGCCCTCGGCGACGTCGCGCAGGAGTCGGCGCATGATCTTGCCCGAGCGGGTCTTGGGCAGCTCGCCGACGATGTAGACGTCGCGGGGGCGGGCGATGGGCCCGATCTGCTGGCCGACCCAGGTGCGCAGCTCATCGCCGAGACCCTCGACGGGGTGCTCCTTCAGGTAGCGGCTCTTGATGATGACGAACGCGACGACGGCCTGACCGGTGGTCTCGTCGCTCGCCCCGACCACGGCGGCCTCGGCGACGCCCTCGTGTCCGACGAGAGCGGATTCGATCTCGGCGGTCGATAGACGGTGGCCCGAGACGTTCATGACGTCGTCGACCCTGCCGAGCAGCCACACGTCGCCGTCGTCGTCGAGACGGGCGCCGTCGCCGGCGAAGTAGTAGCCCTTGTCGGCGAACTTCTCCCAATAGGTCTCGCGGTACCGGTCGGGGTCGCCCCAGATGCCGCGCAGCATGCTCGGCCACGGTTCGGTGATGACGAGGAGGCCGCCGCTGCCGTTGCCGACCGGCTCGCCCTTCTCGTCGACCACGGCGACCGAGACACCGGGGATCGGCACTTGGGCGGAGCCGGGCTTGGTCTCGGTCACTCCGGGGAGAGCGGAGATCATCATGGCTCCGGTCTCGGTCTGCCACCACGTGTCGACGATGGGGGTCTTGTCGGCGCCGATGATCTCGCGGTACCAGATCCAGGCCTCGGGGTTGATGGGTTCGCCCACCGAACCGAGCAGACGCAGCGACGACAGATCGAACTTCTGGGGCACGTCGCGCCCGATCTTCATGAACGATCGGATGGCCGTCGGCGCCGTGTAGAAGATCGTCACGCCGTGCTTCTCGATGAGCTCCCACCAGCGTCCCGGATGCGGAGTGTCGGGGGTGCCTTCGTAGAGCAGTTGCGTCGCGCCGTTGGCCAGGGGGCCGTACGTGACGTAGGTGTGTCCCGTGATCCAGCCGATGTCGGCGGTGCACCAGTACACGTCTGTTTCGGGGTGCACGTCGTGGACGACGCGGTTGGTGAATGCGGCTTGGGTGAGGTACCCGCCCGAGGTGTGAAGAATCCCTTTCGGCTTTCCGGTGGTTCCTGACGTGTAGAGGATGAAGAGGGGGGTCTCGGCGGGGAACGCCTCGGCCTCGTGGTCGGCGGAGGCCTTCGGAACCACGTCGTGCCACCAGAGATCGCGGCCCTCGGACCAGTCGACCTCGTTGCCGCCCCGCTTGACCACGAGCACGTGCTCGATCGTCTCTTGCTCACCGGAGCCGTTGCGGTCGGCGAGGGCCAGGTCGACCGCGGGCTTCAGGGGCGACACCTTTCCCTTGCGCCATCCCCCGTCGGCGGTGATGACGAGCTTGGCGCCCGCGTCGTCGATGCGCGCGCGCAGGCTGTCGGCCGAGAACCCGCCGAAGACGACGGAGTGCACGGCGCCGATTCGCGCGACGGCGAGCATCGAGGCGATGGCCTCGGGGATCATCGGGAGGTACAGCGCGACGCGGTCCCCTCGCTCGACACCGAGCTCGGTGAGGACGTTCGCCAGGCGCTTCACCTCGTCGGTCAGCTCGGCGTAGGTGACGTTGCGCTGGTCGCCGGGCTCTCCCTCCCAGCGCAGAGCGATGCGATCGCCATTGCCCGCTTCGACGTGCCGGTCGAGGCAGTTGTACGCGACGTTGAGCTCACCGTCGGCGAACCACTCCGCGAACGGGGGGTTCGACCAGTCGAGCACCTGCGTGAAGGGGCTGTGCCAGTGGAGCTCACGGGCTTGCTCGGCCCAGAAACCCTCGCGGTCCGCTGCGGCGCGCTCGTAGAGATCGCGGTGGGCGACGGCCTGGGCGGCGAAGTCGGCCGGCGGCGCGAACCGGCGGGTCTCGTTGAGGAGGTGGTCGATCTGGCTGCTCATCGCGGCGCTCCTTCGCGTTCACGGACCCGCGCACCTGCGCGCGGTGTCCTCACTGTGGTCACGCTATCGACCCCCTCCTGCACCGGTTACCTCCGATAGATGGGATCGGGGTGAATGGGAAACAGGTGATATATCGCCGTGAATAGGTCGGTCGAGTTGGCCGGACCCATCTGCACGCGTACTCTAGCTAGCGCCCGAACATCGCTTCCGGCACTCGCGTCGGGGGGAGCCCCCCAATTTTTCCCCGGCGCGTGGCGGCATCCCTCGCCCCCCACTGTAGGGATGCCGCCCCCTCTTCTTTGGTGCTGTTGGCCCCTCGCTGTCGAGGGTCTGTCCCGAAACGTTTTTGGTGGTTCCTCCCCAGGAGCGGTTGTTCACTCCGCCTCCACCGATCGCCTCGGACGGCCCGCGGACGGTCGCATCGTGACCCTACGGTCGTCGCGTGACCTTCCTCACCCCACTCCGCAACGGCCTCGACAACGGGGTCGTCGACACGCTCGATCCCGCGGTGGCGTTCCTCCGTCCCTTCCTCGACGACCCGCGTGTCACGGACCTCTTCGTGAACGGCGACCGGGGACTCTTCGTCGACCGGGGTGAGGGGGTCGAGCGGGTGACGTCGTGGCTGGCGAGCGAGGCCGAGGTGCGCCGTCTCGCGGTGCGCCTGATCGCGCTCGGGGGTCGTCATCTCGACGACGCATCGCCCTGCGTCGACGTCCGGCTCGAGAGGGGAGTGCGGGTTCACGCCGTTCTGGCACCCGTGGCTGCGAGCGGGACGAGTATCTCCGTGCGGGTCCCGAAGTTCGACGGCCCTGATCTCGGCGACCTCCAGCGTGCGGGCATGTTCTCAGCGCGTCAGCGGGAGCGGCTGGAGCGCCTCGTCGACCGGCGAGAGAACGTGCTCATCGCCGGGCCGACCGGGGCGGGGAAGACGACCCTTCTCGCTGCGCTGCTCGCTCGGGTCCCCGCGACGGAGCGCATCATCACGATCGAAGAAGTTGCGGAACTGCATCCCGACCATCCGCACCACGTCGCGCTCGAGGCGCGACAACCCAACATCGAGGGCGCCGGTGGCATCTCCCTCTCCCGTCTCGTGCGCGAAGCGTTGCGCATGCGCCCCGACCGGCTGGTCCTCGGCGAGTGTCGGGGGGAGGAGATCCGGGACCTGCTCATGGCCCTCAACACCGGCCACGACGGGGGAGCGGGAACCCTCCATGCGAGCAGCCTCGTCGATGTCGCGACGCGTCTCGAAGCCTTGGGGGCCCTCGCGGGAATGGATGCCAGAACCTGCGCGCGCCAGAGTGCCGGGGCCATCGGCGCGGTCATCCACGTGGAGCGTGTCGGCGGGCGGCGACGCGTCACCGGCTGGGGTCGTCCCGTGCTTCGGGACGAATGCCTGCGGGTCGAACCGGAGAAGTGGGCGTGAACGTCAGGATCCTCGGCCGAACGAGTCGGAACTCGCGTGGCGACGGGCGGAAAGCTGATCCGATCGAGACGGTTCTGCGTCTCGCCGTTCTGTTGTCGGGCGGAACCGCCCCGACTCTCGCCTGGAGATACCTCGCCGAGGGCGGTGACCCGGCGCTGACCGCTGCGGCTGACGCCGCCGAGCGGGGAGCCGACGTCGGTGCCGTCCTTCGCGCGGCGGGGGACTCCTGGCATGGCCTCGCCGCGATCTGGAGTGTGGCGGTGGCCGCAGGGGCTCCGCTGTCCGACGCCCTCCGCTCGGTCGTCGGCGCGCTTCGCGAGACCGCCGAGGTGTCGGCTGATGTGCGCGTCGCTCTCGCCGAACCGGCTGCGACAGCCCGCCTCCTCGGCTGGCTGCCCCTCGTCGGCATCCCTCTCGGTGGTCTTCTGGGTTTCGACCCGGTCGGCACCCTGCTCGCAGATCCATTCGGACGAGGCTGCCTGGCCCTCGGGCTCATCCTGATGGCGACGGCGTACGTCTGGATGCGGCGCCTCTCCCGGAGGGCGCAGCCGCCACGGGTGACTCCCGGGCTGGAGGCCGAGCTGTGGGCGGTGGCTCTGTCTGCGGGGGTCTCCGTCGACCGGGCTCGCGGAGTGATCGACGACCTCGGAATCGACCCGACGGGGCGCGCCGAGGTGAGGGACACTCTCGAGCTGGCGACCCGCGCAGGCGTCCCGGCCGCCGAGCTGCTCCGCGGCGATGCCTGGATCGCGCGATACCGCGCGCGGACCGACGGTCGAGTCGCCGCGGCGCGTCTGGCTACACGACTGCTCGTCCCCCTCGGCGTGTGCACACTCCCCGCCTTCCTGTTGATCGCCGTCGTGCCTGCCGCGCTCGCCGTCCTGCGGTCCACGGCATTGCCGTGACCGCCGTCCATCCGCCCCCGAGAAGAAGGAAAGATCCATGATCCGTTTCGTTCGCACCGCGATCCGCCCTCGACCCGCCGCAGACCTGCCCTCCCTCACGAGCGCTCGCGCCGGCGCCCTGTTCCTCGACGAACGCGGCGCTGCGACCGCCGAGTACGCCATCGCGACGATGGCTGCCGTCGCTTTCGCGGGACTACTCGTCGTCATCATGCGCAGCGATGAGGTACGCGGGATCCTGACGGACCTCGTGCGCCGTGCACTGACGGTTCAGTGAAGATCCCGCAGCTCGGGGAGCGCGGCGCGGCCACCGCTGAATTCGCCGTGGCGCTGCCGGCTGTCCTGCTCGTGCTCGCGCTCGGCGTCGGTGTGCTCGGATCGGTGGCGACCACCGTCCGCGTGCAGCAGGCGGTGGCCGAGGCCGCCCGACTCCTCGGTCGCGGCGACGAGGACGCCCTGTCACGCCTCGCGGAGGTCGGCGCGACCGCCTCGGTGGACCGCGGCGGAGGAGTGGTGTGCGTCCGCGCCTCCGTTCCGGTGCCGCTGGGGCTTCCCCTCCCGCCCTCATCCGCCCGGGCGTGCGCCCTCGATGGAGGTCGCTGATGCCCGGCACCGTGACCACTGTCGGCGTGGTCGCCGTGATCGCGGGTCTCGTCTGCGCTCTGGCCGTGGTCGGCGGGGCTTCGCTCGCCGTCGAACGTCTGGCGGGCACGGCGGACGCTGCCGCCCTCGCGGCCGCGGACGCCGCGAGCGGGGCGGTGGCGGGAGTGCCCTGCGACGAGGCCGCCCGCATCGCCGAGGCGGGGGACGCGAGCCTACGAGAGTGCGATGTCGAGGGCCTGATCGCCACCATCACCGTCGCCGGGGCGTACGGTGGGATTTCATTCGATGCGCGCTCACGGGCCGGACCCCCCGAGGCCGCGAGCCCGTGAGACCTCCCGGAACCCGAACAGGGAGGCGTGTGTATGGTGTGCATCGACGAAAGGACCCCAGTGGCAAACGGAAAGAAGCTCGTCATCGTCGAGTCTCCGACGAAGATGAAGTCGATCCAGGGATACCTCGGCGACGACTACGAGGTGCTCAGCTCGGTCGGTCACATTCGCGACCTCGCGTCGAAGAAAGAGATCCCGGCCGACAAGAAGGCGGCGTACGGCAAGTACTCCATCGACGTCGAGAACGACTTCGACCCCTTCTATGTCGTCAACGACCGCAAGACCAAGACGGTCGCCGAGCTCAAGCGAGCGCTCAAGAGCGCCGACGAAGTCCTGCTCGCCACCGATGGCGACCGCGAGGGCGAAGCCATCGCGTGGCACCTGCTCGAGGTTCTCAAGCCCAAGGTCCCCGTTCGTCGCATGATCTTCCACGAGATCACCAAGGACGCCATCAAGGAAGCGGCCGAGCACACGCGCGAGCTCGACGTCTCTCTCGTCGACGCGCAAGAGACGCGCCGCGTTCTCGACCGTCTCTACGGTTGGGACGTTTCGCCGGTGCTCTGGCGCAAGGTCGGTTCCGGCCGCGAGGGCACGGCGCTCAGCGCCGGCCGCGTCCAGTCCGCGGCGACCCGCATGGTCGTCGAACGCGAGCGGGAGCGCATGGCGTTCGTCTCCGCTTCGTACTGGGACGTGGAAGCCCTTGCCTCGCAGGCGGGATCCTCCTTCACCACCCGGTTGAACCGTCTCGACGGCGCCCCCATCGCGCGCGGTGGCGACTACGACGACAATGGCCAGCTCAAGAAGGCCGTCGTGGTTCTCGACGAGGCGCAGGCCCGTGCCCTCGCCGACGCGATCACCGCCGCCGGTACCGCGACCGTCGCCAAGGTCGAGGCCAAGCCCGGCACGCGCAGCCCCCGTGCTCCCTTCACGACGTCGACGCTCCAGCAGGAGGCGGGTCGCAAGCTCTCGATGAGCGCCAAGCACGCCATGGGGGTCGCGCAGCGACTCTACGAAAAGGGCTTCATCACCTATATGCGTACCGATTCGGTCGCCCTGTCGGGGCAGGCCATCTCGGCGGCGCGCGCGCAGGCCGTCTCGCTCTACGGCGACAAGGCGGTCCCCGCGAACCCGCGTATCTACAAGAGCAAGTCGAAGAACGCGCAGGAGGCCCACGAGGCCATCCGCCCCTCCGGCGAGACCTTCCGCACTCCCGCCTCGCTCGCTTCCTCCCTCGACCGCGATGAGCAGAAGCTCTACGACCTCATCTGGAAGCGCACGGTCGCCAGCCAGATGGCGGATGCCAAGTACGAGACGACGACCGTCACTCTCACCGTGAAGGCGGGTGCCCAGGTCGCCGAGTTCACGGCATCCGGAACCGTCTACACCTTCAAGGGGTTCCTCGAGGCCTACGAAGAGGGCGCTGACGAGAAGCGCAACGACGACGACGCGGACCAGTCGCTGCCGGCCGTCGCCGTGGGCGACACGCTGTCGGTCAGCGACGTCGAGCCCAAGGGCCACAGCACCTCTCCGAAGCCGCGCTACACCGAGGCCAGCCTGGTCAAGGCGCTGGAAGAGAAGGGGATCGGCCGCCCGTCGACCTTCGCCAGCATCATCGGCGTGATCCTCGACCGCGGCTACGTCAGCAAGCGCGGGCAGGCCCTGGTACCCAGCTGGCTCGCCTTCAGCGTCGTGCGCCTGCTCGAGGAGCATTTCGCAGACCTCGTCGACTACGACTTCACCGCCGCCCTCGAGGACGATCTCGATGCCATCGCCCGCGGCGATCAGCGTCGCACCGAGTGGCTGAAGTCGTTCTACTTCGGCTCCGAGAAGCAGGTGGGGCTCCGCCACATCGTCGACAACCTCGGCGAGATCGATGCTCGAGAGCTCAACTCCACGCGCATCACCGACACCGCGACCCTCCGCTTCGGCAAGTACGGGCCGTACCTCGAGGTCACCGACCCCGCGGCCGGCCCCGAGGCGAAGCCCCGCATCGTGAACATCCCCGAAGACCTCGCCCCCGACGAGCTCACGCCGGCGAAGGCGCAGGAGCTCATCGACGCCCCGGTTGCCGGCGACCGCGTGCTCGGAGAGAACCCCGAAAACGGCAAGCTCGTCGTCGTCAAGGACGGTCGCTTCGGGCCCTACGTCCAAGAAGTCGATGCCGAGGAGCCCGAAGAGGTCGATCAGGCTACGGGCGAGGTCGTCGAAGCCCCCAAGAAGCGCGGCGCGAAGAAGGAAGCAGCTCCCAAGCCCCGAACGGCGTCGCTGTTCCGGTCGATGTCGGTCGACACCGTCGATCTCGACACCGCTCTGCAACTGCTGTCGCTTCCGCGCGTCGTCGGCACCGACCCGGAGTCGGGCGCCGAGATCACCGCGCAGAACGGTCGCTTCGGTCCTTACCTCAAGAAGGGCACCGACTCACGGTCGCTCGACGACGAGAAGCAGATCTTCGACATCACACTCGAGCAGGCTCTCGCGAAGTACGCCGAGCCGAAGTACGGCGCCCGCCGGGCATCCAGTGCGCTGAAGGAGTTCGACGCCGACCCCGTGAGCGGCAAGCCCCTCAAGCTCAAGGACGGCCGTTTCGGCCCGTACGTCACCGACGGCGAGACGAACGCCACGGTTCCCCGCGGTGAAGACGCGATGGCCCTGACCTTCGAGCGCGCGGTCGAGCTGATCGCTGACAAACGCGCCAAGGGTCCGGCGCCGAAGAAGACGGCGGCGCGCAAGGCTCCGGCCAAGACCACGGCCACGAAGACGGCCGCGGCCAAGACCACGGCCACGAAGACGGCCGCGGCCAAGACCACTGCGGCGAAGACGGCCGCGGCGAAGACCACGGCCACGAAGACCACCGCGGCCAAGACGGCCGCGGCCAAGACCACCACGGCAGCGTCACCCAAGACCACGACCACGCGCAAGGCGCCGGCGAAGAAGTCGTGACCGAGGATCGCACCCGGCCGCTGACCGTCCCCCGGGCGGCTGCGGCCGGGGGGCCCGGCCTGTTCGTGACCTTCGAGGGCGGCGACGGCGCGGGCAAGACCACCCAAGCCTCGATGCTCGAGGAGTGGCTGACCGCCCGTGGCAACACGGTCGTGCGAACCCGTGAGCCCGGTGGCACCGAGGTGGGCGTGCGCATCCGCGACATCGTCCTGCATCATCGCGGTCACATCGCGGCACGCGCCGAAGCTCTGCTGTACGCCGCGGATCGGGCTCATCACGTCGAGACCGTCGTGCAGCCGGCCATCGCCCGCGGCGACGTCGTGATCCAGGACCGCTACCTCGACTCGTCCGTCGCCTATCAGGGCGCGGGCAGAATCCTGGATGCCGACGACATCCGCGCCCTGTCGCTCTGGGCGACGGGCGGGCTGCTGCCGGATCTCACGGTGTTGCTCGACCTCGATCCGGCCGCGGCGCGTCGGCGCCTGGATGCCGACGACAAACCGTTCGACCGACTCGAGGCGGAGAAGAGCGAGTTCCACGCGCGCGTACGCACTGGCTTCCTCGCCCTCGCCGCCGACGAGCCGCGGCGTTTCCTCGTCCTCGATGCCATGCGCCCGGCCGACGAGCTTGCTCATCACGTCCGTGCGGCCATCGCCGAGCGTCTCGGCTGACGCGGGGCCGGACGATGCACAGCCGACCGCCAGCGGCCGTGTCCGACCCCGCCGTTAGGCTGGAGCCCATGTCCGTCGCCCTCGATTCGCCCGCTTCCTCCGCAGGGACGACGGCATTCCCGTGGGATGCCGTGTGGGGGCAGGACGAGGCGGTCCAGACGCTGCAGCACGCGGCATCCGATCCCTCCGCCCTTGCCCACGCGTGGCTCATCACCGGCCCTCCCGGTTCGGGCCGCTCAACGCTGGCGTACGCGTTCGCCGCGGCGCTCATCGCCGATCCGGGCGACGAGCAGGCGCAGCGTCAGGTGCTCGCCCGCACCCACCCCGATCTCACCGCACTGCGCACCGAGCAGGTCGTCATCCGCATCGACGAGGCGCGACGCCTGGTCGAGCGTGCCTCTTTCGCCCCCTCGCTCGGACGCCACCGCGTGATCGTCGTCGAAGACGCCGACCGCATGGCGGAGCGCACCTCGAACGTTCTCCTCAAAGCCCTCGAGGAGCCCCCCGAGAAGACGGTGTGGGTGCTCTGCGCGCCCAGTGACGCCGATCTCCTGCCGACCATTCGCTCCCGTGTGCGCGTGCTGCGCCTGCGCGAGCCGTCCGTCGCCGACGTCGCCGCTCTCATCGTGGAGCGCACGGGGGTGAGCCCCGACATCGCCGAGGAGTCCGCGCGGCACGCGCAGCGCCACATCGGCATGGCGCAGCGGCTCGCGACCGACGACGACGCGCGCGGCCGTCGGGCCGAGACCATCGCCGCCGTCCTCGCCGTGCGCGGCATCGGCGACGCGGTCGACGTCGCGGGGCGCATCGTGCGCCTGGCCACCGACGACGCCAAGGCGCTCACGGCCACGCGCGATGAGGAGGAGCGTCGCTCGCTCCTGCGCATGCTCGGTGTGGCAGAGGGGGCCGCGGTGCCGCCGTCCGTGCGCGGCCAGGTCAACGCCCTCGAAGATGACCAGAAGCGCCGTGCGACCCGCAGCCTGCGCGACGGCATCGACCGCGTACTCACCGACCTGCAGTCGCTTTTCCGCGACGTCGTGATGATCCAATACGGCCGGGAGGGCGATCTCGTCAACAGCGAGCGTCTCGAGGCCCTGCGTGCCGTGGCCTCCGAGTGGTCTCCCTCCCGCACACTCGGAGTCCTCGACCGCATCTCGGTCACCCGCCGCAACCTCGAACAGAACGCCGCCCCGCTGCTGGCGCTGGAGAGCCTCATGATCACCGTCGCCAACGGATCCGCCCCGTGAGCGTGCGTCGCCGTCTGGCCGCCGTCGTCGCGGGCATCGTGGGTCTGTCTCTCGCACTGTCGGGCTGCCTCTACGCGCAGATCCCGCCCATGGCTCCCGCGGTCGGTCCGTCGCCGGCTCCGCAGACCGAAGGCATCGATGCCGCGCTCTTGCCGTATTACGGGCAGACGCTCACCTGGACCGACTGCGGTTCGGCGGGTTTCGACTGCACCACGGTCACGGCCCCGCGCGATTACTCCGATCCGTCCCAGGGCGAGCTCTCGCTGGCTGTCATCCGCCACCGCGCGACGTCGGGTCAGCCCCTGGGCTCGCTTCTGACCAATCCCGGCGGACCCGGTGTGAGCGGCGTCTCCACCGTCCGCGACTCCCTCTCGCTCGTGGCGGATGAGACGCTCACGAAGGACTACGACGTCATCGGCTTCGACCCCCGCGGCGTCGGTCAGTCTGCTCCGGTCACCTGCTACGACGCGGCGGGCATGGATGCGTTCCTCTACGACATCCCGCCGGGAGCGCGCGGCAGCGACGAGCGCAACGCCGCCCTCGAGAAGCGTCAGGCCGATTTCGCGCAGGCGTGTCAGCAGAACAGCGACGGCATCCTGCCCTACGTCTCCACCGAGAACGCCGCGCGCGACATGGATCTGCTCCGCGCCGTCCTGGGAGACGAGAAGCTCAACTACCTCGGCTTCTCCTACGGCTCGTTCCTCGGTACCACCTACGCGGGGCTCTTTCCCGATCGCGTGGGTCGCATGGTGCTCGACGGCGGCATCGACCCCAGTCTGCCCGGCAGCGCGAGCGGGATCGCTCAGGCGGTCGGATTCGAGAACGCCTTGCGCGCCTTCATAGCGGACTGCCTCGAGAACTCGGACTGCCCGTTCACCGGGTCCGTCGACGATGCGATGAATGACCTCTCGTCGGTGCTCGAGCGGGTCGACGCGCGTCCTCTCGCCGGTCCCGACGGCCGACAGCTCGGCGCGGACACTCTGGTGACATCGATCGTGGCGGCTCTCTACAGCGACCAGAACTGGCCATACCTCCGTATCGCGCTGAGCGGTGTGCAGAACGGTGACGCCTCCGTCGCGTTCCAACTCGCCGACTTCTACAACGGTCGCGTCGACGGGAAGTACCAGGACAACACGATGCAGGCGCTGCGCGCCTACAACTGCGTCGACTATCCCGACGAGGGCGACGAGAACAATCCGCAGATCGAGCAGGAGCTCCGAGAGAAGGCGCCGGTCGTCGCCCCGTACTGGCTCGGGCCCGACGCCTGCGAGGCGTGGCCGGCACCGCCGACGGGCACGCGTGAAGCGATCACCGCCCCCGGCTCCCCGCCGATCGTCGTCCTCGGTACGACGGGCGATCCCGCGACCCCGTATGCCGAGGCGCAGGCGCTCGCCGGTCAGCTGTCGCAGGGTGTGCTCGTCACCTACGTCGGCGAGGGGCATCTCGCCTACAACAAGGGCAACGACTGCGTGAACTCGGCGGTCGACGATTACCTGATCGACGGCACCGTGCCCGCCGCGGGGCTGCGCTGCGAGTAGCGCCGCGTTCGGGCCCGACCGTCCGCGTAGGCTGAAGACGTCACATCCCGAGGAGACCCCTATGAACGCGCCCATCGTCGACCTGGCGTCCTACATCGACCACACGCTGCTCAAGCCCGAGGCCACTCGCGCCGATGTCGAGCGCCTCATCGCCGAGGGCTCCGAGCTCGGCACCTACAGCGTGTGCATCTCGCCGTCGTTCCTGCCCGTGCAGCTCCCCGAGGGCCTCAAGCTCGCCGTCGTGTGCGGCTTCCCCAGCGGCAAGCACCACGCCGAGGTCAAGGCGGCCGAGGCCGCCCTGTCGGTCGCCCAGGGCGCCGACGAGATCGACATGGTCATCGACGTGGGTGCGGCGATCGAGGGGCGTTACGACGTCGTCGAGTCCGAGATCCGCGCCGTGCGCGCCGCGGCTCCCGCCCCCACCGTGCTGAAGGTCATCATCGAGTCGGCGGCGCTGAGCGACGAGGCGATCGTCGCCGTCTGCGAGGCCGCGGTGAACGCGGGCGCCGATTTCGTCAAGACGTCGACTGGTTTCCACCCCGCAGGCGGAGCGAGCGTCCACGCCGTCGAGCTGATGAAGCGCACAGTCGGCGACCGCGCCGAGGTCAAGGCTTCGGGGGGAGTGCGTACCCGCGCCGCCGCCGAAGAGATGATCGCCGCGGGGGCCACGCGCCTCGGTCTGTCGTCGAGCCGGGACATCCTCGCCGACCGCACCGCGGTGGGCGACTACTGAGCGCGTACCTCGGCACGCGCTGGAGCATGTAAGATCGATGATCGTGCACGCGACAGCGAGCACATGCCGCCTTAGCTCAGACGGCAGAGCGATTCACTCGTAATGAATAGGTCAAGGGTTCGATTCCCTTAGGCGGCTCCGAAGGCCCTCACCCGCTTCCACCGGGTGGGGGCCTTTCTTCGAAGGGCTGGATGCCACGGCCGCGGCGTTTCCTTTCCTCGCCTACGGCACCGAATGGCTGGCGTTCGCCCACCTGCTGATCGCGGCCGCCCTCCGGGGGCATCCCGTGGGTTGGCAGGTGATCGACATCTCGTTCGGGGTGGTTGCGGCCGTGCAGCTCACCGTCGCGCTGGTCGCGACGCGTCGTCCCTGGGCGCTGTCGCCGGCTCCGGCGACGATCTCGGCACCCGCCCGATAGGCTGAACCCGCCTCGTTCCGCGCCCGCGTGACGGCCGTCCTCCGCCCGCTGACCCCGCTGGAGCCTCCGTGTCGAACGCCCTCGATGCCGTCATCGAGATCTTCACGTGGGTGGGTCTCGGCGGTGGACTGCTGTTGGCATTCGCGGCGGTGTTCCTCCTGCTCGCAGATGGCACCTGGCTGCCCGTCCGCGCGGTCGTGGAGCACGTCGACGACGGTCGCGTGGTCCGTTGGTTCGACGCCGACGGGGGAGTGAACGAAGCGCCGCTCTCGGCGCACGACGAGGTGAAGATCGGCGCCGCCGATATGGCCGATATCTTCTACCGCCGCGGCTCGTCGAATCGCATGCGGCTCACGCGCTCCTCGCCCCTCGTTCGATTCGTCTCCTTCCTCGCCGCGGGAGTGCTGGGCCTGGGCGTGGTCGCTTTCGTCGTCTCGATCGTGGTGCTTTTCGCGCGAGGCTGACGAACTGGCGAAGAGGATATATTGCTAGATAAGCTAGCTATATGCCCGACTCGCCTGCGTCCATTCGTCGCTCCACCCGCGCAGCCACGCGCCGCTCGCTACGACCCGCGCGGGTATCGCGGTGGCTGCGCATCGGAATCCCGAGTCTGCTCGTCCTGCTGTGGGCGGCGGGCGGATCGATCGGTGGACCGTTCTTCGGCAAGGTCGATCAGGTTGCGACGAACGACCAGTCGTCCTTCCTGCCGCAGTCGGCCGACGCGACCCGCGTCAGTGAACGGCTGACCGATTTCACCGGGAACGACACGATTCCCGCGATCGTGGTCGCCTCGACCTCCGACGGCAGCGCGCTCAGTGATGCGCAGGTCGCCGCGCTGCAGAGTCTCGCAACGGACGTGGCCGCCGTCGAGGGGGTGCCGGGCGACGCCTCGCCCCCTGTCGTCTCGGACGACGGCCGCGCGGCGCAGATCTTCGTGCCGATCGACAGCTCCGGCGAGGTGCGTGAGGTGGTCGAGCAGGTGCGCGAGACGGTTGCGGCCGGGGTGCCCGCCGGAGTCGAAGCGTGGGTCACCGGTCCCGCCGGGTTCACCGCCGATCTCGTGAAGGGCTTCCTCGGTATCGACGGTCTGTTGCTGATCGTGGCCCTCGTGGCGGTGTTCGTCATCCTCGTCGTCGTGTACCGCTCACCGCTGCTGCCGATCCTCGTCCTACTGACCTCGGTCTTCGCCCTCTGCGTCGCGCTTCTCACCGTCTGGTGGCTCGCGTACGCCGGGGTCGTCGTGCTCAACGGTCAGGTGCAGGGGATCCTGTTCATCCTCGTCATCGGTGCGGCCACCGACTACGCCCTCCTCTACGTCGCGCGGTTCCGCGAAGCCATCGGCGAGGGCCTGACGAGATGGGATGCCACGACCCGGGCGTGGAGGCGGGCGTTCGAGCCCATCCTGGCCTCGGGAGGCACCGTGATCGCCGGGCTTCTCTGCCTGTTGCTGTCCGACCTGGCCACCAACCGTGCTCTGGGCCCGATCGCGTCGATCGGGATCGCGTTCGCCGTGCTCTCGGCACTGACGTTTTTGCCCGCCCTGTTGGCGCTGGTCGGCCGGGCGGCGTTCTGGCCGTTCCTGCCCCGGCCGGGCCGATCGGCGATCCCCGCCGACCTCACGCAGCCGGCGAGGGGCCTCTGGCCGCGCCAGGCGCGATTCGTGGCCCGTCGCGCTCGCCCGGTGTGGGTCGTGTGCACACTCGTCCTCCTGGCGGCGTGCGTCGGCGTCACGCAGCTGCGCGCCGACGGGGTGCCCGCGAGCGACCTCGTGCTGGGGGCTTCGGAGGCGCGCGACGGTCAGGCGGCCCTGGCCGAGCACTTCCCGGGCGGCTCCGGGAGCCCGGCATACGTTCTCGTCCCCGAGCAGGAAGCTGCTCGGGCTGTGACCGTGCTGCAGAACGCCTCGGGGATCGACGCAGTCTCGGTACTCAGCGCCGACGCCCCCGGGGGACAGTCGCCCGTGAGCGTGGTCGACGGCGCCCTGCAGACCACGACGTCGGGTGCGCCCGGAACGCCCGCCCCGACCCCGACCGTCGCCGAGGGCGACGTGCTGCTGGCCGCGACCCTCGCCGACACGGCCGATTCCTCGGCGGCAGACGACACGGTCCGTCAGCTCCGCGTCGCTCTGGCTACCGAGCTGGGAGAGGGAGCTGCCCTGGTGGGCGGGGTGACCGCGACCGACATCGACTCGATCGACACCTCGATCCGCGACCGCTCGTTGATCATCCCGATCGTGCTCGTCGTGATCCTGCTCATCCTCATGGCGTTGCTGCGCTCGGTCGTGGCCCCGCTCGTCCTCATCGGTACCGTCATCGTCTCGTTCGGCGCTGCTCTGGGGGTCAGCGCCCTGGTGTTCGACGGCATCCTGGGCTTCCCGGGCGCGGATCCGGCGGTGCCGTTGTACGGCTTCGTCTTCCTCGTCGCCCTGGGCGTGGACTACAACATCTTCCTGATGTCGAGAGTGAGGGAGGAGTCGCTCGTGCACGGCACGCGCGCGGGAATCCTGCGCGGACTCGTCGCCACCGGTGGGGTCATCACCTCGGCGGGTCTCGTGCTGGCGGCGACGTTCGCCGCTCTCGGGGTCATTCCGATCCTGTTCCTCGCGCAGCTCGCCTTCATCGTGGCGTTCGGGGTCCTGCTCGACACGTTCGTGGTGCGATCCCTCCTCGTGCCGGCGCTCGCCTATGACCTGGGTCGTCGCATCTGGTGGCCTTCGAAGCTGGGCAGGGGAGATGTCGGGGCGCGTAGGCTCGACGCATGACGCGCGCCCTGTTCATCGTCGACGTCCAGAACGACTTCACCGAGCGCGGTGCGCTGGGTGTCGAAGGAGGCGACGCGGTCGCCGAGCGCATCTCGCGGTACCTCGCCGAGCACGCCGACGATTACGCGCTGATCGTGGCTTCGCGTGACTGGCACCACGGCGACGACGACAACGGCGGCCATTTCTCCGAGGCCCCCGACTTCGTCGACACGTGGCCGGTGCACTGCGTCGGCGGAACCTTCGGCGCCGATTACGACGAGGTGTTCGACACCGCGCGCGTGACCCACCACCTCAAAAAGGGGCAGGGCAAGCCTGCTTACTCGCTGTTCGAGGGCGTCACCGACGAGGGCGAGACCGCGGCGCAGCTTCTCGAGGCTCACGGCATCCGCGACATCGACGTCGTGGGGATCGCGACCGATTACTGCGTGCGGGCTTCGGCCCTCGACGCCCTCGGCGCCGGGCGTCGCGTGCGCGTGCTGATCGACCTGATCGCGGGCGTGCACCCCGATTCGAGCGCCGCCGCCCTCACCGAGATCGAGACGGCCGGAGCGCAACTCGCGACCTCGGGCGACTGAGGCGCCGCGCTCAGTCGCGCTCGTCGTCGGCGCGGGGGAGGGTGATGGTCACGCTCGTCCCCTCGCCGAGAACGCTGGTGATGCGCAGCGTGCCGCCGTGCTCGCTCACGATCCGCTGGACGCTCGCGAGCCCGATGCCCAGACCCCCGTCCCCGGGGTCGGCGAAGCGGCCGCGGTTGCCCTCGTGGGTGATCGAGGCGAGATCCTCGGGGTGGATACCGCGTCCATGATCGCGCACGCGGATCGCGGCGCCTTCGTCCGTTTCGAACGCCTCGATCTCGATGAGGTCGTCCGAATACTTGGCGGCGTTCTCGAGCACATTCGCGATGGCCCGCCGAAGGCCCAGCACGTCGCCCCAGACGGTCACGGCATCCATCTGGCCGAAGACGACCCGGCCGGGCGCGTCTCCGGGAAGGACCAGTGAGACCGCCCCGCGAGCGATGAAGTCCAGGCTCGCTCGGCTGCGGCCTCGCTGACCCGCGGTGTCGACCTCGGCCATGAGGGCCTGCGCCATCGCGATGAGGTGGTCGCTCGCTTCTCCCGCAAGATGCAGGAGTCGGTGGTCGGGGGGCAGCTCCTCGCCGATGAGGTCGAGATAGCCGCGCAGGGCGGTGACCGGCGAGAGCAGATCATGCGCGAAGGTGCGCTGCAGGGCCAGACGCTCGTCGGCGGCCTGCTTCTCGGCGGTCAGGTCGCGCACGATCTTGACGAAGCCCCGAACCTGGCCGTGCTCGTTACGGATGGCGGAGATCGTCACGCGCGCCCAGAACTCGCTGCCGTCGCGACGGACGCGCCAGCCGGTGTCCTCGACGTGGCCGTCTCGCTGGGCTGCGGCCAGCAACTGGTCGGGCTTGCCGCGGCGTCGGTCCTCCTCGCGGTAGAAACGCGAGAAGTGCGAACCGAGGATGTCGTCCTCGCTGTACCCCTTGATGCGTTCGGCGCCGAGATTCCATCCGCGCACGAACCCACCGCTGTCGAGCTTGACGATCGCGAACAGGTCGACCTGCTCGTCCCAGTCCTGCGGAATCGAACGTCGGATGCTCATCAAGGGGCGGGTGGGTTCGTGATCGGGTGAAGTGGACGTCATCCGCGGTCCATCCGTGGCCGTGGTCATACGAGGGCGCCCGTGTGGGCCGGGGTGCTTGCTGAAGGCATACGCCGATCATGCCGCGGGGGTGCGCCCGGAAACAGAGATTGACATTCCCGGGCGGCACCTCACGACGAGACGGTGACGAGCGTCCGCTGCCAACCGCTCGAGCCGTCGGGGGCGATCGGCGCCTGATCCTGGATCTGCAGGTTACCCTGCTTGTCGGTGGCTCGGACGGCGATGTAGTGCGTACCGGCGTCGGCGGTCCAGTCGAGCTTCCACTGCACCCACGACTGGTCGTTGATCGGCGTCGACAACTGGGTCTCCTGCCATTCGCCGTTGTCGATGCTGACTTCCACCTTCTGCACGCCCACGGGCTGAGCCCAGGCCATGCCGGCGATGACGACGGGGCCTGCCGGGACGGGCGAACCGATCTTGGGTGTGTCGACGCGCGACGACATCTTGATGGGGGCCTCTGCGGAGTAGCCGCGGGGCGTCCAGTACGCCTCGTCTTTGTCGAAACGCGTCACCGTGAGCTTGGTGACCCACTTCGTCGCCGAGACGTAGCCGTACAGGCCCGGCACGACCATGCGCACGGGGAAGCCGTGCTCGAACGGGAGCGGTTCGCCGTTCATCTTCACAGCGAAGATCGCATCGAGGTTGTCGTCGGTGAGGGACGAGAGGGGAGTGGATGCCGTGTACCCGTCGACGCTCTCGGAGAGGACCATGTCGGCATCTCCCTGAACGCCGGCCATGCGCAGGACGTCGCGGATGGGGATTCCGGTCCAGATGGCATTGCCGACGAGTCCGCCGCCGACCTCGTTGGACACGCAGGTGAGGGTGACGCCGTACTCGTCGAGTCCCATGTTGACGAGATCGTCGAAGCTGAGCTCGATCGGGTTGTCGACCATGCCCTCGATCGAGAGACGCCACGTGGTGGGGTCGACGTTGGGGACCGTGAGCGCGGTGTCGACGCGGTAGAAATCGCCGTTCGGGGTGATGATCGGGGTCAGGCCGTCGATCTCCCAGTTCGCACCCTCGGGCACGGTCACCGTGGTGCGAGCCGAGGGGATCCGCAGGGCATCGCGGGCGGCGGCGACCGACGAGGTGGCGGCGTTGAGCACGCGGGCTCCGACGCCCACCACGACGGCGCCCACCGCGGTGAGGCCGGTGAACAGCAGGAACTGGCGACGGTCGGTGCCCACGGCATCCGCCTTTCCCGCGGTCGCGGCCGAGACCCAGCGACGCAGGCGCACGATGGCGAGGAGCAGGACGAGGACCCCGGCGACGGTGCCGATGACCGGGGGGAGCCAGGCGAGAGCTCCGGCTCCGGCGCGCGTGACGATGGCCGCGGTCGCGAGGATGCCGCCGATGCCGAGCAGGATCACCCCCACGAAGCGGAAGCGGTACTCGAGCACACCGGCCACGGCGGCGGCCACGGCGGCACCGAGACCGACGCCGGCGAGCAGGGCGATCTTGTCGCTCTCGCCGAACAGCGTGATCGCGAGCTCTTTCAGGGGGCGCGGGACGATGTCGACGATGAACGAGCCGACGGCCAGGATCGGACTCGCCGATCGGGCGACGAGCGCCGCGAGCGCTTCGGCGACGGCCAGCAGAGCCGCCGCAGACACGATGCCGGCCAGGGCGGCCCAGATCCAGGCGTGCGGGCGGCGGACCGTGGTGGTCTTGTCTTCCCGGGCCGCGGTGTCGGTCGTCATGGCATCCCTCGTCTCCGCTCCGCGCGTATTCGCGAAGAGCCTTCCTACCTGTTCGGAGCGGAGGGCGGAACGGATGCCGTCAGGAGCCGGCGTCGGGAGCGCTCGCGGACGCGGGGGACAGCGCGAAGACCGCGACGCCCGTCGTGATCAGTGCCAGGGCGAAGCCGAGGCCCGGGCCGAGGGGCTCTCCGAGGAGCGGCACGGCCACGACGGCGGTGAGGACCGGGCTGAGGGCTCCGGCGGCGGCGGGCAGGCTGCTGCCGAGGTTCTTGACCGCCACGACGTAGCAGGCGGTCGAGAGCAGCCCCGTGCCCACCCCCTGCACGAGGGCGTAGGTGCCCACGGTGCTCAGGTCGGCTGTGCCGGTGAGGAGGGTGGAAGGCAACACGCCCGTCGTCGCCAGGAGCAGGGCGGATGCCACGGACGTCACCGACACGACCACGATCACCGTGATCGGATCGAGCCGGGCGCGGGCGACCCCGAGCGTATAGGCGGCCCATACGAGGCCGGCAGCCAGAAGCACGGCGATACCGGCGGGCCCCGCCGGTCCGCCGGTGAACAGCGCGCTGGTCAGCACTCCCGCGACGATCGCGGCGAGGGCGAGCAGGCGGCGCGGCGACACCCTGCGGCGCGCGCACAGGAAGAGCAGCACCGCGACGAACAGGGGGACGGTCCCCGGCACGAGCAGTCCGGTGAGCGCCGCAGAGGTGAGGTGGGCGCCCCAGGCGAACAGCAGGAAGTGCGGCAGGCCGGCCAGGAGTACGAGAGCGAGCACAGCGGGGCGCTCGGCGCGGAGAGCGCGGAATGCGCGGGGGATCCACGGGCTCAGGACGATCGCGGGAACGGCGAAGCGAACGATCGCGGCATCGATCATCGTGAGTCCGGCGCCCTCGAGCGCGCGCGTCGACAGGGCGAACGACGACCAGAGGGCGACGACGGCGGTGAGAGCCGTCAGGCCGACGACGGTGCGGCGGGGCAGCGCTCGGGGTAGGGGCAGGGTGAACGTCGTCACCCTGCGAGCGTAGAAAGATCGCCGACGCAGCGGATTGCGATTCTTGCCCATAATCCACGAAAGTTGGCAGAATCTGCTATATGACTTCGCTCGATCGCATCGACCGACTGATCCTGCGTGAACTGCAGCAAGACGGTCGGCTCTCCAATCAGGAACTGGCCGATCGCGTCGGTCTCTCGCCGTCGCCGTGCCTGAGGCGCGTGCGTCAGCTCGAGCAGGCGGGCGTCATCGAGGGCTATCGCGCGGTGGTGTCGCCGAGAGCGGTCGACCTCACCATCACGGCCTTCGTACGCTTGCGGCTCGCCTCGCACGAGGGGGCGACGGTGGATGCCGTCGAGGAGCGCTTGCGCGCGATCCCGCACATCGTCGAAGCCCACCTGCTCGCCGGCGACTGGGACTACCTGGTGCGCATCGTCACGCCGAGCTTCGAGGAGTACGAGCGACTCCTGCGCGATCACCTGCGCGCGATCCCTTTGCTGTCGTCGATCGACACGACCTTCGCGTTCGGGGTCACCAAGCCCGTTTCGCCCCTGCCGCTGGAACCGGCCCCCGGGCACGCGTAAGGCCCGGGTCGATGATCGCGACCCGGGCCCGGGGCTATTCAGCGCTGCGAGCGCTGCTTGAGAACCTTCGCCTGCACCTTGCGGCGGATCTTCTGTACCTTGGGGTCTTTCCAGACCCGGTAGGCCACGGTTCCGGCGGCGACCGCACGGCCGACTGCCGTCCGGGCCAGGACGGCCCCTGCGAGTCCGACCGCGCCGGTTCCGATCCAACGTGCGACACCCATGACGCCTCCTCGATTGCGTGTGGGTTCTCACCTCACACGATCCAGCGCCGGATGCCGCGCCGCTTGCGCCGACGCCGTGGTTGTGCGTCGCTCAGCGCAGCGACCCGCCCGAGGGGGCGGCGAAGGGCTCGAGGGCGGCGATCACGTCGTCGCCCAGTGTGGCCTTGCTCGCCTCGACGGCGTCGTCGATCTGGCTCGGGCGCGAGGCGCCGATGATCGCGGTGGTGACCACCGGGTCACGCAGCACCCACGCCACGGCCAGCTGCGGGATCGACAGCCCCGCATCGCGGGCGACCCCGTCGATGCCGCGGATGCGTTCGAGGTAATCGTCGGTGAGGGCGGACTCGTCGAGGAAGCGGCTGTCGGCCGCTCGCGAGTCGGCGGGGACGGTGCCGTCGAGGTACTTCGCGGTCAGCAGGCCCTGGGCGAGCGGCGAGAAGACGGCGCTGCCGACCGAGAGCTCGCGCAGCGTGGGGAAGAGCTCGGACTCGGGCGTGCGATCGAACAGCGAATAGCGCGGCTGGTGGATGAACAGGCGCACGCCCTCGGCTGCGAGCAGCTCGTGCGCGCGGCGGGTGAGTTCGGCCGGGTAGTTCGAGATGCCGACGTAAAGCGCCTTGCCGCTGCGGACGATGTCGGCGAGAGCGGTGACCGTCTCTTCGATCGGCGTCTCGGGGTCGACGCGGTGGGAGTAGAACACGTCGACGTAGTCGGTGCGCATGCGCGTGAGGCTCTGCTCGAGCGAGCGCACGAGGTACTTGCGCGACCCTCCGTCGCCGTAGGGCCCGGGCCACATGTCGTACCCGGCCTTCGTCGAGACGAACAGCTCGTCTCGGTAGGGGCGCAGGTCGCTGTCGAGCACCGTGCCGAAGGTCGTCTCGGCCGCGCCGTAGGGCGGGCCGTAGTTGTTGGCGAGATCGATGTGCACGACGCCGCGGTCGACGGCGTGGCGCAGGATCTCGCGCTGCGAGTCGAGCGTGCGTCCGCTGCCGAAGTTCTGCCAGAGACCCAGCGAGATACGGGGGAGGGGGATGCCGCTCGCCCCGGCGCGCAGGAACGGCACGTCGTCGTAGCGGGTGGAGGACGCGGTGAACGCGGACGTCAGGCGGGGGTCATCGGCGGCGATGGGCATGCTTCTCCTCGACGGTGAAGGGGGTCACCGTCGACTCTGCCACGGATCGCGCGGCCCTCAGGCGGGAACGTGCGCGAGTTCTTCGCGAAGGATGCCGGCACCCGCCGAGAGCGCGCTGAGCTTGTCGAACGCCACCTGGCGCGGAAGGGGCGCCATGCCGCAGTTCGAGCTCGCGATGAGCTTGTCGGCATCCACGAACTGCAGGGCACGCCGCAGGGTGTCGGCCACCTCTTCGGGGGTCTCCACCTCGTGGCTGGCGACGTCGATCGCGCCGAGCATGACGTTCTTGCCGCGGATGAGCTCGATGAGGTCGATCGGCACGTGCGAGTTGTGGCTCTCGAGCGACACGGTGTCGATGCTCGAGCGCTGCAGCAGGGGGAACGACTCCTCGTACTGGCGCCATTCCGCCCCCAGGGTCGCCTTCCAGTCGGTGTTCGCCTTGATGCCGTAGCCGTAGCAGATGTGCACCACCGTCTCGGCGCGCAGTCCCTCGGCGGCGCGCTCGAGGGTGGCGACGCCCCAGTCCTTCATCTCGTCGAAGAAGACGTTGAAGGCGGGCTCGTCGAACTGGATGATGTCGACGCCGGCGGCTTCGAGTTCGAGCGCCTCCTGATTGAGGATGGTGGCGAACTCCCACGCGAGCTTCTCACGGCTGCCGTAGTAGCGGTCGGCGAGAGTGTCGATCATCGTCATGGGGCCGGGAAGGGCCCACTTGATCGGGCGATCCGTCTGCTGACGCAGGAACGCGGCATCCTGGACGAAGACGGGCTGGCGACGGCTCACCGCGCCGACCACGGTCGGTACGCTCGCGTCGTAACGGTCGCGGATACGCACGGTCTCGCGGTTCTCGAAGTCGACGCCCTCGAGGTGCTCGATGAAGGTCGTCACGAAGTGCTGGCGGGTCTGTTCGCCGTCGCTGACGATGTCGAGGCCCCGGCGCTCCTGCTCCTTCGCGGCGCTGCGCAGGGCGTCGTGCTTGCCCTCGACGAGCGTGTCGCCGTCGAGTTCCCACGGCGACCACAGCACCTCGGGCTTGGCGAGCCAGGCGGGCTTCGGGAGGCTTCCGACGATGGAGGTGGGCAGGAGAGTGTTCACGGCGGTCGCCTTCGGGGAGGTCATCGGGTGGGGAGGGCGTCGGCGACGAGCCAGGCGTCGAGCACGGCACGGTGAGGCTTCACGAAGTGCTCCTCGGTGTATCGGCCCTGCGTGATGCCCAGGCGACTGCGCTCGTCGCGGTCGTAGGCGATGTCGGTGCGGGTGAAGTCCTCGTGCGCCAGCGTCGGGCGGTAGACCTCGCCCGCGGGCTCGTGCGCGTTGTAGATCTCGGGACGATAGATCTTCTGGAACGTCTCCATCGTCGCCACCGTGCCGGCGAGCTGCAGGTCGGAGTAGTCGGCCAGCAGGTCGCCGCGGAAGTAGAACGCCAGCGGGGCCACGCTGCCGCGCGGCATGAAGTACCGCACCTGCAGGCCCATCTTCCCGAAGTACTCGTCGGTCAGCGAGAACGAGTCCTGCTCGTACTCGTGCCCCAGGACGGGGTGCACGACACCGGTGCGGTGGTATTCGCGGCTCGTCGACACGCTGATGCACACGACGGGCGACTGCGTGTAGCGCTCGCGGTAGGCCTCGGAGTCGAGGAAGTGCTGGAAGAGCTTGCCGTGCAGGATGCCGAAGCCCTCGGGGAGCGTGAAGGCCTTGCCCTCGCCGTTGGCCGCCGGCAGCAGCACGCTGAAGTCGTAGTCGCGCAGGTAGGACGAGAAGTTGTTGCCCACGATGCCCTGGTGGCGCTCGCCGGTGGCCGAGTCGAGGAGGTGGAGGTCGAGGACCTCGAGCAGGGGGAACTCGCGATCGTCGCCGTCGTCGTCGAACTGCAGCTCGGCCGAGACGATGTCGAGCTCGACCCGGTAGCGGTCGCCGTCGGGGTTGTCGGCGTCGGCGAGTTCGTTGAAGCGGCGGTCGATCATGGCCAGCGCATTGCGCAGGTTCTGCCGGCGGTGCTCGCCCCGGGCGAGGTTGGCGAAGTTCGTGGTGATCCGCGAGCTGGTCGAGGGGGCGTAGTCCTCGTCGAAGCGCGTGGTGGAGATGCGGAACGTGATGTCGTTCGCCATGTCGAGCCAATCGGATAGGGCCGGGGTGGGCCGTGCGGTGATCGTGTCCTCATCGTGCGCCCTCTGCGGGGGCATCGAGTAATTCCGCTCCGCTATACACGGGTATAGCTTTGGGCTATGGCAAAGCGCGCGAGTGGCATCACGCTGCAGCAGATGCAGTACTTCATCGAGGTGGCGGCGGAAGGATCCATCAGCGCCGCGGCCGACCTGCTCTACGTCGCGCAGCCCACCATGTCGGCCGCGATGCGCGATCTCGAGACGCGGGTGGGCCGGGACCTGTTGACCCGCTCTGCGCGCGGCGTCACCCTGACCGTCGACGGGGTCGAGTTCCTCGGCTACGCCCGGCAGGTGGTGGAGCAGGCCGAGCTGCTCGAGCAGCGCTACCTCGGTCGACCGCCCTCACGACGCCTGCTGGGCGTCTCGGCCCAGCACTACTCGTTCGTCGTCGACGCGTTCGTGCGGATGGTGAAGGCGACGGATGCCGCGGAGTACGAGTTCTCGCTGCGCGAGACCCGCACCTTCGACATCATCGAAGACGTCCGGACGCTGCGCAGCGAGCTCGGCATCCTGTTCCGCAACGACTTCAACCGGAACGTGCTCGACAAGCTGCTGCGGGACTCGGGGCTCGCCTTCCACCCGCTCTTCCGCGCCGAGCCGCACATCTTCGTCTCTCGACGCAATCCGCTCGCCGGTCGCGAGCGCGCGACTCTGGACGACCTGGCGGACCTCCCGCGTCTCACCTTCGACCAGGGCGCGAACAACTCGTTCTACTTCGCCGAGGAGATCCTCTCGACCCTCTCCAGCAGGCAGGAGATCCGGGTCTCCGACCGCGCGACGATCTTCAACCTCATGATCGGTCTCGACGGATACACGATCTCCACCGGCATCATCAGCGACGACCTCGACCCCGAGATCGTCGCGGTCCCCCTCGACGTCGACGAGCGGATCGAGATCGGCTGGATCGGGCGGACCGCCATCCCCCTCACCGAACAGGCGCAGCGGTACCTGGGCGAGGTGCGCGATGTCGTGGCGGGGTTCGGGGTGGAACTGCTGGATTGAACGCCCGCGGACGCCGAGAGGCGACGACTCCCGAAGGAGCCGCCGCCTCTCGGGATCGCTCAGCTCGCGCGGGTGCGCGGGCGACGCATCGCCCAGCCGGCCGCTCCGGCGACCAGCAACATCGCTCCGAGCAGGGCGACACCGAACGGAGCCTGAGCCCCGGTCGCGGCGAGGGTGCCCTTCGCGGAGACCGTGACGGGCAGCCGCGCGATCTCCGACCCGTCGGCGGCCCACACCACGATGTGGTGCTGGCCCGTCGGGAGCGACGGGGGGATGCGCACGTCGAAGCTCACGCGTCCGTTCGCGTCCGCGACGGGGATCCCCGTGATGCGGATCGGATCGCTGCGCAGCTCGGCCGTGACCTGCTCGCCGGGGGCGAGACCGCTCACGCTCACGCGCACGACGCCACCACGCTCGACCGCGTTGACCGACGACATGGCCGTGCGCGGCGTCGCGGTGCCCGCCGTCGGCGAGCCGGTACCGCCCGCGGTGGGCGAGGCGGTGCCCGACGGGCCGGGGCCCGCCGTTGCGGTCGGCTGCGGGCCGGCGGTCTCGGTGGGTTCCGGGCTCGCGGTTCCCGTGGGCTCCGGGCTCGGCGCATCGGTGCGGACGACGGCGACCGTGTAGGTCGTCTTCGTCCGGTGATCCTGCGCGTAGGCCTCGAGGGCGAGCGTCGGGGTGCCCTCGCCGAGGGCCACCGTGCGCACCTTCGTGTCGTCGATGAGGATGCCGTTCGCGAAGACCAGCCCGCTCGGAACGGCCGGGTCGGCGTCGAACGTCACCTCCGTGCGACCCTTCGGCACACTCAGCGTGTATGCGGTCGTGGTCCCGTCGAAGGCGGGCGAGAGCGTTCCCCCGTCGAACGACAGATCCGTCAGCGCCGACGCCGTCGCGAAGGCGGTCTGCGTCGCCGTGAACACGCCGTACACGCCACCGACGAAGCTCGATCCGTTGCTCTGGAACCGCACCGTGACGACGGGGATCTTCTTTCCCTCGGCATCCAGCACGTAGCCCCCGTTGGCATCCTTCTTGTACCGGTCCTTCGCCTCGGTGTCGGACAGGAACGACGCGGGGATCTCGTCGTATTGCACGTACCACTGGTCCGCTCCTGCGGCGTTCGTGATCCGCTCGCTCTTGAGCTTCTGATCGTTCACGTAGACGTCGAAGGTGCGTCCGTCGTCGCCGCCGTAATAGCGCACGCCGAGGTAGTTCTTCGGCGCCGAGGGGTCGATCTGCAGGTCGTACTGGAAGAACGCCGCGGGGTTCGCCTGCGCGTCGCGATAGCCCATGCCCCGCCACACGCCGACCTGCGAGAGGTTGGTCTTGTAGCTCTTTCCCGCCTCGCTGTTGTTGTTGTCGAACGAGACCAGCGAGTCGACCGTGGTCTCGTCGATGCGCAGCTGCTCCTTCTCTTTGCGGATCATCGCCTGAGCGGCGGCGGAGTCGGGCTCGATGAGGTTCATGTACAGGCCGTAACGGACGTTGTACATGCTGTAATACGGCTCGAATGTCAGGGCGGCTGCGGCGCTGTCGACGTTCTTCAGGCCGAACCGCATCACCGACCGATCGTTGTTGTCGAGACCGTTCTCCAGACGCACCAGGTTGGCGGCGATGTTCTTCTTGAAGTCATCGACGTTCGACACCAGCACGTTGTTGCTCACCGACTTGTCGGCCACGCTCATCTGCACCAGGATGCCGGCCTCGTACGAGGCGTCGACGTTCGTCGAACTGAGCGCCGTCGAGAGCACGATCGGGCCGTACCGGAAGGCCACCCAGTTCGGGTTGCCGGCGTCGGAGTCGACCGTGACGGAGGCGGGGAGGGTGTACACGAGCTTGTCGCCGGCGGATACCGGAACCACGAGGTACCCGTTCTCTCGGGCGACGTCGACGGTGTTGCCGTTCACCGTCAGCGTGGGGTTCGGCGACCAGTCCGGCACGCGCAGACGCAGGGTGGTCCCGCTGGCCAACGCGGTGCCGTCGAGCGACGCGACGGAGAACTCCACCACGTCGGTGTTGGGGACGTCCGCCGTCTGCGTCAGCTTCAGGTTCTGCTCGGGGGAGTCGAGCTCCGACGAGCGGAACATGTTGACCCACACCGAGGTGCCCTTGTGGAAGTAGATCGAGTCGCCGAGCTTCGTGAAGCTCTCGGTGGCGGTGCCGTGATCGCACCAGAACTCGTCCTCCTTCTTGCCGAAGACCTTGGCATAGCCCGCGGTCTGGGGCTGGAAGTACGTCATCATTCCCGTCTCGGGGTTCTGCGACGCGAGGATCGTGTTGATGTACGTGTTCTCGTAGTAGTCGGCGTACTTCACGTCGGGGGCGACGCGGAACAGCGCTCGCGTGAGCTTGAGCATGTTGTACTCGTTGCACCCCTCGACCGTGGAGTTCTCGCCGTAGCCGCTGGTGTTGCCGTTCGTGGCGAAGTCGTACAGGGTACCGGGCTGTTGGAAGTGCTCGGAGTAGCTGTTGCCGCCGCCCACGTAGGAATGGTCCTCGACCACCATCGCCCAGAAGTTGTCCGCCGCCTGTCGGTACATCCCGAGGTCGGCCTTCTCGGCGTCGCTGAGTCGGGCGTACAGCGTCGGGTCGTCGGTGAGGACCGTGTACCGCTTCAGCGCGCCGATCAGCTTCGGGATCGTCGTGTTCGCGTGCTTGCCGGCGAGGACGTCCTGACCCGCCGCGAGCTGGCGGAACAGCGTCGTCTCGTCGAAGTACTGGGCGGCCTTCTTGTGGTTCTCATCCATCGAGATGCTGTAGAGGTCGTACAGGGCTTCGTTCATTCCGCCGTACTCGGTGTTGAGCAGTTCACCGGGGTTGGCCTGACGCGATCCCCAGGTGTTCAGCCAGGTTCCGAACTTCTCGGCCACGGTGAGCGCCTCGTCTCCGACCGCCTCGGGCGCGTATTGGTGCGCCTTGAGGAGTCCGGCCAGCACCTTGTGCAGGTTGTAGAACGGCACGATCAAGCCGTCGCGACCGCCGGGCAGGTACGACACCGGGAACGGTGAGACGTAGCCGGCGTTGTCGGGGTCGTTCTGCGCGTAGGCGTCCTGTGCCGCTTTGAGCCCGTCGACCGCCGTCGTGAGCTTCTCGAGCAGCTGCGCCTTGCGTGCGGCATCCGTCTCCGTGGCGTACGCCTGCGACAGCGCGGAGAGGAAGTGGCCGAAGAAGTGGCCCTGGAAGCGCGCGCCGGTGGTGCGCTCCCACCCGCCGTAGGGCTGGGCCGTGGTCGGAATGCCCGAGAGCTGGTCGAAGGAGTAGAGGAAGCGCTTCGGATCGAGGGTCAGCAGCCAATCGACCATCTTCGTGTGGCTGTTCTGCAGGTAGGGGTCTGCGACGAAGACCTCGTTGAGATCGGTGTCGTCGACGTACAGCGAGGCGGTCGATCCCTCCGCCGGCACCGTGACCGTGAACGTCTTCGTCCGGGCGGTGCTGCCGCCGTAGGTGGCGCTGGCCGTCAAGGTGACGGAAGAATCCGCCCCCTGCGGGCGGACGACCGCGGCCTGTCCGGCCTGGACCGCGATGACGTCGGCGTTCGACGAGGTCCACGACAGCTCGGATCCGTTCGCCGTCGAGGTCGGCACACCGAAGTCTGCGGTCGCGGTCGTGGGGACCGACACGGAGTCGAGGCCCTTCTGCGCGATGGTCGAGGGGTCGAAGGTGGGGTCGTTCTGCCGCTGGAGGGCGACGACGTCCGACGTGGTGGCGACGGCGTCGTAGAGCGTGTAGTCGTCGAGGGCGCCCTGGCTGTACGCGCCGTTGTGGACGACTCCGTTGAAGCCGATCGTCTTCTCGACATCCGTGGTGCCGAGCACGCCCGAGGCGTTCGGGCCCACCGGGACGACGACCGTCGAGGTCTGCTTCTCGCCGTTGCGGTAGAACGACACCGCCTTGGTGGTCTTGTCGTAGGTGACGACGACGTGCGTCCAGGCGTCGCTCGGGAAGAACGCATCCCGCGTGCCGGTCACCGCGACCTTGTAGGGCTGGTTGTTCCCGGGCCCCACGGAGAGCGCGAGCGGGGTATTGGGTCCTTCAGAGGTCAGGTACCACCCGTCGGTGAACCACTCGCGCTTGTTCCAGGTGAACACCTGTTCGGCATCGCCCATGCTCCCGTCGGGTTTGAACCAGAAGGAGGCGGTGAGGTTCTCGGGCTGCAGGGAGGGGGACGTTCCCAGGCCCAGCGCGTCATCTCCCGAGAGCTTCAGCGCCCGACCGTCGATTCCCGCGGTGTACTCGGCCGCCCCTCGGATCATGGAGGTGGGGTTCCCGCGGGGGCCGCTGTCGGCGATCGAGTCGTCGAAGGGGAGGTCGAGGACCTTCGAGCCGTCGAGCCCGGTGTCCGCCGAAGCGGCGAGCGGCGTCGTGAGCGCCACCGCCCCGCTGGCGACCATGAGGGCCACGGCACCGAGCGCGACCGATTTTCGGATACGGGACATGCTGTTCCTTCCTGCGGCATCGCAGAACGAGGAAGTCGGGCGTGCGGCGGAAGGCGTCGAGGCCTTTCACGAAAGGGGGCCGGACCTCCTGGCGGAGCGTCATTGCGCGGCGACGTCTTCGTCGCCTGAGTTGATGTTAGCGCTCACAGAGCGAGGCCGATAGAGCTATCTCGGGCACAGTTACCTGATCGTGACGGCAATTCGTCCATTCACCGCGTCGTCAGATGAGAAACCGATGAGAAGGATCTCCGCGCCCTTCCTGCCGGCTCGGGAATGCGTTTACTGTCTCAGGACGCGACACCGACGTCGCGGACCATTCGAAGGAGAGTGACCATGCAGCACGCATCCCCCCGTCCCCGTGCCCTCGTTCAGCGCATCGTCGTCGCGGCCGCAGCGCTCGCCGCCGTCATCGCCCCCTTGGCGGCGACCTCGACACCTGCCGAGGCGGCCGGGCGCATGACCTACACGCTCTATACCGAGGCGAACCCCACGGCCGACCAGGCCGATGCGTACGACCGCATCCGAGCGGCGATGGATGCCGCGGTCTCGCGCTACAACGAGTTCAGCGACTTCGACCGGCACTTGAACGTCTACTACGTCCCCGGGGTCCCCACCGCCGAGGCGAGCATCGACGGGACGATCCGGTTCGGCGAGAATCGCGGCTTCATGCAGGAGCGCACGGCGCTCCACGAGATCTCGCACACCGTCGGCAACGGCACCGCCAACGCCTGGTACGCGATGTGCCAGAACGGGCAGTGGACCGGCCCCAACGGCAACGCGAAGCTGGCCGAGTTCGATGGAGCCGGGGCCGTGCTCAACTGCGGAGGATCGCACATCTGGCCCTACGGCCTGAACTACGACAACGAGATGTCCGATCTCAACGCCGACCGGCACGTCCAGCTGATCTGGGCGATGATCGCCGACGGCATGTGAGTCCCGGGTCGAGCGTCGCCTGGCGGCCCCTCCCGCCGGGCGACGCTCGACCTCAGGCGCACCAATCGGGCCGCGTGCCCGAGAGCTGCGTCTCGATCTCGCCCGACTCGGCGTCGACGATGCGCGTCGAGCGGCCCACGCGGTCGGCGCGTGCGGGATACCCGTCGATCGGCGCTGCCTCGGGTGCGCTTCCGACAGCGAGGTGTCGGCCGCTCGGTGAGGCACACACCTCCTGGAGACGTTCGCCGCTCCCCGCGACGGCGAGCAAGACCCCCGAGCCGTCTGCCGTCGACCGTGTGATCTCCTGGCCGGTCCACGTGAGGACGGACGTGGGGGAGAGCACGAGACTGCCGAGCGTCGAGGTGGCCGCGGGGGCCCCGGTGACATCCGTCACCGACCCGTTCGTCAGATCGAGGACCGAGGTCGCGGCATCCGACGACACCACGACCGACGTCGTCCCCGGGAGGATGCCGCGCAGATCGCCGAGCTGGCCGAGTGCCCGCGGCGGAGCGACCCCCGTCCCATCCACGAGGACGAGACTCCGATCGGCGGCCTGCGCCACCAGGTAGGCGCTGCCGGGCACGAAGAACCACGCGTCGGTGCGCAGCGGCATCCCGTCTATGCCGTGGACGGCGCGCGGCGCGGAGTCGTCCGCCGGGTCGGTCAGAAAGAGCGTGTTCGTGTACTCCGTCGTCCCATCGGCGGAGGGACCGGTGAAGACGTACCCGACTCGCCCGGCGTCGGCGGATGCACGAAGGAGTCGGATGTCGCCTCGGCCCGGCGCGGGAAGGGCGGCTTCGACACCCGCATCGTCGACCGTCTGCAGGCGTGCGCCTCCCTCCGGGGCGAGCACGAGCGCCACGACCCCGTCCGGAGTGTCGGCGTATTCCTGGATGCGCGGCGCCGACAGCAGAGTGGTCTCCGTCCCGCGTGACAGGTCGTGACGGACGACGCGGTCCGGGGTGTCGTCGACCCGGTCGAATGCCCCGCCCCGCTCGAGGACGGTGACCGTGTTCGAGGGCGTCGTGAAGGTGTACTCCACCGCGCTCGTGGCGCCCGTGGCCCGTGATCGCAGACCCGGGGCGACGATGCGGTACACCGTGTCGAAGTCGAGCAGGTCGGTGAAACGTACCCGGACCGAGGCGCCGTCGAGGTCGATGTCGGCGGGCGCCGCGGGTTCGATACGCAGCCCCTCCATCGAGGAGGAGTCGAGCGGTTGGTCGGTGCGCAGGGTGAGCGTCAGATCGCGTTGAGAGACGGTGAGCGAGACATCGCCGGTGACGGCGCGCAGGCGGGGCCCGCGATCCAGGGCCACAGCCGCCATCGCGACGCTCGCGCCGACGAGGACGAGGACGACGATCGCCGCGACGACGAGGAAGCGGCGCCGCGTACGGCGGGGTTCACGAGAGGTAGGGATCATCGGGTTCGGGCACCTCCTCGATCGTGTCGGGACGGAGCACGGTCGCGCCGTCGTCGTCGGTGAAGGTTCCCGCGACACGGACCCAGGCGCCGGTCTCGACGCCCGCGGGCAGGGCGGAGCGCTCGATGCGGACCGCGAAGAGCTGGGCGTCGACCGTGCAGCAGGTGACCGCGTAGCGGCCGATCCGCGCGGTGTCGGTTGCGGCGTCGAGAAGGACGAAGCCGGTCACGTCGGCCTGCTGCCCCACGAGATCGGATGCCGTGGACCCGGCGCCGAGTATGGTGGCCCAGTCTCGCAGCGAGAACCTCGTGGGATCGCTTCCCACCAGTGAGGGTGCCGCGACATCGCCTCCGCCGCTGGTGGCGGCGGTGCTCGTCAGTGCGCGCTCGGCACTCAGCACGGCCGGCGGCGCGACGAGCAGGGCGAGGGCAGCGACGACGACGAGGGTCCCGCTCACGGCGGTGGCGAGAAGACCGCGGCGAGGCGCGTGGTCATGGCCGTGATCGTCGTGCTCCGGCGCTCGCCGCGCGAGCGAGAACCACACGGCCAGAGCGAACAGGGCCGCTCCCACCAGCGTGAGGACGACGGTGAAGACCACGTACCGCGGGTGGATGTACAGCGTCAGGTCGCCCCGGGCGGCGAGGGCGAGGGTGCAGAGCACGCCGATGCCGCACAGAATGAGCCCGGTCCACCGGGAGAGGAACTCAGACAACGAGGTTCACCGCTAGGCCGATCGTCACGGCACCGAGGGCGACGAGAAGGGTGAGCCCCGCCAGCGCGCGCACGCGGAAGGTCGTGGACAGCATCGCGAGCATCTTCACGTCGATCATCGGCCCGAACACGAGGAAGGCGACGAGCGCTCCCGGCGAGAAGGACGACGCCAGGGAGAGGGCGAAGAACGCGTCGACGTTGGAGCAGATCGCGATCACGAAGGCGAGCACCATCAGCGCCAGGATGCCGACCACGGGGTGCCCGCCGATCCCGGTGAGCGTCTCGCGAGACATCGCGACCTGGATGATCCCCGCGATCGCCGCGCCGAAGAAGAGCGCCGGCAGCATCGCCGAGACCTCGTCGCGGAACATTCCGGCTGCTCGCGCGAGAGAGGCCCGTCGGCGGGCGGAGGGCGCGGCGGCGCAGGTCGCCGCCCACGCGGGGGCGAGAAGGCGCTCCGGTTCCGGGTGCAGGCTCACCACCCACCCGACGAGGTTCGCGATGACGAACCCGCCCAGCAGCCGCGACACCAGGATGCCGTCGTCCCATCCGAACGCCTGATAGGTCGTGATGAGGGTCACCGGGTTCACGATCGGAGCGGCCAGCAGGAACGTCACCGAGTCGGCGACCGAGAACCCCCGCAGCATCAGCCCGCGCGCCAGGGGCACGTTGCCGCACTCGCAGACGGGGAGCACCACTCCCAGCAGCGACAGCACGGCGCGGCGGGCTACACCCCGGCGGGGGATCACGGCATCCATGATTCTCGTCGGCACCCACAGCTGCACCGCGATCGAGATCACCACGCCCAGGAAGACGAACGGCAGGGACTCGATCACCACGCTCGCGGCGAGGGTGATTCCATCCGACAGCGCGCTGGGCAGAGGAGTGTCGGCGCCGATGGTGACGAGTCGCACGGCCGCGGCGGCGACCACCACCGCCGCGATGACGAGCAGGGGGCGTCCGAAGGGCCTCCGCCCCGGCTCGGCCGGGGCGGAGACAGCCGGGGACGTGCGGTTGCTCAGCTGCCCCGAGGGGGCTCTGCTCATGACAGCCGTCGGCGGCGCAGCGCCCGCACCGCGACCCCGGCCAGAAGTGCTCCCGCGCCCAGCAGACCCGCCGCGAGCGCCACGTCGGCGCCGGTCTTCGCAAGCGACCCGGCGGCGACGACCTCGACGCCGAGGCGACTGAAGACGGCTCCGTCGGCGCGTGCGATCTCGAGGGTGTGTGCGCCCGTGGCGAAGTCGGCGGGGACGACGACGCGGAAGGCCACGCGACCGGAGGCATCGGCCACCGGAATGCCGGCGATCGGCAGCGGAGTGCTGCGCAGGACGGCGGAGATCTGCTCGCCGGGGTTCAGCCCCGTCACGGTCACGTCGAACGACTGGCCCTGCGCGACGCGCGTCGCGCTCGCGGTGGCGACCGGGCCGGAAGCGCCGGGGGAGGGCTGTGCGGTGGGCTCCGGGGAGGGCGAGGGGCCGCCCGCGGGCACGACCGTGACGGTCATCGTCACCGTGCGCAGGGCCGGCAGCACCTGCTCGTCCTTGCTCATGTCGAGCACGGGTCGATCACCGGCGGCCCAGTGGACGCGTCCGATGCGGGTGTCGCGGCCGTTGCCGGCCACGCCGTCACCCCAGGTGTGGAAGACGTAGAGCTCGTTCCCGTCGTCGTCGGTGGTGACCGCTCCGTGGCCGGGGCCCTGGGGGTAGGTGAGGTAGTCCCACACCCCCTCGGGCATCGGCACGCTCTTCATCAACGGGGTGTTGTACTTGTGCCAGCTGTCGATGTCCATGAGATCGCTGTCGAGATCGGCCCAGACGCCGCCGACGACGTAGCGCGGGCTCACGCCGTCGCTGGAGTAGATCAGGTAGATCCTGCCGTCGCGTTCCATCGCGAACGACCCCTCGGCCAGGCGCAGCTCCCACGAGAGCGACGGCGAGATCACGGGCTTCGCCTCGCCGACGATCCGGGTGGGGTCGGCGGGGTCGACCTTCGCGATCCACGTGAGCGGGTCGCCGAAGCCGGGGGAGGTGAAACGCTGCGACCACGTGTAGTACGCCTGCCCGTTCGCCTCGAAGTACGTCATGTCGAGGCTGATGTTGCTGTAACCCTCGCGGCCCAGAGCCGTCCCGTCGGCTTCCAGGACCGCGGCGGGCTTCGACCAGTCCGCGGGGTCGGCGGGGTCGCCGCCGTCGCGGAGCTGCATGATGTGCGATTGCACGGTGCGCCAGTCGGCGCCGTCGTTGGCCTGCGCGTCGCCCGAGTTGAAGCACGGCGAGAACAGGATCGACAGCTTCCCGCCGATCTCGTGGATCTCGGGTGCCCAGTAGCACCCGGCGATCGTTCGACCGTCGGTGGTGGTGTCGCGCCGTGTCCAGCGGTTCAACAGGTCGACCTCGCGCTGGGCTCCGCCGGCGGCATCGGAGAGTCCGTCGAAGGTGTCGGAGACGCGGATGGGCAGGTGGGCCGAGGCGATGTTGTTGTTGTTCGTGTCGTCGGTCGCGATGAACAGATACTGCGTCTTGCCCGCGCGCTCGTAACGGTAGATGGTCGGGTCGGCGCGGTTGGCCGCGAAGGGAACGCTGTAGTCCTTCTGCCGGACGGTGCCCGTGACGGTGACGGTGCCCGAGGTGGCCGCCCGGGCCGCCGCGAGCTCGTCCGTGTTCCAATCGACGGGGAGCGTCGCGGTCGACCCGTCGCTGTACGAGAGGTCGGCGCGCGTGCGGTCGAGGTCTTCGCCGGCGCCCGCCGCGATCGTGGCGGGCGCGACCGTCACCGCCGTGTTGACGACGCGGTCGTAGCGTTCGGCGAGAGCGGTCGCGATCGTCCCGCTGACGGGCAGGATGCCGCCGGGCTCCGCGTTGGCGACGCGTTCGGCGAACGAGCCCCAGCCGGGGTCCGCGACGCCGATGGGGGAGCCGACGACGACGTCGCCGCGGTTTCCGGCGGAGACGACGCGGCTGCGTGTGCCGTCGTCCTCGGGGTTGAAGGGGTCGGCAACCTGCTCGGTGCGGGCGAGGTCGGTCACGGTCGTGTATCGGGCGGTGCCCGAGGCGTCGGTCCACGACACGAGGTAGCGCTGCTGGGCCGAGTCCCACACGGCGCGCGGAGAGACGACCCCGTCGGTCGTTCCGAGGTCGATGGTGCCGAGCTCGGCGAACTGCGAACCCCGATCATCCTCGGCGCGGAACACGAGCGCCCCGCTCTGGGCCGTGGCATCCGGTGTTCCCGACATCTCGACGCGCGTGGCGACGAAGCCGAGCCGGCCGTCGGCGAAGAAGAACGGCGAGGGGGAGCCGATCCCGCGCTGCTCGACGTTGTCGAGACCGACGTGCTCGCCGCGGGCGAAGACCACACCGTAGTTGTTCTGCAGGGGCTGCGCGGTGTCGGCCGACGTGCCGACCGCGAGGTGGATGCTCCGCGCGACGGTGTCCTGATTCGCGTCGTGGTCGTTCGTCGGCGTACGGGTGTAGGCGACGAGGCTCTGCGCCGTGGCGGGATCGAGCACGGTCACCGTGAAGGTCTTCGAGAAGGTGGTCGTGCCCCAGGCCGCGGTCGCGGTTACTTCCGCGGTTCGGTCGCCGGAGCCCGGGTTCACGAGCGCCCCGTTCGAGACGGCCGCGCCGCTCCAGCGCAGGTCCACGCCCGCGACGCTCGGAAGGGAGGTCCCGGATGCCACGACCGGCGGCACGACGAGCGAGGTGCTCAACCGCGCCGAGAGGTCGGCCGCGGAATCGGCTCGCACGGTCACCTGCACGGGTGCGCCGATCGCTGTCGCCCCGGCGAAGGCGGCGGTCGGCGTCAGCGTGACGGTAGCGTCCGACAAGCCCGGCGCGGGCCGCGTCACCCGGCCGTCGGGTGAGACGACGTCAGGGTCGCTCGACGCCCAGGACAGGGTCGAACCACCGCTGCCGACGCGGGGAAGCGCGAGATCCGAGACGACGTCGGAGGTGTCGCCGAGCTCGACGGCGGTTGCGTCGGCTCGCGCGATCGCCTCTGCCGCGGGGGCCGCGATCTCGCGGATCTGTTCGGTGCCGAGCGCTCGGCGATCCACGCGGACGTCGTCGATCGCCCCCGCGAAGAACGGGTCTCCGGGGTAGAGCGACTTGCCGATCAGCCCCGAGAACAGCGAAGATCCCACGGTCGCGGCACCGGTCGCCGTCGTCGCGGTGGAGGCCACGGCTTCGCCGTCGACGTAGGTGGTGACGCGCTGTCCCGACTGCAGGGAGACCGCGATGTGGCTCCACCGGCTCGATGCGGCGGGGCCGTTACCGGTCGCCCGCTGCTCGGTGCCGGACTTGACGGCTCCGATCAGGTTTCCTCCGCAGCGCGGGGTGGCGAACAGGTATCGCTCGTTCGAGCTGCCGAGGCTGTAGGCCCACGAGCACTCCTGCCCGCCCGACCACCGCATCCACGCCGAGATCGTGATGTCGCCCGTCGTCGTATCCGTCAGGCCTGGTGCGATCTCCACGAAAGCCGCCCCAGACGTCGACGAACCGCCCGGTAGCGCCAGCGCACGGTCGGAGCCGCCACGCGGGCCGGTGACGATGTTCGCGCCGGCACCGCGCACCGTTCCGTTGTGGGCCCCCGCGGCATCCGGGATCTGCGCTCCCGCGGCGATGGGCCCGGTGGGAAGGGCGTCGAAGTCGTAGACGAGTGCGGCGGTGGGAGCCTCTGCCTGGGCCGGAGCGATGCCGGTGACCAGTCCGGTCCCGACCAGGGCGACGGCGAGGGCGAGGGCGGCAGGACGACGTGAACGCATGCGGGGGAGCCTTTCGGGCGTACGGCGAAGCGTCTCGTCCGGGTCGCCGGCGAGGCGACCGGACCGCACGTCGTCGTGGCGGTCCCGGGCCGGTAATGCGGTTTCCGGCCTGGGTCGCGACCGACATTAAACAATGAGCGCGGGCTAGCGCAAGGCACATGTGAACCTTCACGTCGTGACCGCATCGATGCTTGACCGCCGCACGAGCGCCTTGTACGGTGCTTCTGAGTGTGAGCGCTAACACAGCGCCGACTCGAAAAGTCAGCAGAGCTGCTGTCCTTTCGTATTCGGTGAACGGCGCCGCATCGCCCGCCCGTCCCCGCATCCGAACGGAGCGTCCTGCCCATGCGCGTCCCCCGTCTCCTCGCCGCCACCGCCGTCGCCGCAGTCGCCGCGTCGACGTTCGTCACGGTCCCCGCTGCTTCGGCCGCGGCCGTGCCCGAGCCCGGCCTGCACTACACCTTCGACACCCTGAGCGGCACCCTCGGTGCCGGGGCGGCGATCCCCGACACCGGCACGCGGTCGCCACGAGCCGACGGCGTGGTTCAGAACGGCGGCATCACGATCGTTCCGGGCGTCACGGGCGCTGCGAACGACAAGGCCATCCGCCTCTCGGGCGGTCGCAACGACGCCGATGCGGTCGCCCCGTACGTGACGCTGCCGAACGACGTCGTCGCCTCCACCGATACGGCCCTGACCGTGAGCCTCTGGACGAAGTGGGAGGGCGCGGGCAACGGCTCGTGCCAGCTCGCTTTCGGTCTCGGCCGTTCGACGACGAAGAACGTCCTGGCTTCGACGAGCTGCAACGGCACCTACGGGGCGGTGTCGGACGGCTCGGGGGAGCGTCGCGTCGGGAACGGCGGAGCCGCCCTCCCGGTGGGGCAGTGGGCCAACGTCACCCTCGTCTTCCAGCCGGGTCAGCGCCTGAGCTACTACGTCAACGGTCAGCTCGACGGGGCGGATGCCGACCTCACCGGCATCACGCAGACCATCGACGCCGCACTCGGTCAGAACGGCGTCGGCGGCTACCTCGGGCGCTCCTTCTGGGACGACCCCTTCTACGTCGGAGCGATCGACGACGTCCGCATCTGGAACAGCGCGCTGTCGGCCGACGACATCCGCAGCGTCGGAGCGGACGGATACCGCGCCGTCCTGGCATCGGACTCCGTGTCGCTTGGCGACACCTCGAGCGTCGACCGGGATCTGCAGCTTCCGGCCACCACGGCGGCCGGCTCCTCGATCTCGTGGGCGACGAGCGACGCCGACGTGGTGGCCGCCGACGGCACCGTCACGCGTCCCTCCGCCAGCGCCGGAGACGCGACGGTCCAGCTGACGCCGACCTTCACCCTCGGCGGTCAGACGCGCGTCGCCCCGGCCATCGCGGTGACGGTGCGCGCTCTCTCCGCGACGGAACAGGACGAAGCCGTCCGCCAGGTCGCCGACGCCCTGCCCTCGCAGGCCGGGCTCTCCGGTGACGTGCGCGGTTCGATCACCCTTCCCGACACGGGCGCAGATCTGAAGCGCACGTTCTCGTCGTCGCAGGCCGGCGACGTCGAGATCTCGTGGTCGTCGTCCGACACCGCGGTCATCACCGACAGCGACTCGGGCGTCTCGCCCGACGTCGTGGCGAAGGGCCGCGTCACGCGCGGCGCCGCCGACACGGCGGTGACGCTCACCGCGAGCCTCCGCCTCGGGGCGGCAACCCGTACCGTCGAGCTCCCCGTCACCGTTCTCGCCGCGTCCGAGCACACACGCGAAGACGACGAGGCGTACATGTTCGTGTACTTCCGCGACAACACGATCGACGGTGAGAAGATCCGCTTCGCCGTCTCCGAGGGAAACGACGCGCTCAACTGGCGCACGTTGAACAACGCCAATCCCGTCCTCGAATCCACCCAGGGCGACATGGGCCTGCGCGATCCGTTCGTGCTGCGCTCGAAAGAGGGCGACCGGTTCTTCCTCATCGCCACCGACCTGTCGGCCGCGCGCAAGGGCTTCCCGACCGACAACGGCAGCCGCTACCTCGAGATCTGGGAGTCGACCGACCTCGTCAATTGGGGCGAACAGCGTCACATCGAGGTCTCACCTCCCAGCGCGGGCATGACGTGGGCGCCCGAAGCGCACTACGACCCCACCATCGACGCCTACGTCGTGTACTGGTCGTCGCGCCTCTTCCTCGACGACGCGCACACGCAGGAAGACGGCAACGGTCCGCAAATTCTCATGGCCACGACGCGCGACTTCGTGACCTTCACTCCCGCCGTCCCGTACATCAAGTCGGGTGACATCGAGGGGCTGCGCAAGACCAACGCGGGCCTGATCGACACGACGATCATGGAGCGCGACGGCACCTACTACCGCTTCACGAAGGGCACCGAGCAGACCGCCTGCCGCCCCGACATCGTGGCCGAGAAGGGCACCGACCTTCGGGCACCCTCGACCTCGGGGGAGTGGACCAAGTTCGACACGTGCCTCTCGGCCAACGCGGGACTTCCCGAGACCGAAGGGCCCTCGGCCTTCCGATCCAACCCCGGCGACATCAACGGCGACCGCAACTACGTCCTCGTCGACTGGTACGGCGGCGGCGGCTACATCCCGCTCTACACGGACTCGCTCGAAGAGGGGAAGGTCGATTGGAAGGTTCCCGCGAAGTACTCGCTGCCGCCCTCCCCGCGTCACGGCGTCGCTTTCGGCATCACCCGCGAGGAGCGCGACCGCCTCATCGCGAAGTACAACCCCGAGCAGCTCGTGACCTCGGTCGAGCCGTTGTCGTTCGACGTGGCCCCCGGCACCACCTCGGTGGCTCTGCCGGCGACGGTGAAGGCCGCCCGCTCCGCGGGCGCGATCGACATCGGCGTCACGTGGGAACAGCAGGATCTTTCGGCCCTGAAGGCTCCGGGCGACAGCGTGCAGATCCGCGGGGCGCTCGACGACGGCTCCGTGACCCCGGCGATCGCCACCGTGACCGCGGTGGGTGGCTCGGTGGCATCCACCTCTCTCTCGATCGGCTACGACTCGCGTGCGCTCGCCGTCGGGGCGACCACGTCGCTCACCGCTGCGGTGGCACCCGCGAACGCCGACCAGAGGGTGACCTGGACTTCGAGCGCCCCCGCGGTGGCCTCGGTCGACGGATCGGGGAAGGTGACCGCCGTGTCGGCCGGCACCTCGACCATCACGGCCGAGACGACCGACGGTCGCACGGCGACGATGACGCTGACGGTGGTGAAGGCCGAGGCCGATCTGCTGCTGCGCTACAGCTTCGATGGAACGGATGCCACGACCGACGGCTCCCGCGTGACCGACGTCTCCGGACGCGGGCACGACGCCACGATCCGCGGCACGGGTGCCACGATCGCGGCGGGCGCACGGGACGCGGCCGGGGACTCTGCCCTGTCGTTCCCGGGCGGCCGCGCGGGCTCGAACGCGGCCTACGCGACGATCGCGGGAGACGTGGTGCCCGACGGCACGCGTGATCTCACGGTGTCGACGTGGATGAAGTGGGATGGCGCGGCCCCCTGCGAGTGGCCGCTGTCGCTCGGCTCGAGCACGACCAACTACCTCTTCACCAGCGCTGACTGCGGGGGCGTGGCCGCCGCGATCAAGTCGGGCTTCACCGAGAACAAGTCGGGCGCAGCGGCCCTGCCCACCGGTACGTGGGCGCAGGTTACCCTCGTGCTCACGGGCAAGAAGACCCTGGCCACGTACGTCAACGGCGCGAAGGTCGCCGAGATCGCCACGATCTTCGACGCCTCCGATCTCGAGGCATCCGGCGGGATCGGCGGCCTGCTGGCCAAGTCGCAGTACGGGGCGGACAGCTTCTACGGCGGCGACCTCGACGAGGTCCGGGTCTGGGGACGGGCACTGGATGCCACCGAGGTCGGCACCCTGTTCACGAAGGGAACCCTGGTGACCGAGGTGACTCCCTCGCCGGAGCCGTCTCCCGACCCGTCGACCTCGCCGGACCCGTCGGTCTCTCCCTCGCCGAGCGCCTCCGCGCCCGGCCAGCCCTCGGCGTCGCAGACCCCGTCCGCGGGCCCGACGGCAACGGCGAGCTCGACGCGTGTCGAGCAGGGTGGGTCGTTCACGGTCTCGGTGACGGGGCTCGCGGCGGGCGAGCAGATCAGCGCAGTGCTCAACAGCCAGCCGCTGACGATCACCGGCATCCCGGCCGCGGACGCTCGCGGCGCGGTCACCTTCCGCGTCACGGTTCCCGCCGACTTCGCGACGGGCGCGCACACGCTGGTGATCACGCGCGCCGACGGCTCCACCCTCTCGCGCCTCGGCGTGCAGGTGGTCGCTGCCGGAACCCTCGCCCGTACCGGCGCTGAGCTGCCCTGGGGCCTCGGCCTGGGCGCGTTCGCGCTGATCGCGGCGGGCGCGGGGCTGGTGGTGCTGCGGCGTCGCTCGCGGGTGAGCTGATGGCTTGGTCGTGGGCCCCGTCATCAGGGCGGGGCCCACGACCGCTGACGCTGAATCGGTGCGTGTGCCTCCGCCACCGCGGGGGAGCTTCGTCCCTAGACTCACGCCATGCTTACCTTTCTCGAGGCCGCGCCTCTTCTTGCAAACATGCAAACCACGGATAACTCCGGATCGACCGTCGGCGGTGCAATCGGCGGTGTCATCGGGTACATCCTGTTCGTCGCTGCCGTCTGGCCGCTCCTGAAGAAAGCCGGGCAGCCCGCATGGGTGGCACTGATTCCCGTCGTCGCCGCGTTCTTCATCGTCCGCGCCGCGGGTCTGTCCGCGTGGTGGACGCTGCTCTACCTCGTCCCCATCGTCAACATCGTCTTCGCCGTCATCGTCGCCCTACGACTGGGGCGAGCATTCGGCCACGGCGCTCTCTTCTCGATTTTCCTGCTCTGGCTGTTCCCGCTGATCGGATACTTCATCGTCAGCTACTCTCGCGACACCCATAACCCCGCCCGCATCTGAGATTGCCCCACACGCTTCGCGACGAGTTCGAATGCGGGCACCTGAAGGAGCTGACCCTGCGATACCTGCGCCTGCTCGAGCGCGGCGTAGAGATCGAGTTCTCCAGCTCAGCAACCGCTCCGAGTGTCTCTCGCGTCCTCGTTCCCCGGCCCGAACAAGTGGGGGATGCAACCTGGAACGCCTTCGACGGCACGACGGCCAGCGTCCGCGAATGGACTCGCTGGGGCATCGCCATACCCGTTCAGGAGGCCTACGACACTCAGGCCCAATCCGGGTCAGTGGATGATCAAGGAACAATCAGGCTGCACATGCCATAACGGTCGGTGCGGGGCTGGCGCTGCGGCGTTGGTCGCGGGTGAACTGACTACTTCCCTGAGAGACCGTCTGTGGGAGCTAGCGCGGCGTCCATTGCCACCATCGCGCGTGATGCTCGCCTTCGTCGACGCGGAATGCTCTTCCGCAGATGGTGCACTCGCACTCGTAGGTCACTGGCCACCCCGAACGATCCTGACTGAGCATTCTCACGTGACCGCGGTCCTCTTCCCTCGTCGGGTCGAAGGCGAGGAGACGCCGGTAGTCATCGCACCAGCACTTCCATGCGCGGTAGTTCTGCACTTTGTCGAGGGCGTGGACCAGGGCGTCTCGGTTCGGGGAGATCATCCCGCCGAGTTCGATGGTCGCTGTAGCCCGTTCGATCGCGGGAAGCGCGAGACGGAGATGCTCCAGGACGTTCTTGTCGCGCGTCCCGATGATGTCCCACGAGGCCTGCCAGATGCGCTGTGGGTCGCCGGAGAGAAAGTCGGCGAGGGGGTCGGCCATCGCGTCAGAATATGGCGGCGAGCACCCGGTGAGAAATCCAGCAGCGGGACCTGATCGGCGTCCGCATTCGCGGCGATTGGTACCTCGAAAGGCTCGGCAGTTGACCGCCGACGTGAAGATGGCGTTCGTCGAGGGCTACGAGCGAGGTGAGCCGACCGCCGACTAGCCACGAAGCTCGGTGTCCATCGGGCGACGCTCGACAACCTGATCAAGCGTCTTGAGCTCACCCGCGAGGATCCCGATGCCGTCCCCTTGGTCATCCACGACGAGATCGTTGCGTCGTGTCGAGCAGGGGAGACGCTCGCGGTCATTGGTAGCCGGCATGGCTTTAGCCCGAGCAAGGTGCAGTGGTTGCTGGTTGCGGCAAGGGGTGAGCTTTCGTCGCTCGCAGCGTGACCATGCGCAACTCAACCAAGCATCGGACCGCTGGACTGTCGTGCGAAGCACCTGACCCGTGATGCTCAGCATCGAGTGCGAATGGATTCGCGCCGGGACGAAAGACACCTCAGCCGCTCCACGCATCTGCTCAGGCGCGATTCCAGGGGGGAAGCGGGAGTTGCTCCCCTGAAGGAGGGATAGAAAGCACCACCGCCGTAGATCCGAGGACGATCACCGCGCTGATCGCCACAAGAACGCCTGCGAGCAATGGTCGCTTGCGCGTACGACCGTGGAACAACACGAAGAAAGAAATCGTGGCAAGCGCCAGCCACATCACCAGCGAAGTCAATCCCGCTTGGACGTGCCACAGCCGCTCTGCGTCCCATCGAGGCGAATCGTCAAGGACCGAAGTCGGCTTAGAGAATGTCCAATCGAGCCCCGTCACGCCGAACGCGAAAGGGCACACGAGACCAACTAGCGTTGCGATCACCAGAAAGACGATTCCCCCGGTGGGGCGAATGTCGGGGCGTTCGTCTCGGGTAACCATCAATTAAGACCGGAAATTCTGATGGGAAGTGTCTTCGGAGGGGGCAAGTCTCACAGACATCGCTCGTGGCGATTTTTCGAGTAACGATGACGTGGTGGGCCCCGTGGGGCTCGAACCCACGACCCGCGGATTAAAAGTCCGATGCTCTACCGACTGAGCTAGAGGCCCTCGCCGACAAGCCTACCGGCCTCAAGGGGGCGTTCGTGCTCACCGGCGTCGACGCGACACGATCCAGAACAGATACGCGCCGCCGACGACGGCGGTGAGGAGCCCGACGGGAATCTGCAGCGGGGCCAGAGCGCGCTGAGCGATCACATCGGCGACCAGCAGCACCGCCGCGCCCGTGACAGCGGAGCCGACCAGGGGGATCCCACTCGAGCCCATGGCCCGCCGGGCGAGCTGCGGTGCGGCCAGGGCGATGAAGCCGATGGGCCCGGCGACGGCCGTCGCCGTCCCCGTCAGAAGGGCGGCGACCACGATCAGCGTCAGGCGCGCGCGGCGGGTGCGCACACCGAGTGCGATCGCGGTGTCGTCGCCGAGTTCGAGAGCGCGGAAGTCGCGGTATACGGCGAGCAGCACGAGCGACAGGATGCCGATCGAGGCGAACAACAGCGCGACGTCGTCGAACGAGGTCGCGGCCAGGCTCCCGTGCAGCCACTGCGTCGCGTTGCGCGCGATCTCGAGGGGAGCGCGGGTGAGCAGATAGTCGTTGACGGCCGAGAGCAGGGTCGACAGGGCGATTCCCGCGAGGATCGTCCTCTCTCGTGAGACGCCGACGCTGCGGGCGATGGCCATGACGATCACGATGGTGAGCAGCCCGCCCATCCACGCACCCGCCGCGGGAGAGGCTGCCGGTGCGAGAAGCGTGAGACCGACGAGCGCACCCGTGGCGGATCCGGCGCTGAACCCGATGATGTCGGGACTCGCGAGCGGATTGCGGGCGAGGGTCTGGAACACCGCGCCGGCGAGCCCGAGGGCGGCCCCGATCGCGAGGGCGGCGAGCACTCGCGGCACCCGCAGCCCCACCACCACGACGGTGGTGCGTCCGTCGCCCTCTCCGGTGAGGGCGGATGCCACTTGCTCCAGCGACGCGTGGAAGGAGCCCGTCGTGAGGCCCACGACGGCGGCGATCGAAGCTACGACCAGGGTCGTCACGAGGACCAGGGCGTACCGGCGACGCCTCCGGGATCGAGCGGACGTGCGCAGGGGCGTTCCCAGGCTCACGGTGTCTTCGTCTTTCGCAGGATGAGCCACAACAACAGCGGGGCGCCGAGGAAGGCGGCAACGATTCCGGCCTCGACCTCACCCGGAAGAGCGATCACGCGTCCCAGTACGTCGCTCGCCAGGGTCAGGGCGGCGCCCGTGACGGCCGCGAGGGGGAGTGAGACGCGCACGGATCCGCCGACCGCTCCGCGCACGGCGTGCGCCACGAGCAGCCCGATGAAGGCGAGAGGGCCGGCAGCCGAGGTCGCGGCGGCGCAGAGCAGGGTGATCGCGGCGCCGGCGCCGAGCATGATGAGCGCCGGAGAGACACCGAGTGAGCGGGCCAGGTCGCTTCCGAGCTGCAGCTGATCGAGGCCGCGTGAGACGAGAAGGACCAGAACGACGCCCGCCACCGCGAACGGGAGGAGTTGCGCGGCCACGTCGGGATCGCGCCGCTCGAACGAGCCGACCGCCCAGAAACGGAACGACTCGAAGGTGTCGTCGTCGACCACGGTGATGATCCGGACGACGGCGCCGAGACAGGCGCTGAGCGCGACGCCCGCGAGAACGAGGCCGATCGCGTCGTCACGGCGGTCCCCTCGAGCCGCCAGGTGGACGAGCAAGGACGCTCCCGCCGCACCGGCGAACGCGAACCAGACGTACCCGCTCGCCGTCGCGACGCCGAAGAACCCGATGGCGACGACCACCCCCAGAGCAGCCCCCGCGTTCACACCGAGCAGGCCCGGGTCGGCGAGGGGGTTTCGTGTGGCGGCCCGCATGAGCACTCCCGCGACGCCGAGGCAGGCCCCGGCGAAGATCGCGGTGAGCGTGCGGGGCAGGCGCAGCTCGTAGACGATGACGCCCACGGCATCCCGTCGATCCGTGAGAAGGGCGGACCACACCTCGGAGGGCGCGAGAGCACGCGACCCCACCGCGAAGCTCGCGAGGATCAGAAGACACAGGATGCCACCGACGGCGAGGGTGATCGAGAGAGCTCGAGCACGCGAGGAGCGTCGTCGGCGTCCCGGGAGAACCACGCCCGGGGCGACGGACGGGTGGACGTCGAGCATGCGGGTAAGGATAACCTAACCCCGTGACTCTCTTTCGTTTCTCGTCCCACCGTGCCCGTTTTCGTCCCCGACATCTGCTCGCCACCGGGGTCGTCGCGACCGCCCTGGCCCTGGCCGGGTGCGCCGGCCCCGCGACGGGGCCCTCGACCGTGGATGCCGAGGCGGGCTCCACCGGGCAGTGGATCGTCTCGCGAGACCTCGAACCCGGGATGGGCTCGCCCGAGGCCGATGGCGTCTTCCCCCGCGAGGTGACCCACTTCGCGGGAACGACGAAGATCGCGGCCGAACCCCAGCGCATCGCGGTCGTCTCCACGGGGCAGCTCGACGCGCTGCTCTCCCTCGGGCAGGTGCCCGTCGCCGCGACCCGCGCCGAGAACAGCGGCCTCGTGCCGCAATACCTCCGTGAGGCGCTTCCCGACAAGGCGGCGGCGCTCGATGCCATGGCCGATATCGGCGAACGCACCGAGCCCGACCTCGAGGCGATCGCACAGGCCGCCCCCGACCTCATCCTGATCAACTCGACCCGGGGCGCGCAGCTCTACGACGCCCTCTCCGCCATCGCACCGACCGTCGTGACCAAGGGCAACGGCGTCAATTGGAAGAGCGACTTCCTCCTCATCGCCGACGCCCTCGGGGACGAGGGGACCGCGCGCGGAGTGCTGGACGACCTGCAGGGCGAGAGCGCTGCCTTCGCCCAGACGCATCCCGCCGGCGAGCCCACGGTGTCGTTCCTGCAATCGACCGGTGACCGCACCCGCATCATGGGACTGCCGTCGTTCGCGGGAGGTATCGCCCAGGATCTCGACCTGGGGCGCCCGGCGTCGCAGCAGTTCGACGAGACGTCGCAGGAGATCAGCGCCGAGCAGATCGACCTGGCCGATGCGGACCGCGTCTACTACGGCGGAACCGGGCAGGGGCGGAGCTTCATCGAGAGTGCCCCGCTCTGGCCGACCCTCGGCGCGGTGGCGGACAAGCGAACGGTCACCGTCGACTTCGACCCGTGGTTCATGAACGCCGGGCCGATCGCCGCGCGTCTCGTCCAGGAGGAGATCATCCGGACCGTCGGGGACTGACGAACCCCGCAGACACGAAAGCGAGCGCCGGACCCCCTCGCCTGGGGTCCGGCGCTCGCCGTCAGGGTCGGTCGATCATCGACCGCTCGGAAGCGCGGATGAACGCGCGTCCGGGAATTACATGGTGGGGGGCATCAGCACCGAGTCGATGAGGTACACGGTGGCGTTGGCCGTCTGGACGCCACCGCAGATGACGTTGGTCGAGCCGTTGACGGTGATGGCGTCACCCGAGCCGGCGACGGTGACGTCCTGGCCCTCGACCGTGGCGTGCGTGCCATCGATCTCGCTGGGGGTGAGCTGGCCGGGGATCACGTGGTACGTGAGGATCTTGGTCAGCGTGGCGGAGTCGGTCTTGAGTCCGTCGATGGTCGCGGCCGGGATCTTGGCGAACGCGTCGTCGACCGGGGCGAAGACGGTGAACTCCGAGCCGTTCAGCGTGTCGACGAGGTTCACGTCGGGGTTCAGCTGGCCGCTGACGGCCGCGGTAAGCGTCTTCAGCAGCGGGTTGTTCGAGGCGGCGGTGGCCACCGGGTCAGCGGCCATACCGGCAACCGAGCCCGAGCCCGAGGGAACGGCGGCGGCGTAGTCGGCGCAACCGGGGCCGACCAGGTTCGCGGCGGGGTCCATGGCGCTGGACGACATCGACGGCGATGCCGACATCGAGGGCATCGAGCTCTCTTCGGTGGTCGAGCCACCCGAGGTGGTGCCGCCCGAACATGCGGTGAGAGCGAAGGCCGAACCCAGAACGAGGGCGAGACCAGCGACAACGGGCTTCTTGTTGGTGAGCATGACATTCCTCCGAAATCATCCGGATCGCGTCTGCGACCCGTCAGGGACACCCCGGTGCGAGGGGCGGTTCGCCGTGGAGCGGCTTACACAGGGTCTTCGGGACCCCCTCGCGATCGGATTGCGAAATGTTGCGAATTCGGCCGCGCGCAGGTGTTGTCAGGCATAAAAAAGCCTGATGAGAAGCTCGTAAATATTCTTGAGAATGTTTTTGAACCGCACCGCCGGATGCTGCTTCGCCTCGGGGTGGCCGGGTAACGGTTTGCCCATATCTGTTCCGCCACGCGCGTGCGCTCGCGTGGGCGCGCGCGAGAGGTAGGCAATGATGGATGCCATGGTGATCGACGGTTTCGACCTTCCCGACGACGGGGTGGAGAACGCCGACCACGTCGGGAGTCTCCTGCTGCGCGTGGCCGATGGCGATCGGGCGGCCTTCGCGGAGCTCTACGACTCACTGTCCGCTCGCGCCTTCGGCCTGATCCTGCGCGTGCTCGTCGACCGCTCGCAGAGCGAGGAAGTGCTTCAAGAAGTCTTCTTGGAGATCTGGCAATCCGCCGGGCGCTTCACTCCGAACAAGGGACAGGGAAGATCGTGGGTTCTCACGATCGCTCACCGTCGAGCGGTGGACCGCGTGCGGTCATCGCAGTCGAGTGTCGATCGAGACGTGCGCGCGGGCTTCCGGGATATGGACGTCGCTTACGACGCCGTCTCCGAGAAAGTCGAACTGAAGATGGAAGGGCGGCGCGTCGTCGATGCACTGGCGGCGCTCCCGGACGCTCAGAAGGAAGCACTCACGCTCGCTTATTTCGGCGGGTACAGCCAAAGTGAGATCGCGACCCTGGTCGGGGCGCCGCTCGGTACGGTCAAGACACGAATGCGTGACGGATTGTCGCGGTTGAGAATCGAGATGGGGGTGGACAAGTGAACGAGAGGGATTTCGCCGACCTCGCCGTCGGACACGCGCTCAATGCGCTCTCCGAGGCAGATGAACGCGCGTACCAGGAGGCTTTGGCGGGCAACCCGCATTGGGACCACCACGTCCGCGATGCAGCCGACGCCGTCGCCGCCATCAGCGCCTCCGTCGAACCCGTCGAGCCCCCGCCCTCCGTGCGGGCCTCGCTGTTCGCGCGTATCTCCGAACTGCCGCAGGAGTCGGTCGGCGTGGCGACCCTTCCTGCCTCATCATCCGCCGACGAAGACTACGCCGCCGCTGGTGTGACGCCGATCGAGCCGGAGCGCGAGACGTCGTCGACCGGTGTGTCCGCGGCATCCGGCTGGGGACCCCGCCGGTGGTTCACCCTCGCGGCTTCGTTCGCGGCCGTCCTCGTTCTGGGCTTCGGGGCCGTCACGGTCAGCCAACTGGTCTCACCGCCGGCCTCCGTCGTCGCTCTGAGGTCGATCGAGCAGGCCCCCGACGCCCAGTCGGCGTCGACCACCCTCCCCGACGGAACGGTGGCGACCGCGCACTGGTCGCCGTCGACCGGGCAGAGCGTGCTCGTCACCGACGGGATGCCGGCCCTCGCCGCCGACAAGACCTACGAGCTGTGGTTCGTCCGCGGCGACACCCCGATCGCGGCCGGGACTTTCGAGCCCGACGAAGCGGGGAAGGCTACGGCGGTCCTCCAGGGAGAGATGCACGCGGGAGACGTCATCGCGGTGACGATCGAGCCCGCCGGCGGATCGCCCGACGGGACGCCCAGCACCGCCCCCGTCGTGGTCGTCGCCACGGCTTGATTCCTCGTGCCTCCTCGGCCGCTCGCGGGGACAGGCGAGCGGCCCGGGGGAGCAGATCGACGCTCTAGCCTGGATGGATGAGCGATTCCCCCCGCGAGTTCCACAAGCCGGTTCGGCGTCCCGCCGAGCTGTTCGATCGTCTCTTCTCCGCGGAGGATCCGGCCGAGGTATCGCGGGTTGCGCACAGCACGGCGCAGGCCCTGCTGTCGCGAGTGCGGGCCGATCCGAGCGTCGACGTGGTCGAGCGTCTCATCGCCTTCACCGACGACCACGGCATCGACGACATCGCCGAGCTGTGGTCGCGCTCGCCCGCCCGATCGCTGCCCGGGGCGCTCTGGCGGCTCTACCTGCTGCAGCTGATGATCCACGATGACGCGGCGACGGCAGCTCTGCTGTACGAACGCGGACGTGTGGAGATCACGACGGTGGATGCCGTGGTCGCCGGCGCCCCCGCCCCCGCGGGCCCCGAAGAACTCGTGCGGTTGATCGACACGATTCTGCGTGGGCTCTTCGAAGGGGACTTCGCCGTCGCCCTCGACCGCGCAGCGGCGTTCTGCCGTGTGCAGGCCGCGGGCTCGACACACCTGGCCGACGACTACGAGAACACCGAATCGGAACGGGCCTCGGCCTTGACGACGCGGGCCCTGCGCCTCGCCACCTACGCGGGAGACCTCTCGGCATCCGCCGCTCTCTGGCGCCGTGACGCGCTGACCTGAGCGGAAAAGATAAGTGCCGGACCGCAGAACGCCTCTCGGCGCATGGCCGCTCATAGCGGCAGAAGATGGAGCCCGGGGTTACTGCGGCCCGGCTATAGGAGTGTAACAAGACCCGCCTGCGGACATTCCCTTCCGCGGCCCCGTTGACAAGGCTCGGGCGTGTCGGTCGTGCGGCGTAGGCTCGCCCCATGGCTTGGCGCTTCGCTCTCGTGATCGACCCCGTGGCATCCGACGTGCAGCGCAACGACTACTCCGACACCCTGCGGGAGATCGACCCCGACGGCCCCGCTCTCGGTGTGGGCGAGCTGAGCGCACAGCGCGGTGACGGGATCTTCGAGAGCCTCGGCGTCGTCGACGGGCACGTTCAGGAGGTCGAACCCCACCTCGCGCGTCTGGTGCACTCGGCCGCGCTCTGTGACCTCCCCGTGCCGAACCTCGCGCAATGGCGCGTCGCGATCCAGCGCGCCGCGCGCGCCGCGGGCGAGGGCGAGAACGTCATGAAACTGCTCCTCAGCCGCGGTGTCGAGCACGGGCCCGCCCCGACCGCCTGGGTGACGCTCGCCGACGCCCCCGACAACGACCGCGCACGCTCCGAGGGAGTCCGCGTCGCGACGCTCGACCGCGGCTACGCCCTCGACGTGCCCGCTCGCGCTCCCTGGCTCCTGCTCGGGGCGAAGACGCTGTCGTACGCGGTCAACATGGCCGCGATCCGCGAGGCGAAGCGACGCGGTGCCGACGACGCCGTGTTCGTCACGAGCGACGGTCATGTGCTCGAGGCGCCCACGGCATCCGTCGTCCTGCGCTTCGGGGATCGTTTCGTCACGCCGGAACCTCAGGCCGGCATCCTCCACGGGACGACGCAGCTCAGCCTGTTCGCCTTCCTCGAGGGCCGCGGCTTCGCCACGACGTACGAGACGGTGCCGGCCGAAGATCTGACGAGAGCGGATGCCGCGTGGCTCCTCTCGAGCGTCCGGCTCGCGGCCCCGATCCGTTCCGTCGACGGCATCGAGGTGGCGCTCGACCGCGCGTTCACCGACGAGCTCAACGCCTACCTGCTCAGCCCGCGCGACTGAGGGCTCGAGAGAACGACGAAGGCCCCGCCGGAGCGGGGCCTTCGCCTGAGAGCTGGTTATCCGAACCGGCCGGAGACGTAGTCCTCGGTCGCCTGGACACTCGGTGCCGTGAAGATCGACGCGGTGTCGTTGTACTCGATGAGCTTGCCGGGCTTGCCGGTGCCCGCGATGTTGAAGAAGGCCGTCTTGTCGCTGACGCGCGAGGCCTGCTGCATGTTGTGCGTCACGATGACGATCGTGTACTCGCTCTTGAGTTCGCCGATGAGCTCCTCGATCGCGAAGGTCGAGATCGGGTCGAGCGCCGAGCAGGGTTCGTCCATCAGCAGCACGTCGGGTGAGACGGCGATCGCGCGCGCGATGCACAGACGCTGCTGCTGACCGCCCGAGAGGCCGCCGCCGGGCTTGTCGAGGCGGTCCTTGACCTCGTTCCACAGGTTCGCGCCCCGCAGCGACTTCTCGACGAGGGCGTCGGCGTCGCTCTTGGCCATGCGCTTGTCGTTGAGCTTGGCACCGGCCAACACGTTCTCTCGGATCGACATGGTCGGGAACGGGTTCGGGCGCTGGAACACCATTCCCACGTGGCGGCGCACGAGCACGGGGTCGACGCCGGGGCCGTAGAGGTCGTCGCCGTCGATGAGAACGCGTCCCTCGACGCGCCCGCCGGGAATGACCTCGTGCATGCGGTTGAGTGTGCGCAGGAACGTGGACTTGCCACAGCCCGACGGCCCGATGAACGCGGTGACCGAGCGCGGCTCGATGTCGATCGAGACGCCCTCGACCGCGAGGAAGTCGCTGTAGTAGACGTTGAGGTCCTGGACCTCGATGCTCTTGGACACGAGTGTGTGCCTTTCTGGGCTCAGCGCGCCTTGGGCGCGAACACCGCCGCCACGATACGGGCGATCAGGTTGAAGATGACGACGAGGACGACGAGAAGGAAGGCCGCACCCCAGGCGTTCGCCTGCGAAGCGTCGATGTCCTGCCCCGGGAAGCTGTACGCGGTGTACGCCATGACGGGCAGGGTCTGCATGGGGCCCTCGAACGGGTTGGCGTTGAAGTTGTCGGTGAAGCTCGCGGCGATGAAGATCGGTGCGGTTTCCCCGACCACGCGGGCGACGGCCAGGACGACACCGGTGATGATCCCCGATGCCGCGGTGCGCAGCACGACCTTGATGATCGTCGCCGATCGGGGCACGCCGAGAGCGAGCGAGGCTTCGCGCAGGTCGGCGGGGACCAGACGCAGCATCTCTTCCGTGGAGCGGATGACGATCGGGATCATGAGCACGCACAGGGCGATGGATGCCGAGAACCCGCTGAACGCCTTCGGTCCGACGACCAGGCTGAACAGAGAGAACGCGAACAGACCCGCGACGATCGAGGGGATACCGGTCATCACGTCGACGAGGAAGGTGATCGCGCGGCGCAGCGGGTTGTTCGGCTGCGCGTACTCGACGAGGTAGACCGCCGCGAGGACGCCGATCGGCACCGAGATGAGGGCTGCGATGCCCGTGATGATGAGCGTGCCCGTGATGGCCTGCCAGGCACCGGCAGTGGCGACGACCTCGAGCGTGTCGGGGTTGAACGCGGTGCCGCCGACCTGCGTGACGAAGTTCCAGTTGACGACCGCCAGGCCCTTGGACACCACGGTCCACAGGGTCGAGACGAGCGGGGCGACCGCAAGTAGGAACGCGACGGTCACGAGTCCGCGCACGACCCGGTCCACGGCCTTGCGGCGGTTCTCGACGATCGAGGAGCCGACTCCGATGGCGATCAGGTAGAGCACCGCGGACAGGACGAGCCACGCCGCGAGGTTGAATCCCCCGAGCAGGAACTGGACTCCGGCCACGACGATCGCGACCCCGAGCAGGAGCGCGGGCTCGATGAAGCGGGGGAGCTGGCCGCTGGTCAGCGCCAGGGGAGAGGAGGACGAGGGGGCCGTGACGGTCATGAGCGCTTGCCCTTCTTGCGACCCTTCGCACCGGGACCGGTGGCCCCGATGATGTAGCGAGCGAGCATGTTCACCGCGAGCGAGACGACGAACAGCATGAGACCGGTGCCGATGAGCGCCGAGCGCTGCAGGTCGGTGGCGATCGGGAAGTTCAGCGCGATGTTGGCCGCGATGGTCTGCGAGTTGTAGCCGTCGGTGAGCAGCAGCACCGAGTAGATGAGGCTGGGCGAGACGATGAGCGCTATGGCCATGGTCTCGCCGAGCGCGCGGCCGAGGCCCAGGAGGGTGGCCGAGACCATACCGCTGCGTGCGTAGGGGAACACCGCGAGACGGATCATCTCCCAGCGTGTCGCGCCGAGGGCGAGGGCAGCCTCTTCGTGCAGGCGCGGGGTCTGAAGGAAGATCTCGCGGGTGATGGAGGTGACGATCGGGAGGATCATCACGGCGAGCACGACGCCACCGGTGAACATCGTCGAGCCGGTGGTGGACACGGGGCCCTGGAAGAGCGGGATCCAGCCGAGGTACTGGTTGAGGAATTCCCCGACCGGTACGAGCAGGGGGCGCATGACGATGATGCCCCACAGGCCGAAGACGATCGAGGGGACCGCGGCCAGCAGATCGACGATGTAGCCGAGGAAGCCGGCGATGCGACGGGGCGCGTAGTGCGAGATGAACAGCGCGATCCCGATGGCGACCGGGGTGCCGATGACCATGGCGATGAGGGCGGCCCAGATGCTGCCGAAGAGCAGCGGACCGACGTACTCCCAGAAGTTCGTCCAGCTGCCGTTCTGGTACCCGGCGAGATCGCCCTCGGTCCAGTTGCCGGTGATGGCGGGGATTCCGCGGATGATCAGGAAGATCGCGACCCCGGCGAGGATGATCATGATCGACACGGCGGCCGTGGTCGACAGCCCCAGGAAGACGGAGTCTCCGACGCGGCGCTTGCCGACGATCGACGTCCGCGGCGGGGGAGGGGAAGACGGGGCGGTCTCTGTGTCTGCGACGGTGTCAGTCACGGGGGATCTCACGCTCGGCACGGGTCATGGGTTCTCCTCGGTCGGGTGTTCTCTGAGGATGTCGGCTCAGCGGAGCATTCGACGGTGTCGACCGCTCCGATCAGCCCGGCCCGACCCGCACGCGAGGTGCGGGCCGGGCCGAGTCCGAAGCGATGTTTACTTGATCGACGCGAGGGTCTCGGCAGCAGCCGAGAGCACCGAGTCGGGCAGCGGCGCGGAGCCGGCGTTCTTGGCAGCGACCTGCTGGCCGAGCGTGCTGGTGACGAAGCCGAGGTACGACTTGACGAGCTCGGACTGCTTCGCGTCCTTGAACGTGGTGCAGGCGATCGCGTACGACACGAGCGGGATCGGGTAGGTCTCAGCCGTGAGCTTCGAGTAGTCGAACTTCTTCGACAGGTCGCCCGCGACGCCGTTGCTGGCGTCGACCGCGGCAGCGGCGAAGGTCGCCGTGACGGCCTCGGGGCTGTAAGCGATGGCGGTGCCGTCCTGGATGATCGACGCGGCGTTCAGGCTGCCGATGGCGGAGTGGTCGGCGTAGCCGATGGTGCCGGTGCCGGCCTTGACGGCCTCGACGACGCCCGAGCCGCCCTTCTGCTTCGACACGTTGCCCTCGATCGGCCAGTCCTTGCCCGCGGGCTTGGTCCAGACCGACGACTGCGTCGCGGCGAGGTAGTTGGTGAAGTTCTGCGTCGTGCCCGAGCCGTCCGAACGGGCGACGGTGGTGATGGCGCCGGCGGCGAGGGCCGTTCCGTTGTCCTTCGTGATGGCCGGGTCCGACCAGTCGGTGATCTGCAGGGCGAAGATCTTCGCGATCGTCTCACCCGAGAGCTTCAGGCTGGTCACGCCGGGGATGTTGAAGATGATCGCGACACCGTCGAGGTAGACGGGGATGTTGACGCCGCCGTCGGTGCAGAGGGCCTTGGACTGGGCCGTCTGGTCGGCGTTCAGCGGCGAGTCGGAGCCGGCGAAGTCGTACGCGCCGCTCAGAAAGTTGGTGACGCCACCGCCGGAGCCCTGCGACTTGTCGTAGTTGATCGTGACGCCCTTGGCCTGAGCGTTGTAGGCGCTCGTCCATGCGGCCTGCGCGTTCGCCTGGGCGCTCGAGCCACCGGCCGTGATCGTGCCCGAGAGGTTCGGGTCGACGGTGAACGCGACGTCGGACGAGGTCGACGTGGGGGTCGAGCCCGCGGCGTCGCCGGAGCCCGAGGTGCCGGCGCAGCCGGCGAGTGTCAGAGAGGCCACGGCGGCCACGGTGCCCAGCTGGGCGAGTCGGGAGAGCTTCACGGTGTGAATCCTTCGCATGTCGGGAACAGGAACCCGGTGCAGGGTTCGTCGTGAACGGTAAACAGCGACGGAGAACAGACTGCGTTGCACGGGTGAACGGGAGGTGAACCGGGGCGGCCGTCCCGGGGTGTTTTCCTGGGGGTTGTACTGTTCACCTCCGTGACGACCTCCGCTTTCGAAGCTCAGGCCCCGCTGGACCGGACGGGGGCTGCGCCGCCCGCGCGCACTCTCATCGACATCCTGACCGACGTCGCCGCTCGGTATCCCGAAGCCTCCGCGATCGACGACGGGTCGGGTGCCCTCAGCTACCGCGAGCTGCTGGCGCGTGTGTGGCGGACGGCAGCGGCTCTGCATGACGCCGGAGTGCGACGGGGTGACCGGGTGGGCGTGCGCATGCCGTCCGGTTCCAAGGAGCTGTACGTGTCGATCCTCGCGGTCATGGCGGCGGGCGCCGCCTACGTGCCGGTGGATGCCGACGATCCCGACGAGCGCGCCCGCCTGGTGTTCGGCGAGGCCGGGGTGCGCGGCATCGTCGCGGGGGACGGCGAGTTCGTGGCGACCGAGGGCGACCTCGTTCGTCTCTACGACGGAGACGCTCCGCATCCGGGCACGAACGCCGTGCCGATCGTCGCCCCGCCCACGGCCGACGACGACGCGTGGATCATCTTCACCTCGGGTTCGACCGGCGTCCCCAAGGGCGTCGCGGTCTCGCACCGCTCGGCGGCTGCCTTCGTCGAAGCGGAGGGGCGCGTCTTCCTGCAGAGCGAACCGCTCGGACCGGGGGACCGTGTGCTGGCCGGGCTCTCGGTGGCCTTCGACGCCTCGTGCGAGGAGATGTGGCTCGCCTGGGGCCACGGTGCGTGTCTCGTGCCGGCTCCCCGTTCTCTCGTGCGGTCGGGCGAAGACCTCGCGCCCTGGCTGCTCCGCCAGGGGATCACGGTCGTATCGACCGTGCCGACGCTCGCGGCGATGTGGCCGGCGGACTCGATCGAGAACGCGCGCCTGCTGATCTTCGGCGGAGAGGCGTGCCCGCCCGAGCTCGCCGCGCGCCTGGTGGCCGAGGGACGCGAGGTCTGGAACACGTACGGACCGACCGAGGCGACGGTCGTGGCGTGCGCGGCTCCGCTCGACGGCTCGCTGCCCGTGCGCATCGGTCTGCCCCTCGACGGCTGGTCTCTCGCGGTGGTGGATGCCGAGGGACTCCCCGTGGCGGAGGGAGAGGTGGGCGAACTGATCATCGGCGGCGTCGGTCTCGCCCGCTATCTCGACCCGGCGAAGGACGCCGAGAAGTACGCGTCCATGCCGACTCTCGGGTGGGAGCGGGCCTATCGCTCGGGCGATCTCGTGCGCTTCGAGCCCGAGGGTCTGGTGTTCCAGGGGCGCGCGGACGACCAGGTGAAGGTCGGCGGCAGGCGTATTGAGCTCGGTGAGGTGGAGTCCGCCCTGCAGGACCTTCGCGGTGTCAGCGCCGCCACGGTCGCCGTCCGCACCACCGAGGCGGGCGTCCCGGTGCTGGTCGGCTACCTCGTGATGGAGGAGGGCGTCGAACTCGACCGCGCCGCCGCTCGCGCCGCCCTCGCAGAGCGCCTCCCCGCCGCGACCATCCCGCTTCTGGGCGTGGTCGACGCTCTTCCCGTGCGCACCTCGGGCAAGGTGGACCGGGCGGCTCTGCCGTGGCCGCTCCCCGGTGTCGAGGCGCCCGCCCCCACCGACTTCTCCCTCGATGAAACCTGGCTGGCCGAGCAGTGGCAGGCCGTCCTGGGCCTGCCGGTCACCGAGCGCAAAGCGGACTTCTTCGATCTGGGCGGCGGGTCGCTCGCGGCGGCCCAGCTCGTCTCGCGCATCCGTGCACGCGTGCCCGAGTTCTCGGTCGCCGACATCTACGACGTGCCGAGACTGGGGGCGATGGCCAAGGCGCTCGGACCCCAGCTCGCCGACGAGACCGCCGCCGAGTTCCACCGCGCCGAACCGACGCCGCGCACGACCCAGTGGGCGCAGACGCTGCTCGGTGTGCCGCTCTTCGTCCTCTCGGGGGTGCGGTGGCTGCTCTACCTGCTGACCGCCTCGGCGATCCTGCGGCTCGTCCCCGGCTTCGACGTCCTGCCGACGGTGCCGTGGCCGGCTCTCGTGGTCGGCCTCGTCGTCTTCGCGACGCCGTTCGGGCGCATGGCGATCGCGGTGGCGTCCGCTCGCCTCCTGCTCGCGGGCCTGCGCCCGGGCGACTATCCGCGCGGAGGGTGGGTGCACATCCGCCTGTGGCTCGCCGAGCAGATCGCCGACCAGGTGGATGCCGTGGGTCTCGCGGGCGCCCCCTGGGTGTCGTACTACGCCCGCGCTCTCGGCGCGCGAATCGGTCGCAACGTCGACCTGCACGCGCTGCCGCCGGTCACGGGAATGCTCGTCGTCGGCGACGGAGCCTCGATCGAACCCGAGGTCGATCTGACCGGGTACTGGATCGACGGCGACCTCGTGCGCATCGGAGAGGTGCGCATCGGGGCGGAAGCCACCGTGGGTGCTCGTTCGACCCTCGCTCCCGGAACGCGCATCGGTCGCCGCGCCGAGATCGCGCCGGGATCCGCGGTCTTCGGCCGCGTCAAGGCCGACCAGTCGTGGGCCGGGTCTCCGGCCGTGCGCGTGGGCGGCACGGCGAAGGGCTGGCCGACCGAGCGCCCGGCGTCGCCCACCCGCTGGCTCTGGGCGTACGCCGCGTCGGCGGTCGTCCTGGCGCTGCTACCGCTCGCGTCGTTCACCGTCGGCGGGCTCGTCGTCGCGCAGGGCATGCGCGGCGCGAGCGATCTCGCCGAGGCAGCCGCGGGGGCCTTCGCCTGGCTCGTTCCCGGCGTCGCGGTCACGGGCCTGGTGTTCGCGGCATCCGTGGTCCTACTCGTGCGCGTCATGTCGATCGCGCTCATCGAGGGGACGCACCCCGTGCGCAGTCGCGTCGCCTGGCAGGCGTGGACGATCGAAAGACTCCTGGATGCCGCCCGCACGGTGCTCTTCCCGTTGTACTCGTCACTGTTCACCCCCGTATGGCTGCGCCTGCTCGGTGCGCGCGTGGGCCGCGACGTCGAGGCGTCGACGGTGCTGCTCATCCCGTCGATGACGCGGATCGAGGACGGGGCGTTTCTCGCCGACGACACCATGGTGGCCTCATACGAGCTGCGAGCCGGCTGGCTGCGGATCGGGCCGGTGCGCATCGGCAAGCGCGCGTTCCTCGGCAACTCCGGCATGGCCGCTCCCGGACATCGCGTTCCGCGCGATGGGCTGGTCGCCGTGCTCTCGGCCGCGCCGCTCAAGGCCAAGGCGGGCTCATCGTGGCTCGGCTCACCCGCGGTGCGCCTGCGCCGGAGGTCGGCGGAGGGCGACGAGTCGCGCACCTACCGGCCGACGTCGGCGCTGCGTCTCGCGCGAACCCTCTGGGAGCTGTGCCGCTTCGTGCCGGTGGTCGTGACGTGTGCGCTCGGTCTCGGCGTGATCTTCGCACTCGCTGCACTGTGGCAAGGCCTGGGCCCGGTGTGGACGCTGTTGCTCTCGGGCATCGTGCTGCTCGCGGCGGGCGCCGTGGCGGCCGGCGTATCGACGGCGGCGAAGTGGGCGATCGTCGGCGTCATCCGCGCGGGGGAGCAGCCGCTTTGGTCGAGCTTCGTGTGGCGCACGGAGGTGTCGGACACCTTCACCGAGATGGTCGCCGCCCCGTGGTTCGCGCGCGCGGCGGCGGGCACGCCGGCGCTCGCCGTGTGGCTGCGCACTCTCGGCGCGAAGATCGGGCGCGGGGTGTGGTGCGACAGCTACTGGCTGCCCGAGCCCGACCTGGTCACTCTGGGGGACGCGTCAACCGTCAACCGCGGATGCGTCGTTCAGACGCATCTGTTCCATGATCGAATCATGAGTATGGATACCGTCGAGCTGGAGCCGGGGTCGACCCTCGGTCCGCACAGCGTCGTCCTTCCCGCCTCGACGCTCGGCGCGCATGCGACCGTGGGCCCCGCGTCGCTCGTGATGCGCGGGGAGACGGTACCGGTCGGCTCGCGGTGGAGCGGCAATCCCATCGGTCCGTGGCGTGCGGTGAAGGTGCGCGCCTACCAGTCGACGACGTGAGCGTGGTCGACCGGTACGCCCCGCAGAGCGGCGACCTGTCGTACGACGTCGAGTCGTACGACCTCGTGATCGGTTACCGCGTGCGCACCAATCGCCTCGAAGGCGTCGCGACGATCGTCGCGGTCGCCCGCGAGGCGGTCTCGTCTTTCGCCCTCGACCTCGTCGGCCTCCGCACCTCGCGCGTGCGCGTCGACGGTGCGAGCGCCCGGTTCTCGGCCGGTCCCCGCGTCCTCCGCGTCACCCTGCCGCGCGCGCTCGCCGCGGGTGATCGTTTCGAGGTCGAGGTGGCCTACGCGGGGGCCCCGGCTCCTCGCCGTTCCCGGTGGGGAACCCTCGGGTGGGAGGAACTGACCGATGGTGCCCTCGTCGCCGGCCAGCCGACCGGCGCGCCGACCTGGTTCCCCTGCAACGACCGCCCGGACAACCGCGCGCGTATGCGGCTCGAGATCACGGTCGACGAGGGATACGTGGCGGCGGCCACGGGGGTCGCCGGTCCGAGCGTGCGGCGGGGCGGTCGGGTGACGACCACTTTCGTCTCCGACGTCCCCACGGCCACGTATCTCGCGGCCGTGCACGTGGGGCGCTATCGCACACGCCAGCTCGAGGGCACCGGTGATTCGCTCGTGCCCGCGGTCACGGTCACGGCCCCTCCGGGACTCAGCGCGGCCGTCGATCGGGCGTTCGCGACGGTGCCCGGCATGCTGCGGGCCTTCGATCGGTTCTTCGGGCCCTACCCCCAGCAGGCGTGCACGCTCGTGGTGACCGCCGACGAGCTGGAGATCCCGCTCGAGGCCCAGGGGTTGGCGGTCTTCGGCATGAACCATCTGGTTCCCGCGGCGCAGCGCCTCGTGGCGCACGAGCTGGCGCACCAGTGGTTCGGCAACAGCGTCGGCATCGCCCGGTGGAGCGACATCTGGCTCAACGAGGGCTTCGCTTGCTACGCCGAGTGGTTGTGGTCGGAGACTTCGGGTGGCGCGTCCGTCGAGTCGTGCGTCGCAGACTTCTACGCCCGTCTCGCCGCCAAACCCCGCGATCTTCTTCTCGTCGATCCGGGCCCCGACGACATGTTCGACGACCGCGTCTACAAGCGCGGCGCCCTGACCCTGCACGCTCTTCGGCGCACGCTCGGCGACGACGCGTTCTTCGAGCTCCTGCGATCGTGGACGGCGGAGCATCGGCACGCTCTCGTGACCACCGACGATTTCCGCGCCGCGGTCGAACACGCCGGGGGAGCGGATGCCGCGGCGGTGCTGTCACGGTGGATCGACGACGTGGCTCTGCCGGCGCGACCCTGACGGTCGAACCGCAGCGCCATCGCGACTCGCGGGACCGGACCGATGGCCTCGGCCGGCGGAGCCACCGGACAGAGCATCGGGCGGTTTCGGCGCACCCACCCACGGCGCCTCACACCGAGACGTCGTCCGCGCGCGCCTCCACGGCCACCGCGAGCACGACGCCGTCGGGACCGTCGAGGTCCCATCCGCGCCAACGCCGTTCGCGCGCACCCGCCTCGCCGTCGTCCCCCGCCTCAGCGCTGTCGGACGAGGGCGACCGCACCCGGGCCGACCACCGCGCACCGTTCAGGGTCACCTCCACGCACCGCGGATCCACGCCGAGTGCCCGGCCGTCCGCCTTGAGGACGGCCTCCACCCGCGCCCACGCCCGGGCCTGCTCGCCCCCGGCCGCACGGTGCCCCGCCTCTGCCCGCGTGGCGCTCGTCTCGAGGCCGGCCGGCCGGTCGCACACCACGGGGGGAAGAACCCGTTCCAAGCCGGCCGCGTTCCCGGGCACCGCATCCACACCGACGCTCTCGTGCCCCGACGCCGTGGCCACGACGGCCCAACCCTCGGCGTACGACACCGAGGCCGCGGCATCCGCCCCCTCCACGCGCACGCGACCGTGGTCCGCACCGCACGCGGGGCAGCGCGACGTGAACCGCGCCCCCGGCAGCAGCTCGGCGAGCAGTGCACGCGAGACGTCCCGCCGCTTCGAGCCCGCGGGAACCTCGCGCCACGCGACACGGATGCCGGCGGGAAGCGTCACACCTTCGGCTCGTGCGTCTCGATGGCCACGATGCCGGCACCGGGATGCTCGACCGGAATGTGCACGACCGAGAACGCGGCGGGCTCGAGCGCCGAAGCACTGCCCAGGTAGGAACCGCCCATGGTCCCGGTCGCGAGCGCGAGCTCGTGCAGGATGTCGGGGAGCACCGGCCGATGGCTCGACACGACCACCGGTTTGCGGGCGCGCACCCGCTCGCCGATGAGGGTGCGCGAGTCGGCGCGTCCCTCCTCCCAGGCGTCCTGACTGACCGCGTCGGTCAGGTGGATGCGCTGGCCCAGGGCCTGGGCGAGGGGTGTCGCCGTCCGAATGCATCGCTCCGCAGGGCTGGAGTACACCCGCCGCACGCCGAACGCGAGCAGGGGTCCGACGATCGCCTCGGCTTGGCGGCGACCGCGCGGGGTCAGTGGCCGCACGCTGTCGGAGCCGTCCCATTCCTCACGCGCGCGTGCTCTCGCGTGGCGCAGCACCACGATCGGGAAGGTCGGCAGGGCCCCTTCGTCGACGATCCGCGTGAACTCGTCGAGGATCTCGATGTCGACGGGATAGGAGAGGTTCTTGCGCGCCTTCTTCAGGCTCACCCACTCGATCGCCGCGACCTCTTTGTTGGGGACGAACGTCGAGCTGCGCACGGCGGCGTCCGTCGCCTCCGCCGCCCAGTAGTGCACGATCTTGGTGCGTGAGCTCGGCATCCGGTATCTCGAGACGCCCACGGGCACCCCGAGCGAGACCCGGATGCCGGTCTCCTCGCGGATCTCGCGCACGGCGGTCTCGGCGAGCGTCTCGCCGGGGTCGACCTTTCCCTTCGGGAGGGTGAGGTCCCGGTACTTCGTACGGTGGATGAGCAGAACGCGGAGCTTGCCCTCCACGAAGCGCCACACGACGCCGCCGGCCGCGTAGACGGCCGTCTCGGGTTCGGCCTTCGTCACCGCGCCGTCCGGGCCCGGCGCTTGCGCTGCACGAGCGCCATGGTGTGCTCCTGCAGATCGATGAGAGGCGCACCGGACTCGTCGACGCTGTGCCGCGTCCACTCTCCCTCCGAGCCGAGGTGCCACGAGCTCGTGCCGTCGTCCATCGCGAGGGTGAACAGCGTCGTGAGCTCCTGCACCTGAGCCGGGTCGACCACGCGCACGAGCGCCTCGACGCGGCGGTCGAGGTTGCGGTGCATCATGTCGGCGCTTCCGATGAAGACCTGCGGGTCACCGTCGTTCTCGAAGGTGAAGATGCGCGAATGCTCGAGGTAGCGACCGAGGATCGATCGCACCGTGATGTTCTCGCTCATCCCGGGGACGCCCGGCTTGATCGAACAGATTCCGCGCACCCACACCTCGACGGGAACACCGGCCTGGCTCGCGCGGTACAGCGCGTCGATGATCTCCTCGTCGACCATCGAGTTGACCTTGATCCGCACGCCGGAGGGCTTGCCCTCGAGCGCGTTGCGACGCTCCTTGTCGATGTGACGCAGCAGCCCCTTGCGCAGGTGCAGGGGAGCCACGAGAAGACGCTTGAACTTCTTCTCGATCGCGTAGCCGCTGAGCTCGTTGAACAGGCGCGTGAGGTCGCGGCCCACCTGGTCGTCGACGGTGAACAGCCCGAAGTCTTCGTAGATGCGGCTCGTCTTGGGGTTGTAGTTGCCCGTGCCGACATGGCTGTAGTGGCGCAGGCGACCCTCTTCTTCGCGGATGACGAGCGCGAGCTTGCAGTGGGTCTTCAGCCCCACCAGACCGTAGACGACGTGGACGCCGGCCTTCTCGAGCTTGCGGGCCCAGACGATGTTGTTGGCCTCGTCGAAGCGCGCCTTGACCTCGACGAGCGCGAGGACCTGTTTGCCGGCCTCGGCGGCGTCGATGAGCGCCTGCACGATGGGGCTGTCGCCCGACGTGCGGTACAGCGTCTGCTTGATGGCGAGCACGTGCGGGTCGCGGGCGGCCTGCTCGAGGAAGGCCTGCACGCTCGTCGCGAACGACTCGTACGGGTGGTGCACGAGCACGTCGCCCTTGCGGATCGCACCGAACAGGTCGGCGCGTCCGTTCTGCTCGGGCGGCTGGAAGGCCAGCGCCGTCTTGGGCACGTGCGGCGGGTAACGCAGGTCGGGGCGGTCGATGCGCGACAGGTCGAACAGACCGCGCAGGTCGAGGGATCCCGGCAGCCGGTAGACCTCCTGCTCGGTGATGTCGAGTTCGCTCAGCAGCAGCGAACGCGTGACGTCGTCCATGTCCTCGGTGATCTCGAGGCGGATGGGGGGACCGAAACGACGACGCAGGAGCTCGGCCTCGAGCGCCTGGATGAGGTTCTCGGTCTCGTCCTCCTCGATCGTCATGTCCTCGTTGCGCGTCAGACGGAACGCGTGGTGGTCGAGGACCTCCATCCCCGGGAACAGATCGCCCAGGTGGTTCGAGATGAGTTCCTCGAGCGGCAGGTAGCGCACGCCGGGTCCGTCTCCGCCGATCTCGACGAAGCGCGGGAGCATCGGCGGCACTTTGAGACGCGCGAACTCCTGGCGGCCGGTGCGAGCATTGCGGATGCGGATTGCGAGGTTGAGCGAGAGCCCCGAGATGTAGGGGAACGGGTGCGCCGGGTCGACGGCGAGCGGCATGAGCACCGGGAAGACGTTCCGCTGGAAGTACTCGGTCAGGCGCGCGGCGGTGTCCTCGTCGAGCGACTCCCACGACACGACCTCGATGCCGGCTTCGGCGAGGGCGGGACGCACCTTCTCGGTCCACGCGGCGGCGTGACGCAGTTGCAGGCGGTGGGCCTCGGCCGAGATGTCGGCGAGCACGTCGAGCGGGGCGCGGCCCACGTTGGTGGGAACGGCGAGCCCCGTGACGATGCGGCGCTTGAGGCCCGCCACCCGCACCATGAAGAACTCGTCGAGGTTGCTGGCGAAGATGGCGAGGAAGTTTGCCCGCTCCAGGACCGGGACCGTGGGGTCCTCGGCGAGCTCGAGCACACGCTGATTGAACGACAGCCAGCTGATCTCACGGTCGAGGTAGCGGTGGTCGGGCAACTGGTCGTCTTCGGCCTCTACGGCCTCGTCGAAGTCGTCGTCGTCGGCGTCGCCGAGGCCGGCATCGAGCGAGTCGTGTTCCATCATTCCCACATCATTGCAGGGGTCGGTGACACGGGGGTGAACACGCGGTGCGTGCGACCTTATGCGGAGGGGGATGCCGCGGCGGGGGCGTCGTCTTCGTAGACGTTGAACCGGTAGCCGACGTTGCGCACGGTGCCGATGAGCTGCTCGAGATCGCCGAGCTTGGCGCGGAGGCGTCGAACGTGCACGTCGACCGTGCGGGTGCCGCCGAAGTAGTCGTAGCCCCAGACCTCGCTGAGCAACTGCTCGCGGGTGAACACGCGCGACGGGTGCGTGGCGAAGAAGTGCAGGAGCTGGAACTCCTTGTAGGTGAGGTCGAGAGGCTTGCCGTGCACCTTGGCCGAGTACGACGACTCGTCGATCGTAATGCCGGAGGTCTGGATACGCGTCGACACCTGGTCAGCGGCCCGTCGCCCCATGGCGAGGCGGATGCGCGCGTCGATCTCGGCGGGACCGGCGCCGACGAGGACGACGTCGTCGATGCCCCAGTCCGTGGAGACGGCGGTGAGACCGCCCTCGGTCACGATGAGCACCAGGGGCGCCTCGACGCCGGTGGTCGTGAGGATCTTGCTGAGCGACTTGGCCCCGACCAGGTCGAAGCGGGCGTCGACGAAGATGACGTCGGCACTGGGGGCGTTCACCAGCTGCGCGGCCTCGGCGGGTATTTGCCGCACCCGGTGGCTCAGCAGTTCGAGCGCAGGCAGAGCAGCCCCGCCGCCCGGGGCGGAGCTGAGTACAAGAAGCTGAGCCAAGAGGACCTCCCGTGCGGCGTGCCGCGCACCCGATCATCTTAGGGTGACGCGCGGAGCCGCTCGACACCGGCGCTGCGCGTGCGCGCCGAGGGGGTCGTGAGTGATGATGGGGTCATGTCCACGCCTGACCTCGCGCCGCGTCGCACATTCGGCGGCATCGTCGCCGTGTGGGTGCTGGCCGCGGTGGCCGGAGTGCTCATCGGCCTGTTCGCTCCGGAGCACTGGCGCGCCCAGTGGATCACCGTCGCTCTGGGGGGCTGCATCATCGTGGCGTTCGCCGTGCAGCTCTGGTACGGCCGCTCGCAGGCGTTCATCCAGCGCATGGCGTTGAGCAGCCTCGGGGCGATGGTGGTGCTGGGCATCATCACGGCCGGGTTCGGACTCGCGGCGCTGGTGTCGGGCTAGGATTGGGCTATGGACCTTTTCGCGCTCGAAGCGTTCTTCGTGGGACTTCTCGGCCTCGCCTCGCTGGCGATCGCCTTCGTGTCCGGAACGGTCATCTGGAACCTCTACCGCGGCCAGCGCTGAGCGCGTCGTGATCGAGATCCCGACCGATCTTCCGGCCGACCTCGTCCCGCTCTCGTGGCTGGTGGGCGTCTGGGAGGGCACCGGCGTCATCGACTACGAGGTCGATGGCCGATCCTTCTCGGGCGAGTTCGCCCATCGCGTCAGCTTCAGCCATGACGGCGGGGGATTCCTCAACTACTCCGCCGATGCGTGGCTGATCGAGGGCGACGGGCGGCGCCCCCTCGTCTCCGAGATCGGCTACTGGCGTCTCGCACGACCCGTCGGCGACGCCGACGCCGGCCCCGGGCTCCTCCCCGCGACGGCCGAGCCCGTCACCCGTACGGCCGACGACGTCGAAGCCCTGCGCAACGCCCAGGGCGGCTTCGACATCGAGGTGAGCCTGGCGCACGCCGATGGCATCCTGGAGCTCTATGTCGGGCAGGTGAAGGGGCCGCGCATCGATCTCGCGACCGATGCCGTCGTCCGTACCGCCGGTGCGAAGACCTACACGGCGGCTACCCGCCTGTACGGGCTCGTCGACAACCACCTTCTCTGGGCGTGGGACATCGCGGCCCTCGGTCGAGAGCTGGGCTCGCACGCCTCGGCTCGACTGGCCCGGGCAGAGTGACCATGTCATCCCTCTCCGCCGTCCCCGGTGCGGTGATCGACGATCGCGGGCTGCGCCACGTCGGCTCTCCCGTGGCGGAGCAGCGCCGCTTGGCATCCGGAACCGCTCTCGCGCCCCTCGGCGACCGCCGCGTCATCACGGTCTCGGGTGAGGACCGCCTCAGCTGGCTCGACTCGCTGTCGTCGCAGGCCCTCACGCACCTCGCGCCCGGCGTCTCGACCGAGTTCCTCATCCTCGACCCCCAGGGACGCGTCGAGCACGCCGCCTCGGTGGTCGACGACGGCGAGACCGCGTGGCTTCTCGTCGACGCGTCGGATGCCACGGCCCTCACCGCGTGGCTGACGCGTATGCGCTTCCGCCTGCGCGTGGTGGTCGCCGACCGCTCCGACGACCTTTCCGTGCTCGGCGGAACGCGCGAGGCCGTGGGGGTCCTCTCGTCCGTCGCGCCGGTGTGGGTCGACCCGTGGCCGGACGTCTCGCCGGGTGGGTGGGCTTACGCCCGCGTCGACCCGCACCCGGGTGCCGACCGCGACTGGGCCGAGGCGATCGTGGATGCCGCGGAGTTCGAGCGCGTGATCACGTCGGCCGTGAGCGGAGAGACGGCCTTGGCCGGTCTCGACGCGGTCGAAGCCCTGCGTATCGCGGCGTGGCGCCCTCGCGTGGCCGTCGACGCCGATGAGCGACTGCTCCCGCACGAGATGGACTGGCTCCGCACGGCGGTGCACCTCTCGAAGGGGTGCTACCGCGGCCAGGAGACGGTGGCGAAGGTCCACAACCTCGGTCACCCTCCGCGCCGCGTCGTGGCCCTCCAGCTCGACGGCAGCGACAACGTCCTCCCCGTCTGCGGAGACGCGGTACGCGCGGGCGATACCGTGATCGGCGCCATCACCTCGGTGGCCGTCCACCACGAAGAGGGGCCGATCGCCCTCGCCCTCGTCAAGCGCACCGCTCCCGAGGGCGAGCCGCTCATCGTCGACACCGCCGACGGACCGCTGGCCGCGGCGGCCGAGACCGTCGTTCCCGCCGACGCGGGCGCCACAGCCGCTGTTCCCCGTCTGCCGCGCCTCGGGCGCCGCCGCGCCGCGGAATGACCCCCGACGACTCCTCGACGACCGTCGGGGTCGTCGTCGCCGGTCCGCGCTGGCGCTCCACCGTCGGGCGCCGGGTCAACCGCGTGCGCGAGTCGCTGCCGGCGATCGCGCAGATCGTCGTCGCCGCGACCGCGGCGTACGCTTTCGCGCACTTCGTGCTGGGGCACTCGGTCCCTCTGCTCGCGGCGACGGTCACGGTGTCGAGCCTCGGGCTGGTGCGCGACGCGCGCCCGTGGCGGGTCGCCGAGACGGTCATGGGCATGCTCGTCGGCATCCTCATCGCCGAGGTCGTCCTGCTCGTCGCCGGGGCCGGATGGTGGCAGATCGCGCTCGCGATGACGGTGACCCTCGTCGTGGCCCGGTTCCTGTCGCCCCAGCCGGGCTTCGCGCTCGCGGCGGTCGTCCAGTCGCTCATTGCCCTGGTGCTGGTGTCGGGTGTGCCGTTCCTGCGCCTCGTGGACGGGGCGATCGGCGGCGTCGCCGCGCTCATCGTGACCGCGCTGATCCCGCGCACCCTCCGCCGCACCGAGCTGCGCGACGCCGACGAGCTGTTCGACGCGCTGGATGCCGCCATGGACACCATCGTGCGGGCGCTGCGCAGGGGCGATCGCGCACGCGCCGAGCGCGGTCTGGAGCGCGCGCGTTCGCTGCAGACCTACGTCGACGCGTGGAGCGGGTCGCTCGAGTCGGGCCGCGAGGTCGCGCGCATCTCGCCGTTCCTGCGCCGCCAGCGCACCGAGCTCGATCGCCACGAACGCGTCCGCGGCGCCCTCGACCTCACCACGCGCAACCTTCGCGTGGTCGCCCGGCGCGCCGCCTACCTCTGTGCGGACGGTGAGAGCCGACCCGTCCCCGCCGATCTGCTGGCCGAGCTTGCCCGGGGCGCGGGCCTCGTCCGCGACAGCCTCGACGACATCTCGCTCGAGCCCGTCGCCCGAGAAGCCGTCGGAGCAGTCGCGCGACGACTCGATCCCGCGGTTCTGCTGCCCGAGGGGCGCGTGGGCGAGCTCAATCTCGTCGCGGCCCTGCGTCCGCTGGCGGTCGACCTGCTCGTCGCGGCCGGGATGCCCTCCGCCGACGCCCGGGCGCTCCTTCCGCGCGTCTGACGCTCAACTCGGAGCGACTGCCTCCCACGCCACGCCCACTTCGCCGAGCCGCCACCTCTCGCGGCGCAGCAGGGGCCACCCCGCGTCGGCCAGGGCGAGCATCGCCGTGCGCCACCGGTGGACCGGCCCGAACGGGGCGACCGCCGCGGCTCGGGCCCATTCGCGATCGAGCGAGGTCACGAACTCATGCACGCGTTCCCCCTCGACGTTGCGGTGAATCAGGGCCTTCGGCAGGCGCTCGGCGGCGATCGCGGGGGAGTCGAGCTCGGCGAGACGCAGCGAGATGGTGAGACTGCGGGCCACGGCATCCGCTCCCACCTCCGCCCAGGTCGCGACGCGGCCGATCTCGTCGCAGGTTCCCTCGACCAGGATGCCGTCGGGCTGCAGCCGCGCGCACATGCGACCCCAGGCGTCCGCGACGTCGCCCTCGTCGTATTGGCGGAGCACGTTCATGGCTCGGATGATCGCGGGGCGACGAGATGCCGGCAGGGGGACTTCGAAGCCCCCGCGCGCGAAAGATACGCCCTCGACCCCGGCGGACTGTTCGCGGGCCCGAGCGACGCGGTCGGGGTCGATCTCGAGGCCGAGGACCTCGGCGTCCGGTCTCTGGCTGCGAAGCCGGGCCAGGAGCTCGAGGGGTGTCACCGCACTCGCTCCGAAGCCGAGGTCGACCACGAGCGGGTCGTCGGCACGACGAAGGACCGGATGCCGAGCGATCCAGCGGTCGATACGACGAAGGCGATTGACCCCGGTCGTGCCGCGGGTGGGACGGCCGACGGGGGAGGGGGTCACTCGAACATCTTGTCAGGCCGTCCAGCCCCGGCCCGCGGCCCTCACCTCGATAGCATGGAGTCATGCCTCACACGCTGATCCTCCTCCGCCACGGGCAGAGCGAGTGGAACAAGACCAACCAGTTCACCGGCTGGGTCGACGTGCGACTCACCGACCAGGGCAAGGCCGAGGCGAAGCGCGGCGGCGAGCTGCTCGCCGAGTCCGGTGTCCTTCCCGACGTGCTGCACACCTCGGTGCTCAGCCGCGCGATCCAGACGGCCAACATCGCCCTCGATGCCGCCGATCGCCTCTGGATCCCGGTCAAGCGGTCGTGGCGCCTCAATGAGCGTCATTACGGCGCTCTGCAGGGCAAGGACAAGGCGCAGACCCTCGAGGAGTTCGGTAACGAGCAGTTCATGCTCTGGCGTCGTTCGTTCGACGTTCCGCCGCCGGCCCTGCCCGCCGACGACCAGTACAGCCAGGTCGGCGACCCCCGTTACGACGGGATCGACGGCGAGGTGCCCGACACCGAGTCCCTGAAGATCGTCATCGACCGCATGCTGCCCTACTGGCACAGCGACATCGTCCCCGACCTGCAGGCAGGCAAGACCGTGCTCGTCACGGCGCACGGCAACTCGCTGCGCGGTCTCGTGAAGCATCTCGAGGGCATCAGCGACGCCGACATCGCCGAGCTGAACATCCCGACCGGCATCCCGCTGGTCTACCGCCTCGACGACGACCTCAAGCCCCTCGGCCCGGGCGAGTACCTCGACCCCGAGGCCGCGGCCGCCGGCGCCGCCGCCGTCGCCGCCCAGGGCAACAAGCACTGACGTCGAACAGAAAGAGGGGGTGGATGCCGGTCGGCATCCACCCCCTCTTCTCGCGTTCCGCGGTCAGATGACCGGGCTCGGTTCGTGGGTGGATTCGTCGTCGGCGCCGGCCCAGTCACCGGTCGCGAGGTAGATGACCTTCTTGGCGACGGACACCGCGTGGTCGGCGAAGCGCTCGTGGTAACGGCTGGCCAGGGTCGCGTCGACCGTCGCCGTCGCCTCACCCTTCCAGGAGTCGCCGAGCACCTTCTCGAAGACGCTGACGTGCAGTTCGTCGATGTCGTCGTCGGCGTCGCGGATGGCTTCGGCGAGCCGAAGGTCCTGCGTGCGCAGCAGCTCGGCGAGCTTGCGCGATACCTCGACGTCGAGCTCGCCCATGCGGGTGAAGGTGCTCTTCAATCCCTTGGGGATCGCGCGCTCGGGGAAGCGCGAGCGCGCGAGCTGTGCGATGTGCTCGGCCATGTCGCCCATGCGCTCGAGTGAGGCGCTCACCCGGAGCGCGGTGACGACGATACGCAGGTCGCGCGCCACGGGCTGTTGGCGGGCGAGGATCTCGATCGCGAGCTCGTCGAGTTCGAAGGCCTTCTCGTCGATGATGGCATCGGCTTCGATGACCTCTTCGGCGAGGGAGACGTCGCTGGTGCCGAACGCGCGGGTGGCGCGGTCGATCGCAACGGTCACGAGGTCGGCGATCTCGACCAGTCGGCTCTGAACGTCCTCGAGGGACTGGTGGAATACTTCGCGCATGGGCGGGTACCTTCCTCGTCGGCGGCACGGCACATAGGTGTCCCGCAACCCTGGGGGATTCTTCCCAGCGAAGGTTAACGAGTGGTGCTGTGACAGTGAATAGTAGCCTCTGCTGCGGCTCTCACGGGGGTGAACGGCCGGTGACGCTCAAGGGGCGCCTCTACTGTGGAGGCATGCAACAACCGCAGCTCGTGCTGCTCGCGCTTCTGGCTGGACTCCTCGTCGGAGCGGCGGTCGTCGGCCTCGTGGTCGCGGCACTGCGTGCCCGTGACCGCTCTCTCGCGCAGACCTCCGCCGAGGTGCCCGAGGGCGTGGAGGCCATGCTGGGGGCGATGGACGACCCCGCTTTTGTGTGCGACACCTCGTCGACGGTGCTGGCGCTCTCGCCGGCCGCCGAGGTCTTCGGCGTCCAGGCCGGCGAGGTGATCGCGAGCGAAGAACTCAAGCGTGTGGCTCGCGTGGCGCGCGACACCGGCTCGGGCATCGCCGAGAACCTGCGCTTGCGGCGCGGCGCCGCTCCCGCCGAGCCGCGGCTGGTCGCCGTGCGCGCCACTCCCATCTCGGGTCGTCTGACCCTCGTCGTACTGCGCGACATCACCGAGCACGAGCGCGTGGAGGAGATGCGTCGCGATTTCGTGGCGAACACGAGCCATGAGCTCAAGACACCCGTGGGTGCGGTGAGTCTGCTCGCCGAGGCGATCGAGTCGGCGGCCGACGATCCCGCTCAGGTGCGGCACTTCGCGTCGCGGCTCCAGGCCGAGGTCACGCGATTGGCGGCCCTGGTCAATCGCATCCTGAGCCTTTCACGTCTGCAGGCCTCAGACGAGTTGCGCGACGTGCGCGACGTATCGATCGACGAGGTCGTCACCGCCGCGGTCGAGGGGTACGCCATCCAGGCGGATGCCGCCCAGGTCACGGTCGTCCGCGGAGGCACCAAGGGGCTGTGGGTGCGCGGCGAGCCGCAGATCCTCACCGAGGCCGTCGGCAACCTCGTGGCCAATGCCATCGCGTACTCCCCGCAGGGCTCGAAGGTCGGAATCGGCGTGAAGCTCGACGCCACCGTGGTCGAGATCGCGGTGACCGACCGCGGTATCGGCATCCCCGAGAGCGATCAGCACCGCGTCTTCGAGAGGTTCTACCGCGCCGACCAGGCTCGCTCGCGTCGAACCGGCGGAACCGGGCTCGGCCTCTCGATCGTCAAGCATGCCGTCCAGCGCCACGGGGGCGAGGTGCGGCTCTGGTCGCGTCCCGACCGCGGCTCGACATTCACCATCCGACTTCCGATGTCGGAGGCTCCCGATCTGGAGAGCGTCCGCCCCAAACCCCGCCGCAAGGGCCGCAAGGGCTCCGCGACGACCCCCGTACCCGCGAAGGGAGACACCGCATGACCCGCGTTCTGATCGTCGAGGACGAACCCGATCTGGCCGACCCGCTGGCCTACCTTTTGCGACGGGAGGGCTACGAGGTCGAGATCGCCGAAGACGGCGCCCTCGCCCTGGTCGCTTTCCGCGATCGCGGTGCCGACATCGTCCTGCTGGACCTCATGCTTCCCGGGATGCCCGGGACCGAGGTCTGCCGCCAGGTGCGACTGAGCTCCCAGGTTCCGATCATCATGCTCACGGCCAAGGACTCCGAGGTCGATATCGTCGTCGGTCTCGAACTCGGCGCGGACGATTACGTCACCAAGCCGTACTCGACCCGCGAGCTGTTGGCGCGGATGCGGGCTGTGCTGCGCCGCCGCGCACCGGAGGAGGCCGACCTCGACGACCGCATCCTCTCCGGCGGGCGCGTGGTGCTCGACATCGACCGGCATACTGTCGCCGTCGACGGGGGAGAGATCAACATCCCCCTCAAGGAGTTCGAACTGCTCGAGGTGTTGATGCGCAACGCCGGTCGCGTGCTCACCCGCGGACAGCTCATCGATCGCGTCTGGGGAACGGACTACTTCGGCGACACCAAGACGCTCGACGTGCACATCAAGCGCATCCGCTCGCGCATCGAGCAGAACCCGAGCGAGCCGAGCATGCTCGTCACCGTGCGAGGCCTGGGCTACCGGTTCGAAGCCTGACGGTCGCGGGAACGACGAAGGCGCCGACGGAGAACCGTCGGCGCCTTCGTCGTGTGTTCAGGACGCGGGAGTCGCGCTGGGCGTCGGCGACGGCGTGGCCGGGAACGAGGTCGACGCCTCGGGGCTCGGCGCGAGAGGGGCGAGGTACTCGAGCGCCCCGTCGAGGACGGGCACCTGGATGAGAGCACCCTGTCCGTCGCCGGACTGGAAGTACACGGGGACCGTCGAGCCGGGGGCCGCGTCGATGTCGTCGAGGCGGAGCGGCTCGACACCGTTGGCCAGATCGCCGAGGCTGAGGGTTCGGTTGGCCGGCACCGTCACCGAGGCGGGGACGGCGGTCGCGCCCTCGCCGACCTCGAGCTTCAGTGTGAGCACGTCGGTGGTGTCGTTGACGATGGCGGCGACGAAGTTGCCGGTCGTGCCGTCTTCGTCGGCGACGATCATCGCATTGCGGATGTGCAGCGGACCGGAGTCGGCGGGCACGTTCACACCGTCGGACGCGGAGTAATCGATGGTGGTCGCCTGCGGGGCGAGGATGTTGCATCCCGTCGTACCGAGTACGACAGCTGCACCCACGGCGATGGACGCGATCAGGCGCGTTTTCACGGATCCTCCAAGATCGACAGACGGCATCCAGATCATCCTACGGGGTCGGCGGTACCGGGCCGCTCGCACGCGCACGAGAGGAGGAGTCTGCGGGGAGGGCGGAACCTTAGCGCATGCGGGCCTGTGGTATCCTGGATGTTGCCGAAAGGACATAACTCCATGCTTTTTGAGGTTGGCGAGACCGTCGTTTACCCGCACCATGGCGCGGCCACGATCATCGAGGTCAAGGAACGCGTTATCAAGGGCGAGACGAAGAAATACCTGAAGCTCAACGTCACCCAGGGAGACCTCGTCATCGAGGTCCCGGCTGACAACGTCGACCTTGTCGGCGTTCGTGACGTGATCGGCAAAGAGGGTCTCGACCGTGTCTTCGAGGTGCTCCGCGCACCCTTCACCGAGGAGCCGACCAACTGGTCGCGTCGCTACAAGGCGAACCTCGAGAAGCTCGCTTCGGGCGATGTGATCAAGGTCAGCGAGGTCGTTCGCGACCTCTGGCGCCGCGATCAGGACCGCGGCCTGTCCGCCGGCGAGAAGCGCATGCTGGCGAAGGCGCGCCAGATCCTGGTGTCCGAGCTCGCTCTCGCCGAGAAGACCGACGAAGACCGCGCGAGCGTCGTGCTCGACGAGGTCCTCGCGTCCTGATCCCGCTCGGTGCGTCGCCCGTTCGTGGCGGCGCGCTAGCGTGAACGGGTGACTCTCACCCCCGTCCCGCGTCTCGCGGTCATCGTCGTCGCCGCCGGCTCCGGTACCCGTTTGCAGGGTGGTGCGCCGAAGGCGTTCGTCGGCATCGACGAGAGGTCGATTCTGCATCACGCTCTACGCGGGGTGTTCGCCGCGACGTCTGCGCAGGTCGTCATCGTCGTGCCGCGGGGGTACGAGGGCGAAGCGCTGGCCGATGCGCGGGATGCCGCGGGAGACCGCGCCGACCTCGTCACCGTCGTGGTGGGCGGGGCGACTCGGCAGGAGTCGGTCGCCGCGGGGCTCGGCGCGCTGTGGGGCGATGTAGAGATCGTGCTCGTGCACGACGCCGCGCGTGCGCTGACGCCGCCCGCGGTCTTCGACCGCGTGGTCCAGGCCGTCGAGGCCGGAGCCGCTGCCGTCATCCCGGTCCTCCCTGTCGTCGACACCATCAAGCGCGTCGACGCGGAAGGTCGCGTGATCGGCCCCGTCGATCGCACGGAGCTCGCGGCGGCTCAGACACCGCAGGGATTCGCTCGATCGGTTCTCGAGGCGGCTCTGGCCGAGGTCGACTCCGATCACACCGACGACGCGGCCGCGGTCGCGGCAGCGGGGCACCCCGTCGTCACGGTCGAGGGAGACGCGGTGGCGTTCAAGATCACGACCGGCCCCGACCTCGACCGCGCTCGTGCCCTTCTCGAGACGGGCCCCGCGGCATCCGTCGTCCCCCCGTCGACCCACTCGGCGCCGCGCGTGGGCATCGGCACCGACGTGCACGGCTTCGGGGGAGAGGGCACGCTGTGGCTCGCGGGTCTGGAGTGGCCGGGCGAGGAGGCGCTGTCGGGGCACTCCGACGGTGACGCCGTGGCGCACGCGATCGTCGACGCGCTTCTGGCCGCGGCCGGTCTCGGCGACATCGGCACGCACTTCGGCACCGACCGGCCCGAGTTCGCCGGTGCTCACGCGTCGGCGTTCCTCGCCCACACGGCCGGACTCCTGTCGGCGGCCGGGTGGCGCATCGGGAACGTCTCCGTGCAGGTGCAGGCGAACCGCCCGCGTTTCGCGTCCCGTCGCGTCGAGGCGGAGCGGGCGCTGTCGGCGGCCCTCGGCGGTGCGGCGGTGTCGGTGAGCGCCACGACAACCGACGGACTCGGCTTCACCGGGCGCTCCGAGGGGGTCGCCGCTTTCGCGACGGCCCTCCTCGTGCCGGCCTAAAGCTCGCGGGTCATGAAGGTCGACAGCGGGTCGGGCTTGTACGGCGCGAACGCGGGGCACTCCACGAAGCCCTCGCTCGCGTAGAGACGACGAGCGGGCAGGAAGTCGTCGGTACTCCCCGTCTCGAGCCAGAGACTCCGGACGCCGCGCTCGCGCGCATCGTCCATGATGTGCCGCAGGATCGCGCGGCCGATGCCCTGGCCGAGGAAGTCCTCGGCGACTCGCATGGACTTCAGCTCGGCGCGATCGAGGTCCAGGTCTTTGCACGCACCGATGCCGGCGAGCTCGTCGTCGACCCAGGCGGACCAGACCGTGACGCCGTCCGCGGTGAGCCGGTCCACGTCGAGGGCGTGCACGCTCTCGACGGGTGTGTTCTCGAGCATGCCGGCGAGGTGTGCGGCGACGAGAGCGCGCGTGGCGTCTCCGGACAGGTCATCGGGGCGAATCACAAGGGGCACCCCCGCACATTAGCGGCGCTATGTTTCGCTCAGGGGTCGTGAGGGGGCGGCCGGTAGGCTGGGCCGGTGACTGTTCGGCTGTACGACACGAAGGCGCAGGGACTGCGCGACTTCGTCCCCCTCGACCCCTCGAACGTCACGGTCTACGTCTGCGGGCCCACCGTGCAGTCGGGCCCGCACATCGGCCACGTGCGCGCAGCCCTGGCCTTCGACCTGCTTCGCCGGTGGCTCGAACGCCGCTACGGCCGAGTCACGTTCGTGCGCAACGTCACCGATATCGACGACAAGGTCCTCGCCAACGCGACCGAAACCGAGCCGTGGTGGGCTCTCGCCTACCGCATGGAGCTGGAGTTCTCGCGGGCGTACGAGGCCGTCGGCATCCTTCCCCCCACCTACGAACCCCGCGCGACGGCATCGGTGACGCAGATGCAGGAGCTCATCGCCGAGCTCATCGAGCGCGGCCACGCCTACGCTGCCGCCGGCGACGTCTACTTCGATGTGCGCTCGTGGCCCGCGTACGGCGAGCTCACCCGTCAGAGCCTGGATGCCATGGAGCCGGCGTCCGACGCCGATCCCCGGGGCAAGCGCGACCCTCGCGATTTCGCCCTGTGGAAGAGCGCGAAGTCCGATGAGCCGGCATCCGCGACCTGGAACTCTCCCTGGGGCGTGGGACGGCCCGGCTGGCACATCGAGTGCTCGGCGATGTCGCGCCGCTACCTCGGACCCGAGTTCGACATCCACGGCGGCGGTCTCGACCTGCGCTTCCCGCACCACGAGAACGAGATCGCGCAGTCGACGGCAGCCGGGGACTCCTTCGCGCGCTACTGGGTGCACAACGGCCTCGTCACCGTCGACGGGCAGAAGATGTCCAAGTCGCTCGGAAACTTCACCCTGGCCGCCGACGTGCTCGCCGCTCACGACCCGCTCGTGGTGCGCTACGCCCTCGCCGCGGCGCACTACCGCTCGAACCTCGACCTGAGCGAGGCGTCATGGACCGAGGCCGAGACGGCCCTCGGCCGGATCCGGACCTTCCTCGACCGGGCAGAGCGTCTCGTGCAGCCGGGGTGGACCGAGGCGACCGATGCACTCCCGACGGAGTTCGGCGAGGCCATGGACGACGATCTCTCCGTACCCCGGGCGCTCGCCGCGATCCACACGAGCATCCGATCGGGAAATGCGCTGCTCGACGCCGGCAAGTACGATGAGGCGAAGCAGGACGTCATGGATGTCATGCAGATGACGCTCGTCCTGGGGATCAACCCCCACTCTTCTCAGTGGGGTGACACCGGCGGGGGAGCGCAGACCGCCGCTCTGGACGCCCTCGTCCAGACGATGATCACGCAGCGTGCGCAAGCGCGCGCGGACAAGGATTGGGCGGCCGCGGATCGCATTCGAGACGCGATCGCCGCCGCAGGAATCACGCTGGAGGACACTCCGGCCGGAACGCATTGGAGTATCGATGGCTAAGCCTGGACGCCCGGGAGCACGCAACCCCGGCAAGAAGAAGGGGCCCCTCAAGGGCACCGGCGGCCACGTCCGCAAGGCACTCGAAGGGCGCGGACCCACCCCGAAGGCCGAAGACCGCGCCTGGCACCCCGCGGGCAAACGCAAAGCCGCCCAGGAGCGCTACGCCGCCGCCGGTGGCAAGGCGAAGCCGGGCGTGCGCGCGGTGGGGAGCAACCCGAATCGCAAGAGCCCGAAGGCGGCCGACGACACCGAGACGGTCACCGGTCGCAACTCCGTGCTCGAGGCGCTGCGGGCCAAGATTCCCGCCACGGCGATGTACGTCGCCCAGCGCATCGAGATGGACGACCGCGTCAAAGAGATGCTGTCGATGGCGACGAACCGCGGCATCCCGGTGCTCGAGGTCACGCGTCCCGAACTCGACCGTATGGCCGGCTTCGACGGCGTGCACCAGGGCGTCGCGCTCAAGGTGCCCCCGTACGCCTACGCGCACCCCCAGGACCTGCTCGAGCAGATCGTCGACCGCGGTCAGGTTCCGCTGCTCGTCGCGCTCGACGGTGTCACCGACCCTCGCAACCTCGGAGCGATCATCCGTTCCACCGGCGCGTTCGGCGGTCAGGGCCTGATCATCCCGCAGCGTCGATCGGCGAGCGTCAACTCCGCCGCCTGGAAGACCAGCGCCGGGGCCGCCGCGCGTATCCCGGTCGCGCTCGCTGCCAACCTCACGGCCACGCTCAAGGAGTTCAAGAAGCAGGGCGTGTTCGTGCTCGGCCTCGACGGCGACGGTGACGTGTCCCTGCCCGCCCTCGAGCTCGCCGATCGTCCCGTCGTGATCGTCGTCGGTTCCGAGGGCAAGGGCCTGTCGCGCCTGGTCACCGAGACGTGCGACCAGGTCGTGTCGATCCCCATCTCCGCCGCAACCGAGTCGCTGAACGCCGGCATCGCGGCATCCGTCGCCCTGTACCAGGTGTCGACGCTCCGCGGCACCGTCTGATCCACCGAGAGGAACGCTCATGCCCCGCATCGCCGTCATCGGAGGCACCGGTTACGCCGGTAGCCACATCGTGACCGAGGCCGTCCGCCGCGGTCACACGGTCGTCTCGATCGCCCGCTCGGTTCCCACCGAGCGCGTCGAGGGTGCGACCTACCTCGAGGGCACCGTCCTCGACGTCCCCGGTCTCGTCGCCCAGCTCGAGGGCGTCGACGTCGTGGTGTCGGCCGCCGCTCCCCGCGGTGACATGGAGGGCAAGCTCCGCCCCGCGATCGCCGAGCTCGTCACCGCGCTCCCCGAGAACGTCCGCGTGGGCGTCATCGGCGGCGCCGGCGGTTCGCTCGTCGCCGAGGGCGGCCCGCGCCTGATCGACACCGACGGCTTCGCCGAGGAGTACAAGCCCGAGGCGCGCGAAGCGATCGGCATCCTCGAGGATCTCCAGGCCGACGACACAGGGCGCGACTGGTTCTACGTGCACCCGGCCGGCGGCTTCGGCTCGTGGGCACCGGGCGAGCGCACCGGCTCGTACCGCGACGGCGGCGACGTGCTGGTGGTCGATGGCGAGGGCAACTCGTTCATCGGCGGCGCCGACTTCGCCATCGCCGTCCTCGACGAGATCGAGAACCCGAAGCACACGCGCGGGCGCTTCACCGTGGGGTACTGAGCCCACGACGCACCGAGGCCGTGGCATCCTGGATCGATTCCGGATGCCACGGCCTCGTCGTTTCGTGGGGTGCGGTGCTCGCGCCGCTGCGCTCGTCCGCGCGTCCTCTCCGCCGCGAGGACACGCGATCTGGACGAAATGACACGATTTCGCGTGTGATCTCGGCGAGATCGCGTGATTTCGCGATCGTGCCGCGAACACGGGACTGGTGCGGACGGAGGGCTCGGCGGCGACGTCAGACCAGGTCTCGCCAGTCGACCGAGTCGGTGTCGGTCGTGGGCACCTCGCCGGTTGCGGGGGCATCGGCATCGGAGATCGTCGGCAGCGACATCGTGTCGGTGGGCGGGCCCATGACCGTCGCCTCGTCGCGGCGGTGGCGCAGGACGTCGTCGATGTAGGAGCTCACGACCTCGGCGAGCGGCACGGAGCGACCGCGCGCCTGCGACATGTACCAGCGGTGCTCGAGGACCTGGTGGAACACCTCGGCGGGCTCGAGCTTGGCTCGCAGATCCCACGGGATCGCCATGACGATGGGTTCGAACACACGGGTCAGCCACTCGTGCGCGACCATCTCTTCGTCAGCGCCGAGACGTGAGACGCGCGCGCGGAACTCGTCGAGGTCGTTGAGCAGACGGCGGGCCTGGTTCTCTTCGACGTCGAGCCCGGTCAGGCGCAGCAGACGGCGCTGGTGGTGACCCGCATCGACGACCTTGGGCTGGATCGACACCTTCGTGCCGTCGCTCGCCGTGCGGATCGACATCTCACCGATGTCGAAGCCGAGGGCGTTGAGACGGTGCACGCGCTCGGTGATGCGCCACGACTCGTCGACGGCGAAGGACTCCCTGTCGGTGAGGGCGCCCCACAGCGAGTGGTACGACGACACCAGGCCGTCTGCGATGGCCACGGCATCCACTCCGCCCTCGAGGCGACCGCCGGCCTCGAGGTCCATGATCTCGCCGGCGATGTTGATGCGGGCGATATCGAGGTCGTGCGCGCGCTGACCGGGCGTCAGGCGGTTGCCGTGCAGTTCGCCCGTCTCGGCGTCGACGAGATACGCCGCGAACTCGCCGGCGTCGCGGCGGAACAGCGTGTTCGACAGCGATACGTCACCCCAGTAGAAGCCGACGTTGTGCAGGCGTACGAGCAGCACCGCGAGAGCGTCCACGAGACGCGTCGCGGTGTGCGGGCGCAGCACCTGCGTGAACAGCGCGCGGTAGGGGAGCGAGAAGCGCAGGTGCGAGGTGACGAGGGCCGCGGGAAGAGGGCGACCCGAGGCGTCGGTGCGCCCGGCGATCACGGCGACACGGTCGACGCAGGGGGCATCGAGGCGGTCGAGATTGCCGAGCATGTCGTACTCGCGCCGGGCCATCTCTTCGGTGGTCTCTTTGATGGCGACGACGCGACCGGAGAGGTTTGCGAAGCGCACGAGGTGCCGCGAGATGCCCTTGGGAAGTGCCACGATGTGGCTGCTGGGCCAGTCGGCGAGAGCGGTCGACCAGGGCAGCTGCAACAGGCCCGGGTCGACGGTGCTCGCCGTGATGCTGAGGGATTCGGACACGGGAACCTCCGGGAAAACAGTGCGGCGCGCCCCCGACCCGACGGATCGGGATCGGGGACGCGCCGCGTCGGTGCGTGGATCAGGCCGAAGCGATGGCCCGGTCGGTGAGGCGGTCGCCGGTCTCCACGTCGAAGACGTGCACGTGGCCGGGAACCGGCGCGAGCACGACCGTCTCGCCCGCGTTGGGGTGACGGCGACCGTCGACGCGAGCGACGAGGTCGGTGCGCTTGCCGTTGATGTCGGTGTGGCCGTAGAGGTAGCCGTCGGCGCCGAGCTCCTCGACGAGGTCGACGACGACCGAGAGGCCGCGACCGTCGGCGGGGGCGACCTGGATGTCTTCCGGACGGACGCCGATGGTGACCGCGGAGCCGTTGGCCTTGCCGATGGTGTCGGCTTCGACGGGGACGACGAGGTCGCCGAAGCGCACGCCACCCTCAGCGAGGTCGGCGGTGAAGAGGTTCATGGCGGGCGAGCCGATGAAGCCGGCCACGAAGACGTTCTTCGGGGTCTCGTACAGGTCGCGCGGGGTGCCGACCTGCTGGAGCAGGCCGTCCTTGAGCACGGCGATGCGGTCACCCATGGTGAGCGCTTCGGTCTGGTCGTGCGTGACGTAGACCGTGGTGACACCGAGGCGGCGCTGGAGCGACGCGATCTGGGTACGGGTCTGGACGCGCAGCTTGGCGTCGAGGTTCGACAGCGGCTCGTCCATGAGGAAGACCTGGGGCTGACGGACGATCGCTCGGCCCATGGCGACGCGCTGACGCTGACCACCCGAGAGGGCCTTGGGCTTGCGGGTCAGGTACTGCTCGAGGTCGAGCAGCTTGGCGGCCTCGAGCACGCGCGAGGCGCGCTCTTCTTTGCCGACACCGGCGATCTTGAGCGCGAAGCCCATGTTCTCGGCGACCGTCATGTGCGGGTACAGCGCGTAGTTCTGGAAGACCATCGCGATGTCGCGGTCCTTCGGCGGGACGTCGGTCACGTCGCGGTCGCCGATCAGGATGCGTCCGGAGTTGACCTCTTCGAGACCGGCGAGCATGCGCAGCGAGGTGGACTTGCCGCAGCCGGAGGGGCCGACGAGAACCAGGAATTCGCCGTCTGCGACGTCGAGGTTCAGCTTGTCGACCGCGGGGCGGGTTCCGCCGGGGTACAGACGGGTTGCGTTGTCAAAGGTGACGGACGCCATTTTCTCTTCTCCTTCACCGGCAGGTACGTGCCGGACGATCCGTAGTGAATGGAATGAACGGGGGCGACCCCGTGCGCCCGACCTTGGACGCATTCGTCAGTATCGCACGTGTCTGGTCATTTCTCAGCCAGCCTGGCTACCATCGATCCTCGTCGCCCCACCCGCGCGACCCCCCTGATTTCATGCGGCATCGTCCGTGCCCGGAAGGTTTCATGTCCAACGACCAGTCACCGAATGTGCCAGCAGAACGCGACCGCCGTGAGGCGGTGCGCGAGAAGGCGCAGCAGGTCAAGGCGAAGCAGACGCGCTGGCGTATCGCGCGTCGCTCGCTGCTGGGTATCGGGGCCGTCGCCGTGATCGCCGTCGGCGCCGTGGGCGTCTCGTTCGCGCTGAACTCGCGGGAGTCTCGCTCGCAGGCGCTTCCCGACGCCGCCACCGACGACGGTTTCGTCATCACGAGCGCCTCGCAGGTGGCCGACCCGCTCGCCGATCAGACCGTCGACGGCAGCGCCGCGACGATGTCGGCACAGGCCACTCCTCCGGCCGCCGAGCCCGCACCGGCGACCGAGCCGACCCCCGAGCCCACGGGCACGGCAGCGCCCGTCGACATCCGCGTCTACGTTGACTACATGTCGGCCGAGGCGCGCGAGTTCCAGACCGCGAACGCGAGCCAGCTGTCGAAGTGGGTCGGCGACAAGGCCGCCACCCTCACGTACTACCCGGTGGCGATGCTGACGTCGAAGTCGAACGGCACGAAGTACAGCCTGCGCGCGGCCGGTGCCGCGGCGTGCGTGGCGACGCACTCGTCGGACCGCTTCTTCGCGTACAACCACGAGCTGCTCACGAACCAGCCCGCGGTCGACTCCGACGGGTACAGCGACCAGCAGCTCGCCGACATGGCGCAGGGCGCCGGCGTGAGCGACATCGGTGCGGTCCGCGACTGCATCGAGGGCGAGACCTACACGGCGTGGGCCAAGGCCGCCACCGATCGTGCGATCAAGGGCCTGCCCGGCACGAAGGGACAGGCGCTGACCGCCACCCCGACCGTGCTCGTGAACGGCACCGAATACGTCGGCAACATGGATGACGCGAAGGAGTTCGCCCAGTTCGTGCTCACCGTCGACAGCAACGCGTACTACTCGACCGCCACCCCGACGCCGTCCGTCTCGCCGTCGGCCACTCCCGCGCGCTGACGCGTCGGCGCGAATGCGTCGCTGTATGAGATTCTGGTGACATGAACGAAGAGCTTGAGGACTCGCCCCCGCGGCGGTCCCTCACGCAGCTGAAGGCATGGGTGCAGGAGTTCCGCGACCAGGGTCACCTGTTCGCAGGCCAGCTCAAGGTCGTCGAGCAGGAGGATGCCGACAGCCAGGACACCGGTCTCGTGGTGATCAACCTGATGAACGCGCGCGCGTCGATCTACATGCAGCCGCAGGGCTATGACGAGCCTCTCTGGGAGGCGACCCTCACGGCGCGCCCGGAAGACTTGACACTGTCGCCGCACGAGATGGCGAGCTTGGCCGCCGAGCTCGTAGTGGCGGGCAACCTGTGCTCGTTCCTGCAGTGGAAGTCCTTGGAATGGGACCGCGACAGTGGGAAGCACCGCATCTGATCGGTCTCGAGTGACCCTTCCGCCGCTCTAGACTCGTCCATCGAGGCGTCACGCGTCTCATGCCGGCTTGGCGCAATTGGTAGCGCACCGTACTTGTAATACGGGGGTTGCAGGTTCAAGTCCTGTAGCCGGCACCTCGTACCTGGCTCATTCGCGCTCAACCGTGCTGCGCTGTCCATTCGCGGAAGGGCAGCGAAGCCCCCTCGACCGACACCTGCTGCGTCGGTAGCGACCGTTCGTCCGCGGGCTTCGCGTACTCGTCGTAGAACGTGGCGAGGCTCATGAGCCGGTTGCCGTCCTCGTAGTGCTCACCCTCTTGCTCCCTCGTCACCGCGTAGATGAGGCGGTCGGGCTGCGCGTAGTACACGGCGCCGAGGCACATCGGACAGGGGTAGGCGGTGACGAACATGTCGTAGCCCGACAGGTCGGTGATTCCCCGCTCTGCGGCGGCACGGATGGCGCGAATCTCGGCGTGCGCCGTGGGGTCGCCTTCCTGTGCGACGTGGTTGACCGCCTCGACGACGATCTCGCCCTCTTTCACGATGAGGCAGGCGAAGGGCTTGCCGCCGTTCTGCACGTTCTCCCTCGCGCGAGAGATGGTGAGGGCGGACAGTTCGGCGTCGTTCATGGCCTCACGCTAGGCGTCCCGAGCCCGGGGAGGCGGCCCTTGCCCCTGCGGTGCTCATCGTGCCATGCGGGTCACGGCAACGCCTTCGCGAGAGCGACGAGAAACACGGCCGCCGCCACGATCATCGCCAGCCCCGCCAACAAAGCCCCCGCAATAGCGGCCCCGCGCAGCGGCCCCCGCCGTCGGCTCGCGTCCAGCGAGAACAGCAGCGCGCAGACCGCGACGACCAGTACGAGCAGGTCGCCGATCAGTCCCGGCGGCGCCCACACCGATGTCGCGATCGCGACGATTCCCGCCGCCAACGCGCCCACGTGCCACGCGGGGCTGCGTGCTCCAACGGGATCGTCGGACACGGCTCAGCGCATCCGCACGCGCAGCCACCGCACGCCGTGGGGCGCGAGGGTGAGACCGGCGCCCAGCCAGACGGGCTGCGACGACACGAGGTCGAGGGCCTCCGGCGTCATTCCCGACAGCGTCAGCGCATTGATCTCTGCGGACGAGTCACCCACGTTCGCGAGCACGAGGACAGAGAACCCGTCGCCCGGGCGCAGGAACGACACGACGGACGCCGTGTTCGCTCCGAAGGCGATCAGCTCGTTGCCCGCGAACTCCGGCGTGGATCGGCGCACCTCGGTGAGACGCGACAGCCGCGAGTAGATGCGACCGGCCGGGGTGCCGGCATCCGTTCGATCCTCGTAATTCTGCTCGGGACGGAAGGGGCGGTTCACCCAGCGACTGTCGCCCGCTTCCTCCGGCCGCTCGGCGAACGAGTAGTCGTTGAGCTGGGCGACCTCGTCGCCGAGATAGAGCAGGGGGATGCCGCCGCTCGAGAGCGCCAGGGCGTGGGCGAGAACGACCCGGTCCTCACCTCCGGCGTCACCCGCCTCGATACCCGCGAGCGACGCGGTGGTGCCCGTGACGCGGGCATCGCCCGTGCGCGGGTTCTCCTGGAACGGCACGCCGCGCGCGAACGATCCCTCGGCACGGCCGACGTAGAAGTCGTTGAGGAAGCGGCGGTGCGGGTAGCCGTCGATGCCGAGCTCGGCGGCATCCTCGTCGGCGAACGTCCAGCCGATGTCGTCGTGGCTGCGCACGTAGTTCACCCACGCGGTGCCGGCGGGCAGGGCGTGGCGGCGCTCGAGCGCCTGCTGCAGCAGCCGGCCGTCGCGAGTGGCGAGCGCCTCCCAGGTCAGGGCCATCTGCAGGGGGTTGTAGGAGATCTGGCATTCCTCCGGCGAGATGTACGAGATCACCTCGTCGGGGTGCACGATGGCCTCCGACTTGAAGAGCAGACCCGGAGCCGCCATACGCAGCACCGCGTTGAAGGCCTGCAGCAGCAGATGGGCTTCGGGCAGCGACTCGCAGGCCGTGCCGAGCTTCTTCCAGATGAAGGCCACGGCATCCATGCGGAGGATCTCGACGCCCTGGTTCGCGAGGAAGAGCATCTCCCCGGCCATCGCCTCGAAGACCGCGGGGTTGGCGTAGTTGAGATCCCACTGGAAGTGATAGAACGTCGCCCAGATCCAGCGTCCATCGTCGAGCTGGACGAACGACCCCGGGTGGTCGTCGGGGAAGATCTCGCGCGTGGTCCGCTCATAGGCGTCGGGCAGCTCGCGGTCGGGGTAGATCAGGTAGAAGTCCTCGTACCCCGCTTCGCCCGCGACGGCCCTGCGCGCCCACTCGTGCTCGTTGCTCGTGTGGTTGAAGATGAAGTCGACCACGAGCGAGATTCCCGCCCGGCGCAGATCGGTCGCGAGGGCCGCGAGCTCTTCCATCGTGCCGAGCGCCGGATTCACCCGGCGGTAGCTCGACACCGCGTAGCCGCCGTCGCTGTTGCCCTCGGGGCTCTCGAACAGCGGCATGAGGTGCAGGTACGTCAGGCCCAGTTCGCGGAAGTACGGAATGGAATCCCGGATGCCGTTGAGCCCGCCCGCGTACCGATCGACGTAGCAGACACCACCCAGCATGCGCTCGCTCTCGAACCAGTCCGGCGCGCTCTCGCGCTCCCGGTCGAGGGCCTTCAGCGTGCGCGGGCGCGCCGTCCACGAGGTGCGCGCGAGATCGAGGACGGATGCCAAGCGCTCGAGGCCGTCGGGTCGATCGCCGTAGAGCTGGGTGAAGAGGTCGTGCAGGCGGGGCAGATGCTGTTCGGCGTGCGCGAGGAACTCGCGGTCGGCGTCGGCCGCGCGGAGGTCGTCGATCAGGCGCGAGACGTCGTCGGGGCCGGGGTGGAGCTGGGTCACGGGTCACAGCCTGACGCATCCGGACCACCGCGGTCGACATCGACGTGCCGCGGCGCTGGTGGGGAGCGAGACCGTGAGTCATCATGGGCCCGTGGTCCCGGAATCCGTAAGTCGCCCGTCGTCTCTCGTCGCCGCATCGACGGGGGTGGTCGTGGTCGCGGTCTACGCGAGCATCGCCCTCTTGCAGATCCTCGTGTGGAACCCCGAGGCGGCCGTGCCGGGCTTCACGGCCCACGCGGTCTGGCGCGCGGTGGAGGAGGCGGATCAGGGCCCGCCGAACGGGTTCGTCGTCGCGATCATCGCACTGGGGCCGCTGTTCGCGGTCGTCTTCCTCGTCCTGTTCACCGTCACCGGCGCCGGGGTATGGCCGACCGTCGCGGGCTACCTCGGTCTGCTCGCCGCGGGAATGCCCGGGTACTTCGTCGCTTCGTTCGGCCCCAGGATGGGACTCGCCGACACCTACGGCATCAGCGGTGGCGATTTCGCGGTCGGTGGGGCTGCGTTGTATGCGGTGAGTCTGCTGTCGCTCGTCGCCCTCGTCGCGATCTTCGTCGGCGCAGCAGTCCGCAATCGCCGGGAGCGGGACGCTCTGGCGGCCGGGTGAGTGAGCGACGGGGAGACGGGTGACCGCCGGCTCGGCCCCACCCCGCGTCGTACGATCGACGGTGGCTCCCGCGCGGGGGCGCGAGGGGAGAGCCGTGGCGGAGCGGGGTTCGGTCGGGCTGGCCGTCGGAGGAGCGGTGCTCATCGGCGCCCTCACCGCGCTCCAGGCGCGCATCAACGGCAGTCTCGGTGCGGAGCTGGGGGACGGTTTCGTCGCCGCCGCGATCTCGTTCAGTTCGGGCCTGCTCATCCTCATCGCGTTGTCGGCGCTGATCCCCGGCGGCCGACGCGGGTTCGGGCGTTTGGTCCGCGGCATCCGGTCTCGATCGATCCCGCCGTGGATGCTGCTGGGCGGTCTGCTCGGGGCGTTCACCGTCGCGAGCCAGGGCCTGACGGTGGCGACCATCGGCGTCGCATTGTTCACCGTCGGTTTCGTCGCCGGGCAGACCACCGGTGGGCTCGTGCTCGACCGCATCGGGTACGGACCGGCCGGCGTCGTTCCGGTGACCGTGCGCCGTCTGATCGGTGCGCTGCTGGCGATCGCCGGCGTCGTCGTCTGCTTGTCGGGGGACACGCTCGGCGCGGTTCCCCCCTGGATGCTCGTCGTCCCCGTGATCGCGGGTGCGGGCGTGGCGTGGCAGCAGGGCACGAACGGACGTCTGCGCGTTCGCGTGGAGAGCCCGTTGACCGCGACGCTGGTGAATTTCATCGGCGGAACGGTGGTCCTGCTGATCGCCGCGGGCGTGCACGTCGCGGTCGTGGGGGCGCCGCGCACCGTGCCGACCGAGCCGTGGCTCTACATCGGCGGGGCGGTGGGCGTGATCTACATCTTCTTGTCGTCGGTCGTGGTGCGCCGCACGGGTGTGCTGCTGCTCGGTCTCGGCTCGGTCGTGGGTCTTCTCGTGACCTCGGTGCTGCTCGACGCGCTGTGGCCCGCGCCGGCGGCCCCCTCGACCCTGGTGGCTCTGCTCGCCGCGACCGTGGCGATCGGCGGAGTGACCGTCGCCGCGGTCCCGTTCCGCCGCCGTCGCTGACGGCGGAAACGACGACGCCGCCGAGGACCGGAGTCCCGCGGCGGCGTCGAACGAGCAGGGGTCAGAGACGCGTCTCGTCGACCGAGCGCTTCTTCTTGCCTCCGGGCATGCGTGAGATGTGCTTGGCGGCATCCACGGTCTTGCGTCGCGTGGCGCGGGTGCGAGGGGGCTTGCCGCCGATGTAGAGCCACCCGAGCAGGACCTCGCCCTTGTCGAGCCCGTGCGCCTTGGCGAGCACCTTGCTGCGGGTCTTGTCGTCGGTGCGCCAAAACACGCCGAAGCCCGCTTCGTCGAGCACGAGGCTCAACATGTGGGCGACTCCGGATGCCACGGCCTCCTGCTCCCACGCGGGAATCTTCTTCGAGCGGAGGTTCGCCACCACCGCGATGATCAGCGGTGCGCGCCGGGGCTTCGACGACATCCCCTTCTTGCCATCCGCCTTGTTCAGCGCACGGGCGAGGATGTCGCGGTCGGCGCCGCGGATCTCGATGAGCCGCCAGGGCTTCAGACTTTTGTGGTCGGCGACGCGACCGGCCGCGGCGACGAACGCCTCGAGCTCGGGACCGGTGGGGGCGAGGTCGGTGACCTTCGACCACGACCGGCGGTCGCGCATCGCCTCGAGTGCGCTCATGCCTTGTCTTCGGGGGTGAAGTTGAGCGACAGCGAGTTCATGCAGTACCGGTCGCCGGTGGGCGTGCCGAAACCGTCGGGGAAGACGTGTCCCAGGTGAGAGCCGCAGTTGGCGCAGCGGACCTCGGTGCGCTGCATGCCGTGGCTGTTGTCTTCGATGAGTTCGACCGCCTCGGGGCGGACCGACTCGTAGAAGCTCGGCCACCCGCAGTGCGAATCGAACTTGGTACCGCTCTGGAAAAGCTCGGCGTTGCAGGCGGCGCAGGTGTAGAGACCGGCGCGGCTCTCGTCGAGCAGCTCACCGGTCCAGGCGCGCTCGGTACCCGCCTGGCGAAGCACCGCGTACTGCTCGGGGCTGAGTTCGGCGCGCCACTGGTCGTCGGACTTGTCGACGGCGTAGGTCATGTTCACTCTCCTTCTTCGGCTCTATTCTCTCGTGCCCGGCAGCGGTCAGGTCGTGACGGCATAATCTCCGGGTGACCCAGGATGCCGTGACCGCCGTCGTCGATCGTTATCGGCGTTTCTCCGAAGACGAGGCTCCCGGTCGTTCGGCGGTGTACGCGAACTGGGCGGAGCGTGTCGCGGACGACACCGCGGTGGCTGCCGCCCTCGCGAGGATCCCGGAGACGCGACGACAGCCGCCGCTGGTGTTCGCCGTGATGCGTCTGCTCGGCGCGCCCCTCGACGACGTCGATGCGTGGGCTTCATGGGTCACGGCCCACGCTGACGCCATCGTCGAGGAATGCGGTCGCCGGAGCGTGCAGACCAACGAGCCCCTCCGCTGTGCGGCCCTGCTCCCCGCCCTCGCTCTGATCGAGGGGCCGATCGCCCTGCTCGAGGTGGGGGTGAGCGCGGGGCTCTGCCTCTATCCCGATCGGTACTCGTACCGCTATCACCGTGAAGAGATCGTCGCGGTCGACCCCGTCGACGGCCCGAGTCGCGTGGTTCTCGACAGCGACCTCGAGGGGTACCCCGACCTGCACATGCCGCAGATCGTCTGGCGTGCGGGCATCGACCTCAGCCCCCTCGACGCCCGCCGCGCACAGGACCGCGACTGGCTCACCGGCCTCGTCTGGCCGGGGGAGGAGGGGCGTCTCGAACGCATCGAGGGGGCGCTCGACATCGCGGCGGCCGACCCGCCTCTGCTCGTCGCGGGCGACGGCGCCGAGGCCCTTCCCTCGCTCGCCGCCCAGGCTCCGGCCGGGGCGACCCTGGTCGTGACCACTCCGGGCGTGCTCGCTCACGTGCCCCGGGTGCACCGCGCCGCCGTGATCGATGCCGCCCGGGCGGCAGGCAGGTGGATCACCCTCGACGCGCCCGGCCTGCACGACGGCTGGACGCGGCGCCCCGAGCCCGCGCGGGGCGGATTCGCGCTCGCTCTCGATGGAGAGGTGCTCGCGGAGGTCGACCCTCTCGGGGCGTGGGTGGCGTGGCATCCGGGATCGTGAGCGATGGCGCAGTAGCGTAACGGCGTGCCTCTGTCGGACCGTGACCTCGCCTTCCTCGCTTTCGAGGGCCAGTGGCGCCGTCATGCGGGGGCGAAAGAAGAGGCCATCCGCGCGGAGTTCTCGATGACGCCCGCCCGGTATTACCAGCTGCTCGGGCGCTTGATCGACACCCCCGAGGCGCTCGCACACGATCCGATGCTCGTGCGCCGGTTGCGGCGGCGGCGCGATGACGCGGCGGATCAGCACCGCGCTCGTCTCGGCCGGACGGCGGCCCGCTGACGGGCTCGCCTCGACGCGACCGATAGCATCGTCCAATGGCCAGATCGACCTTCCCTCGGGATCGCTTCGACGACCTGCCGACTGAATCCGGCCGCGTCGGCGCTCACCGGGCCGAGAACCCCCGTCTGCGCGGATGGATCGTGTTCCTGTGGGCGGCCATCGCCACCCTGGTGCTGATCATCGCCGGCATCTTCGCGACGCTCCTGGTCTCGGGGCGTATCTCGCTCGGTTCCGACGCCGCGCCCAGCCCGACCGTCTCGGTCGAGCCGACCATCCCGGCCGTCGTCGACACGTCGTACTCGGTGGTCGTGCTCAACGGCACTCCCGACAACGGCCTCGCGGCCTCCGTTCGCGACCAGATCGTGGCCGCGGGCTGGAGCGGCGACAACGTCGAGACCGGCAACTCCGACAGCACCGATTTCGCCGACACCACGATCTACTACCGCCTCGAGAGCGACGCGGCCGCGGCCGAGGGCCTGGCCCAGACGATCGGCGGTGCGCAGATCGCGCAGAGCGACTTCCTGCAGCCGACGGACGACCCGAACACCCCGGCCGACGAGAGCGACGTCAAGCGCCTGATCGTCGTGATCGGACTCGACCGCGCGAGCGATCAGCCCTCCGCTTCGCTTTCCTCCTGAGTCCGCGAGCGCCGCGTGTTTCCGCGGCGTAACAACTTGGATGCACGCGCGTCAACAATGCTCCGGAACCCCGATTCCGCGGCATCCTCCGTGCTTACGATGACCTCGTCGTTCAGCAACAGGAGATTCGCATGACGCAGGGAACTGTCAAATGGTTCAACGCCGAGAAGGGCTTCGGCTTCATCACCGTCGATGACGGGCAGGACGTCTTCGTCCACTACTCGAGCATCGAGATGTCGGGTTTCCGTGTCCTCGAAGAGGGGCAGGCCGTCGAGTTCACCGTCGGCACCGGTCAGAAGGGCCCTCAGGCGGAGTCCGTTCGCCTGGCCTGAGCTCTGGCGAGAACGCCGCGGCATCCGACTTCCGGATGCCGCGGCGTTCGGCGTTTACGGGGCGGCTCGTGGCTTGCACTCCCTAGGGGCGAGTGCCAGAATGAATTAGCACTCGCTTTCGTCGAGTGCCAAAATCTGCAAGTCACCCGTCCGGGAGGGACGACACACTTATGGCAAAGATCATCGCTTTCGACGAAGAGGCCCGGCGCGGTCTCGAGCGCGGCCTCAACACTCTCGCCGACGCCGTCAAGGTGACCCTGGGCCCCCGCGGTCGCAACGTCGTGCTCGAGAAGAAGTGGGGCGCCCCCACGATCACGAACGACGGTGTCTCGATCGCCAAGGAGATCGAGCTCGACGACCCGTACGAGAAGATCGGCGCCGAGCTGGTCAAGGAGGTCGCCAAGAAGACCGACGACGTCGCGGGTGACGGCACCACCACCGCCACCGTTCTCGCCCAGGCGCTCGTGCGCGAGGGCCTGCGCAACGTCGCCGCCGGCGCCGACCCCATCTCGCTCAAGAAGGGCATCGAGAAGGCCGTCAAGGCCGTCACCGACGAGCTCCTCGCCTCCGCCAAGGAGGTCGAGTCGAAGGAGCAGATCGCCGCGACCGCGTCGATCTCCGCCGCCGACCCCGCGATCGGCGAGCTCATCGCCGAGGCCATCGACAAGGTGGGCAAGGAAGGCGTCGTCACCGTCGAGGAGTCGAACACCTTCGGCACCGAGCTCGAGCTCACCGAGGGCATGCGCTTCGACAAGGGGTACATCAACCCCTACTTCGTCACCGACCCCGAGCGTCAGGAAGCGGTCTTCGAAGACCCCTACATCCTGATCGCGAACCAGAAGATCTCCAACATCAAGGACCTTCTTCCGATCGTCGACAAGGTGATCCAGGAGGGCAAGGAGCTCCTCATCATCGCCGAGGACGTCGAGGGCGAAGCGCTCGCGACCCTGGTGCTGAACAAGATCCGCGGCATCTTCAAGTCGGTCGCCGTCAAGGCTCCCGGCTTCGGTGACCGTCGCAAGGCGCAGCTGCAGGACATCGCGATCCTCACCGGCGGCCAGGTCATCACCGAAGAGGTGGGCCTCAAGCTCGAGAACGCGACCGTCGACCTGCTCGGCCGTGCGCGCAAGGTCATCATCACCAAGGACGAGACCACGATCGTCGAGGGTGCCGGCGAGTCGGAGCTGATCGAGGGTCGCGTGACCCAGATCCGCCGCGAGATCGAGAACACCGACAGCGACTACGACCGCGAGAAGCTCCAGGAGCGCCTCGCGAAGCTCGCCGGTGGCGTCGCCGTCATCAAGGCTGGAGCCGCGACCGAGGTCGAGCTCAAGGAGCGCAAGCACCGCATCGAAGACGCCGTGCGCAACGCCAAGGCCGCCGTGGAAGAGGGTGTCGTCGCCGGTGGTGGCGTCGCGCTCATCCAGGCCGGCAAGAACGCTCTCGCGAACCTCGAGCTCACGGGTGACGAGGCCACGGGCGCGAACATCGTGCGCGTCGCCATCGAGGCCCCGCTCAAGCAGATCGCGCTCAACGCCGGTCTCGAGCCCGGCGTCGTCGCGAACAAGGTCGCCGAGCTCCCCGTGGGCCACGGCCTCAACGCCGCGACCGGCGAGTACGGTGACCTGTTCGCACAGGGCATCATCGACCCCGCCAAGGTGACCCGTTCGGCTCTGCAGAACGCCGCCTCGATCGCCGGCCTCTTCCTCACCACCGAGGTCGTCGTCGCCGACAAGCCCGAGAAGGTCGCCGCTCCCGCGGGCGACCCGACCGGTGGCATGGACTTCTGATCCCCGCCTAGGCAACACACGGAACGCCCCCTCCTCCGGGAGGGGGCGTTCTGCGTGCTGCGGACGTGGCCGCTGTCAGTTCAGCGGGCGGCAGACGTCGGTGACCAGAGCGTCACCCGGTACGCGGTCGGGGGTGGTCAGGTAGACGTTGAAGACGCGCGAGGCGAGAGTGTCGTCGCCGCGCGGGCTCAAGCCGTCTTCCACGAGGCGGGCGTTGATCATGTCGTGCGCCTGTGCGATCTGCTCGTACGGGCCCGTCACACGCGCGACGAGGCAGTCCCGGGGAGGCAGCTCGATCACGGTGAGAGGGGCGTCCACCGTCGTCCCGGGGGCGACGGGCAGGAAGATCGACAGATCGACATCGTGCTCGACGTACTGGTCGTCGTGCTCGATGACGCCGCAGGCTCCGATCGGTGCGATCGACCGCTCGGCGAGGAGAGGCATGAGGCGGCCCCAGAGCTCCCCTTCGTGGGAGTAGGACGGCACGGTGCCGCGCAGGGCTACCGCGGTCAGTGCGGGGACGGTGGTGCGGGTGAGCGTGATGGACATGGGATGGTCTCCGGTTTCGAGAAGGCGGGTGATCAGCGACACCCTCTCCCTCGCTGCGCGAGCTTCCTCATGAAGTTCCGCGCGCTGCATCTGCAGTGCGCGAGTCCACGCCGGAGTGCCACGCGCGTCGAGGAGGGCGCCGATGGCGGAGACGCCGAAGCCCACGTCGCGGAGGTTGCGCACGTCGGCCGCGTCGATCAGCTGGTGCGGGGCGTAGCGCCGGTATCCGGTCCAGGGGTCGATGTCGGCGGGGACCAGCACACCATGACTGTCGTAGTGGCGGAGCATCCGCACCGACAGGCGGGTGAGGGCGCTGAACCGACCGATGCTCATCAGGTTCGGGGTCTCGGCCATGAAGCCATCGTGTCCTCTCACATCGTGTGAGGGTCAAGCGTCGGGGCGTCCGTCACGTCTGCGCGTCGGGCCGGTACCCCTCGGGCAGGCGTTCGAGCGGCTGTGTCTCGATGAGTGCGTGCTCCTGGGCGTCGCGGCGATCAGCGAGGGGGAGGGAGACGCGGAAGGTCGCTCCGCCCCCGGGGGTATCGCGCACATCGACCGTGCCGTGCAGCAGATCGACGATGGATGCCACGATCGACAGGCCGAGACCCGAGCCGCCGGTCTCGCGGGTGCGCGAGGTGTCGGCGCGCCAGAAGCGCTGGAAGATCTGCTCGCGGATCTGCTCCGGCACCCCCTCGCCGTGGTCGATGATCTCGATCCATCCCATGTCGGACTCGCCGTCGACGCCGACGCGCAGCCCGATGGGGGAGTCCTCGGCGGTGAAACGCCGCGCGTTGCCGAGCAGGTTCGCCACGACCTGACGCACCTTGTTCTCGTCGCCCATGACGACGGGGGCGAGGCGCGGCACGGGACGGACCACGCCGATCGGTGTGGCCGGGGTTCCATCCGCAGGAGTGGATGCCGCCAACTCGGTGCCGTCCTTCGATCGGCGCCGAAGCCGCGAGAGGGTGGCGCCCGCTATCGCCATCGCCGAGGTGGTGGGAGCGGTGCGACGGCGACCGTTCCCGTTCGCAGGCTTCCCACCGGCGTCCAGTAGCGGGTCGAGGGTGATGGTGGGAAGGATCAGCTCGTCGCGCGAGGTGGCGTCGTCGACCGTGACCTCACGCTGGGGCGAGGTCACCCGCAGGTCGAGGGCGGCGTCGCGCGCGATCGGGCGCAGGTCGAGGGCGGTGATGGTGACGTCACGGCGTTCGTCGAGGCGGGCGAGCGCGAGGAGGTCCTCGACCAGGGCCCCCATGCGGATCGCCTCCTTCTCGATACGCTCCATCGACTGCGCGACATCCTCGTCGGAGCGGATCGCCCCCATGCGGTACAACTCCGCGTAGCCGCGCATCGTGACGAGGGGTGTGCGAAGTTCGTGGCTGGCGTCGCCGATGAAGCGACGCATCTGCCGCACGGTGGCATCCCGTTGTCCGAGGGCGCCGTCGATGCGGGCGAGCATCGCGTTGATGGCGGTCTTGAGCCGGCCCACCTCGGTGTCGGGGACGATGTCCGTCAGACGCTGGCTGAAGTCACCGGCCGCGATGTCCATGGCCGTCGTCTCGACCTGGCGGAGGTTGCGGAACGCGAGGGTGACGAGCCACCGGGTCAGCAAGGCCGTGGCGATGAGGATCAGCATCGCGACGAAGGCGTAGATGCCGATGTAGGCGGCCACGATCCGGTCGGTCGGGGCGAGCGGCTGGATCACCATCTGCGTGTAGACCCCGGGGTTTCCGGGCACCTGCAGCACCCCCACCCGGGCGACGAAGTGCTGACCGGACTCGGGCGACTCGAGTTCGATGCGGCGGTCGATCTGGCTGTAGGTCTGCTCGACCGTGAAGGTGGGGGGGATGTCGGGCAGAGCGGTCGTCGATGTGCCGTTGTAGAACGCCTCGCGCTGTCCGTCGGGACCGTACACGACGACCATCGACCCGATCTGCGGGGCGTTCTCCACCTGCGAGAAGACGACCCGCCCGTCGACGGGAGCCGTGGTGAAGATGCTGTTCGCGATACTGCCGGCGGCCTGCTGCGCGAGCTGCTCGTCGAGGTTGTTCACCAGGGTGGTGCGCAAGAACACCATGGTCCCGATGCCCGCGGTGAACAGCCCGATGGCGAGCAACGCGACGGTGACGCCGGTGACCTTGGTGCGCAGGCTCAGCCCGCGCCACCAGCGCGTGAGCGAATCGTCGGAGTGCGACAGGAGCGAGCCTTTCGCTCAGGCGGTCTTGCCCGACTTCAGCATGTAGCCGAAGCCGCGCTTGGTCTGGATGAGCGGCTCCGAGGAGTGCGGATCGATCTTGCGGCGCAGGTACGAGATGTAGCTCTCGACGATCCCCGCGTCGCCGTTGAAGTCGTACTCCCACACGTGGTCGAGGATCTGCGCCTTCGAGAGCACCCGGTTGGGGTTCAGCATCAGGTAGCGCAGGAGCTTGAACTCGGTCGGGCTCAGGTCGATCGAGACGTCTCCGACGCTGACGTCGTGGGTGTCCTGATCCATCGTCAGTTCGCCGGTGCGGATGATCGACTCTTCGTCGGCCTGCATCGTGCGGCGCAGGATCGCCTGGATGCGGGCGACGATCTCATCCAAGCTGAACGGCTTGGTGACGTAGTCGTCGCCACCCGCGTTGAGCCCCATGATCTTGTCTTCGGTCTCGTCCTTCGCGGTGAGGAACAGGATCGGCGCGGTGTAGCCGGCGCCGCGCAGCCGCTTGGTGACGCTGAACCCGTTCATGTCGGGGAGCATCACGTCGAGCACGATGAGGTCGGGTTCCTCTTCGAGCACGGCCGAGATCGTCTGCGCGCCGTTGGCCACGGCTCGCACCTGGAAACCGGCGAAGCGCAGGCTCGTGATGAGCAGGTCGCGGATGTTCGGTTCGTCGTCCACGACGAGGATGCGAGGAGCTGTCATGCCCTCATTATCGTGATCTGACCCAGCAATGTGCTGGATATGGAACGGAAAGCCGCGTGCTGGTATGCGTCAGGCGGCCTGGGCGTCGATTCCGTCGGCATCCAGGATCGTGTAGGCGTACCCCTGCTCGGCCAGGAAGCGCTGGCGATTCTGCGCGAAATCCTGGTCGACGGTGTCACGCGCGATGAGCGTGTAGAAGCTCGCGGTGTGGTTCGACTGCTTCGGTCGGAGAAGTCGACCGAGGCGCTGAGCCTCTTCTTGGCGCGATCCGAACGACCCCGACACCTGGATGGCGACCGAGGCTTCGGGCAGGTCGACCGAGAAATTCGCGACCTTCGAGACGACCAATAGCGGAATGCTCCCGTCGCGGAAGCCCTGGAAGAGCTCCTCGCGCTCGGGGATCGGCGTGGCGCCCGTGATCTGCGGGGCGTTCAACGCCTCGGCGAGCTCGTCGATCTGATCGAGATACTGACCGATGATCAGAACCCTCTCACCCGGATGCCGTTCGACCAGACGTCGGGCGACCTCGATCTTCGCGGGGGCGGTGGCGGCGAGACGGTAGCGATCCTCGTCGGCGGCTGCGGCGTACTCGAGCCGCTCATCGGCGGGAAGGTCGATACGCACCTCGTAGCAGGCCGCGGGTGAGATGAAGCCCTGAGCCTCGATCTCCTTCCACGGCGCGTCGAAGCGCTTCGGGCCGATCAGGCTGAAGACGTCTCCCTCGCGGCCGTCCTCGCGCACGAGAGTTGCGGTGAGGCCCAGGCGGCGGCGCGCCTGCAGGTCGGCGGTGAGCTTGAACACCGGTGCGGGAAGCAGGTGGACCTCGTCGTAGAGCACGAGGCCCCAGTCGAGGGCGTCGAGCAGGGCGAGGTGGGCGTACTGGCCTTTCCGCTTCGCGGTGAGGATCTGGTAGGTGGCGATGGTGACCGGCTTGATCTCTTTGACCTGCCCGGAGTACTCGCCGATCTCTTCGGGGGTGAGGCTCGTGCGGCGCAGCAGCTCGTCGCGCCACTGTCGTGCGCTGACGGTGTTCGTGACGAGGATGAGCGTGGTCGTGCGGGTGTCGGCCATAGCGCCCGCACCCACGAGCGTCTTACCCGCTCCACACGGGAGGACGACGACCCCGGAACCGCCCTCGGAGAAGGATTCGACCGCCTGGCGCTGGTAAGGGCGGAGGCTCCAGCCGTCCTCGGCCAGGTCGATCGGGTGCGGGGTCCCGGGCGTGTAGCCGGCGAGGTCTTCGGCGGGCCAGCCGATCTTCAGCAGTTCCTGTTTGATGTGCCCGCGCGCCCACGCGTCGATGAGGAAGCTGTCGGGGCTCGGGCGGCCGATCAGGAGCGGGGCGATGCGCTTGTTGCGTGACACCTCGCTGAGCACCGCGGCGTCGGTCGAGCGCAGCACGAGCTCGCCCTCGTCGTTGCGCTCGATGACGAGGCGCCCGTACCGGTTGACGGACTCGCGGATGTCGGTGCTGACCGAGGCCGGCACCGGGAAGCGGGACCACCGATCGAGGGTGTCGAGCATGGCCTCGGCGTCGTGGCCGGCTGCACGCGCGTTCCACAGCCCCAGGCGGGTGATGCGATACGTGTGGATGTGCTCGGGTGCACGCTCGAGCTCGGCGAAGACGGCGAGCTCATGCCGCGCCGTCTCTGCCTGCGGGTGCGCGACTTCGAGGAGCACGGTGCGGTCGCTCTGCACGATAAGGGGGCCGTCAGCCATAGCGTTCGAGTCTACCGGTGTCGAAGAGGGCAGGGCGTTCGCGGCCGTCACTCGACGGGCGCGACGCCGTCGATGTGCGACAGGGGGAGGGTGCGCTCGACATCGGCTCCGCGGTCGCGACCGCGCAGGCGTCCGCCGCCGAGTCCGGTGGCCTCCAAGCGGAAGACGCGGGCAGAGCCGTCGGGCAGGCGCACCGTCACGTCGATGATCGATCGCGCGCGAACCGCCTGATCGAGTTCGCGCTCGAGCCACGCGGCATCCGAGTCTCCCGCGCCCGTGCGCAGACGCTCGATGAGGTCGGCGTAGGTGTCGGCGGGCGCCGTGGCCGTGGCACCGGGGGATGCCAGTTTGGCGCGCTCAAGAGCGCGCGGGCGCCCCTCGGCGTCAACCGCCACCGCGGGGTAGTGCGCGTCGGTGAGGGCCCAGAAGACGACGTCGGCCGAGACGTGCGAGACCAGTTCTTCGTCGGTTCGGGTGAGAGCGATCGAGCGCAGCGACTGGTCGACTTCCATCGAGCGCAGAAGCGTCTCGTCGTCCGTCATGACTCGAGTGAGGTGCGACTGCGCGTCGGCGGTGACGCGCACGCGGCCGTGTTCGGCGGCGGTGCGCTCGATGACGTACGCGAGCGGCTGGGGGAGGCCCGTGAGCGAGATACCGGTCAGGAAGGCGCGAAGGCTGTCCGCCGTCTCGCCCGCGGTGATCGCGGCGCCGATGCTCGCGGCGCTGAAGCGATAGCTCGAGGCTTGAGCCCGCGACTCGCGCGCGGCCATCGAGCGCAGACGCACGTCGAGGTGCGGAGCGAGAGGACCGGGGGCGATCGCCGTCAGGTCGTTCTGCAGGTACACGCGATCGACCTCGGGCGGCAGCAGCTCGCGCAGGGCCGAGGTGTCGACGTCGCCGCCTTCGGCCAGCGGGAGCGCCCAGGGGGTCGCGTGGCCGTCGGCGTCGAGGAGCCCCCAGCGGACCAGGCGCTTGATCCAGAGGTCTGCGCGGTCGGGGCCTTCGGGGTCGAACGGTGTCGCGGAGCGCCAGTGCTCGCTGGGGATCCACCCGCCGTCGGTGGAGCGGTACGCCGACGGAAGGGCGTCACGCAGGGCCTCTGCGGTGCGCTGCCATCGTTCGAGAGTCGGTAGGCGCAGCCACTCGCGCCCGGCGGGAGAAACGAGCCAGGCACGCTCGTTCGTTCCGAGAAGGCCCACCTCGGCCGCGAGCCCGACGAGCAGGTCCGCTTCGGCTGCGGTGGTCACGGCCCCGGCGTCGACGAGGCGTCGTCTCTCGGTCGCGCCCAGCGACCCCGATCCGATGCGTCCGAGCGGGGCGTCGAGGGTCTGCATGAGGACGTCGGCGAGGGATGCCGCGTTGGTGAACACCGCTTCGGAGGCGGCCCCGGTGCTCTCGGGCGTCGCATGGGTGCGGCGCGGGGGCGCGGCATCCGGGATCCCCGAGGGCAGGATCTCGCGCGCGGCGTCGATCACCGTGGGGAAGGGGAGCCCGTCGTCTCCGATGAGGGCACGGGATCTCAGACGCTCGCCGATCTCACCGGTCGTCGGTCGTCCCTCGGCGGCGTCGAGCAGGGCGACGGCTTCGTCACGACTCAGCGCGGGAAGCCCGCGCGCGACCGAGACTGGGTCGAGCAGCGCTTCAGCCGCGTCGAACATGTCGCGCCACGTGCTCGACGGCGAGATGTGGCGTTCGGCGAAGAGTTGGGCGAGGTCGGTGTCGCTGCGCGCGCTCAACGAGACCGCAAGTGCGCGTTGTGCGGAGGTCTCGGGCACGTCGTCAGGCCTTGTTGGCCTTGGCCCTTCGGATGAAGCTCATGATGAGCACGGCGAGGAGGCACGCGAATGCCACCGGGGGAGCGACGTAGACGAGGAGGCCGATGACGGGCCAGACGCCGGAACCCATGTCGGCTCCGGAACTGGAGCCGATGATGATGGCGAAGAAGCACACGATCGACAGCGCGAGAAGGCCCAGCGACATGAACGCGAGAATGCGGTCGATGCGGCGGACGGGGACGTCGTCGCCCGGTGTGCTGCCACCGGAGGTGCGGGTGCTCATCGGGCTCAGCCTACCGCTTGGCGGCGGTGCCGTAGGCTGGAAGACCGGGATCCGTTCGGGTCCCGTGTTCCCCTGCGCTTTCCGCGCACTCATCCAGCGAGGTGTCCATGCCCACCGGCAAGGTCAGGTTCTACGACGACGAGAAGGGCTTCGGCTTCATCGTCACCGATGACGGCCAGGACGTGTTCCTGCACGCAACCGCCCTGCCCGCCGGAGCCCCCGGACCGAAGGCCGGGACGCGCCTCGAATTCGGGGTCGCCGATGGAAAGCGCGGTCTGCAGGCGCTGTCGGTGCGCGTTCTCGATGCTCCCGTGAGCCTGTCGAAGCGCTCGCGCAAGCCCGCCGACGACATGGCGATCATCGTCGAAGACCTCGTCAAGCTGCTCGACGGTATCGGAGGGGACCTGCGACGCGGTCGCTACCCCAACGCTCCGCACGCGCAGAAGATCGCCGCGGTCCTGCGCAAGGTCGCCGATGACTTCGAAGCCTGAGCAGCCCGTCGATGAGCGCCTGACCGGCGCCCACGACCTCGCGCTCGCCGCCCTGCACGAGATCACCCCGGCCGACACCGTCGGCCCCGCAGCCGGATACACCGCGGAGGAAGGCGGAGCGGTCTCGCTGCGCTTCCACACCCGGCTCGCGGGCTACCCGGGCTGGTTCTGGACGGTCACCGTGGCCGTCGTGGACGGCTCCGAGCCGACCGTGCTCGAGGTGGAACTGCTGCCCGGCGACGGCGCTCTGCTGGCCCCCGACTGGGTGCCGTGGGCGACTCGTCTGGCGGAGTACCAGGCGGCCCAGGTCGCTGCGGTCGTCGAGGACGACGACACCGACGAAGACGAGCCGGACGATGACGAGCCGGACGACGACGATGAGGACGACGAAGACGACGACGAGCCGAAGGCGCGCTTCCACGCGGGAGACCTCGACGGCGTCGACATCGACGAGTTCGACGGCGCGGACGACGATGTCGACTCGGACGAAGATGTCGACTCGGACGACGAAGACTCCGATGACGACGACTACGACGAGGGCGATCGCAGCTACTGACCGCCGCTCATGACGAAGGCCGTCCCGCTGGTGCGGGACGGCCTTCGTTCTTGTCAGCTCAAGCCTGCGGCAGGCGCTCGATCGTGTAGTCGATCGCGCCGATGAGGCGGCGCACATCCTCGGGCTCGATCGAGACGAAGGTCGCGATGCGCAGCTGGTTGCGGCCGAGCTTCCGGTAGGGCTCGGTGTCGACGATGCCGTTCGCGCGCAGGCTCTTGGCGATCGCCGCGGCGTCGATGCTGTCGTCGAAGTCGATCGTGACGACCACGGGGGAGCGGTCGGCGGGATCCGTCACGAAGGGAGTCGCCACCGCGCTCGCATCGGCCCACTCGTAGAGAGCGCCGGACGATTCGGCGGTGCGGGCGCCGGCCCACGAGAGGCCGCCGTTGTCGAGGATCCATCCGAGCTGGTCGTCGAGGAGCAGGAGCGTCGCGAGAGCAGGGGTGTTGAGCGTCTGCTCGAGACGCGAGTTGTCGAGCGCGTTCTTCAGGCTGAGGAACTCGGGGATGTAGCGGCCGGATGCCGCGATCCGCTCGATCCGCTCGATAGCGGCGGGCGAGACAGCGGCGTACCAGAGCCCTCCGTCGGAGCCGAGGTTCTTCTGGGGCGCGAAGTAGTAGACGTCCGCCTGAGCCACATCGAAGTCGATGCCTCCCGCGGCGCTGGTCGCGTCGATGACGGTGAGGGCTCCGGCATCCGCCTCCACGCGCCGGATCGGGGCGGCCACCCCCGTCGAGGTCTCGTTGTGCGGCCAGGCGTAGACGTCGACGCCGGCGACGGCCTCGGCCGCCGAGCGCGTACCGGGCTCGACCTTGCGCACGTCGGGTGCCTGCAGCCACGGGGCGGCGGCCGCCGAGGCGAACTTGCCGCCGAACTCGCCGAAGACGAGGTTCTGGCTGCGGTTCTCGATGAGCCCGAACGCGGCGGCATCCCAGAAGGCCGTCGATCCGCCGTTGCCGAGGATGATCTCGTACCCCTCGGGCAGACGGAACAGCTGCGACAGGCGCTCGCGCGTGCTGGCGACGAGGTTCTTCACCGGTGCCTGGCGGTGCGAGGTTCCGAGGACCGACGCACCGCGGGTGACGAGGGCCTCGAGCTGCGCACCGCGCACCTTCGAGGGGCCGCACCCGAAGCGACCGTCGGCGGGCAGGAGATCGGTGGGCAGTTCCACGTGCGACATGGCACCGATTCTAGGGTCACCCTCGGACGCCGCCCGCGCTCATGTCGGAGGGGGTCGGTAGGCTGGGAGGACTTGCCGCGCGAGATCGAGGACACCCGAATGACCGACCTGATCGACACCACCGAGATGTATCTGCGTACGATCCTCGAACTCGAAGAGGAAAAGATCGTGCCGCTGCGCGCGCGCATCTCCGAGCGCCTGGGGCACTCGGGGCCCACCGTCTCTCAGACGGTCGGTCGCATGGAGCGCGACGGTCTCGTGGTCGTGTCGGAAGACCGCCGCCTCGAGCTGACGGACTCCGGCCGTCAGAAGGCCGTCGACGTCATGCGCAAGCACCGACTCGCCGAGCGTCTGCTCAGCGACGTCATCGGTCTCGACTGGGCGTACGTGCACGATGAGGCCTGCCGTTGGGAGCACGTGATGAGCGAGCAGGTGGAGCGTCGGCTCGTCGAGCTCCTCGGCCACCCCACCGAGTCGCCGTACGGCAACCCGATCCCGGGTCTCGACCAGCTGGGCGACGCAGCGAGCGCCACCTTCGACGACGGAGTGATCGGTCTGGTTCGCAAGCTGACGGATGCGGGCGCCCCCATCACGGGCACGGTTCGCCGGCTCGCCGAGCCCGCTCAGGTCGATCCCGAGCTGCTGCAGCAGCTCAAGGCCGCCGGCGTCCTGCCGGGCGCCCGCGGTGACTACCGCTTCAACGAGGGATACGTCCTCATCCAGATGGACGGCGTCGACGAGGGGCTCGAACTGCCCGTCGAGGTGGCCTCGCACATCTTCCTGGTCGCCGAGGACTGAGCTCGGCCGCTTTCCGCAAGGTCGGGCCGAGCATCGCCTGGGAGCGGTTACCGGAGCGTGACTTGTTCGTTATCTTCGGGTAGCCTCAGAAAGTCCACAGGTGAGAAGCCCGCCGTCGGACCCCTCGCGGTTTGCCTCATCGGCTCGTCGTCCGCGCAGGGCCCAGCCCGCACATCGTGCCCCCTATTCGAGTGCTGACGAGCCAGCGTCCCCGAAGACGCAGAGGCGCCGGAGGAACTTTGGCTGAACACAACGAGCCCGCAGCGGACCTACCCGAAGGCACCGCGACGGAACCCACCCGCAAGAGCACTCGTGCCGCGGTGACCCGACCGACGAGCCGCGCTCTGCAGACCGCGCCCCTCACGACTGCTCCGGTTGTTCGCCCCACCCCCGCTCGAGGCGCATCGACGCCTCGCCGTGTCGGCAAACCGCTGCGCAGCGCGGTGATCCTCTCGATGGTCGCCGGCCTCGTCGCGACCGTCGCGATCCCTGCCTACGCCGCGACCATGCCGGCCGCCGAGACCATGACGTTGCAAGAGATGTCGGCTGCCGACAACCAGTCGCTGGTCGTGGCGTCCGACGCCGCCGCTGAGACCCTCGACCGCAGCAGCTACTCGGCCACCACGGCTGACGAGATCCAGAAGAAGAAGGATCAAGAGGCAGCTGCCGCCGCCGCCGCCGAGCGCGCCCGTCAGCTCGCCGCCAACGCCTCGAAGGCGTCGACCTCGGTGAGCTCCATCGACCTCAACATGACCGCACCCGGATCGGGCGAGGTGCGCTGGCCCCTCACGAGCTACACCCTCGGTCGTGGTCTGTGGGATTCCGGCTATCACCAGGGTGTCGACCTGCTCGCTCCCGGCGGTCAGCCCATCTTCGCCGCCGCCGGTGGAGTCGTCAGCGTCTCGCAGGAGAGCTACGGCGGATACGGTGTCGCGATCGTGATCGAGCACGTGATCAACGGCCAGAAGGTATCGACCACGTACGGCCACATGACCTACGGCAGCCGTCAGGTGCAGGCCGGCCAGACCGTCGCCCCCGGCCAGCTCATCGGTCTGGTCGGATCGACGGGCAGCTCGACCGCCAATCACCTCCACTTCGAGGTGCACATCAACGGCTCGGTCGTCGATCCTTACGCCTGGCTGCAGCAGAACGCCGGCTGATTCTTCTGACGGGGCGGCGTGGCGGAGGACATCGTTCTCCGACACGCCGCTTTCCGTTTGCCCCCTCGGCCGACCCCGGGCGTGTCGTGGTGGGTTAGCCTGTCACCGACGTCGGAAGAACCGAAGGGACCAGCCGATGAACACCAGCCCGCGCATCCGCACCATGGATGCGCTCGGGCTGCTCGTTCTTCGGCATCGTGTGATCGGATGCCGCGGCCCCGCCGCGACTTCTCAGGCGCTGTCTGTCTAGGCAGCGCCTTTTTCATACCCTTTCGCGCCTGCCGTCGTCGCGAGTCGAACATCCGAGAAGCCGTCTCGGCCATTCGAGAGGACGAGAAATGCGCACACTGGTGCTGAACGCGGGCTACGAGCCCCTCGCGGTCGTGTCTTTCAAGCGAGCCCTCGTGCTCGTCATGAACGACAAGGCCACCGTCATCGAGAGCGTGGACGAGGACCCGGTCTGGGCCGCCCACGGAACCTACGACCGTCCGGCGGTGATCATCCTGACGCGCTACGTGCGCGTGCCGGGCGCCCGCCAGGTACCGGTCACCCGCCGCGGTGTTCTGCGCCGTGACGCGCACCGCTGCGGATACTGCGGCAAAGCGGCGTCGACGATCGATCACGTGCTTCCCCGCTCGCGCGGCGGTAAGGACACGTGGGAGAACCTCGTAGCGTGCTGCCTGCTCTGCAATAACGTGAAGGGCGATCGCACACCTCAGGAGATGCGCTGGGAGCTCCGGCTGGTGCCGGCGCCCCCTCGAGGCTCGTCGTGGACCGTGCGCGGCGTGGACAAGAGCGACCCGCGTTGGGAACCATATCTGGCGCTGGCGGCCTGAAAACGACAAACTCGGGACCTCCTCCCGCGGGCGTCGATAGGCTGAAACGGTCGGCGCGATCGGTTCCGCGGTGGCGTGGGGACGGCCTCGACTCGAGCCGTTCACACGATGCCCATGCGCCGATCCGTCGCGGTCTCGTCGTCCCCGACGGGATCCACGCGACGCGAAGGGCAGTCCTCGATGGCCACCGATTCTCACCGCACCGTCTCCGCTGTCGAGCGCATCGGCTTGATGGATTCGCCCCCCGAAGAGCGCTTCGATCGCATCACCCGGCTCGCGCGAGAGATGTTCGACGTGGACTACGCGCTCGTCAACATCGTCGGCGAAGACGAGGTGTACACGAAGTCGCAGCCGCCCGAGACCCACTTCGGTCGCACTCCCCGCGAGGCGGTGTTCTGCGGTGAGACGGTCAAGCAGGACGGCATCCTCGAAGTCGACGACGCGACCCTCGACGAGCGTTTCCGTGACATCGCCTCGGTGACCGAGTACGGGATGCGGTTCTACGCGGGCTTCCCGTTGCGCACCGACGACGGTGAGCCGGTCGGTACCCTCTGCCTCATCGACCCCGATCCGCATGCCCTCGACGAGGATCAGCGTCGGTCGTTGGAGCATCTCGGTCGATGGGCGCAAGCCGAGATCCGACAGAGCGATCCGGGTCCGGTCGAGGGTGCCGTGGCGACCGGCCGAACGCCGCGAGCGGACGACTTCACCGCGGACGGTGTGCGATTGGCATCCCTCGCCATTCCGCACGGGGTCGTCAGCGGCGATCGGAGCGGGTGGCAGGAAGTGGGCGGACGCGTGGTCGTGACGCTCGCCGACGTCATGGGCAAAGGCGAGGCGGCGGGTGCGGTGGCGGAAGCGCTGTTGCACGCACTGCAGGCGCGTCGAGACATGTCTCCGGTGGCGGCGATGCTCTCGGTCGAGGACGAGGCCCGCTCGAGCGGCCTCTACCTCGACACCTTCGCGACGGTGTTCCACGCGGTCATCGACGCCGCCACCGGCACGGTCGACTACATCGACGCCGGTCATGGTCTGACCCTGGTGCTCCGCGCCGACGGGTCGTCGGAGCGTCTGACGTCGCGGAACCTCCCCCTGGGGCTGCGCCCCGCTGACGTCGAGTGGGAGGCCGGGCGCGCGAGCGTCAGCCGAGGAGACCTGCTCGTGAGCGTGTCGGACGGCGCCCTGGACGCGTACGACTCGACCCTCGAGAGCCTGCGTCTCATCGGCGACGACCTGCGCGCGGCCGCCGACCCGCACGGATTCTTCGACGGCTTGACTCTGCGGGTGTCGACGCACCAGGTCGACGACGACGTCACCGCGGTCGTGCTGTCGGTGAGCTGACGGCCTCCGCGCAATCCGTCACCCCGGCGAACCGATCACGGTCGTCGGGGTGACGGCATCCTGGGTCTGCTCCAACGTCAGCGGGATGACGGAGAAGAGGAATCGCTTTCGGACCATGAAGAGGATGAGTCCGATCACGACGCTGTGGATGAGCGTTCCCTGCCATATGCTGCCGCGGTCGAGGCCGGGGATGTTCGCGACGGCGAGCACGAAGAACACGTGCACGATGAACACGTAGAGGCTCGCCTGGCCGAGGGGGATCCACAGCCAGCCCATGCTCTTGTACAGCGGCTTCCACGCCACCGTGAGCACCGCGTACGAGCACACGATCACGAGGGGCAGATCGAGCAGGCGTCCCCATTCGAGGAAGATGCGCTGGTACCCCGAATCGTAGAGCGAACCGTAGAGGTCGGCGGGGAACGGGACGGGCGTGAAGCCGTAGGTCTGACCGGCCCAGAGGTACACGAGGAAACCCGCGTAGCCGACGACGAACACACCGACGCCGATCTTGCCCGGGATCGAGGTGAGGGCGCGGATGATCTGTCGCCGGTAGTAACCGATCACCAGACCGTGCGTGAACAGCACCTGCCAGAGGGCCAGGGGGAAGACCGCATCGAACTGCGAGGGGAGGCTCAGCGCACCGGGCGCCACATAGTGCACCGCGTAGACGCCCCAGCTCAGGGCGAGGACGAGCCACCACATCTTGCGTCGGATCAACCACATGAGGGCGGGATAGGCCAGGCTCAGCACCACGAACAGGCCCATGATGTTGAACGGCCACGGGCCCATCTCGAGCAGGAGGAACTGCCGAACCGCGTACCAGGGCGGTGGGTAGTCGAGCAGGCGTTCCGCGTTGGGGTAGAGGTCGTAGACGCGGCCGCTGTCTCCGGTGCCCCCTTCGCCCGTACCCCGGTCGGTGAAGGTGGTGATTGCGGTGGTGTCGACGAAGGGGACGAAACCGACGGCGAAGATCAGCAGGATCACGGCCAGGGCGACGAGATACTGCTTGCGTGCGCGAGCCCATGCGGCGAGGGCGGCGGCCCACTCACCCCCGCGCGCGATGGCGGCCGGGAAGACCATCCCCAGGACGATGCCGCTGAGCAGGACGAAGAGCTCGGCGCCGGTGATCGCGCCGATCGCCTTGAGCGATGCATAGGCGAAGGGGCTGGTGACCTCGATGTGCGTGACCACCACGACCACGATGATGAAGCCGCGCACCATGTCGATGCGCAGATCCCGGCTCGCGGAGGAGTCGTCGTACCGCCACTTCGGCACGGCACGCCCGACGATGCCGGATGCCAGGAAGGCCACGGCCAGCACCGCGGCGCTGCCGGCGATCCAGTTCATCTCGTCGGTGGGCTCGGCGCCGCCCTGGCGGACCTGGACAGTCGCGGCGGAGGCCTGTTCGGGGGTGACGACGGTCGTCACCGGACCCCAGCGGATGAGCCCTGCGGCATCGAGGTCCGCCCGAAGCGATCCGGCGAGCTCACCGTTCGCCGTCGCCCGCCAATCGACGACCTGACCACCCGCCTCCGCCTCCTCGCGGACGACCTCGAGCCAGGTGACCCCCGTGAGGAGAGGGTGGTCGGGGAGTTCGGCCAGGATCTGCCGCCACCACCCCTGCTTGACCGCGAGCTCGGTGTCACCCTCGCGGCCGAAGTCGTAGAGCGCACCGGTGTCGAGGAGCATGGGCTTGTCCTCGGCGACGGCGAAGCGGTCGTAGAACGATGTGCGCTGGCCGGTGGCGTAGCCCCAGCTCTCGTCGAAGCGCGCGGCGACCTCGCCCTCGTCGGGGGCGCTGTTCGTTTCGAGCGGGACGTCACGTCCGGCGGCGGCCGCCGACTCGCCCTTGCCGAAGTAATACATCGTCAGTCCTACGCGATCGACCGCGTCGGGGTCGGGGAAGTACGGGCCGTACGGGTCGTCGGCTTCGGAGAAGAGCCCGTCTCCGTCGGTGTCGAGGGTGAGGCGGTCGCTCTTCGTCAGGGTGTCGAGTCGCCCGTCCGCGCGTTCGAAGGGGTAGCCGGCGGCGTACGAGGGGCTCCACACGGTCTCGGCCCGCGACGATCCCGCGTGCACCACCTCGGCCACTCGTTCGAAGGCGCGGACGTAGGCGGTCGGCTGCTGTCCCCATGACACCCACGACCCGTTCATCTCGGGGGCGAAGCGCACGAACTGCACCGCATCGTACTGCGAACGGTAGTTCTCCAGACGGGAGTTGAGGTCGGCCGCGTCGGCGTCGGTGAGCCGGTCGAGGGGTACCGAGGGCTCAAGGGTCAGGACGAGGGCGGCACCCTGACCGGCGACCTGTGTCGCCGCGCGCTCCCACTCAGAGATCGCCCGACCGTCGAGGGGATACGACAGGCGAACGGTATACATCGCGGGCTGTTCGCCGAGGCGACCGCGGTACCCGTCCGGGCCGTCGTCACCCCAGTTGAGCTCGGCCCCGAACCATACGCCGTCGTCGGTGGGGACTGCGGCGGCGGCCGGAGCCGCCACGGTCAGAAGGAGCGCGGCGGTGAGCCCCAGAGCCGCCGCGACCCGCTGTCCGATCCGTCTCACGTTCTTCTCGACTCCAGGGTCCACACGTTCCGGTCGCCATCACGGTCGAGAGCCACGTCGTCGACGCTCGCACGGGCGAGAGCGAGGCCCCGGCCGCTGACCTCCTCCTCGCCGGCCATACGCACGGCGTCCAGATCGAGGAGGGGAGGATCGCCGTCGTCGCGGAACGTGGCCCGGATCACCCTGGAATCCGCGAACAGTTCCAGGGTGAACCGGCGCTCATCGGCATCCCCCCGCGAATGTTCGACGACGTTGCCGGCGATCTCGATGACGGCGGTCTCGAAACCGAGACGAGTCGCGGCGGGGACCTCGCCTACCTCGGACCACCACGCGGCGAGCAGCTCGAACACCGCCTCTAGGCTCGCCGGCGCGACCGCGGCGTCGAGCGAGCGGTGGGCGGTCGAATCAGCCACGGAGGGCCTCGTCGACGCTGGGGCGCGGACGCAGCACGCGATCGAGATTGGTCAGACCCAGAACCATCGTGACCTGCTCGGACGGCGCGGCCAGACGCAGGTCGCCGCCCGACTGTCGCGCGACCTTCAGGCACGATACGAGGGCGCCGAGCCCCGACGAATCGACGAACTCGGTCTGCGAGAGGTCGACCACGACGATCCCACCCGCCCCGCGGTCGATCTCGGCGGTCACGGTCTCACGGAACGTCTTCGCCGAGACCATGGTGAGTCGGCCTCGGGGGATGACGACGGTACCCCCGTCTCGGGTGTCGATGTCGACCTGGAGCATGTCAATAACCCTTCGGTTGGTGATCGGAGGCGGAGTACAGCACCGCGCGCACGATGATGCTGAAGACAGCGAGGTCGTAGAGGACCCACGCGATGTTGATCAGGGGAGCGATGCCCTCGGCCTGACCGGCGGCATAGCGGATCGCCACGACACCGAGGGAGGCGATCATGGCGCCCATCACCCACAGCTGCGGCTTCACCAGATCCCACCGCGGGCGGTTCTCGAGCGAGCGCGTCTTCGGGGTCACCGAGAAGCCGAGCGAGCGACCGCGGTAGACGTTGTCGAACGCGCTGGTCACCGCACGGATCCAGACCGGGAAGAGCGCCAATGAGTACTGCGCGCCGCGCCAGGTGGGGCGTCCGTTCGCGACGACGAGGAAGAGCACCTGGTTGATGACGAAGAACGGGATGAAGCGGGCGAAGAAGTCCACGCTCCACGCCTGGACGGGCATGACCCCGAAAGACAGGTACAGCACGGGGGCGGCGACGTAGACGATCGCCGCGAACCCGGACAGGTAGCTCCACATGGTGCCGAAGTACATCAAGCGCTGACCCCAGCTGAGGCCCTTCTGCACCAGCGGATTCTCGCGGAACATGACCTGCATGGTGCCCTGGGCCCAACGCAGGCGCTGGGTGAGCATGGTGGGCAGGTCCTCGGGGGCGAGTCCCTTCGCGAGGACCTCGTCGTGGTAGACCGACGTCCACCCGAGGCCGTGCAGGCGCATCGAGGTGGCCATGTCCTCGGTGACCGAGATGGTGGCCAGGGGCATGATCGCCTGGGCCTCCTCTTCGCGTCCGACGTCGAAGGACTCCACGAGCATGCTCACCGACTCCACCGCGGCCAGCGGCGACAGGCTGCGCTCGCCGAGGGCGTCGAGGGCGAGGTCGTCGACGGCGGCCAGAGCGGCGGGGTCGCCGGTGACCTCGGCCAGCTCGGCGAGTTCGGCGCGCACGCTCGCGATGTCCTGGTCGGCGAGCTCTCGGCGCACCTCGACGATGCGGCGCTGGAACGCGAACGTCAGATCCGCCAGAGCGTCCCCGCGGGCGATCCCCGACTTCAGATCGTCGAGGGCTCGCCCGACCGCGTCGAGGGATGCCGTGATGCGGGGATCGGAGACGTGCTCGCGGCGAGCACGGGCGAGAACCCGACGGGAGGAGCGGATGCCACGGTTCACCGCGAGGGTGACCTCGCCGACGTAGCGCGAGACGCCCAGTTGCATCATGGCCTCGCGGCGGAGGATCGCGTTCGACCCGCAGAAGAAGGCGGCGTTCCAGCCGTCCTTGGATTGCTGGATGGGGCCGTAGAACAACGGGGCCTGGCTCCCCAGCGGGTCGCTCACGGGCACGTTCACGAACCACTGGGGCGTCTGGACCAGCGCGACGGTGTCGTCTTCGAACCACCCGAGGGTGCGGTCGAGGATATCGGGGGACGGCACCTGATCGGCATCCAGGATCAGAAGGAACTCGCCCTCGGTCACCATGAGGGCGTTGTTGAGGTTGCCGGCCTTCGCGTGGCGCGGGCGGTCCCGCCACGCCTCTGAGCGGGTGACCACCCCGATGCCCTCGGCCTCGGCGAGAGCGCGCAGCTCGGGGCGATCGCCGTCGTCGAGGATCCACGTCTCGTGCGGGTAGCGGATCGCTTTCGCCGCGCGGGCGGTGTGCATCACGAGGTCGAGGGGCTCGTTGTAGGTGGTCACGAGCACGTCGACCGTGACGTCGTGCCGGAGCGGGGGAGCGTCGTGGCGCTCGCGGAGTCGCCACGCCCCCAGGCCGAACAGCAGGGAGTCGATGAGGCTGTAGGTCTCGGCGAGGACGAGGGGGACGGCGATCCACCAGGACTCCCAGTTCACCGAGGCGAGCCAGCGCCACGTGATGTAGTTGAGTCCCGTGGCGGCCGACAGGATCACGATGATTCGCACGAGAGCGAGACGTCGCGCCTTCGACAGCTCTCGACGCCGAACCTCTCGTCGCAGGTCGTCGCGATGAATGGTGGTTTCGACGATCACGTTTGTGAACCTTTCCGTCTACTTTTCATCCTGTTTGAGAAGAAGTTCACCCGCACAGTCCTTGACGCGCGAGCGACCGAAACGACAAGGTTCGTCTCCTCGGTCCGAGAAGCACCGCTCGGGTGGTGAGATGGATGCATGGCCCGCGCTCTCCTCGTCATCGACATGCAGCAGGGGTTCGACGACCTCGCCTTCTGGGGGCCGACCGCGAACCCCGACTGCGAACGCAACGTCGCCTCGCTGATCGACGCCTGGCGCCGGGCGGAGGAGCCGATCGTCGTCGTGCGGCACGATTCGGCCTCTCCCGGTTCCCCCCTTCACCCCGATGCCGAGGGCAACGCCCTCGTGGAGGTGGTCGCCGACGCCCCGGCGGACCTCGTCGTGTCGAAGAGCGTCAACTCGGCGTTCTACGGAGACCCCGACCTGCACGCTTGGCTGGGCGAGCGCGGCATCCGGGAACTGGTGATCTGCGGCATCCAGACGAACATGTGCGTCGAGACGACCGCGCGCATGGCGGGAAACCTCGGCTACGACGTGACCGTGGTGCTGGATGCCACGCGCACCTTCGACCTGAGCGGAGAGATCGCGGGGCTCGGGACCGTCACCCGCACGGCCGCCGAACTCATGGCGAACACGGCCGTCGTGCTGCAGCAGGGAGGGTTCGCGCGGATCACCGCGACGACCGATCTGGTCTGAAACGGCGTGTGCACGGAGCCGTCCTCGGCGGGATGTCGGCGAGCCCGCGCGCGCTTTTCGTTTCGCGATCGGCGCTTTCCGCGCGATGTCGGAGGTCGATCGTATCTTCGACCCACAGGGATTGAGGTCATCGAACAGATGTTCTAACCTGTGGGAGTGAGGGCGATCGTGAGAGACCAGGTACAGGCCGTACCCGATATCCATGCGCTGCGCGATCGCCTCGAGCGCATGCAGGGGCGCCGCATGGACGCCCCCGTCCTGCCGACGCACCCGGCGTTCTCGTCGTTGCTACCCGGTGGGGGCCTGCGGCCGGGGTCGGCGTACGCGCTGACCCGCTCGGCCTCTCTTCTGCTGGCGCTCATGGCCCGTCCCTCCCAAGACGGGGCGTGGTGCGGGGTGATCGGCATGCCCGAGCTCGGCGCCGAGGCCGCAGAGAAGTACGGTCTCGATCTCGACCGTCTCGTGTTCATCCCCGATCCGGGTCCCCGGTGGCTGGCCGTGACGGCGACGATCACCGAGGTGCTCCCCGTGGTGGCCGTGCGCCCTCCCTCGGGATCGACGGCCGCGCGCGGGGGTGCCGAGACCACGCGACTGGCCGCTCGCCTGCGCGATCGCGGGTCGGTGCTGCTCGTGCAGGGAGCCTGGCCCCAGGCCGAGGCCGTGATCGACGTGGCCGACCCCCGATGGTCGGGGCTCGGCCAGGGGCACGGGTATCTGGCTGGTCGCGAACTGACCGTGTCGGTGACCAGCCGCCGTTCGCCGAACCCCCGGCGCGCCCGCATGCTGCTGCCCGCGGCCGACGGGTCGATCGAGCTGCTGGGCGCTCCGGCCGAGCGTCTGGTTCCGCGCGAGCGCACCGCGTTCCCGGTGCGGGCGGTGGGGTGATGCAGGCCCCGACGCGCAGCCTCGTGCTGTGGTTCCCCGACTGGCCCATCACGGCGTTCGTGAGCGAGGCCGTCAGTCCTCCTCGACCGGATGCCGCGGTGGCGGTTTTCGCGCACAACCTCGTCATCGCGTGCTCGTGGGCGGCTCGCGCACAGGGCGTACGCCGCGGGCAGAAGCGCCGTGACGCGCAGGCGTTGTGCCCCGGGCTGCAGGTGGTGCCGGCCGACCCGGTACGGGACGTGCGGGCGTTCGCCCCGGTGGTCGCCCGGATCGAGGAGCGCGCGCCCGGGGTGCATGTCGTGCGGCCGGGGCTCTGCGCTCTTCGGGCGCGGGGGCCGGCGCGGTACTACGGCGGCGAACTCGAGGCGGCTCGGATGCTGATCCGTCAGCTCGACGACGACGGGTTCGCCGGCGTGCGTGCGAGCGTCGCCGACGGGGTGTTCACCGCCGAGCAGGCCGCTCGTTCGGCTGCGGCCGACGACCCCGTCCGCATCGTCGAACCCGGCGAGGCCGGAGCTTTCCTCGCGCCCCTCTCGATCGCGACCCTCGACGACGACGAGTTCGGCAGCCTGCTGTCGCGGTTGGGCGTGCACACCCTGGGAGAGCTGGCCGGGCTCTCGGTCGAACGAGTACGAGAGCGTTTCGGCGAGAGGGGCGTGCGCCTGCACGCGCTCGCCGGGGGACTCGATTCCCAACCGGTCCAGCCGCGCACACCCCCGCCCGAGTTGCACCGCGATGTCGCGTTCGAACCACCGCTCGAGCTCGCCGACCAGATCGCGTTCGGCATGCGCGTGGCCGCCGAGGAGTTCATCGCCCAGCTCGGTGCGCACGACCTCGTCTGCACGGAGCTGCGGGTCGTGCTCTCGGGGGAGCGGGGCGAGCGCAGTGAGCGCGTATGGCTGCACCCCGGCTCGTTCGACGCCGCCGGGGTGGTCGACCGCGTGCGTTGGCAGCTCGCCGAAGATGCCCAGGGCATCTTCGGCAGCGGTGTCGCGGGCGTGCACATCGAGCCCGAGGCCGTCGACGCCGCAGCGCACCACGCCAAGGGGCTGTTCGGGGCCGGACCCGACGAGCGTGTGCACCACGCGCTCTCGCGCGTGCAGGCCATGCTCGGACACCGCGCAGTCGTGACCCCGACGATCGGCGGCGGGCGCTGGCTCGCCGAGCGCCAGGTGCTCGTGCCGTGGGGTGATCGTGCGGTCACCGACAAGGTGCGGACGCGGCCGTGGCCCGGTAGCCTCCCCGACCCCCTGCCCGCCACCGTCTATCCCGAACCGCGTCTGGTGGGAGTCACCGACATCGCGGGGGCTCCGGTCACGGTGGGCGAGCGCGACGTCTTGAGCGCTCCGCCCGCCGTTCTCGAGACCGCGGGGCAGCGACGCCGCATCAGCGAGTGGGCGGGCCCCTGGCCGATCAGCGAGCGGGGGTGGGACGCCTTGCGCGCGCGCAAGGCGCACCGGTTCCAGGTGGTGGACGCCGATGGGGGTGCGTGGCTCCTGGTGGTCGAAGAGGGCGAGTGGCGAGCGGAGGGGCGGTATGACTGAGAACCGACCCGACTTCGTCCTCGGGGTCAGGGCGCGCTGATGGGGTGGACCAATCCTCCCGTGAAGTGGTCGGAGCTCGAGCGCCTGCTCAGCGACGCCCGCCGTCCTACCAGCGCCCCGCCGAACGGTGACGGCGGCGACAGTCCGGCGTGGTCGCACAAGCGCGGCGCCTACGTACCGCCCTCGATCGAGCGACCGGCCGACACCGTGCCCTATGCCGAACTGCACGCGCACTCGTCGTACTCGTTCCTCGACGGTGCGTCCTCTCCCGAAGAGCTCGTCGAAGAGGCCGAGCGACTGGGCCTGCACGCTCTTGCTCTGACGGACCACGACGGCTTCTACGGGATCGTGCGATTCGCCGAGGCGGCCGAGCAGAGGGCGGTGCACACCGTCTTCGGTGCGGAGCTCTCGCTCGGGCTCACCGGTCCCCAGAACGGTGAAGCCGACCCGATGGGTTCGCACCTCCTCGTCCTCGCCCGTCAGGAAGAGGGCTACCACCGTCTCGCCGCGGCCATCACCCACGCCCAGCTCACCGGCGCCGAGAAAGGGCGACCTGTCTACGACCTCGAGGACCTCGCCGAGCGCGCCGGAGGACCGAGCGACCCGCAGTGGGCGGTGCTGACCGGATGCCGAAAGGGGGCGGTGCGTCAGGCTCTCGCCTTCGAGGGTCCGACCGGAGCCGCGCGTGAGCTTGACACCCTCGTCGCCCTGTTCGGCGCGGAGGCCGTCTACGTCGAACTGACGGATCACGGCGACCCGCTCGACTCCCGCCGCAACGATGTACTCGCCGGCCTCGCCGCCGAGCGGGGCCTGCCGATCCTCGCCACCAACAACGTGCACTACGCCGCTCCGCAGAAAGAGCTGCTCGCGGCCGCCGTCGCCGCGGTGCGGGCGAACCGCGGCCTCGACGAGCTCGACGGCTGGCTCCCGGCCCACGCCGGGGCGCACCTGCGCTCGGGGGTGGAGATGGCGGCGCGGTTCCGGCGGTATCCGGGAGCGGTGGCCCGCACGGTCGAGCTCGCCGATGAGATCGCCTTCCCGCTGCGTCGGGCCAAGCCCGCCCTGCCGAAGCAGACGGTGCCCGAGGGGCACACCCCCATGTCGTGGCTGCGGCACCTGGTGTGGGAGGCCGTCCCGCGGAAGTACCCCAACCTGTCCGACGACGACCGGCGCCGCATCGAGCGCGAACTGGGTGTCATCGAGATGAAGGACTTCCCGGGCTACTTCCTCATCGTCTACGGCATCGTCGCCGAAGCGCGTCGGCGCGGCATCCTGTGCCAGGGGCGCGGCTCGGCGGCCAACAGCGCGGTCTGCTATCTGCTCGACATCACCGCGGTCGACTCGATCTTCTACAAGCTGCCGTTCGAGCGGTTCCTGTCGAGCCTGCGCGACGAAGAGCCCGATATCGACGTCGACTTCGATTCCGACCGCCGGGAAGAGATCATCCAGTGGGTCTATGGCGAGTACGGGCGGGAGCGAGCGGCCCAGGTGGCGAACGTCATCCAGTACCGACCGAAGAACGCCGTGCGCGACATGGCCCGGGCACTCGGGCACTCCCCGGGGCAGCAGGACGCCTGGTCGAAGCAGGTCGAGCGGTGGGGGGCGACGCTCGAGACCGGAGCCGACCACGACATCCCCGACCAGGTCATCGAGTTCGCGTCGGAGCTGCTGAAGGCACCGCGGCACCTCGGCATCCACTCGGGCGGCATGGTGCTCACCGACCGCCCGGTGGGCGAGGTCGTTCCCATCGAGCACGCGCGCATGGAGAACCGCACGGTGATCCAGTGGGACAAAGACGACGCCGCCTGGATGGGGCTGGTCAAGTTCGACCTGCTGGGCCTCGGCATGCTCGCGGCGCTGCAGTACTGCTTCGACCTCATCCGCGGGGCGACGGGCGAGAACTGGGAGCTGTCGACACTGCCCAAGGAAGAGAAGGCGGTGTACGACATGCTGTGCCGAGCCGACTCGATCGGGGTGTTCCAGGTGGAGTCGCGCGCCCAGATGGGCCTCTTGCCTCGACTGCAGCCGCGGAAGTTCTACGACCTCGTGGTGCAGATCGCCCTCATCCGTCCCGGGCCCATCCAGGGCGGGGCCGTCCATCCGTTCGTGCGTCGCAAGCTCGGACAGGAGGCGATCACCTACGTGCACCCCAAGCTCGAGCCGGTGCTCGAGCGCACGATGGGGGTGCCGGTGTTCCAAGAACAGCTCATGCAGATGGCCGTCGCCATCGGCAACTGCTCCGCCGAAGACGCCGACCTGCTTCGCCGGGCCATGGGCTCCAAGCGTGGGCTCGAGCGCATCGACTCCCTCCGCGAGACGCTGTACGCGGGCATGGCCGAGAACGGTCTGGTGGGGCAGGTCGCCGACGAGCTCTATGCCAAGGTCCAGGCGTTCGCCAACTTCGGTTTCGCCGAGTCGCACTCGCTGTCATTCGCTCTGCTGGTCTACGCCAGTTCCTGGATCAAGCTGCACTACCCGGCGGCGTTCCTCGCCGGTCTCTTGCGCGCGCAGCCCATGGGGTTCTACTCACCCGCCACGCTCACCGCCGACGCCCGCCGCCACGGGGTGCAGGTGCGTCGACCCGACCTCCTGCGTTCGGGAGTCGAGGCCACCCTCGAGAGAGCCGATGACACGCCGGGAAGGACCGGAACAGAGCGGGCGGATGCCGTGGGCCCGGCGGCGGAGACGGGATCGGAGCCCCATCCGGCAAGAGGTGTACCGACCGGGCTCGACGCGTGCGCGCACGCGGTTCAACCGCCGACGGGGGAGTTCGACCCTTCCGAAGCCGACGAGACGCGCGCTCATCGCCGCGACGGGGGATTCGCCGTGCGTCTCGGGCTGGCCGGGGTCACCGGAATCGGTGCCACGGTCGCCGAGCGCATCGTCACCGAGAGAGAGGCCAACGGGGACTACCGCGATCTGCGCGACCTCGTTCGCCGTACGGGGATGGTGACCGCGCAGCTCGAGGCCCTCGCCACGGCCGGCGCATTCGAGTGCCTCGGGCACACGCGGCGCGAGGCGATCTGGCTGTCGGGCTCGGCCGCTCTGGACCGCCCGGAGTTTCTTCCCGACTCGCTGGTGGCCGTGCAGCCGCCCTTGTTCACCGATCCGTCGAGCTATGAGATCCTCGCGTCCGACCTCTGGGCGACGGGGCTGTCGGCCGACGACCACCCGCTCACCCACTTCCGCGCCGCTCTCGATGCCCGCGGGGTGCTGACCTCGCGCGAGTTGCGCACCTGCGAAACCGATCGGCGTATCGAGGTGGCCGGACTCGTCACCCACCGGCAACGGCCGGCGACGGCATCCGGGATCACGTTCCTCAACCTCGAAGACGAGCACGGGTTGATGAACATCATCTGCTCTGTCGGCGTGTGGAACAGATACCGCCGGATCGCACGTGAATCACCCGCTCTCATCGTGCGGGGGATGCTCGAACGCTCGGTCGAGGGAGTGACAAATGTGATCGCCGACGGGTTCACCGATCTCCGGGTGGGCGTGGCGCACGCGTCGCGAGACTTCCGATGACGTCGGATGCCATCACTAGACTCGGGCCATCTCGCCCGGTTCCGCACCTGACAGGGGAAACGACATGACTGACACTCCCACTCCGCCCGACGGCTGGTATCCCGACCCCGCGGGGGGCGGTGGTCTACGCCGCTGGAACGGCACGAGCTGGACCGATGAGGTACGTTCCGCGGGCGGCGAGCCGGCCGCGCCGAGCGAAACCGAACAGCACGCTGCCGCTGACTCCGGGGCGGGATCGCGCACCGGTGAAGAGTCCGCCGCGTCCCCCGGGTCCGCGCTCGCCGAGGCATTCTCGTCGGCTGACGGTTCCACGTCTGCAGACCAGTCCGCGGCGGGCCACAGCCCCGCGGAGGGACTCGATAGCGACTCCCCGTCCGGTGGTGCGAACGCCACCGGGTCGTCGCACGACATCTCGGCGAGCCTCGACCCGCACGACGGTCCCGCAGCCGTGACCCCGGCAGGGGCCGCATCTACCGCAACCGGCACGAGAGTCCCGCCCGTGACGCCGCCCGCCGCTCCCGTCGCTCCTCCCGAGGCCCCGGCGTACACGTCGGCTCCGGCGTTCCCGAGCGCCCCGTCGTACCCCGCCGCTCCGGCGTACGGTGCGGGTGCGGCCGCCGCAGGTGCGGGTTACGGCGCGACTCCCGGCTACCCGAGCGCACCTCCGGTGACCTACGACACCGCCGCCCCCCGCCGCGACATCAAGACCAACACCGTGTGGGTGTGGCTGATGGTCTTCCTGCCGCTGCTCAGCCTGCTCGGCGTGGTCATCTTCGACTGGTCGTCGTACTTCCGTGACGCCTTCTACGCCGGCGTGTACTCGTACGATTCGGGTCCCGCGTCGATGGCCGGCACCAACGCGGCGACCGCACTCATCACCGTGGTGACGTCGGTCGTGAGCATCGTGGTTTCGGCGCTCACGGTGCTGTTCGCCTTCCTCGACTGGCGTCAGCTGCGCGCACGCGGCGTCGATCGCCCGTTCCACTGGGCTTTCAGCTTCTTCGTGCTGGCCATCGGCTCGGGGCTGGTGTACATCATCGGCCGCGGCGTCATCCTGCGCCGCCGCACCGGTTCGGGGCTCGCCCCGATCTGGGCGTCCATTGCGGTCAACGTCGCCGTGGTCATCGCGTTCATCGTCTGGATCGTCGTGCTGGTGTCACAGATGACGGCGCTCATCAGCGAGTTCTCCAGCAGCTACGGCTACTGACGCGAAGGGGGTGCTGCCGATCGATTCGGTGGTGCCCCCTTCTCTTCGACGATGACGTTGCGTGACGTTATGTTCCGCTCCGCGACATCGTCGCCCGAGGCCTCTTTCGGCTGGCATACGCTCCTCGAACCGATGCCCGATGTCGGTACCGCCGGGGAGGCCACGCATGTCCACACCATCCATCGCTCAGCAGGTCGACGACTTCAACGTCGGCTTCGAATCACAGATTGGCGATCGCCTCGCCGCGGTCTTCTCCGGGGAGCAGAGCGAGCTTCGCGCCGCCGGTGTGCCGGACGGCGCGCTCGGAGAGGGCGACACGGCTCCGGACGCCGATCTGCTGACCGCCGACGGCGCGGCGGTCTCGTTCTCGTCCGTCCTCGACGACGCCGCGACCGTCGTCGTCTTCTACCGCGGCGCGTGGTGCCCGTACTGCAACATCACCCTGCGTACCTACCAGCAGGACCTCCTGCCGGCGCTCGAAGAACGAGGGGCGCAGCTCGTGGCGATCTCACCCCAGACCGCCGACGGCACCGCGCAGAGCCAGGGCAACAACAGCCTCGATTTCACGGTTCTGTCCGATCCGGGCAACGTCCTGGCCGACCGGTTCGGAATCGTCACGGAACCGAGTGCGCACGCCCAAGAAGCGCACACGGAGCTCGGATTCGCCGTCTCGGACAGCAACGCAGACGCGACGGCGCGCGTGCCCTTCCCCTCGGTGTACGTGATCGATCGAACCGGACGCATCCGTTTCGCGGATGTCCACGTCGATTACACCTCGCGTACCGAAGTCACCGACATCGTCGGAGCCGTCGACCGCCTCGGCGACAACTGATCGTCGCCGTCCGCCGGGGCGTCGGGCCTCGGCGGGCGGCTTGCGACCGCTCCCTCAGCGGCGGCGCACCGCCAGAACAGCGTCGAGCACAGCGTGCGCCGTGTCGTCCTTCGAGCCCGACGTGATCGCGACGATCTCGCCCGCGGCATCCACGATCGTCAGCGCATTGCCCGTCGTCTCGAAACCGCGCGTCCAGCCCACGGCATTCGCGGCCAGAAGATCGACTCCCTTGCGGTCCGCCTTCACACGAGCCCGCTCGAGGAGTTCCGCGTCGTCGGCGACCGTCTCGGCGGCGAAAGCGACGATCGTCTGCCCCACCCGCCGTGCGGACACGAGCCCCGCGACGATGTCACGGTTTTCGCGCAGTTCGAGGACGAGGCCGTCGGGGGAGTCCTGCTTGCGGAGCTTGTGCTCCGACACCGCGGCGACGGAGTAATCCGCCACCGCCGCGGCCATGACGATGACATCGGCGTCGGGTGCCACGGCATCCATCGCCTGTCCGAGTTCGTCAGCGGTGCCCGCGGCGATCACCTCGACGCGAGCGTCGGGACGGACGTCGGCGTCGAGATGGGCGGCGACGAGTGTCACACGTGCGCCGCGATCGGCAGCGGCTCGCGCGATCGCCACCCCCTGCCGTCCGCTCGAGCGATTGCCGAGGAAGCGCACGGGGTCGATGGGCTCGCGCGTGCCCCCGGCACTCACGACGATCGAGAGTCCGTCGAGGTCACGGGGTCGTTCGACCAGAGCGAGGGCGACGGCGACGATCTCCTCGGGCTCCGACATGCGCCCCGGGCCTGAGTCGCCGCCGGTGAGGACGCCGTCGGCGGGTCCGACCACGTGCACGCCGCGAGCGCGCAGCACGTTCATGTTGTGCTCGGTGGCCGGATGCCGCCACATCTCCGTGTGCATCGCGGGGGCGACGACCACCGGGGCGGTCGTCGCGAGCAGGGTCGTGCCGAGCAGGTCGGACGCCAATCCCGCCGTCATCGCGGCGAGGGTGTTCGCGGTCGCGGGTGCCACGATCACGAGATCGGCGGACTGGCCCAGGGCGACATGTCGGACGCGCGCGACGTCGTCGTGCACGGAGGTCGTCACCGGGTTGCGACTGAGCGCCTCCCAGGTGGGCAGGCCGACGAAGCGCAGAGCGTCTTCGGTGGGGATGACGTGCACGTCGTGTCCCGCCTTCACGAGGAGGCGCACGAGGCTCACGGTCTTGTAGGCGGCGATGCCCCCGGTCACTCCGACGACGACGAACATCGTCACAGTCTTCCAGGTCGGCGTCCGCGACGGGTGCAGGCGGTGCGACGAGAACAGGGACAATGACCAGAACAGGGGGGTTCGGAGTCGAAGGGCCCGTTCCCGCGCCGCGTCTGTTCTCCTGACGGACGCCGGCACCCTCGGACCTGCCCGACGCCTGCCTCGCGAGGGTAGCGTGGGGGCAATGTGCACCGTCGTGATCGACGTCCCCACCGCTCCCGGCGAACCCGTGCGGGTGCTCGCCGTCCGCGACGAGGACCGCGACCGCCCCTGGCGCGGCATCGGACCCTGGTGGCCCGAGCGCGACGGCATCGTGGGCGTGCGAGACGACCGCGCCGGCGGTGCCTGGCTCGCAGTCGATCCGACCGCTCGGCGGCTGGCGGTGCTGCTCAATCGCGAGGACCTCTCCGACCGCCGCGACGATGAGGTCGTCAGCCGTGGCAGCGTTCCCCTCGACGCGGTGGGGGCCGGCATCCCGAACCGTCCCGCCACCCGCGGCTTCAATCTCGTGGAGGTGGATGCCACGGGCGCGCACCTGGTGGAGTGGGACGGCCTTGTCTCGCGTCGCACGCCGCTGACCCCCGGCACGCACATGGTCGCCCACCACGCCGTCGACGACTCGGGCACCCCCCGTATCGCCCGCTGGCTCGACGCCTTCCGCGGGGCGGGCCTTGCTGCCGGAGACGACTGGTGGATGCCATGGCTCGGCGTGATCGAGAGGGCCACGCACGAACCCGAGGCGTCTGTCCTGCGCCGGGACGCGCATGACGGGCTCGTGCTCGAGTCGCTCCTGGTCTGCGTCGCGAGCATCGGCCCCGACGGGGTGGATCTGCGCGAGGCGACGCTCGCGGAGCCGGGGCGGTGGGATGCCGGCCTCGTCGACGCCCTGCGTGAGAGCGTTCCGCTCGCGCGTCCGTCCGGCGCCGCGCGCGCGGAAGCGTCGCAGTAGGCTGGGGTGATCCCGCCTCCGTAGCTCAGGGGATAGAGCGCCGCACTCCTAACGCGGGCGTCGCAGGTTCGAATCCTGTCGGGGGCACACCGAGGGGACACGCTCGACAGGGTCGTGTTCTCGTCGCGATCGCACTCAAGCGAGCGGCGTCATGGGCTCATGACGCCCAGCGTGCGAGATGACCGTGCTGGTGGCCTCCGAGATGCGGCCGCGTGTACGCGGCGCCGCGGACGCGGACGAGGTGGTGCTCGACGAAGGCACGGAGCATCTCGACCGTGACCGCCAACTCTTCGGCGACCTCGCCGGTGCTTAGCCCGATCGATTCGAGCCGCGCGTAGTGAGCGGGGGCGACGAGCAGGGCGGCCGCGTACGCATCGGCCGCGGCCTCGGCGGCGGGATCGTCGCGCCCTTGGTGACCGTGGAACGCATGACCGAGCTCGGGCGCGAGGACGCACGCGCGCTTGATGGGGGTGAGGCCGAAGTGGGAGACCACGGGCTCGTGGCTTTCTTGACGTACTCGGACGAGGTGCACCCCACTGCCAGGCTCGTTGCATCCTTGGGGAAGTAGCCGATGAGCTAACGCCGCGCCGGGCCAGCATCGAACGTCATCGAGCGCAGCACCTTGCAGCCGCGCACCTCGACCGTGCGGACGATCGCGATTCGCTTGTTCTTGTCGAAGATGAGGCCCCCGGCTCGAGGGAGCGCTGCAGCTGTGACACGGGCAACCACACGTGCACCATGCGAATGATCACATGAGCCGACGGGGTGTGAACGCTCGCCCATAGCGGCAATGTGAGGTGAGCGCCGTTGCCTCGGGAGACGCCTTCTGCCATGATTACTGAACGATCGGTCGGAAAACCTCGCGGGTGAGGTGGACGGGCCCCGCCAGAGTCGGCGGGGGAGAGGGTGGCGATGGCGGACGCGTTTCTCATCGGAGGTGTGCGCACCCCGGTCGGACGGTACGGCGGGGCTCTGGCATCCGTTCGTCCCGACGATCTGGCGGCGCTGGTGGTCGGCGAAGCGGTGGCTCGCGCGGGCGTTCCCGTCGAGGCCGTCGACGAGGTCATCCTCGGTGCGGCGAACCAGGCCGGCGAAGACAATCGCAACGTCGCCCGCATGGCCGTTCTGCTCGCGGGGCTTCCCGACAGCATCCCGGGGCTCACCGTCAACCGCCTCTGCGCCTCGGGAATGAGCGCGATCGCGCTCGCCGCTCAGGCGATCCGCGCGGGCGATGCCGAGGTGATCGTCGCGGGCGGCGTGGAGTCGATGACCCGTGCTCCCTGGGTGCAGGCGAAGCCCGAGAAGCCGTGGGCGAAGCCCGGGGCGGCCTTCGACACGTCGATCGGCTGGCGCTTCACCAACCCGCGCCTCGCCGCGCGCGACAAGGCCACCTTCGCCATGCCCGAAACGGCCGAAGAGGTCGCCCGCGTCGACGGCGTCTCGCGCTCCGACGCGGACGCCTTCGCACTGCGCAGCCACCAGCGGGCGATCCAGGCTCAGGATGCCGGTCGCTTCCGCGCCGAGATCGTGGCCGTCGAGACCGCCCGGGGCGTGATCGACACCGACGAGGGTCCGCGTCGCGACACCTCGCTCGATGCGCTCGCGCGACTCCGACCCGTCGTCAAGGGCGGCGAGGTCGTGACGGCGGGCAACTCCAGCTCGCTCAACGACGGGGCGTCCGCGATCGTCGTGGCCAGCGCCGCCGCCGTCGAACGGTTCGGACTGCGTCCGCGCGCGCGGATCGTCGCGCATGCCTCCGCCGCGCTGGCGCCCGAGGTCATGGGGCTCGGTCCCGTGCCCGCGACCGAGAAGGCTCTCGCCAAGGCGGGGCTGTCGGCATCCGCTCTGGGAGCCGTCGAACTCAACGAGGCCTTCGCGTCGCAGTCGATCGCGTGCGTGCGGCGACTCGGGCTCGACCCCGAGATCGTCAACGCCGACGGCGGGGCGATCGCGCTGGGTCACCCCCTGGGGTCGAGCGGCTCGCGGTTGATCGTGACGCTGCTCGGCCGCCTGGAACGCGAGGACGCGCGGTACGGCCTCGCGACGATGTGCGTCGGGGTGGGGCAGGGCACGGCGATGATCCTGGAGCGGGCCCATGGCTGAGTCGCCCCTGGCCAGGGGGCGGGAGGCTTCGCCGGGTTCCGACGCCGATGCGTCAGGCTCGCCCGCCCGGCTCCGCATCGACGCCCGCGACGACCGTGTCGTCGCCACCCTCGACAGACCCGACCGCCGCAATGCGATCGATCAGGCGATGGTCGACGAGCTGCACGCCCTCTGTGCGGACCTCGAGGAGCGTCCGCGCATCCTCATCCTCACCGGAGCCGGCGGCATCTTCGCCGCGGGGGCCGACATCGCCCAGCTCCGCGACCGCACGGGCGACGACGCCCGCCGCGGGATCAACGCCACGGTGTTCGATCGCATCCGCCGCCTGCCCATGCCCGTGGTCGCCGCCGTCGACGGATTCGCGCTGGGCGGGGGAGCCGAGCTCGCCTACGCCGCCGACATCCGCCTGGGGACACCTCGCGTGCGCTTCGGCAACCCCGAACCGGGTCTCGGCATCATCGCCGCGGCGGGAGCCTCGTGGCGCCTGCCCGAGATCGTCGGACACGCCCGCGCGAGCGAGCTGCTGCTCACCGCCCGCGTGATCGACGCCGACGAAGCGCTCGCCTGGGGGCTGCTCTCGAGCATCCACGAGCCCCAGGATCTGCTCGACTCCGCTCACGCGGTCGCCGACCGGATCGCCGCGAACTCCGCACGCGCGACGATCCTCACCAAGCGTGCCCTGCTCGCCCCGCGCAACGCGCACCCCGCCATCGACGGCGAGCTGCAGGCCGAGCTGTTCGACAGCGCGGACAAGTACGCCCGCATGACCGCGTTCCTCGAGAGGAAGAAGAGATGACCTCCCCCGTTACCGCCACGGTCCGAGACACGCCATCCGTTCCCGTCGTCGTCGGTGTGCTCGGCGGAGGCCGCATGGGGGCCGGCATCGCCCACGCGTTCCTGATCGCGGGAGCCCGCGTGCACGTCGTCGAGCGCGATGCGGAAACCGCCGCCCAGGCGCGGGGCCGCGTCGAGGCCGCTCTCGCCCGCTCGGCAGCGCGGGGCACGCGGCTTCCAGATGCCGACGCCCTCACGACCGGCACCGACACCGACGCGTTCGCCGAGGCGGGCCTCGTGATCGAGGCCGTCCCCGAGGACCGCGCTCTCAAGCTCGACGCCCTCGCGCGCATCGAGGAGACCGTGCGCGGCGAGGCGGTCGTGGCATCCAACACCTCCTCCATCTCGATCGACGCGCTCGCCGCGTCGCTCCGACGCCCTCAGCGCTTCCTCGGCCTGCACTTCTTCAACCCCGTGCCGGCATCGGCGCTGGTCGAGGTCGTGACGGGTGCCGACACCGCGCCCGAGGTTGTGACGCGCGCGACCCGATGGGTGGAGGCCATCGGCAAGACCGCTGTCGTCGTGCGCGATGCGCCGGGCTTCGCGTCGAGCCGCCTCGGGGTCGCCCTGGGCCTCGAGGCCATCCGCATGCTCGAAGAGGGCGTCGCCTCGGCGCGAGACATCGATACCGCGATGGAGCTGGGGTACCGGCATCCGATGGGCCCCCTCCGCACCACCGACGTCGTCGGGCTCGATGTGCGCCTGGGCATCGCCGAGGAGCTCGAGCGCGCGTACGGCGCGCGCTTCACCCCGCCCGCCTTGCTGCGCGATCTCGTCGCCCAGGGGCACCTGGGCCGAAAGACCGGCCGCGGATTCTACGAATGGAGCGAATGATGACGTTTCTCCCCAGCTATGTGAACGGCCACTGGTGGGCCCCCGAAGGCGACCCGGATGCCGCGATCGTCCGCGACGCGTCGACGGGCGTCGAGATCGTGCGCATCAGCACGACGGGTCTCGACCTCGCCGCCGCCGTCGCGTACGCCCGCGAGACCGGTCAGAAGAGCCTCGGCGCCCTCACCTTCCACGAGCGCGCGATGGTGCTGAAGAACCTCGCCATCGCGTTGAACGAGCGTCGCGAGGAGCTCTACGTCCTGTCGGAGCGCTCCGGCTCGACGCGTCGCGACTCCCTCAGCGACGTCGACGGCGGCATCGGGGTGCTCTTCACCTTCTCGTCGAAGGCGCGGCGGGAGCTCCCCGCCGGCAGGGTCGTGCTCGACGGTCCGATCGAGCCCCTGTCGAAGGACGGCACGTTCCTCGGGAGGCACGTCTACACGCGTCTGCCGGGAGTCGCGGTGCAGATCAACGCCTTCAACTTCCCGATGTGGGGCGCGCTCGAGAAGTTCGCGCCCGCCTTCCTCGCCGGCCTTCCCACGATCGTCAAGCCCGCGACCCCCACGGCCTACATCGCCGAGGCGTGGGTGCGCATCGTCGTCGAGACCGGCCTGCTTCCCGAGGGCTCGCTGCAGCTGGTGAGCGGCAGCGTCCCGGGTCTGTTCGATCTGCTCGACCTCGGCGACACCGTCGGCTTCACCGGCAGCGCCTCGACCGCCGAGCGGCTGCGCGCCCAGGCCAAGCCCGGTGTGCGCTTCACGAGCGAGACCGACTCGATCAATGCTTCGATCCTCGGTCCCGACGCCGTGCCCGGCACCCCCGAGTTCGACGCGTACGTCAAGCAACTGCTCGTCGAACTGACCACCAAGGCGGGCCAGAAGTGCACCGCGATCCGCCGCGCGATCGTGCCGGTGGGGACCACGGATGCCGTGGCGCAGGCGCTGCGCGACAGGATCGCCGAGCGCGTGGTCATCGGAGATCCGCGCGCCGAGGGCGTGACGATGGGCCCGGTCGTCTCGATCGAGCAGCGCGACGAGGTGCTGCGCCAGGTTCGCGCCCTCGCAGACGCCGGCGGTCGCTTCGTCGTCGGTTCGGCGGAGGCACCTTCGGGGGTGCCCGCCGATGGCGCCTTCCTGCAGCCCATGCTCCTCGCCTTCGCGGATGCCGCGACACCGGCCGTCAACGACATCGAGGCCTTCGGTCCCGTCGCCAGCATCGTCGAGTACGCCGACGTCGCCGAGGCGGCCGAGATCGTCGGTCGCGGCGGCGGCTCGCTCGTCACGAGCGTCGCCACCCACGACCCCGACGTCGCCACCGAACTGCTCACGCGCATGGGGGCGATGAACGGCCGTGTGCTGTTCCTCGACCGCGACGACGCCCGCACCTCCACCGGGCATGGGGCACCCGTCCCGCACCTCGTCCACGGCGGGCCCGGTCGCGCCGGCGGCGGCGAGGAGCTCGGCGGCATCCGCTCGGTGCTCCACTACATGCAGCGCACGGCGATCCAGGGCTCGCCCCGCATGCTCACCGCGTTGACCGGGGTGTGGCATCCGGGAGCCGACACCGACACCGCGGGGGCGCACCCCTTCCGCAAACCCCTCGCCGACCTTCGGATCGGGGATGCCGTGGAGTCGGTCGAGCGCGAAGTCACCCTCGACGACATCGAGGTCTTCGCGAACTTCACCGGCGACACGTTCTACGCGCACATGGACGAGGAGTCGGCCGCGGCCAACCCCTTCTTCCCGGGGCGGGTCGCGCACGGCTACCTGCTCGTGTCGTGGGCGGCGGGACTGTTCGTCGATCCGGCGCCGGGTCCGGTGCTCGCCAACTCCGGGCTCGAGAACCTGCGCTTCGTCACCCCCGTCTCACCCGGAGACCGCATCCGCGTCGCCCTGACGGCGAAGCAGATCACCCCACGCGAGACCGACGACTACGGCGAGGTGCGCTGGGACGCCGTGATCCGCAACCAGCACGACGAGATCGTCGCGCAGTACGACGTGCTGACGCTCGTGGCGAAGACATGGCAGCCTGCTCCCGCGGCGGTGCTCGCATGAGCCTGCGGCCGATGATGCAACGCGATCAGGCATCGGCCATGCTCGGCATGGTCGTCGAGCACGACGCGCCGGGGGAGTCGCGGGTGTCGATGACCGTGCGCGACGACATGCTCAACGGCTTCGCCATCACCCACGGCGGGCTCGTCTTCACCCTCGCCGACACGGCGTTCGCGATCGCGTGCAACGAGGACGAGCGCGTCACCGTCGCCGGTGGGGCGGACATCACGTTCCTGAAGTCGACGACGTCCGGGCAGACGCTCACGGCGACCGCCGCGCGGCGCGCCCGGAGCGGCCGGACCGGCCTGTACGACATCCGCGTCACCGACGAGAGCGGCGACCTGGTCGCGGAGGTACGCGGCCGGAGCATCACGACGGATCGGCGCCCGCCGGCGCCCGCCGCCGCACCCTCAGCGATTCACACAAGCTCAGCGCCACACGCCGCGACCGCGACTGAGGATGTGCAGATCGCTAAGGGTGCGCGCGCGACTGACCCCCACCCCGCGCGCGCGACCGACCCCCACTCCGCGCGCGCGACCGACCCCCGCACACCCCACGACCCCGCCCCCGAGCGCAACGCCGCGCTCTCCACCACGGAGGTGTCCCGATGACCATGACCGTTTCCTCGCGCCCCGGCCTTCTGGCATCCGTCGACCCGGCCGGCATCGCGCTCGAGAACCTGCGCGCGCTGCAGCTCGAGCGCCTGCAGTGGACGGTCCGCCACGCCTACGAGAACGTCGCCCTGTACCGGCACAAGTTCGACGAGGCGGGTGTGCACCCCGACGACATCCGCAGCCTCGACGACATCCGCCTGCTGCCCTTCACGACCAAGGCCGACCTGCGCGAGACGTATCCCTTCGGCATGTTCGCGGTGCCGATGGCGGACGTTCGCCGCATCCACGCCTCGTCGGGCACGACCGGGCGCCCCACGGTCGTCGGCTACACCGGCGGCGACCTCGACCGCTGGGCCGACCTCGTCGCGCGCTCGCTGTCTGCCGCCGGCATCCGCCCCGGCGATCGCGTCCACAACGCCTACGGGTACGGGTTGTTCACCGGCGGCCTCGGCGCGCACGCGGGCATCGAACGCCTCGGCGCGACGGTCATTCCGATGTCGGGTGGGCAGACGGCACGCCAGGCGCAGCTCATCCAGGACTTCGCACCCGATGCCATCCTCTGCACGCCCAGTTACCTCTTGACCATCGCGGACGCGCTCGAGTCCGCGGGCATCGACCCGCGCTCGACGTCGCTTCGGGTCGCCGTCCTCGGGGCCGAACCGTGGACCAACGAGATGCGCCGCGAGATCGAGCGTCGTCTCGACCTCACCGCCGTCGACATCTACGGCCTGAGCGAGGTGATGGGCCCGGGTGTGGCATCCGAGAGTGCGCTCACCAAGGACGGCCCGCACATCTGGGAGGACCACTTCCTCCCCGAGACGATCGACGGCGATACGGGGGAGCCCGTGGCCGATGGCGGTCTCGGCGAACTGGTCTTCACCTCCCTCACCAAGGAGGCGTTCCCGGTCATCCGCTACCGCACGCGCGATCTCACCCGCCTGCAGCCCGGCACCGCGTTCCCGGCCATGCGCCGCATCGAGAAGATCACCGGACGCAACGACGACATGATCATCCTGCGCGGGGTGAATCTCTTCCCGACGCAGATCGAGGAGATCGTGCTCGGCATCGAGAAGCTCACCCCGCACTTCGTGCTCGAGCTGCGCCGCGAGGGGCGGATGGATGCCATGACCGTCCGCATCGAGAGGCACCCGGCCCTGGAGCGCGAGGTGTGCGAGGCGGCGGGCGTCGTGCTGCGGCAGCGCATCAAGGTGCTCATCGGCACGAGCGTCGACGTCTGTGTCGAGGAGCCCGGTGTCCTCCCGCGCAGCGAGGGGAAGTACAAGCGGGTGTACGACCTGCGCTGAGGGCGACGACCGCCGAAGACGTGGCGCATCGTCGGGACCGCACCCGGTCGATCTGGTGCGGGCCCGACGAACACGCGCGCCCGGTCCTAGGCTCGCGCGCGCATGGCGCCGCCGAGATCGGGGTTCGGGGTCACGCCCGTTGCGGTCCGCGACCCCCTCGGCTACAGTTTTACTGAACGATCGGTCTGTAAAAGGAGTCGACGATGACGATGACCGCACCCCCCACGGATGCTCTGGACGGCGAGGCGATGTTCGACGCCCTCATCGAGGCCGACGGCCGGATCGAACCGCGGGACTGGATGCCGGACGGCTACCGTCGCACGCTCATCCGGCAGATCTCGCAGCACGCGCACTCCGAAATCATCGGGATGCAGCCGGAGGGGGCGTGGATCACCCGCGCCCCGAGCCTCAAGCGCAAGTCGATCTTGCTCGCGAAGGTGCAGGACGAGGCGGGGCACGGCCTCTACCTCTACTCCGCCGCGCAGACCCTCGGCATCACGCGCGACGAGATGACGCAGCAGCTCGTCGACGGCAAGGCGCGCTACTCCTCGATCTTCAACTACCCGACCCCGACCTGGGCGGACATGGGAGCGATCGGCTGGCTCGTCGACGGCGCCGCGATCTGCAATCAGGTGCCCCTGTGCCGCGCCTCGTACGGTCCGTACGGCCGCGCCATGGTGCGCATCTGCAAGGAGGAGTCGTTCCACCAGCGCCAGGGGTTCGAGATCCTGCTCACCCTCATGCAGGGCACCGACGAGCAGCGTCGGATGGCGCAGGATGCCGTCGACCGCTGGTACTGGCCGAGCCTGATGATGTTCGGGCCCCCGGACGACGATTCGCCCAACTCGGCGCAGTCGATGGCGTGGAACATCAAGCGGTTCAGCAACGACGTCCTGCGCCAGCGGTTCGTCTCGATGCTGGTGCCGCAGGCGGCGGTGCTGGGGGTGACCCTGCCCGACCCCGAGCTGCGGTTCAACGACGAGACGGGCGAGTACGACATGGGCGAGATCGACTGGACCGAGTTCCACGAGGTGCTCGCGGGCCGCGGCCCCCTCAACACGATGCGTCGCCAGCACCGACGCGATGCCCACGAAGAGGGCGCGTGGGTGCGCGAGGCGGCCGCGGCGTACGCGGCGAAGAAGAACGCGAAGGCGGCCGCCTGATGGCCACCCCCGGCGGGACCCCCGCTGAGACCTGGCCGCTCTGGGAGGTCTTCGTGCGCGCGAACCGCGGCCTCAGCCACGTGCACGTCGGCTCGCTCCACGCACCCGATGCAGAACTCGCCGTCCGCAACGCCCGCGACCTGTACACCCGTCGCGGTGAGGGTGTGTCGGTCTGGGTCGTGCCCTCGGATGCCGTGACCACCAGCGACCCCGGAGCCAAGGGCGCGTTCTTCGAGTCGCCGGCCGGGAAGAACTACCGGCACGCGGTGTACTACACCGCGTCCGAGGGGGTGCCGCACCTGTGAGCACTTCGACCGATGCCGACCCGCACGGCGACGTCGCCCTCGACGCCCGCGAGCTCTCGGCCGAGTTCGCCGGGGGAGAGGCCCGCGCCACCGACCCCGACGTGGCGGCGTACGCCCTGAGCCTCGGCGACGACGCGCTGATCCTCGCGCAGAACCTCTGTGGGTGGGTCGCCCGGGCCCCCGAGCTCGAAGAAGACGTGGCCCTCGGCAACATCGCCCTCGACCTGCTCGGTCACGCGCGCTCGCTCCTGCGCTACGCGGGATCATACGACGGTCGCAGCGAAGACGATCTCGCCTATTGGCGCGACGAGTCGGAGTTCCGTAGCGCCTGGCTGTTCGAGCTCCCCAACGGCGACTTCGCGCACACGATCGCCCGCCAGCTGTTGGCATCCACCTATCTTCTCGAGCTGTACCGAGAGCTCGCGGCATCCGCGGATCCTGTTCTCGCCGCCGTCGCGGCAAAGGCCGAGAAAGAGGTCGACTACCACCGCGACCACGCCGTGCAGTGGACGCTGCGCCTGGCCGGGGGCACCGAGGAGTCTCGGCGCCGGTTCCTCGTCGGCCTCGACGACGCGTGGCCGTACCTCGACGAGCTGTTCCGCGACCAGCCCGTGCACGACCGCCTCGACGGCGTCGCCGTGCGCCCCTCGACCCTGCGCGCTCGTGTCGACGACGTCCTCGCCGCCGTGCTGGCGGAAGAGGACGTGGCCGTGCCGACGGTTCCCGGCTCCTCCGCCGGCGGTCGTCGCGGCCTCCACCATCCCGCGTTCGGTCCGCTCCTCGCCGAGATGCAGGTGCTCGCTCGCCGCCACCCGGGAGCGACGTGGTGACCGCGACGCTCGAGCACGCCCGCGAGGTGGTCGCCGCCGTCGTCGATCCCGAAGTGCCGGTGCTGACGATCGACGACCTCGGCGTGCTCCGCGACGTGCGTCTCGACGGCGGCACCGTCACCGTCACGATCACGCCGACCTACTCGGGCTGCCCCGCGGTCGACGCGATCCGCGACGACATCGTGCTGGCCCTCACCTCGGCCGGCTTCGACCGTGCTGTCGTGCAGACGACGCTCAGCCCCGCATGGACGACCGACTGGATGAGCGACGCCGGAAAGCGCAAGCTCACCGAGTACGGCATCGCCCCGCCCACCGGGCGCGCGCCGGCCGGACCCATCCGGCTCACGCTCAGCGTCGCCTGCCCCCGTTGCGGCTCGCTCGATACGCGGGAAGTCTCGCGCTTCGGCTCCACCTCGTGCAAGGCGCTGTGGGAATGCCGAGCCTGCCTCGAACCCTTCGACCACTTCAAGGCCCTCTGATGACGATGACGGATGCCGAGACCCCGGCCGCCGCGCGCACCCGCGCACGCTTTCACACCTTGCGTGTCGCGGACGTGCGGCCCCTCACCCCCACGGCGATCGAGGTGACCTTCGCCGTCCCCGGTGAGCTCGCCGCCGCGTTCGACTACGCCCCCGGGCAGTACGTGGCACTGCGCGCCGTCGTCGACGGAGAGGAACTGCGCCGTTCGTACTCGATCTGCCGGCCGCCGGCGCAGGGGAGCGTCAGCGTCGGCATCAAGCGCGACCCCGACGGACGCTTCTCGACCTGGGCGCACGAGCGCCTGCGCCCCGGCGACGAGATCGAGGTCATGAGCCCGTCGGGCGCCTTCGTCTCGAAGGTCTCGACCTCGACGGGGCACGTGGTCGCGATCGCCGCCGGCTCCGGAATCACCCCGATCATGGCGCTCGCGGCCAGCGTGCTCGAGCGTTCCGCCGACGCGCGCATGACGATCGTGTACGCCAACCGGTCCTCGACCGACGTCATGTTCGTCGACGAGCTCGCCGACCTCAAAGACCGCTACCCCTCGCGTCTCACGCTGCATCACGTGCTCTCGCGCGAGCAGCGCGCGGCGCCCGTGTTCTCGGGGCGCATCGACCAGGAGCGGCTGCGCCTTATCCTGTCGCGGCTGATCGATCCGGCATCCGTCGACGAGTGGTTCCTGTGCGGACCCTTCGCGCTCGTCGAACTCTGCCGCGACACGCTCGCCGAGGTCGGTGTCGCGCGCGAGCGCGTGCGATTCGAGCTGTTCACCGCGGGAGACGCAGACGCCCCCGCCCAGACCGGCGGAGCTCGCCCCGTGCGGGTCCGCGACGACGAGCCGGTGCGCTCGATCGACTTCACCCTCGACGGCCAGTCGGCCCGCGTCGACAGCCCCGTCGCGGCGAACGAGACGATCCTCGCCGCCGCCCTGCGCGTGCGCCCCGACGTCCCCTTCGCGTGCGCGGGCGGGGTGTGCGGCACCTGCCGCGCGCGGGTGATCGAGGGTGCGGTCACGATGACCGAGAACTACGCGCTCGAGCCCGATGAGATCGAGCGCGGCTACGTCCTCACCTGCCAGTCGCACCCGACCTCCGACGCCGTCCGCGTGGACTACGACGGGTGAGCGCGGTGATCGACTACGTGTTCGACGCCGGCGTGGCCGAGATCGTCCTGAACGCCCCGGCCCGTCGCAACGCTCTGGGCCTCGACGACCTGCGCGCGCTCGGCGAGGCCTACGACCGAGCCGAGGTCGACGGCGCCCGCGCCCTCCTGCTGCGCGGCGAGGGTCCGTCGTTCTGCGCCGGGCGCGACATCTCGGGGGTCGATCCCCGCACCGACGACGTCGCGGGCTACCTCGATGACACGCTGGCGCCCCTGCTGCGGCGCATGGCGGCCTTTCCCGCGCCGACGTTCGCGGCCGCCCACGGGGCCTGCCTGGGTGTGGGCCTGGGCCTGCTCATCGCCACCGACGTGGTCTACGTCGCCGACGACGCCAAGATCGGCTCGCCCTTCGCCGCCCTCGGCGCGACCCTCGACTCCGGCGGTCACGCGCTGTTCGTCGAGCGCCTCGGTGCGCACGCCACGCTCGATCTCATCTACACGGGCCGACTGATGTCGGGGCTCGAAGCCGTTCGTGCCGGACTCTTCTCTCGCGCCTTCCCGGTGGGGGAGATCCAGGATGCCGCGACCTCCGCGGCCCGCGGGGCCGCTGCCGGTCCCACGCAGGCGTTCCGCGCCAGCAAGCGCATCGTCGGCGCGATCCGCGACGAGCGCCTGGGCCTGTGGGAGGCGATGGCGCTCGAGAACCGCGCCCAGGCGGCGCTCGCCGCCACCGAGGATTACCGCGAGGGCTTCGCCGCGTTCCAGGCGAAGCGTCCGCCGGAGTTCACGGGTCGATGACGGGTTCGACGATGGGCTGAGCGCCGACGAGGCACGGTCCGGCCACGCGGTCGGCGAGCGAGGCGAGGACGACCCCGCGCGAACGGATCCGGCCGCGAAGCGCACTCCGACCAGGATTCGGCGGACGTATCAGCGTGGCCTCGGCGGAGAAAGCCGCGACGGCGGAGAAGACCCTGATTGAATCGGGGCATGACGAGCATCGACGACGATGACGAACTCGCGACGCTGCGCCGCAGGGCCTACGCGCCCGGAGCCGACATCTCCTCCGACCCCGCCGCCCTGCGCCGCCTGATGGAACTGGAGCAGCGAGAAGCCGTCGTCGAAGACGCCGCTGACCGAGTGCCCGAAACCCCGCACGCCCCTGCCGAAGATGAGCGGGAGCCGCAGGCGCCTCCGAGGCGCCGGATGCCGCGACTGCGTCGATCGAGCGTCATTCTGCTCTCGGCGGCCGTACTCGTCGTCGTATGCGCCGCGACCGCGCTCATCGTGGTGCAGCGCACTCAGACCGACCCGCTGCAGGCGGGGGCGACGCAGGTGGCACGTCTTGCGGCGGACCCGTCGTTCGATGTGCCGAGCGTCCTCACCCCGGGAGTGAGCAGCGGCACCACGGGGTACGCCGAGTACGAGGGCTTCCGTGTCGCCACGTACGCGTCGTTCGACACGGGCGACGATGCGGCGAAGTGCATGACGGTCTGGCAACCCGATCTGCTGGACATCTCCGGGGGCGGCTTCTCCTACGACGGCCGGTTCTTCCTGACCTCGTGCGGAGCCGGCGTCTTTCCCGCCAACACCATGCTCCAGCTCAGCGAGGACTCGGCGGAGATCCGCGCGACGGATCTGCCCGCGGGCACCTCTTTGCACTTCGTCTACGACAAGACGAACGACGAGATCGTCGTCTTCCGCGGCTGAGGGTGAGCGCGGGAGAGGTCGTGAACCGCGCAAGACCCCTCGTCGAGCTGAGACCGTTTCGCAGGCGGGAGCGACCCCGCGGCGGCCGCCGCCGGACGCGACGATGCCCCGGCACGAGGCCGGGGCATCGTCCACACAATGAAGCGCCTCAGGCGGCGCTGGTGACGGCGAACTGAACCGACCCCTGCGGGTCGATCTGCGCGTCGAGCACGCGGTCGTCGAGCACGGCCGCAGCATCGCTGTCGAGGAAGACGCGCGCTCCGGCGTTCTCGACGACGGCGTCGTCCGGCTGGGGGCCGTCGACGACCGACAGCGCGAACTGCGACTCGGGGGAGCCCGCACCTTCGATGCGGACGCCGCCCTGGGCGGCATCCGGGAACTGGGCGGTGATGGTCTTCACGGCGGTCGTGGCCTCTTCGGTGAGCGTCAGCATGGTGACTCTCCTTCTCTGATCGACGACAGGAATCAGCCACGATGCCGAGAATCCCGGTCGTCCTCAAGCTCACGCGACCATTGCCAGGGTTTTCCCACCGGCCCTTCGACGGCTCTCAGGGGAGGAGCCCGGCGCGCCGCGCGCGGGTCACCGCCGCGTGGCGGGTGGACGCGTCGAGCTTCGCCATAGCCGAGGCCAGGTACGACTTCACGGTGGTCTCCCGCAGGTGCAGCGACGCGGCGATCTCGCCGTTCGTCGACCCCACCGCGGCACAGGCGAGCACGTCGATCTCTCGCCGCGAGAGGTGGATATCGGGATCGGATGCCGTCTCACCGGCGTCCCCGGTCAGGGCGGCGAGACGCGCCTCGACGTTCTCGAGTCGGCGCCGCACCTCGTCGTCGGCGACGGTCGCCGCGATGCTGCGCAGCTGGGCATAGCTCTCGCGGATCTCTTCGCGGGCGCCGGCGCCGAGACCGCCTTCGGGCCCGGGGGTCGAGGCGAGGCGCCGGTCGACCTCGGCACGCACCCGCAGCTCGGTGCCGAGCTCGCCGGCCACATCGAACGCGGGGCGCGCCTCGATATCGCCGACCGGCGATTGCGCCCACGACCCGCAGTAGAGGACGCCGCGCGCAGCCCCGCTGACGAGCACGGGAACCGCGAACAGGGTCGCGATCCCCTCGCCGAGGATGGCGCGGTCGTAATCGTGGGTGATGGAGCGCGACGTGCGGTAGTCGAGGGTCATGCGCGGGCGCCGCTCGACGAGCGCGCGACCGCCGAGTCCGCGCGATGCGTGCACGACGAGCCCTTCGATGCTGCGCGTGCGCGCGCCGACGATGGTGGTGACGTGGACGGCGCCGTCGTGCTCCAGGCCGCCGAAAGCGACGGGAAAATGCGTGCGACGGGCGAGCTCGGTGACGGCGTGCGACACGAGCGTCGCTTCGTCTCGAAGTGTGGAGGGTGCAGTCACGCACTACCTACTTCCGGGGGTGACGGCTTCGTCGCCGCGTTTCGTAGCGTCGACCCTATCACCGGGGAAGCAGCGGCCGACCCGGACTTTTCCGCCGTTCGGCGCAGCGTTGCGCCGTACTCATGAGGCAAGGAGGCCACATGACGGACCGTCGCATCGACGAAGCCCACCAGGGCGGCGTCGACTACATCGCGGTCGAGGAGTCCGCCCCGTTCCGGGAGTTGAAGAAGCGCCAGCGCAGCTTCGTCTTCCCGCTCGCGGTGGCGTTCCTCGTCTGGTACTTCGTCTACGTTCTGCTGTCTTCGTTCGCGCCGGAGTTCATGGCGCAGCCGGTGTCGGGCGCCATCACCGTGGGGCTCGTGCTGGGCCTCGCGCAGTTCGTCACCACGTTCGCCATCACCATGGGCTACGTGGCCTACGCCAACCGGCGCCTCGACCCGGGCGCCGAGGCGCTGCGCGTCGAGCTCGAGCGCGCGGACGGGGGTCGTTCATGAACGACATCCTCGCGAGCGTCGAGGCGGCCGTGCAGACCGTCGAGAACAATCCCGTGCTGAACATCTCGATCTTCGGCGCCTTCGTGGCCGTGACGTTGTTCATCGTCATCCGGGCCAGTCGCAACAGCAAGACGGCGGCCGACTATTACGCGGCGGGCCGCTCGTTCACCGGTCCGCAGAACGGCTTCGCGATCGCCGGCGATTACCTTTCGGCGGCTTCGTTCCTCGGGATCGTCGGGGCCATCGCGATCAACGGCTACGACGGCTTCCTCTACTCGATCGGGTTCCTCGTCGCGTGGCTGGTCGCGCTTCTGCTGGTCGCCGAGCTCATGCGCAACACCGGCAAGTTCACGATGGCCGACGTGCTGTCGTTCCGCCTCAAGGAGCGGCCGGTCCGGATGGCCGCGGCCATCACCACGCTCGCGGTCTGCTTCTTCTACCTCCTCGCGCAGATGGCCGGAGCCGGTGGCCTCGTGTCGCTGTTGCTGGGCATCACGGAGCGCGTCGGTCAGTCGATCGTCGTCGCCGTGGTCGGCATCCTGATGATCGTGTACGTCCTCATCGGCGGCATGAAGGGAACCACCTGGGTGCAGATCGTCAAGGCGTTCCTGCTCATCGGCGGCGCGATCGTGATGACGGTCTGGGTGCTCGCGATCAACGGCTTCAACCTGAACACGCTGCTCGAGAGCGCCGTCGCGGCCTCTCCCAAGGGCGACGCGATCCTCGCGCCGGGCCTGCAATACGGCAAGAACCCGTGGGACTTCATCTCGCTCGCCCTCGCCCTCGTGCTGGGTACCGCGGGTCTTCCCCACGTGCTGATGCGCTTCTACACGGTGCCGACCGCCAAAGAGGCGCGTCGCTCGGTCGTGTGGGCCATCTGGCTGATCGGGCTGTTCTACATCCTCACCCTGGTGCTCGGCTACGGCGCCGGCACGATGGTCGGAGCCGAGACGATCCTCGGCGCCCCCGGCGGGGTGAACGCCGCAGCTCCGCTGCTCGCCCTGGCCCTCGGCGGACCGCTGCTTCTCGGCTTCATCTCGGCGGTGGCGTTCGCGACGATCCTCGCGGTGGTGGCGGGTCTCACGATCACCGCTGCCGCCTCTTTCGCTCACGACATCTACGCGAACGTCGTGAAGAAGGGGAACGTGCCCCCGGACGGCGAGGTCAAGGTCGCGCGGCGCACGGTCATCGTGATCGGTGTGCTCGCGATCCTCGGTGGCATCGGCGTGCAGGGGCAGAACGTCGCGTTCCTCGTCGCCCTGGCCTTCGCCGTGGCGGCGTCGGCCAACCTGCCGACGATCCTCTTCTCGCTGTTCTGGCGCCGCTTCACCACCCGCGGTGCGGTCTGGAGCATGTACGGCGGTCTCGGTTCGGCGCTCGTGCTGATCTTCCTCTCGCCGGTGTTCTGGGGAACCCCCACGAGCGTGTTCGCCGATACGGGGGTGGCGATCTGGCCGCTGAACAACCCCGGAATCGTGTCGATCCCGCTCGGGTTCTTCCTCGGCTGGCTCGGTTCGGTCACCTCCCGGACGCCGGAAGACCCGCGTAAAGCCGCGGAGATGGACGTCCGCTCCCTCACCGGCTACGGCGCCGAGAAGGCGTCGAGCCACTGACCGACCGATGCCCGGTCTCGCTGCGGCGGGGCCGGGCATCGTCGTGCCCGGGCACCGACGTCCACTCGGGCTCAGGTCGAGGTGAGCAGCGTCTCGGCGAGCATCGCGTCGCTCTCGAGCGAGAGCAGGTACTCCTTGACCTCGGGGCGTCCGCCGTACTCGCCGATCGAGCCATCCGCCCGCACGACGCGGTGCACCGGCACGACGATCGAGAAGGGCGTCGAGGCGCAGGCCGTTCCCACCGCCCGCGCCGCCCGCGGGGCTCCGGCCATCATCGACACCTCCCCGTACGACGCCACCTCCCCGTAGGGGATCTGCCGGGTCGCTTCGAGCGCCGCACGGGTGAAGCCGCGGACGAAGCGCCAGTCGAGGGAGACGTCGAACGCCCGCCGCGCGCCGTCGAAGTACTCGTCGAGCTGCGCGACGAGCCCCCGGCCGACCGAGGCATCGGGCTCGGGCACGATCCCCAGGCGCTGCGCGATCTCTGCGCGCGCGAGGTCGAGACCGTCGTGGGCGACGTGCAGCCGAACGAGGGCGTCATCGACGAAGGTCAGCAGGATCGGCCCGACGGGGCTGTCGTATGCGGTGCTGGTGACTCTGTTCATGCGCCCATCCTCGTGACCGTGCCGTGGCCGTGCTGGCGGATCGAACGCGAAGGGGGAGGATGCCGCGAAGTCTCGCCCTGGGGAGGAAGAGCCGATGACGCGGCGTGTCGCTGATTCCCGCGAAACTCGGGCCCGCTGCGCACGATCCCGCACTGCCCGGCTTAGTCTGACAGGTGTGTGGCGAGCTGAGGACGGTGCCGTGATGGGCACTGACGGAGACGAGACGGTGTCGTCCGTCGATCCCGGCGAGCTGCGATTGTCGGAACCCGGCATCGTGGTTCGCCACGTGGCCGACCCCGAACGCGATCGCATCCGCGCCGAGGCGGCGGCCCTGGGCGGGCGCTCGACCCTGTTGCGTTTCGACGATGCGCGCGACGCGGGCATCGACATCACCAAGGCCCACCCCGGTTCCCTCCCGCAGTTCATCACGGGCCGAGCGACCATGCTCTCCAATCTCTTCCGAGACGAGGTGGCTCTGCGCACCGCGCGCATGGCCGCCGAGCGCATCACGGCCAAGAACGTCGAGCTCCGCACCGCCCGTGGCCTCGAGCCCGTGCACCTCGCCGTGGGTCTTTCGGCGTGGAAGATCGGGGGAGTGGAGTGGTCTGCCCCCGTGCTCCTCCGCCCGCTGGCGATCCGCCGTCACCACGGCGACTTCGAGCTGAAGCTGCACGGCGCGTTCGTGATGAATCCCGAGCTCGCCCGGGCGTTCCGCACCCATCTCGGCATCCAGATCGACTCCGCCGCTCTCGCGGGACTGGCGTACGACCAGGGCGTGTTCAAGCCGCAGCCGGTCATCGACCACATCCGTCGCCTCACCTCGCACGTGCCGACCTTCGTCGTGCACCCGCGGTTGGTGATCTCGTCCTTCGCCGACGTCGGCTCGGGCATGGCCCGCGACACCCACGACCTCGATCACACGCTGCTGAACGCGCTCGCCGGCCACCCCGACGATCGCGCGCGCATCACGGTCCGCCGCGACGACCCGCAGGTGGTGAGCCCCGACGAGCGCACCCCCGCCGCCGACACCCTCCTGCTCGATGCGGATGCCGAGCAGGAGCGGGTCCTCGCGCGCATCGCCGCCGGTCACTCGCTCGCCGTGCACACGCTCCCGGGAACCGGTGGCACGCAGACGGTCATCAACGCGATCGGTCAGCTCGTCCACGACAACAAGCGCGTGCTGGTCGTGAGTGCTCGTCGGTCGACGCTCGACGGCATCCGTCACCGTCTCGCCGGGGTCGGTCTCACCGGGCTGGCCGTCTCGCCGAACCACGTCCGCCGCGACCTCATTCGCGCGATCGGCCGCAATGAGAAGGCCGAGCAGCCCAAGGTCGCCGAGATCGACGACGCGCTCGTGCGCCTGCGTACGGTCCTGCGCGACTATCGCTCCGCCGTGACCGAGCCGCATCTGGCCCTGGGCGTCTCGGCGCTCGACATCCTCCGCGCGCTCACGTCGTTGGCATCCACCTCTCCGGCTCCCTCGACCGAGGCCCGTTTCGATCTGGCGACCCTCGAGCGTCTGGCCGGGCGACGGGATGCCGCGGCCCGGGCTCTCGCGATGGCAGCACGCCTCGGCGAGTTCCGCTTCGGCCCCGACGACTCGCCCTGGTACGGCGTCAGCTTCTCGCGCACCGAAGACGCCCGCGCGGCGCACGACCTCGCCGGCAAGCTCCACACCAGCGATGTGCCGCGCCTGCTCGAGCGCGGCTACGAGCTCATCGCGCAGACGCGCATGCGACCGTTCCAGACGGTGTCGGAGCTCGGGTCGTATCTGAAGCTTCTGCAGGGCATCCGCGAGTCCCTCGACCGCTTCAGCCCGAGTGTCTTCGAGCGCCCCCTCGGCGAGCTGATCGACGCGCACTCGCCGCGCCGCGACGCGTCCGCGATGAGCGGTCCGAACCGTCGCCGACTCAAGCGTCTGTCGAAGGAATACGTGCGCCCGGGCGTCCACGTGCCCGACATGTACGAGGCGCTCGTGCGCATCCAGCAGCAGCGCACCGAGTGGCAGCGCGTGGTCGACGCCGGCGTGACCCCCGAGGTACCTCTCGGCCTCGCCGATGTGAACGTCGCATGGCAGCGCACCGATGCCCTGCTCGGCGAACTCGACCGGATCCTCGGCCGCCAGGGCTCGGAACGCCTGGCCACCCTCCCGGTGCAGCGTCTAGTGCGCACGCTCGCGGGCCTTGCGGCAGAATCCACCTTCTTCGACAACCTCGTCGAGCGCGCCCAGCTGCGCTCCGAGCTCGCCCGTCTGGGCCTCGAGCAGCTGCTCGTCGAGCTCTCGGTGCGCCACGTCCCCGAAGAGCGCGTCGGCGCCGAGCTCGAGTTCGCCTGGTGGCAGTCGGCCCTCGAGCACCTGCTCCGCACCGATCGTGCCCTGCTCGGGGCCAACACGAGCGTCGTCGACCGTCTCGAGCGCGACTTCCGGCTCGTCGACGAGGCGCACGCCGCCGCCGCGGGGCCCCTCCTGGCCGCGCAGCTCGCGACGCAGTGGCGTATCGGCATCGTCGACCACGCCGACGAAGCGGCCGCTCTCAAACGCGTTCTGAAAGACGGCCTGCACACGGCGCAGGAGATGTCGGATGCCGCGCCCACCCTGCTGCGCACGCTCGCGCCGGTGTGGCTCGCGTCGCCGTACGAGGTCCCCGACGTTCCGACCGACCTCGCGTTCGATGTCGTGATCATCGCGGATGCCGCGGCCCTGTGCCTCGCGGAGGCGGCCCCGGCGTTGCGCCGCGCTCGCCAGGTCGTGCTGTTCGGCGACCCCGTGGTGCAGAAGCCCACCCCCTTCCGGGTCAGCGCCTCGATCATCGGCGCGCCCGACGAGGCCGACGAAGTGCCCTTCGACGGCACCTCGGTCTTCGAGCGCATCGCGGAGCTCCTGCCCGTCGAGACCCTCACGCGCAGCTACCGCGCGGGCGGCGAGGACCTCTCGCAGCTGGTCAACGATGCCTTCTACGGCGGCGAGATCGTCTCGCTCCCGTGGGCAGGGTCGTACCTCGGTCGCGGCAGCCTCAGCGTCGACTACGTCGAGGGCGGCGTCGGCGCCCCCGACCCCGTCAGCGGCGCCGTCGAGAGCCCCGATGCCGAGGTCGCCCGCGTGGTCACCCTCGTGGTCGAGCACGCCGTCAACCGCGCCTCCGAGTCGCTCATGGTCGTCACCGCAAGCCGCAAGCATGCCGAGCGCGTGCGCGCCTCGGTCGTGGCGGCACTGGCCGGCCGGTCCGATGTCGCGGAGTTCATCTCCCGGGATGCCGCGGAGCCCTTCGCCGTCCTGACCCTCGAAGAGTCGGTGGCCGAGAGCCGGGACCGCGTGGTGTTCTCGCTCGGCTTCGGTCTCACGCGCCACGGTCGCGTCCTGAGTGACTTCGGCGACTTGTCGACGCCCGACGGCGAGCGGCTGCTCACCGTCGGTATGACGCGCGCGCGGCGCTCGATGGTGATCGTGTCGTCCATTCGCCCCTCGGCGTTCGACGACGGCCGTCTCGAGCACGGTGCCGCCACCCTCATGGGCATCCTCGGCAACGTGGCGTCGCGGAGCCGCGAGATGCGGCTCGAAGACCTCGCCGACCCGCTGACCCGCGCCCTGGCGCGCGAGCTTCGACGCCTCGGCGTCGAGGTCGACGTCGACTACCGCGGTCTGCTCCCCATCGTCGCCCGATACCAGGGCAAGGCCGTCGTCGCCGAGAGCGACCCCGAGACCATCGGCGAATCGCTCCGCGAGACGCTTCGCCTCCGCCCGCAGATCCTCCGTCGTCTCGGGTGGCACTACGTGCGGGTGCACGCTTTCGATCTCTACAGCGACCCTGCGGGCGTGGCCTCGCGGATCGGGGAGCTGCTCGGCATCGCGCCCGACGACGCGGCCGCTCCCGACGCGACCACAGAGTCGCTCGATCTCCCTGACTGACAAGCCGATGAGTGAGACGCCCGAGAGCACCGGGTCAGACGCCGCGGGCGCTCCCGATTCGCGTACGGAGCGGCAGCCGGTCGTCCGCGTGCGCGGCGCGCGGCGCGCGCGTTTGCTCGCCGCCCCGGGCACGACCGCGGAGCCCGCGCCCGCGGACGACCCGGCGCGTGGCACGGGCGCTCGGCCCACGGCATCCGGGCCCAACGACGAGCGCATGATGCGCGACGTCCCCCCGCACTACTGACCCGCAGGACGTACGCGAAACGGCGCCCGGTCCGGGACGTGGTCCCGGCGCGGGCGCCGTTTCGCGTGATCCGTCGGTCGGCTCAGAGCTTGTTCTGTCGCTCCAGCAGGTCGCGGATCTGCACGAGCAGTTCCTGCTCGGTCGGCAGCTTGGGTTCGTCCGAGGCGGGCTCGTTCACTCTCGCGCGAGCGGCGGCGATGGCCTTCCACCGGTTCATGGGGTAGACGAACACGAGGTACACCACGAGCGCGACGGCGAAGAAGCTGATGATCGCCGACAACAGGGTGGGCAGGGGGAAGACCACTTCCTGGCCGTAGATGCCGGTGATCGTGGGCCCGATTTCGCCGTTCTCGGCGGGCTTGTAGAACACCGAGATCAGCGGCGTGATCACCGCGGCGACGATGGCATTCACGACCGCGGTGAACGCGGCTCCGATGACCACCGCGACGGCGAGGTCGATGACATTCCCGCGGAGAATGAACTCCTTGAATCCCTTGATCATGCGCTGATTCCTCTCAGGCCGCGCCGACTCGGGCTCAAGAGGCCGAGGGCGAGGCGGACGACGTCGATTCCGACTTCGATGATGTCGAAGAAGTGGACGAGCCGCCACCGCTTGCGCCCGAGGACGAGCTGCGCGAGTCGGTGCGGTAGAAGCCCGACCCGTTGAAGGTCACACCGATCGACCCGTACTGCTTGCGCACCTCGCCGCCGCATTCGGGGCACTCGGTGAGAGCGGCATCCGAAAACGACTGCTGGGCGTCGAAACGATGGCCGCACTGCTTGCAGGCATAGGAATAGGTGGGCATGAGCGTCCTTCGGGTGTTCAGGAGGTGTGGGCGGCGAGCGGCAGGGTGCGCGTGGGGGTGACCACGCCCGTGACGGGCTGGTCGTGCACGTCGCGCGGCACGTCGTCGATGAGCTCGGTGTCGAAGATGACCGCGTAGACGGGCGGGCACTTCTCCATCGAGCCGAGGGTCTTGTCGAAGTAGCCGCGGCCCCATCCGAGGCGCATGCCGTGATGATCGACGGCGGCCGCGGGGATGATCAGCAGGTCGACGTCGTTGACCGCGATGGGCCCCAGCACATCGCCGACCGGCTCGGGAACACCGAACAGCCCCTCGGTGATCTCGGTGTCGGCCGTGGCGACGCTCCAGTCGAGCAGGCCGTCCTCGCGGGTGATCGGAAGAAGCACCCGGATGCCGCGATCCACGGCCGCGCGCACGAAGGCGTGGGTGCCGGGTTCGGTGGGTGTCGACAGGAAACACGAGATGCTGCGGGCTCCGAGACGCGCGACGAGGGCGTCGAGTTGCTCTGTGACGCCGGCCTCGGCCACCTCGCGGGCATGCGCGGAGATGGTCTGGCGGCGTTCGCGCAGATCGGCGCGGAGTGCGCGCTTGGCCTGCTCGATACGATCCGGCATGCGATAAGTCTAGGGGCGGGCGCGTTGCCGCCGGTGGCGCGGGACCCCGCTAGGGTATGCCCATGCCTCACAAGCCCTTCAAGGCCGTCATCCCGGCCGCCGGACTCGGTACGCGCTTCCTGCCCGCCACGAAGGCGATGCCCAAAGAGATGCTGCCCGTCGTCGACAAGCCGGCCATCCAGTACGTCGTCGAAGAGGCGACCGGTGCCGGTATCCAAGACGTGCTGATCATCATCGGCCGCAACAAGAACAACATCGCGAACCACTTCGACTCCATGCCCGAGCTCGAAGCGAAGCTGCGCGAGAAGGGCGACGACGACAAGCTCGCCAAGGTCGAGCACTCGTCCGACCTCGCCGACATCCACATGGTCCGTCAGGGTGAGCCCAAGGGCCTCGGTCACGCGGTGCTGCGCGCCCGCAGCCACGTGGGCGATCACCCCTTCGCCGTCCTTCTCGGCGATGACCTCATCGACGAGCGCGACCCGCTGCTCACCAAGATGATGGAGGAGTACGACAAGCGCGGCGGTGCCACCGTCATCGCGCTCATGGAGGTCGACCCCGCGCACATCCACCTCTACGGTGTGGCCGCTGTCGAGGCGACCGACGAAGAAGACGTCGTCAAGGTCACCCAGCTCGTCGAGAAGCCCAAGGCCGAAGACGCACCCTCGAACCTCGCGATCATCGGTCGCTACGTGCTCGGTCCCGACGTGTTCGACATCCTCGAGCGCACCGAGCCCGGCAAGGGTGGCGAGATCCAGCTGACCGATGCCCTCGAAGAGCTCGCGACGGGTGGTGGCGACGGCGGCGGCGTTTACGGCGTCGTGTTCCGCGGCCGCCGTTACGACACGGGCGACCGCGTCGATTACATCAAGGCGATCGTGCAGCTCGCCGCCGACCGCGACGACCTCGGCCCCGCCCTCCGCCCCTGGTTCAAGGAGTTCGCGCAGGGTCTCTGACCCGGCAGGATGCCATGGATCTGTCCGTCCCTCGGCGGCACGGCGACGTGTCGATCCGTCTCATCCGCAACCGCGACGCGCGAGTCCTTCAGCAGCAGCTGATCGACAACCGCTCGTGGCTGAAGCGGTGGGAGGCCACCAGTCCCGACGGCCCCGTGTCGTTCGACATGCGCCTCGGCATCCGTCGTCTTCTGCAGCAGTACCGTGACGGCGTCGGCGTCCCCTTCGTGATGGCGTGGGACGACGACGTCGCCGGGCAGCTGAACGTGTGGGGTGTCTCGCGAGGTTCGCTGGCCTCGGCGACGATCGGGTACTGGGTGGCAGAGGAGTTCGCCGGCCGCAACATCACGACGATCGGCGTGGCGATGGCGACCGACGTGTGTTTCACGGAGCTGAACCTGCATCGCGTCGAGATCTGCATCCGCCCCGAGAACCACGCCAGTCTGCGCGTCGTCGAGAAGCTCGGCTTCCGGTACGAGGGCCTGCGGCGCAAGTACATCCACATCGACGGCGATTGGCGTGACCACTACGCCTTCGCCCTGGTGCGCGAAGAGGTTCCTTACGGGGTGCTCGACCGGTTCGTGCGAGGACAGGTGCCGCCCGACGCGGCCCGCGTTCCGCCGGCCGACCGCAACTGAGCGACCCGGCTCCGGCCTTTCTCGCTCCATCGACGAAAGTCTCGCCACGACACGCCGGGGGATGCCGAGGTGTGATCTCTCGGTGACCTACCTTTATGGCATGGGTGGGCAGGTTCTCAGCGGCGGCGTGATCTTCTTCGTCGCGGTCGCGCTCTGGCTCGTGTACCTGCTTCCGTCGTGGCAGAGCCGTCATCGCTTCACCTCCGCCGAACGCAATGCCGTGCGCCTCAACCAGGCCCTTCGTGTGCTCGCCGAGACGGCCGAGACGCCGCGCGAGGTCCGGCTCGAGCTGACGGCACGTACCGCTCACCAACAGCAGAAGCTCGCGCGCCAGATCCAAGCCGAGAAGGCTCAGATCGAATTGGCCGCGGCGAAGGCACGGCTCGAGGTCGCTCGCGTCGAGAGCGCCCGCGATCGCGACGTCGTGAAGGAACAGCGCGCCGCCGCGGTCGATCTTGCTCGTGCGGAGCGCGCCGCCGCCGTCGAGGTCGCTCGGGCCGAACGTGCCGCCGCACTGGAGAAGACCCGCGCCGAGCGTGCCGCCGCCGTCGAGCGCGCACACGCGGAGCGTGCCGCAGCCGTGGCCCGACCCGAGGCACGTCGCGCGCGTGCCCGTCGTCGTTTCCGTCTCGGCGTCACCACGGTGGGCCTGGTCGGTCTCGCTGCTGCCCTGGTCGGTCTCGGGCCGGTCATCGCCGGGGGAGCACCCGCGCTTCTCCTCGCCGGGGTTGCTGTGGTTCTGGCATCCCTCATCGTTCTCCGCCGTATCTCGGTGGTCGCGGCACGCACGGCTTCGCCGGCGGTGGTCGCGACCACCGTGAAGCGCACCGTCGCCGTCGAGGTGCAGGATGTGGCTCTCGTGCCCGAGCCGCGTCCGACCTGGACTCCGCGCGAGCTGCCGCGCCCCCTGGTGGCATCGGCCGGCTCTCGCGCAGCAGCCGTCGTCGACGAGCAGCTCGCTCGCGAGGCGCTGCGTGCCGCCGCTCGCGAAGAGGCCGCTCGCGAGCTCGCCGCCGAGCAGGCGCCCACCCCCATCGAGACGGCTCGTCCGGCCGCTGTCGCCCCCGCTCCGTCGCCGTATGCCGCGATGGGGTACGTGGACGACTCCGAGATCCAGGATCACGTGCAGCGGCTTCTGGCGCGTCGCGCGTCGGGGGAGTAACCACCTCGCTGCGACCCCTGTGGGCCCCGTGCCTGGGGCTCGCCCCCTCCGGCTCTGGCGGCAATCCGTCGGCATACGTCTCGCGGTATACGACGGATGCCAGGTGCCCACCCCGCGTCAAGGTGGGCGCGTGCGACGTGATAGTGTTGTCGAGGTTTCCGGGCCTGTGGCGCAGTTGGTAGCGCGCCTCGTTCGCATCGAGGAGGTCAGGGGTTCGAATCCCCTCAGGTCCACCAAATCGGTCTCTTTAGAACAAATGACCTTGTAAGAGCCGCCTTCATACGGCGCTTCTCCTTCGGGAGAGGCGCCGTCTGTGGTTTCCGTCGCCGTGACGATGCAGGCGAACGGCTCGGCGAGTACCCCTTCGACGCTCTCGTCGCGGGTGACCAGAATGCGCGTGAAGAACGCCTGGTTGTAGGTGCGGCGGAGCGCATCAGGGGCGCGGCGGTATGCCTCGTAGCAGTTCTCTGCGAGGGTGATCGCATCGTCGAGGTTCTGCTCCAGTACTTCGAACTCGGTTTTGAGGGCGCTGAGGCGTTCGCGGGCCCGGCCCCACCGGCGTGATTCTTGAGGCCAGCTTCATCCTCGGTATCGTCCGCGCGGTCAACGCCCGTGACCGCCAACAATCGAAGCGGCCCCCGCCACAAGCACTGACGGGTGGCAAGACTGCCGTCTCACGACTTTCTGGCGTGCGGTTCGAAAAGTCTGGGTGGCGGCTCGAACGATCGAACAGTGACTCGACGCCGCCATGTCTCGGCACGCTGCAGCTAGCCGTTTGTATCAGGGAGGCCAAGCTTGTCGCGAAGATACCAGTCGCTCTGGGCCATGGCTGTGTAGGTGGCACGTTCCCAGGAGTTGACACGTCCACCCGAAAGGCTGATCGCGTTACGGCGCAGATGCTGTTCGGCTTGTTCGAGAGTCATTGACATCCCCTCGTTTGTGGTTAGGAGGATCTCGAAATTGTTGAGTGCCTGAGCCGCCCAGGCCCTGAACCGCTCCTGCAACTTGAAGACCTTCAGATGTCGATGAAGCCGAGCCGCCAGCAGGTCATCGGGTTGCGGGAGTTGAACGCCGAACGTGACCCTGGCAGTCTCCAACGCTCCCCGCTCCAGAGTTGCCACTAGCCACTGGACGTTGAAGGCGTCTACGTCAAAATACGGGTGCAGTACCGCAGGGTCTGCCTCTCCCGGTATGTACGCCCGCTTGGCGAAGTTGCAGTCGCTGCAGCAGGGGACGAGATTCGCGGGATGTACAGATGTACCCGCAAAGGACGTCTTGGGAAGATAGTGGTCGAGTTCAAAGACATAGCCCTGACCGCAGTACGGGCAAAGTGAGTTGGGGGCTGCGTTCTTGATCCCGTCTTTCAGGTCGGCAGTCGTGGCCCGGCTCGTGAACTGCTTGTCGTAGAGTTCGACCATCTTCGCGCCATCGAGGCCAGCAATGTCATACTCGCTGCCGACCGCGAGATGAAGGTCGTTCCGCTCGGCCAATAGGTCGAATGCGTCGCATTTTGCGGCAACTAAGTTCTTTGCGTTGTAGTAGGGGACGCGGGCGTCCTTCTTCTTGATGGCGCTGACCGCGAGGGCGTAAGCCTCAGAGGCGGAGACTATCGGACGGCTGAGGCTATACATCTCTGGTCTCGTCTGTGTTGTCCAGCGCGCTCAATAGGAACCGTCCTTCGCTTCCGAGCTGTCCATCGATCGCGCCCAGCGCGTGCTCGGCTGACCCACCGTGCTCCTCAAGAAGCGCGCGCAGGATGCGGAGATATCCGCTGCGATTGATATCAAGGTGGAAGACCTCTGAGGTGAGACGTGACACTGATTCTCCGAACGTTTCAGTTTCTATCTGAGACGCGCGCAGATCTTCGCCGCTGCGCTGCAGCATCCAAGTGCAGGTGCGGGGCACCTCCTGTAGGACCACGGGGGAGTGCGTTGCGAAGATCGCGACTCCGTTGCGGTCGTTCATGAGATCCGAGATAGCCCGCGTGAGTGCGGACAGAAGGGGAGGATGCAGGTGCGTCTCCGGCTCGTCGAGGAGGACCAGGGAACGCTCCTCTACGAGTTCTACGAGGCGGGTCATCGTCAACAGAACGATTTTGTGTCCTGAGCTCATCTGAGCGAACTCTTTTGCTGCGTCGACTGCCGAAATCAGAGCGTCCGGATCCGCGTCTGCAAGGATCCCGTCGGCGGCTGCAAGAGTTGCGACGGCTCGAAGCCAGCGAGTACGTCGAGGACCTTTCGAGCAGAGCACCAAACTCTTCGCAAACTGTGTGTCAAGGTCATCGCTGTGTTCGTTCGCGAGACCGACGGCATGAATAGCTACATCGTTGGTGCTTCGCGCCAGGGGTTGCCGGTCGAAGGCTGAGAACGCGACGTGGACGACGTTCGCGAACGGCACAGCGTTTGTGTCGGGTCGGAGGGGGGACACCATCTCGTCACGGAAGGAGCCGGCGGCCGCCGGGTGCCCGCCAGCGGCTTCTGTGAAGTCCCTCAGCAAGCTCGACTTACCTACACCATTTGCCCCGATGACCACGTGCACGTTGGTCGGTGGCATCACTCCGGGGTGCACGCCGAACTCCAGCCAAAGGGTGGGTGTCATCGACCCAAGCGCACGCGAGTAGCTGAACCGGTAGGGCGTAAGGACTGCTTGGCCAGCAATGATTCGTCGGAACTGCACCACCACGGTCTGCTTCGGAACGGATCGGAGCAATGAGGTCTGAAATGCCGGTTCACGCTCAACCTGCAACCAGTGCTCAGGATCCTCCGCAACGTCGCAAAGTGTCTGTAGTGCGCGCCGACCCACGCCGTCGGGGAGTTTCATTAGGCCCTCGTAGTACTCCCGGTCTTGTCCAAGGGAATAGAACTGTGGGGAGAGCTGAGTGAACGTCGAAGGCAGTTGCGTATGCGGACCGCCAGCCACCATTCCCAGCTGAGCGATCTTCACCATGCCGAGATCGATGGTGTCATCGCCGGTGCCGTAGTGGAGTGAGTACGCCGTTTTGTAGTGAAAGTCGTCCCACAGGTCGACAACGAGGGTGAACGTTCCGGCCGTCTCGGCAGGCCATTTGCCTCTGCTGACAACGTGGAAGCGGGGGCGACTCATGCATCAATACTTGCAGAGCGCGAACGGTCTTTGTGATGGTGCTTCGCATCACCGCGCCGGCATGGGTCAGGTGCTGCGCACCGAAGTGGCGGTGTGGAGTCCGTGCTTACGGCCGAGTTCCCAAATGCCGAGTCTTGCGTGTTAGTCCGCCACGAGTTACTCGCGCACAGCAGGTGCGACCTGATTCCTGCGCCGTGGACCAGACGTGGCGTGGCGCACCGGACCATGGAGGACTTCGGCTGCTTTACCCTTGTTCGATCTGAGAGGCCCACCGGTCCGCGCTGATCGGCAATTTTCAACCGCGCAGGTAGTGCTCGCGACCCCGGTTGGTCTGTTTCTATCCGATCGTAATCTTATGCGCCGGTATGTCCGATCGTGCAGAAACTCGCCCAGGTGTATGTACCGGTGGTATTGTTCCGCAAGTAATAATGTCGATGTTGAAGAGCTTGCAAAATGAGATCACAAGGCGCATAAATAGGTCATATGAGCGAGACAGAGCACCCGCGCGAGAAGCCACCAATTGATGCCCCGATCAAGTCGTCGGCTGATGATGACCTCGGGCGATCTCCAGTTGCGCACGACTTCGTTGAGTCGATCCGAGAGCTAGATGCCAGTGAAGGTCTGGTCGTTGGGGTGCTCGGCCCCTGGGGGCATGGCAAGAGTTCGTTCATCAATCTGATGCGCGAGCAGTTCGAGCAGGAACCGAAGCTGGCGGTCGTCGACTTCAATCCGTGGATGTTCTCCGGCTCGAACCAGCTCGTCAACTTCTTCTTCACGGAGATTGGCGCCGAGCTAAACGTGAAAAACAAGAGCAAATTCGGCCAGGCGGCCGACTGGCTCGCGAAGTACGCCAGCATACTCAAGCCGGTTTCGCAGTTCGTTCCGGTCCCTGGAGCAAGCATCGTCGGAGAGGCTGCTGCAGCAGCATTGGGCGGATTGGCGGACACTACCAATGCCGATCGGAGCGCGAAGAAGGTACGGGACCAGATAACCAAGGAGTTGAGAGCGCTTGCGGAGCCCATTGTTGTGGTGATCGACGACATCGATCGGCTTACGACTCCAGAGATACGTGAGATCTTCAAGCTTGTTCGCCTGACGGCCAGCTTCCCGAACATCGTCTACGTGCTCGCGTTCGACCGCGCGAGGGTAGAGCAGGCACTCACCGAGGATGGCGTCCCGGGTCGCGCCTATCTCGAGAAGATCGTTCAGCTGAGCTTCGACGTTCCGCAGGCTCCAGAGGTACTTCTTCGTTCCCAGGTCTTCAACGAGCTCAACCGTGTCCTCACGCCAGTCGCCGATGTCGAACTCGACGAGGATCGTTGGGGAGACGCTTACTTCGAGATTATTGACCCGCTGCTCTCAAACATGCGGGACGTCACCCGATACGCAATTTCGTCGAAGGCGACGATCAAGAGTCTCGGTGCGGAAATCGACCTCGTCGACCTCTTGGCGATGGAAGCCGCTCGCGTGTTCCGTCCTGACCTCATGCAGCGGCTGACGCAGCTCCGGACTGAGCTCACGAAGACGCGCGGCTACTCATCGGGTAAGGACGACGAAGCGCAGAAGGCGATAGATGCACTTCTAAAAGACTTTCCCGACGACGCACTGCTCATACGGGCGCTGTTCAACCGGCTCTTCCCGGTCGCGCTGCAGTACGTGGAGAACAGCACCTACGGCTCAGACTGGCTTGGCACCTGGCGCACCGCGCACCGGATGGCGCACGCCGACTACCTCAACCTCTACTTCGACCGAGTCGCACCCGACACCCTTGTCGCGTTCAGGAGCACCGAAGGCGCCTTTGCCGTGCTCGACGACGCAGAAGCGCTCAAAGCGCTCTTGTCGGAACTGGACCCAGACCAGCTGGACACAGTCCTCGAAGGCCTCACGTCATACGAGGCGAAGTTCACAACGGAGATGATCGTCCCGGCGGCAACGACCCTGTTGAACCTCATCGACAAGATCCCTGAGAAGAAGCATGCTGGGATGTTCGAGCTCAATCGTCCGGATCTCACGGTAGGACGAGTAGTTCTTCGCCTTCTTCGCAACGTTCAGGACGAAGCCGATCGGGAAGCGCTGGTTGCCGAGATCATGGCGGGCATCGAGACGTATTCGTCGCAGCTCGACTTCATTCACAGCATGGGCCACCGTGAAGGCTCCGGCCACAAGCTCGTGAGCGAGACCTTCGATCAGCAACTGCAAGACGAGTTTGTGAGTCGACTTCAGGCGTCGCCGCCAGCCGAGCCCGAACGCGAATGGGACGCGTGGCGCATCTACGACGCGGTGCGCGACGCGACTGGCGAGTCGCCGCTCACAGCCGCCTCGGACCCAGTCTTGGTCAGGTCGGTTCTCCGATCAGCGAAGTCGACGGCTCGATCTCAGTCGATGGGTTCAAGGAAAGTCCGGACTGAGGACCGCCTCGCGTGGGAGCTTGTAGTGGGGTTATTCGGCTCAGAGGACGAGGTCAAGCAGGCCGTGGCGGAAGTCCGGGAGAAGATCGGCGATGACGACATTCTCCGACTGGCCGACAAGTATCTTGAGGGTTGGCGACCTGAACGGTAATGCCGCGAAGCTCCGGTAACGCGCACCTCCGTCATCCGCGCTGCTTTGATCGTGAATCCTGAGCCGGACTACGAAAAGCTGGCCGGTGCGTTCTTCGAGCTGGCCCGACTCATCCTTGAGGGGAAGGATCGAGATCCTGGCTCTGGATCATCTTCTTGACTGTGGCTGGATCACGCTTCAGCTGCCGACTAATCTCCGCGTAGTTGGTACCACTTTCGAAGAGCTCTCGAGCTTTCGCTTTCTCGCTGTCTGTGATTGTTCGTCTCATCACAACGCCCGCAGCAGCAAGATGCTGCGACACGGTGTAGCGGTGAAGACCGTGCTTACGGGCGAGTTCGTAGATGCCAAGCCCAGCACGGTAGTCCGCCGCGAGCTGCTCGCGGACGAGGGGCGTGACCTGCTTCATCCGCCTCGTTCCGGAGGGCATAGACCTTGGTGGACGTGTGAGTGTTTCCGCAATCACACCCTGGCGAAGTGCGTCCCGGAGCGCCAACAGGGGCCGTGAATTACTTGCAAGCGCTTCACTTGGGGCCACCAGAACACCACGAGAAGGCCTCCGCCCAGCGGGGGCCTTCTTCGTTTTCGAACGGAATTGTTCAGGAATCGAGCGCCCACGGGGCGCGCCCGGAGAGCGTCGAAGTCGCCGCTCCAAGGAGTCGCCAACAATTCAAGGATGAAAGGCCGACGCGCGGGTGAACGGTGGGCGGCGCGGCATCCGGACCTCCCTCGAACTCGCCCCTGAAGGCGCGTCCGATGCCTACGACACGGGATCGGGAAGCCGCGCTCCCGGGCGGATCTCCTGCAGGGCCCAGGAGTTGCCGTCGGGATCTGCGAAGAATGCATAGCGCACCCCGCCGCCCATGTCCTGCACCGGTGACACCTCGAGGCCCTTCGCGGCGAGGTCGGCGCGAACGGCGTCCAGGTCGTCGACGACCAGGTGCAGGTTCGACACCGGCGTCCCAGCCCCCATTCCGACGCCGAAGGAGATCGAACAGGCGGAGCCGGGCGGGGTGAGCTGGACGACACGCATGCCGTTTCCGGGGGAGACGTCGTGGTCGAGGACGAAGCCTACGACGTCGCGGTAGAACGAGATGGCTCGGTCAACGTCGGACGCGGGCAGGGGGACTAGCTCGAGGCGCATGCTCACGAGCTCACGCTCCCGCTCTCGGCCCAGCCGCCCGGGGCAGCGATGTTGAACATCCAAGCCACGCCCCACGGATCGGTCACCTCGCCGTAGAGGTCGCCCCACAGCTGCTTCTCGAGCGGCTGCACGACCTCGGAGCCCCGCTCGACGAAGCGGTCGTAGAAGCCGCGCACGCGATCGAGTTGGTCGCTCATGAACGCGGCGTGCACGCGGTTCGCGCCCCAGCCGCCGGCGGGCTCGCCGAAGGCGTCGGCTCCCATCACGGTGAAGCCGTCGGCACGCAATTCGGAGTGCATCACACCGTCGGCGGGGGCGTCGGCCATTCCGAAGTCGCCGAACGTGCTGATCTTGAGCTCGCCGCCGAAGACCGATTCGTAGAAGGTCATCGCCTCTCGGGCGGCTCCGGCGAACGAGATGTAGACGACGAGCGAGGTGGCCATGAGGCATCCTTCCGGCGGCGGGCGGTGGCCCTCACCTTAGACCCGTGCGTGGGGACCGCGATGGCACGCCCGCTGTGAGCACCGAACGAACCACGCCCCGACACGATGGCGCCCGACGCCGCCGCCTGCCATGCTCGAGACCATGAAGCTGTCCGCCAAGGTCATCGCCGGCCTCGTGTGCGGCGCGGTGGTCGTGGGATTGGCGGCGTTGACGGTGCCGGCCTTTGCGCCGCTGGGGACGGTCGCCACGGTGGCCGCGGGCCTCACGTCGTCGCTGGAAGTTACTCCGAGCGACGCGACGACGCCCACGACATCCGCCCCCGTCGATCCCTACGGACCCCCGGAGGGGTACGTCGACGTCGGCAACGGTACGTACATCCCCGGGGGAGGGTTCGGCGACTGCGCGGAATCCGCTTACATCCACATGGGCAGTCAGGATGGACAGGCCCCCACCGCGAGTCTGTCGGGAAAGCTCGTCGACACGGGCGTCCGTGAGTTCGCGGCGGGAACCCCCACGTCAACGGAAGATGGACGCATCGCTACCTACACCGTGGCCCCCGGTGACACCCCCGCCGCGATCGGCGACCGGTTCTGCATCTGGAACGGTATGTCCCTCACCACACTCAACGGCATCCCGGGCAGCACCGCCATCCAACCCGGCCAGGTGTTGGTGCTCGATCCTGCGGCGGTCCCGGGGTTCGTCTTCGGCTACCCTTACGACGACTGAGCCGACGCCGGGACCGGCACGCGGCATCCGGTCTCAGGCGCCCTTGAACGTCCGCAACTGCGCGAGCAGCCTCGGCGCGCTCGCGTCGAAGCGCGCGCCGCCCATGAGTACGCCGCCCGCGAAGACGATGACGCCCCAGACGAGTCCGATCGCGAGGGAGACCCAGCCGGCGTCCGTCACCCCAAAGAAGATCGCCATCACGGCAGGGACGACAGCGGGCAGTGCCAGCACGGCGACGAGGGCCCAGCAGAGGAAGAACGCCAGGAACATCGTGAACGTCGAACCGGGCACCCGCTTGAAGGGCGAGTCGCCCGGGGCGGGTGTGGGTACGACGAGCAGGGCCGAACTGACGGCGCTCACGCCGAGCCCCACGAGCGTGAGTCCCATCGAGCCGCCGACGACGGCGGGAAGGAGCTGCCATTTGTCGGCGATCGCCAGTGTCACCACGTCGGCGAGCAGCACGAGCGGCACGCTCACGGTCGCGGAGCCCAGCATGCGGCCGAGGCGATCGGCACGCCCCCGGATGCCGGTCTGCAGCACCGTGGCGAAGGCGGTGCCGTCGTACGACACGTCGGTGTACGCCAGGATGCCGGCGAAGAAGCCCACCAGCAGGCCCGAGGCTGCGAAGAACGGCCCGTCGAGGTCACCGCGCGAGTAGACCAGCACGAGGACGGGAGCGAAGGGGATCAGCAGCAGCTGCCGCAGATAGCGGAAGTCGCGCGTCCACGAGGTGAGCGATCGCGCCCAGGTCGCGCCGACCGGGTTCGACGGCATGACGCCGAACCACCCGAGCGCCCCGGAACGGCGACGCGTGGTCGCGCGGGCGGGAGGACCGACGACGGATGCCGACAGGCTCCGCTGCCAGAGCCACCACAGCACCGCGAGGGTGACGACGGCGATCACGAGCTTCAGCACCCCCGTGATCCAGGCGCCCGCGGCGAGGTCTCCGGGCACGGCCCACGCGGCGGCGATCGGCGTCCACGACAGACCCGTGACGAGGGCCTGCAGCTGAACCCCCTGCTCGCTCGCCGAGACCAGAGCGCCGGTGATGCCGATGAAGATCGGGCTCGCGAAGATGACGAGGACGAAGCCGACGAGTCCGATGATCTCGCGGGTGCGGCGGCCTCCGCCGATGCCGGCGGCGAGGGCGGCCACCGCGCGCGAGGCGACGACGCAGATCACGACGCCAAGCGGAACGCACACGAGCGCGGCGACGGCCGCGACCGGGTACCGCGCCCACACGAGGAACACGGCGAGCGAACCGACCGCGGTCGTGATGCCCGGCACCCCCGTGAGCCCTCCCGCGGTGATCGCGACCATCATCTGCCGCGTCGTCATCGGGAAGGGCGCGAGCTTGGCGGGGTCGAGCGTCGTGTCGAGCCCCGCGGCGAAGATCGGGCCCACGACCCACCCGAGGGTGAGCAGCGCCCCCGCGGCAGTGATCACGGACCGCGCGATGTCGAGGTCGAGCGTGCCGACGAAGAAGAGCCCGACGCCGACGAGCAGCAGCATCCACAGCGCGCCGATCACTCCGAAGATGAAGCCGACCATCTGCATCGGGCTCCGCATCAGGGTGTTGCCCAGGACGCGGAACCGGATTTTCAGGACTGTCGCAACCACTGCGGCCCCTCCGCGTGGTGGCGTCCGCCGACCAGCTCGACGAAGCGGTCCTGCAGGGTCTGTCCACCTCGGACCTCGTCGACGGTCCCGGATGCCAGCAATCGGCCCTGCGCGATGATGGCGACGTGGTCGCACATGCGCTGCACGAGGTCCATCGAGTGGCTCGAGACGATGACCGTTCCGCCCGAGGCGGTGTAGCCGCGCAGGATGTCTTCGATGTTGGCAGCCGACACCGGGTCGACGGACTCGAAGGGCTCGTCGAGGACGAGCAGACGTGGAGCGTGCACGAGAGCGCAGGCGAGGGCGACCTTCTTGGTCATGCCCGCGGAGTAGTCGACGACGGGGGTGCCTGCGGCCTCGGTGAGGTCCATGATCTGCAGCAGGTCGGCCGTGCGGGCGCCGACCTCGTCACGCGTGAGGCCGAACATCATGCCGGTGTAGGTGACGAGCTGTTCGCCGGTGAGCCGGTCGAACAGACGCACGCCGTCGGCGAGGTTGCCGATGAGCTTCTTCGCCTCGACCGGGTGGGTCCAGACATCGACTCCGTGGATGCCGACCGTGCCGGCATCCGGCCTCAGAAGTCCGGTCGCCATCGACAGCGTGGTGGTCTTGCCCGCGCCGTTGGGACCGACCAGGCCGTAGAACGACCCGGTGGGGACGGTGAGGTCGAGACCGGCGACAGCGACCTTCTGACCGAAGTGCTTCGCCAGGCCCGCCAGCTGCATCGCCGGAAGCGAGTCGCTCGGGGTGGGCGGGGCGACCGCCTCGGGCAGAGCGGACGGCGTGGGGGCGTCACGGGGAATGTCGGTCACGTCCCGAACCTATCGGCGGGCGGCGGGGCATTCCCAGCCCCGCCGCGGAACTCTTCGTTCTCAGTACCGGATGGCGTCGATGACCTTCACCCGCACGGCGACGAGGGCGGGAAGAAGCCCCGCTATCGCTCCGACCGCGGTCGCCGCCACGAGGCCGGTGATCGCCGCGTCGACGGGGAACGGGGGAAAGTCGCTCACCATGCCCTGCCCGATGACCTCGCGCATCGCGGGGGACTGCACGACGAGGATCGAGACGATCACCCCGACCGCTCCGGCCACGACCGTCGCCACCACGCTCTCCATCATCACGGCGAAGAACACCCGGCCCGCCGTGGCGCCGAAACTGCGACGGATGCCGATCTCGCGCACGCGCTGCTTCACGGTGACCAGAGCGATGTTGACCAACCCCAGGGCGCCGAGCAGCAGCACCAGCACGGCGATGCCGGTGACGACCAGCTTCGTCACGAGGAACGGATCGTTCCCGTACGTCGCCCAGTCGTTGCGCGCGACATCGACGGACACGTTGTCGCCCAGGGCCGCCGCGAGGTCGCGTTTGACGACCGCCGTCAGCGCGTCGGAGATCTCGGGCGGCACCCACATCTCGTACTGCGTCTGAGGCGCCCCCTGCCCATACGGATCGGTGGCCGCGGCTCCCGCGCCGCGCTCGCCGGTGGCGGCGTCCTGCAACGCGGTGAGGTGATCCGCGAGCATGAACATCGTCGGCTGGGTCTCCCACGTCGACGCGGGAACCACGCCCACGACGACGGCTGTCGTGCCTCCCGCGGGGATCCCCGACGCCGCGTTCGGCACGCCCTGTCCGCCGAGCGCCACCACCGGGTTGCTCGAGAGGGGCGGATTCCCCATCCGGTCCCAGAACACGCTGTTGACGATGAGGCGCGGGGCGAGCTGCTGGGCATCGAGAGGGGTGAACCACCCGCCCTCGGCCATCTGCACCCGGTGCATCTCGCCGTAGGGCTGGTCGACCGCCTGCGTCATGACCTGCACGGCCCCGTCGGGGAACGGCACCAGCTGCGACACGTTCTGCACGCGGGTGGCGAAAGACACCTGGTACCTGTCGAGGACATCGGCCCAGGCGGCATCCACCGTCTTCGCATCGAGGGTCCCGCCGTCGGTGCGGTGGGCCGAGACGAGCAGAGTCGCGGGTCGGCCGGACGAACGCTCGCTGAGTTCCTGATTGGCCTGCTGCACGATGGCGCCGAGCGCGACCACCGTGGTGAGGGAGCACACGGCGACGGCGACCCCCACGAGCGAGAGGAGGACCCGGGTGCGGTGAACCCGGACCTCTTGCCAGGCCTCGAGCAGGGAGCCGACGAGAGCGGTCAGGGCGCGCATCAGGCGTCGCTCCGTTCGGCGTCGTCGATCCCCAGCTCAGCCAGGACGCCGGTGGGCTCCTGCTCCGGCGGCGCCGCCTCGCGGCGGTCGCGACGCGTGATCGGCTCGAGCGTCGGGTCGTCCACGGCCGTGAGGACCCCGCGATCGAGGCGGAAATGACGGCGGGCGCGGCGGGCGATCGTGGGGTCGTGCGTGATGATCACCTGGGCGGCCCCGGTGCGCTCGGCGACGTCGTCGATGAGTTCCATGACGCTCTGGCCCGTGTCGAGGTCGAGAGCGCCGGTCGGTTCGTCGGCGAGGATGAGCCGAGGGCCGCGGACGAGGGAGCGGGCGATCGCCACGCGCTGCTGCTCACCGCCCGACAGGCGGTCGGGCAGGCTGTTCATCCGATGCTCGAGACCCACGAGGGCGAGCATCTCGGCGGCGATACTCCTGCGTCGCCAGAAGGTGCGTCCCGTGGCGTACAGCAGGGGCATGGTGACGTTCTCGAGCGCCGTGCGCCCGGGCAGCAGGTTGAACTGCTGGAAGACGAAGCCGATCGCCGCGCCGCGCAGCCGGTCGCGCTGGGCCGCGGAGTACTCCTTCACGGGGCGGTCGTCGAAGGTGATCTCCCCGCTCGTGGGCTTATCGAGCAGGCCGAGCATGTTCAGCAGGGTCGACTTCCCCGACCCCGAGCGCCCGACGATGGAGACGTGGTCGCCGGGCTCGATCACGAGCTCCACACCGTTCAGAATCGTCAGGGCGGGCTGGTCCTGCGGGAGCACCGTCCGGGTGACCTCGCGAAGAGCGAGCAGGCTCACGAGGCCGCGGCCGGATCGCAGAACATGGAGCCGTCGGGGTACACGGTGCACCCCTCGTCGACCGTCGCCATCGCCCCGGGCGCGAACTCGAGGATCTCTTCGCCCTCGGCCAGGCCGTCGGTGATCTGCACCTGCGTGCCGTCGGTGAGACCGAGGGCGACCGCGCGCTCGGCGGTGGTGCCGTCGGGGCTCGACACCCACACGGTGCCGCTCTGCGCCGCACCGCGGACGGCGGTGGTCGGGACGAGGAGGACGCCCTCGGCGCGACCGCCGGCGAGGGTCATCTCGGCCGCGAGGCCCGAGAAGACGGTGACGTCGCCCGGAACCGTGCAGGTCGCCGTCGTACCGGATGCGGTGGTCCCGGCGCCGCTCGTGCCCGCGCCGCCGCCGGTCGCGGGGGAGTCTCCGCCGGTGCTGCCGGCCAGGGGCGTCGTGATGCGGAGGTTGGTGCAGGTGAAGGCGGCGGGGCCGCCCGTGATGGTGACCGAGGCCTCGGTCGGCCGGTTCAGCAGACGGTACTGCTGCGCCGGCTCGAGAGTGCCGCTCACCGAGAACGTCGGCGGTGCCACGGCGCCGGCGGTGGCTCCGATCGTGACGTCCTGCCCCGCGATCACCGCGAGCGAGCTCAGTGTTCCCGCCGCGGGCGCCGTGACGTCAACGTAGCGGAAGATCGCCGGCTTCGGCTTGCCCTCGGCATCCACGCTGTCGGCGGGATCGCGCTCGATCGGCACCTTGACGTTGAAGACGATGTCGCCCTCGGCGACGCTCGCACCCTCGGCGACGAAGATCTTGTTCACGGTTCCGGCCGCCGTCGACTTCATCGGCAGGGCCGCATCGGCGGTCACCGTCGCCTTGATGACCACGTCGTTCGTGATGGTGCCGAGGGTGGCGACCGTGCGCGGCTCCACGATCGCGCCGGTGGGTTGCGCCGGCGCCGCATCGGCCGGCCGATCCGGGAAGAACGCCAGCTTGATCAGCGCCGCCGCCACGAGGGCGACCAGAAGAATGCGCAGAATCGGAAAGACCCACGTGCGTGCGATCCCCATGAAACCCCCCGGAACAGAATCGTCGTCGAACGTCCTCACCCTAGGGGGTGGGGTGTATCGCCGAGATATCGTCCGGGCGCAGTTCAGTGCGGGTCTGCGGCGTTGAGCTGTCGCACCGTCTCGGCGTAGCGCCCCTCGGCTTCGGCCCGGCGCAGGAACGCGAGACGCTCCACCTGCACCTCGGTCGCGTCGGGCTGATCGCGCAGGATCGACATGACCTCATCCGCGAATTCATCCAAATTCATGGCGAACGAGCTCTCGCGCTGCCCGGGCAGCAGGTCGGTGGCGACCGACGGCGGTTCCAGTTCGAGCACCGAGACGCTCGTCCCCTCGAGCTGCAGTCGGAGCGACTCGCTGAAGAGGTGGATCGCGGCCTTCGTCGCGTTGTAGGTGGGGGTCGCACGCAGCGGCACGAACGCCAGACCCGACGAGACGGTCATGATCGTGGCATCCGGTCGGCTCTGCAGGTGGGGGAGCAGGTGCGCGATCAGCCGCAGGGGACCGAGCACGTTGGTGACGACGGTCTCTTCGGCGGATGCCAGGACCCCGGCGCCCGCGGTCCAGTCCTCGACGCGCATGATCCCCGCCATGGCGATGACCACGTTCAGGTCGGGGTGACGACGAACGACCTCGGCGCTCGCCGCGCGGATGGACTCGGCGTCGGCGGTGTCTATGAGCACGGTGTCGAACCCGCCCGCGGCTGCGACCTCGTCGAGACGCTCCCGGCGTCGGCCGCCGACGATGACGGTGTTGCCGGCGTCGCGGAGTCGTTCGGCCAGGGCCAGGCCGATCCCGCTCGTGGCGCCGGGGAGGAAGACGGTGTTGCCGGTGATGTCCATGAGCCCAGTCTCGGACGCCGCGTGCGCGATGACCAGGGCGTGGCCATCGGGGGATCGCGAGTACCTGGATAACGACGGATGCCACGACCCCGAGCGTTCTGAGAACGACGGGGACGTGGCATCCGGTGCCTGCTCTCTTACTCCTTCGGCGGCGAGACCACGTTCGGCTTCGTCCCCTCGAGCGGGGCGCCCGTGCCGACGCGCGCGTGGCTCCGCGAGTAGGCGAAGTAGATCGCGAAGCCCAGGGCCAGCCAGATGAGGAAGCGCAGCCACGTCTCGACCGACAGGTTGAGCATGAGGTAGGTGCAGATGAGTGCCGAGAGGATCGGCAGCACCGGGCTCCACGGCACGCGGAAACCGCGCTTGAGGTCGGGGCGCTTCCGGCGGAGCACGATCACGCCGATCGAAACCAGGACGAACGCGGAGAGCGTTCCGATGTTGACCATCTCTTCCAGCACGCCGATGGGCGTGACGCCGGCCACGATCGCGACGATCACGGTGACGAGGATCGAGATGACCCACGGAGTGCGGAAGCGCGGGTGCACCTTCGCGAGCGCCCCGGGGAGCAGGCGGTCCCGCGACATGGCGAAGATGATGCGGGTCGCACCGATCATCAGCGTCAGCACCACGGTGGTGAGACCGGCGACGGCGCCCGCGGCGATGACGGTGGCCATCCACGTCTGACCGTGGAACGCGAAAGCGTTGGCGAGGGCTGCCGAGGGGTTCAGTTCGGAGTAGGGCACCATGCCCGTGACGACGATCGCCACGGCGCAGTACAGGATCGTGCAGATGATGAGCGAGGCAATGATGCCGATCGGCAGGTCGCGCTGGGGGCGCTTGGTCTCTTCTGCCGTGGTCGCCACGACGTCGAAGCCGATGTAGGCGAAGAACACCAGGGCTGCACCGGCCAGGATGCCGCCGACACCGAAGGTGGCGGGCTGCAGGCCCGACAGGAACTGCAGGAGCGGCTGGGTGAGACCCGACGCCGACTCGGTCGGCACGGAGTCCGGCACGAAGGGGCTGTAGTTGGCCGGGTTGATGAACATGATGCCCGCGATGATCACGAAGAGCACGATGAAGAGCTTGACGGCCACGAGAACGAGGTTCACCCGCAGGGATTCCTTGATGCCGAGGGTCATCAGCCCACCGAGCACCAGGACGAGCAGGATCGCCGGAAGGTCGACGACACCGCCGTACGAGATCTCCGCCGGAAGGATGATTCCCAGCTGCTGGAGGAAGGTGCCGAGGTAAGCACTCCACCCCTGGGCGACGACGCTCGCGCCGAGGAACATCTCGAGAATGAGGTCCCACCCGATGATCCAGGCGAACAGCTCACCGAGAGAGGCATACGAAAAGGTGTACGCCGATCCCGAAACGGGGACGGTCGAGGCGAACTCGGCATAACACATGGCCGCCAGACCACAGGCGATCGCCGCGATGATGAAGCTGATCACCACGGCGGGACCGGCGACGTCATGGGCGGCTCGACCGGTCAGCGTGAAGATGCCCGCACCGATCACGACGCCGACGCCGAAGACGGTCAGGTCGACGGCGCTGAGGGATTTCTTGAGGCGGAACTCGGGCTCATCGGTGTCGGCGATGGATTGCTCCACCGACTTGGTACGGAAAAGACTCACGCGACGCATCCTCTGTCTCGAGTGGGTCCTGGGAGCGAACACCACCCGTGGAGGATAGTCCCCCGACGGCGGTCGTGCCTATCTCGCGGCGCGCTGGACACCCGGTGCTATTACCGGAGAGGACTTATGCGGGAAATTCATTGAATGCGGGTGTAAGGTTTTTCGTATTATGGCTATGAAGCACATCACGCACCTCGTCGACGACCTCGACGGCTCCGTTCTCGAAGACGGGCAGGGAAAGCAGATCACCTTCTCCGTCGAAGGTCGCGCCTACGAGATCGACCTCTCCGACCGCAATGCCGACAAGTTCTACTCGGCGATCGCTCCGTTCGTGGATGCCGCTCGCTCGGTGTCCCGTGGCAATTCGGCCGCGCGTCGGCCCCGGGCCGCTCGCCGTTCGAATGACGTCGACCTCGGAGCCGTCCGGGAATGGGCGCGCGCGAATGGCCACACGGTCAGCGACCGCGGCCGCGTTCCCGCCACCATTCTCGACGCGTACGCCGAGGCGAATTCCTGATCTTCGGTCCCGATCCTCTCGGCCGGATGTGAGAGCACCGGCCGAGAGGATTCCTACGTTCGCCAGACCGTCTCGACCAAAGCCGCCGAACCCGCAGGGAATCGCGGAACGGCCGGTCGGCGGTCGGGGCCGGTGAAAGCAGGCGAGCTGACGGGTGAAATTTGAAAGCGCGGCCCGGAATGCGCCTCGTCGGCGGCATATGGTCGCGGCATGGCGAAAAAGCACATCACGCAGACGATCGATGATCTCGACGGATCGGTCATCGAAGACGGAACCACTCTGACCTTCTCTCTGGAAGGGCGTTCCTACGAGATCGATCTGTCTCCCCAGAATGCCGAGATACTGCGCGACGCGTTTCGGCCGTTCATTTCCGCCGCACGACCGATCGGGTCGTCTCCGGCCACCCCTCGACGCACTCCCCGGGGACGCGCCATTCCCACCCGCGATTTGATCGACGTGCGATCGTGGGCGCAGAAGAATGGTTTCCCCATCAATGATCGGGGACGCATCTCCGCTACCGTTCTCGCGGCCTACGACGCCGCTCACTGACGTTCTCGAACAAAAGAACCGGATGCCGCGCGAGCGGCATCCGGTTCTTCTTCTTTCCCGCCGCGATCTAGACGAGCGCGGTGCGACCTGCGCCCGCGGCGAGTCGCTCGGCGGCGAGCCCCTCCGCAGCGGCGAGCGGGGTCACGCCCCGGCTCGCGGCTTCGTCGAACACGCGACGGACGGTGTCGCCGATCCCGGCGACGCGACCCATGATCTCGTCGAGAGTGCCGCGCTGCTTGGCCACCAGGTCGAGATAGATGACCCCTCCGGCGTTGACCACGAAGTCGGGGGCGTAGAGGATGCCGCGGGCCGCGAGCCGGTCGGCACCGGAGCGGTCGGCCAGCGGGTTGTTCGCGGGGCCGCACACGGCGCGGGCGTCGAGGGCGTCGATCACCTCGTCGGTAAGGACGCCGCCGATGCCCGCGGGGACGAAGACGTCGGCGGGGATGAGGTGCGCCTCGCTCGGCTCGACCCATGACGCGCCCAGCTCGGCGGCGAGGGCGCGCTTGGCGGGGTTCACGTCGGTGACGGTGAGGACGGCGTTCTCGGCGGCGAGGCGCTCGGCGAGGCGTCCGCCGACCTGCCCGAGGCCGGCGATCGTGATGCGGCGATCGGCGACGTCACGCGTGCCGACGGCGCGTTCGAGGGTCGCGATGAGAGAGGCGTAGACGCCGAGGCTCGTCGGGCCCGCGGGCTCGCCCGAGCCGCCCACGGTGTCGGGCAGGCCGACGACGTGCGGGGTGCGCTCGCTCACGACGAGCATGTCCTCGGTCGTCGAGCCCACGTCTTCGGCGGTGCGGTACAGGCCACCGAGACTGTCGACGGCGTCACCGAGGTCGAGGAAGGCGGCTCGCCGCCGGTCGGGGTCGAGCACCGTGCCCTCGGGAAGACCGATCACGGACTTGCCGCCTCCCGCGTCGAGGCCGGCGGCGGCGTTCTTGAGCGTCATCGCCGCCGAGAGGCGGAGAGCGTCGCCGAGCGCGTCGGTCCACGAGGGGTACGTCCACAGTCGTGCACCGCCGAGAGCGGGGCCGAGGACCGAGGAGTGGAGCGCCACGGCGACGAGCAGACCGCTGCGTCGCCCCGTGATCACCTCCACGCGTTCGTGCGTGAAATCGGGCAGGGGCAGAGCGTTGGTCATCGCGTTCCTTGTCGTCGGCCGCCTTGTGGGCAGCGCTTGTCGGGGGCCGCGGCGTTGCGGCATCCGGCATCCATTCTGACGGGTGAGGCGGTCGGATGCGAGTGCAGCGACGGGGAGCCCGGACGGCGCCACACCATACGACCTCGAGCGGATCGTGTGACGGCGGGCGGGGGAGGGGGACACGCAGACGGACCTAGGCTGGGCGGCATGTCCGACGCCCTCCCCACCCGCAGTCGTCTTGTCGCCGCGTCCCTGCAGGCCGCGGAAATCGACGGTCAGATCGTCGTACTCCCCGATGCCGCATCCACCGCGGCCCTCGCGGCCGCCGCCCTGGGGGTGGACGTCGGGGCCATCGCGAACAGCCTTGTGTTCTGGAGTGACGACGAACCCCTGCTCGTCATGACCAGCGGTGCGCACCGCGTCGACACGGGGGCTCTGGCCCAGCGGCTCGGGCGCGGCGGCATCCGTCGTGCCAGTCCCGCACAGGTGCTGGCCGCCACCGGGCAGCCCATCGGGGGAGTCGCGCCGACCGGGCACCCGCATCCACTGACCACGATCGTCGACGAGGACCTCGCCGCTTTTCCCGAGATCTGGGCCGCGGGCGGCACCCCGCACACCGTGTTCCCGTTGACGTTCGCCGAGCTCGTGCGGCTGACCGGCGGTACGGTCACGCGGGTGGCGTGAGGTCGCGCGGCGGTCGGCTGTGGCCCCGGGGCCATGGGGGATGCCCCGGGGCCATTTCTGGTGCCCCGGCGCGTGGGAGGGCCGGGCGGGGGTGGCCGCGGTGTGTACCCAAAGCCACGGGGGTGGCCCGGGGCCACTTCTGGCGCCCCACCGTGGAGGGGGCGCCGGGCGGTGGCGCTCGGGCCACCACCGCCCGGCGGGCTCACTCCCCGGGGGCGGGCGCGAGCGCGGTCAGGCACACCACCGCGGCGGCTGCCGACCACGCCTGGGGCCGGCACGCGGCCGGGTAGGGCGTCGGCACGGACGAGTGTGACCGCGGATCGCCGGCGTGCAGCTCGGGAACGCGGTACCCGAAGCCCTCGGCGGCATCCAGCAGCCCCTCCACCACCGCCCGCGCCGACTCGACGAGTCCCGCGCGCAGCATGCCGTGCGCCGCGATCGCGGTGTCGTGCACCCAGACACTGCCCCCGTGGTAGGACAGGGGCCAATACCCCGCGGCGTCCGTCGACAATGTGCGGATGCCGAAACCGCTCGACATGGTCTCACCGAGCAGCAGCGAGGCGACGTGCACCTCTTCGTCGGAGGAGAGGATGCCGGTGCCGAGAAGATGCCCGATGTTGCTGGTGAGGGAGTCGACGGGGCGCTTGTCGCGGTCGAGCGCGATCGCCGGGTACCGCCCCTCGGGCGTCTCGACCCAGTACGTCGAGGCGAAACGCGTCTTGAGATCGGCAGCCCAGACGCGCCAGAACGAGATGTCGTCGGCATCGGTGGTGTCTCCGAAACGCTCGAGCAGGTCGGCGCCGGCGAGAGCGGCCTCATAGGCGTAGGCCTGCACCTCGCAGAGGGCGATCGGTCCCTCGGCGAGGCTGCCGTCGCGCCATTGGACCGAGTCGCCGGAGTCTTTCCACCCCTGATTCGACAGGCCCGTGCCGAGCCGGTCGATGTAGTCGAGGAAGCCGTCGCCGTCGCTGTCGCCGTAGTCGCGGATCCAGCCGAGCGCCCGGCGGAGCGAGGGCAGCAGCTCGCGCACCTCGCCGTCGGGCATGCCGGCACGGTGGGCATCGGCCAGCAGACAGATCCACAGCGGAGTGGAGTCGACGCTGCCGTAGTACTTCGGGGGCAGCACGATCCCCTCACCCGGCATCTCGAGCGCGGAAGCACGCAGTTCGTGCAGGATCTTGCCGGGCTCCTGCGCCGTCTGCGCGTCGTCATCGGTCCCCTGCAGGCGCGCGAGCACGCGGAGGGTGGATGCCGCGATCTCACGGTCCACCGGCAGGGTGAGGCGCGCGGCCCAGATGGAGTCGCGTCCGAACAGGGTGAAGAACCACGGCGCCCCGGCGGCGAAGAATTCATCGAGCGGGTGGTCGGGAAGCGCCAGACGCAGAGCGTCCAGATCGTCGAGGGCCGTCCGCAGCCACCGGGACAGGCGCGCGTCGGGAGCTCCGGCGGCGACGCCCGCGGCATCCCACCGGGCGGGCGCGGTGGCGGAGTCCACAACGAGGGTGTCATCGCGCAGCCTGAGCGACCAGCCGATCTCGACCTCGCCGAACGCGGGCACCTCGACGCTCCAGACGGCGACCACGCCGTCGACGCCGGATGCCACCCGGGCCCCGGGAGCGATCAGTTCGAGCCCCAGAGCGCCGGCGTTGACGCGCGCGCCACCACCGTCGACCGTCACGTCGGTGCTGCGAGCGAGCGCGTGACCGGACTTCACCTCGTGCAACTGCGCGAACTCGGGCTCGACCCGCAGATGCAATGCGGCGCGAACGGGCCGGTCGAGACGCGAGCGCAGGGTCCACGACTCGCTGACGACGCCGTCGGCAACCCGCCGATCGCGCAGAAGCCGCACCTTGGGGTCGGGGGTCGTGTCGTCGATCCCGCGCAGGAGCCCGCCGAAGACCACGCGCGACGCTCCGTCGGGAGCGGCCGAGATCCACTCGATCGTGGAATCGTCGCACGACACGGTCAGTGCCCGGACGTGTCGCACGTCGCCGTGGTAGACCCCGTGCACGGCAGCGGAGCCGATGTCGCCCGTGGTGTCGGACCAGACCTGGGTCGGGGCGCGCAGCACGATCAGGGCGTCGTTCAGCAGCGGTTGCAGAGCAGCCGGGGCGACGGCGGTTGCGGCGGGCGGGGTGATCGTGGGGGCGGTGGTCATTCTTTGACGGCTCCTTCGCTGGCGTTCATGATGCGGCGCTGGAAGATGAAGAACACCACGGCGACGGGAATCGTCATGATGGCCGCGGCCGCGAGTTTGAGGGGGAATTGGCTGCCCTGGCTGAGCTGCCCGCTGGCCAGAGAGGCCACGCCCTTGGTCAGGGTGGTCAGCTCGGGGGACTGGGTGGAGATGACGAAGTGGCTCAGCTCGTTCCACGATCCCTGGAACGACAGGATGACGATCGTGATGAGCGCGGGTCGAGCCATCGGAAGGACGACCGACCAGAAGATGCGAAAGGTCCCCGCCCCGTCGATGCGCGCTTGCTCCTCGACGGACGGTGGGATCGACTCGAAGAAGTTCTTCATGATGAAGACGCCCGCGGCATCAACGAGCAGCGGGAGAATCATGCCGGCGTAGGAGTCGTAGATGCCGAGCTGGTTGATCACGAGGAACTTCGGGATGAGCAGCACGACGGTAGGAACAGCCATGACCGCGATGAGTCCGGCGAAGACGAGACCGCGCCCCCGAAACTGCAGCCGCGCGAGCGCGTATCCGGCGAGCGAATTGAAGAACACGCGCCCCGCGGTGACGAAGACGGTGACCACGACGGAATTGCCGAACCATACAGGGAAGTCGGAGTTGAGGAACAACCGTTCGTACGCCGCCCACGTGAAAGGCTGCGGCGCGAGCGAGATCGGGTCGGCCGCCGCCGAGGCATCCGTCTTGAACGACGTCGCCACCTGTACGAGGAAGGGGTAGATGTAGATGACGGCGAGCACGACCAGAAGGGCGTAGAGGCCGATCTGCCAGCCGAGGGCTTTGCGCGACATGCGGTGCTTCGTCGGCTTCTCGGGTCCGCCGAGGCGCTGTTCGGCGAGGACCGTGATCTGTGGGGATGCGGTCGCGGTCATCGTCGGGCTGCTTTCGTGTGCACGTCGTATTGGCGGAGGCGCCGCTTCGACACGGGACGATCGCGCAGCACGAACCGCTGCAGGATCGTCAGCGCCACGATGATCACGAACAGCACGAAAGCGATCGCCGCGCCCTGGCCCCACTGCTGCGACAGGAACGCCGAGGAGTAGCTGAGGTAGGCGGGGGTGAGTGTCGTCTTGCCCGGGCCGCCCTGGGTGCCCGTGTAGATCTGGTCGAACACCTGCCAGGTGCCGATGAGGCCGAGGGTCAGCACCGTGAACAGCACTGACTTGAGCTGCGGAAGGGTGACGCGCCAGAACCGCTCCCAGCCGTTCGCGCCGTCCATCATGGCGGCCTCCTGCACATCGGCACCGATGTTCTGCAGGCCCGCGATGAACAACAGCATGAACGTGCCCGAGGTGGTGAAGACCGCCATGAGGATGAACGCCGACATCGCGACAGACGGACCGGCGAGCCAGTCCCACCACGAGACGCCGAGCAGCGTATTGCCGGTCAGAAACGCGGGGCCGCTGGTCACCCCCACGGCGCCGAGCAGGTTGTGCACGACGCCCGAGGGATCGCTGAACCAGTTCGGTCCATTGATGCCGAGCCACGACAGTACTTCGTTGACGGCTCCGGATGCCGAGAAGAGGAAGAGCCACAGCACGGTGATGGCCACCGAGCTCGTGACCGAGGGGAAGTAGAAGGCCGTGCGGAAGAGCCCCCGGCCGCGGAGGATCGCGCGGTTGACCAGCACCGCGAGAAACAGTGACAGCGCCGTCTGAAGGGGGACGACCAGCAGCACGTACCAGGCGTTGTTGCGCAGCGCCGTGCCGAAGTCGCGCTCGGCGAGACCGCCGCCTGTGGTGACGGCGGCGTAGTTGTCGAGACCGACGAAGCCGACGTTGGGCGAGAAGGGGCTGCCGCGCCCGGTCCAGTCAGAGAAGCTCACCCACAGCGCCATGAGCACGGGGACGAGCAGGAACACGCCCAGGATGATCAGCACGGGGGCGGTGAACAGCCAGCCGGCGGCGGCCTCGCCGCGCCGGATTCCCGGGGAGGAGGATCCGGCGCGACGCGGCGCTGAGGTGAGAGCACTCATGGCTACTTCGTGATGGCCTCGAGGTTGGATTGCGCCGTCTGCAGCAGCGCCTGCGGGTCACCCGTCTTCAGCGACTCCAGCTGGGCGTTGAAGTCGGTGATGACGTCGGCGGCGCCGGCCATGTTCGGCGGGAACTGCGCGTTCTCGGCACCGGAGAGGAACGCCGTGAGATCGGGGTTCGCCGCGCTCCACGCGTCGGCGGCCGACTGGATCGAGGGCATCGGGCCGAAGGCTTTCGAGAACGCCAGCTGCTGGTCGGTGGAGGTCAAGTACTCGACGAGCGAGCGCGCCTGATCCTGGTTGCCGCTGTCGGCGGCCATGCCCCAGCAGTTGGTGAACTGCAGCGTGCCCTTGCCACCGGGACCCGCGGGCAGTTCGGCGACCTGGTAGTTCACGCCCGGGTAATCGGCCGACATGGCGCCGGTGATCCAGTTGCCTTCGATGACCATCGCGGCCTTCTGGGTGCCGAACGCCTCGCCGCCCCACCCGGCGCCCACGTCGGACGCGAACGCGAACGTGCCGTCATTCAGGTGCGTCTTGACGTAATTCAGCGCCTCGACGTTCGCGGAGCTGTCCGCCGTGGCCTTGCCGTCGGTGACGAGTCCGCCGCCGGCCTCGGCCATGAAGGCTCCGATGCGCTGGTACTCGGCGCCGAACGCCAGGCCCACGCGGCCGTCGGTGGTGAGCTTCTGGGCGACGGATGCCAACTGGTCCCAGGTCGTGGGGACATCGGCATCCGTCAGCCCTGCCGCCGACCAGAGGTCGGTGTTGATGATGAGGGCCAGGGTCGAGAAATCCTTGGGTGCGCAGTAGAACTTCCCGTCGACGGTGAAGTTGTCGACGAGCGATGGATAGAAATCGTCCTTGTTCGCCAGGTCGTCGCCGTAGGCGGCGATCGAGCCGTTTGCGGCGTAGCCGGCGAGGGCCTCGGGGGCGAGGTAGAAGAGGTCGGGCGGAGACCCGGCCGCGAAGCCCTGAGAGAGCTGCTGGGGGAGGTCGTTGGCGGTCTGGACCTCGGCCTGCACGCCCGACTGCTCGCTCCAGGCGGCGACGGCGTCGGTGACGGCCTTCGTCTCGGCGTCGCCCGACGAGCCGATGAGGAGCCTGAGCGTGCCGCCGCCGGAGGCCTGACCTTCGCCGGGGGTGTCGTTGAAGCCCGACCCGCAGGCCGTCAGGGCCAGGGCGCCTGTGGTCAGCAGTGCGCCGGCTCCGAGCCAGGTTCGCGCGCGGCGGTTGGGGGTGTGCCGTGTCATTGTCTCTCTCCTTCGATGAGGCATGCGACCCCTCCGCAGGTGCTCGGAGGGCCATCTTTTGAACGTTCAAATGACGGTTTGACAACGGTAAAGAACGGCGGGCCTGGCTGTCAAGAGGGTGCCCGGCGTCCTAGGCTGACGATCTGGCCGGACTCGTGGCGGCCCGGTCGGATCTCTCCGGAGCGGACTGAGGGGGAGGGCAGACATGGCGAAGGCGCCCACCGTCGACGACGTCGCGCGTGTCGCGGGGGTCTCCCGGCAGACCGTCTCGAACGTCGTCAACACGCCGGATATCGTCCGCGAAGCGACGCGCCTGAGGGTCGAGGCGGCGATCGCCGAGCTCGGCTATCGGCCGCACGCCGCCGCCCGTCGGCTTCGCACGCGACGCAGCTCGACCATCGGCATCCATCTCGATCCCTACGCCGGTGGTATCTCAGGCGTCGTCCTGGACCGCTTCGTGCACGCCCTCACCGAACGTGCGGGAGAACGTGACATGCGCGTCTTGCTCTACGCCGCGCGCACGCCCGAAGAAGAGATCGCCCGCCTCGGCGACCTTCTCGAGGGGGGAGAGGTGGATGCCGTGGTGGTGACCGGAACCTTCCACGGCGACCCCCGCACCGGCTGGCTCGTTGACCGCGGGCTGCCGTTCGTCTCGTTCGGTCGCCCGTGGGGCGAGAACGACGTCGAGGCGCCCGCGCATCTGTGGGTCGATGTCGACGGGGCCGCGGGAACTCGCGCGGCGACGATACACCTGCAGGAGCGGGGCGTACCGCGCATCGCGTTCCTCGGGTGGCCCTCCGGCTCGGGCACGGGTGACGATCGTGAGCGCGGCTGGCGCGAGAGCTCAGCTTCGGGGCCGCGATGGGTCGTCGAAGAGAACGTCGCCGCCGCGCGCGACGTGGTCACAGCGGGCCTGGCGGCCGACCCCGGCGTGCGCGGCATCGTCTGCGCGAGTGATTCGCTCGCGATCGGCGCGCATCTCGCCGTGACCTTGGCTGGTCGCCCCGATGTCGCCGTGATCGGTTTCGACAACACCCCCGCCGTCGAAGCGCTCGGGCTCTCGAGCGTGGAGCAGTTGCCCGAGAGGGTGGCATCCGGCGCTCTCGATCTGCTCATGGGCGAGAACGGCACGGTCGTCGCGCCGCGCGCCGCGACGGCCGGGGCCGCCCACGTGCTCGTGGAGCCGCGGCTGGTGGTGCGCTGAGGCGCCACGGTCCTTCCCGGTACTGAGCGGCGCGCGACTAGGCGGGGTGGCCGATGCGTCGGGCGAGCTCGGCGGCAGTCGCGGATGCCGCGGACGCCAGTGCTTCCGCATCACGCTCGGCCCCGTCGGCGGGCCACGTGATCGCCACGGCCGCGGCGGGCCACCCGGCGTGATCGAGCACCGCGGCGGCGACGGAGCGGAATCCGGGGGTGATCTCGCCGTCCTCGCTCGCGTGACCCGCTGCACGAACCTCGCGGAGCAGCTCGCGCAGGTCACGCGGCGTGGCGGGGCCCGCGTCGTGGCGCAGCGTGAGGGCGGTGGCATCCGGGAACAGCGCCCGAACCTGCTCGCGGGGGAGCGTGGCGAGCATGGCCCGGCCCGTCGCGGTGAGGTGCGCGGGGAGGCGGACGCCCACATCGGTCACGAGTGCGGGGCGGCGCGGGGCGCGTTCCTCGACGATGTAGAGCACGTCTCGCCCGGCCAGCACGGCGAGGTGCGCCGATTCGCCGACGCGGTCCGACAGCCCCGCGAGCAGCGGCCGACCGAGGCGGGCGAGCGGCTGTTGCCGGGCGTAACCGCCGCCGAGCTCGAAAGCCGCCGTCCCCAGGCCCCAGCGCCGGTCGCCCGGAAGGTGCACGACGTAGCCGTGCTGCTCGAGAGTCGCGAGCAGGTGGTAGGTGCTGGAACGGGGGATCCCGAGCGCGGTCGCCATCGACTGCGCGGCCATCGGCCCCGGTTGCCGCGCGAGCAGAGAGAGGATCCGCAACGTCTGGTCGGCGGCGGGGACTTGAGGGCGGGGTTTGTCTGGCATGACAGACACAGGATGCCAGATCCCCCGCATTCCGTATCGCCCGAGGCGATGGAATCGGCGTATGAACGCACGCGTCACCGTCGGAGCCAGTCCCCTCACCCCGCGCGAGGTCGTCGACGTCGCCCGCCACGATGCCCGGGTCGACGTGGACGCCGACGCTCTGCAGCGGGTGGCCGACACACGGGCGCTCATCGAGGGGCTCGCCGACGACCCGCAGCCGCACTACGGCATCTCGACGGGCTTCGGCGCCCTCGCGACGACCTTCATCGCCGAGGACCGCCGGGCGCAGCTGCAGGCGAGCCTCATCCGCTCGCACGCCGCCGGAACCGGCGCCGAGGTCGAGCGCGAGGTAATCCGCGCCCTCATGCTGCTGCGCTTGCAGACCCTCGCCACCGGGCGCACCGGCGTCCGCCCCGTCGTCGTCGAGACCTACGCCGCCCTGCTGAATGCGGGGATCACCCCCGTCGTGCGCGAGTACGGCTCGCTCGGCTGCTCGGGCGATCTGGCTCCGCTGTCGCACGTCGCCCTGGCCGTCATGGGTGAGGGCGAGGTGCGCGACGGTTCCGGGAACCTCCGGCCGGCCGCCGAAGCCCTCGCCACCTCTGGGATCGAACCCGTCGCCCTGCGCGAGAAAGAGGGCCTCGCCCTCATCAACGGCACCGACGGCATGCTCGGCATGCTGCTGCTGGCGCTGCACGACCTCGAGATGCTGCTGACCACGGCCGATGTCTCGGCGGCGATCTCGATCGAATCGCAGCTCGGAACGGATGCCGTGTTCGCCGCCGACCTCATGGCGCTGCGTCCGCAGTTCGGTCAGGCCCACTCGGCGGCGAACCTCCGCGCCTTCCTCGCCGACTCGCCGATCGTCGCGAGCCATCGTGGCCCCGAGTGCACGCGCGTTCAGGACGCGTACTCGCTGCGCTGCACTCCCCAGGTGCACGGCGCCGCCCGCGACACGATGACGCACGCCGCCCTGGTCGCCGATCGCGAGTTGGCATCGGCCGTCGACAATCCCGTCGTCACGCTCGACGGACGCGTCGAGTCCAACGGCAACTTCCACGGCGCACCCGTCGCCTACGTGCTCGACTTCCTCGCCATCGCGGTGGCCGACGTGGCGTCGATGTCGGAGCGCCGCACCGATCGCGCCCTCGACGTCTCGCGCAGCAACGGGCTTCCCCCTTTCCTCGCCGATGAGGTCGGGGTCGACTCGGGCTTGATGATCGCGCAGTACGCCGCCGCGGGCATCGTGTCGGAGCTCAAACGTCTCGCCGCCCCCGCGTCGGTCGACTCGATCCCCTCGAGCGCCATGCAGGAAGACCACGTGTCGATGGGCTGGGCCGGCGCCCGCAAGCTCCGCCGGGCGATCGACGGACTCGCTCGGGTGCTCGCGATCGAAGTGCTCACCGGATGCCGTGCCCTCGACCTGCGCGCCCCGCTCCAGCCCGCGCCGGTCACCGGAGCCGTTCGCGACCTCGTCCGCGAGCGCGTGCAGGGCCCCGGTCCCGACCGGTTCGTCTCGCCCGAGATCGAGGCCGTGACCGAGCTCGTCGCCTCGGGAGCGGTGGCTCGCACCGCTCTCGCCGTCGCCCCTCGCGCGTAGAGCGCGATTGTTCCCGCCCCGATCGAAGGAGATCACGCCATGACCGACACGACAGCATCGCCCTCGACGGCCTCCGGCGCCCACGCCTCGGAGCGAGACGCGTCGGCCGTCGTCTCGACCCCCGACGCCGCGACCGCGCCGCGGGCCGGGGCCTCGGCATCCGGCTCCCGCCCTCCGATCCGGGCGCCGCGCGGCGCCCAGCGCACCGCGAAGAGCTGGGGCGCCGAGGCGGCCAAGCGCATGCTCATGAACAACCTCGATCCCGAGGTCGCCGAGCGGCCCGACGACCTCGTCGTCTACGGCGGCACCGGAAAGGCTGCGCGGTCGTGGGCGGCATACGACGCGATCGTGCGCACCCTCGACGAGATCGAGCCCGACGAGACCCTGCTCGTGCAATCGGGCAAGCCCGTCGGCGTCTTCCGCACGCACGAGTGGGCACCGCGCGTGCTCATCGCCAACTCGAACCTCGTGGGTGACTGGGCGACGTGGCCCGAGTTCCGCCGCCTCGAGGAACTCGGGCTGACGATGTACGGACAGATGACCGCGGGCTCGTGGATCTACATCGGCACCCAGGGGATTCTGCAGGGCACGTACGAGACCTTCGCGGCGGTGGCTCGCTCCCTCGGTCGCGAGTCGCTCGCGGGGACCGTGACCCTCACCGCCGGATGCGGCGGGATGGGCGGGGCACAGCCTCTGGCGGTGACGATGAACGGCGGGGCGGTGCTCATCGTCGACGTCGACCGCGCGCGGCTCGACCGACGCGTCGCCCACGGCTACCTCGACGAGGTCGCTCTCGATCTCGACTCCGCGATCGAGCGGGTGACCGCGGCGCGTGAGGCGGGTGAAGCGCTGTCGGTCGGCGTCGAAGGGAACGCGGCCGAGGTCTTCCCGGAGGTGCGGGCCCGCGGCATCCGGATCGACATCGTCACCGACCAGACGAGCGCGCACGACCCCCTGTCGTACCTGCCCGTCGGGACGCCGGTCGACCAGTGGCAGGCCGAGGCCGCGCGCGACCCCGAGGATTTCACCCGCCGCTCGCGCGAGAGCATGGCGGCGCACGTGAAGGCGATGGTGGAGTTCCAGGATGCGGGAGCCGCGGTCTTCGACTACGGCAACTCGATCCGCCGCGAGGCCGAGCTCGGCGGGTACGATCGGGCCTTCGCCTTTCCGGGGTTCGTGCCGGCGTACATCCGTCCGCTCTTCGCCGAGGGCAAGGGGCCCTTCCGGTGGGTCGCGCTGTCCGGGGATCCCGAGGACATCGCCAAGACCGACCGCGCGGTGGCCGAGCTCTTCCCCGAAGATGCCGCCCTGCACCGCTGGCTCGAGAAGGCCGGCGAGCAGGTGCACTTCGAGGGGCTGCCGGCGCGGATCTGCTGGCTCGGCTACCAGGAGCGCCACCTCGCGGGGCTGAAGTTCAACGAGATGGTGGCCTCCGGCGAGCTCTCGGGGCCCATCGTGATCGGTCGCGATCACCTCGACGCGGGCTCCGTCGCCTCGCCCTACCGCGAGACCGAGGCAATGGCCGACGGCTCGGATGCAATCGCCGACTGGCCGCTGCTGAACGCCCTGCTCAACACGGCGAGCGGTGCCTCATGGGTGTCGCTGCATCACGGAGGGGGCGTCGGGATCGGCCGGAGCATCCACGCGGGGCAGGTGTGCGTCGCGGACGGCACGGAGCTGGCGGCCGAGAAGCTCGCGCGCGTGCTCGTGAACGACCCCGGAACGGGCGTCATGCGACACGTGGATGCCGGATACGACCGCGCCCGCGAGGTGGCGGCCGACCGCGGGCTCACGGTGCCGATGCCATGAGCGCTCCGGCACCGGGTGGTATCAGCCCCGCGGGCGACCTCTTGCTGACGAACATCGGGGAGCTGACGACGAACGTCGCCGTCGACGGTGATCCGTGCGGGACGGTGCAGGGTGCGGCCGTGCTCGTCCGCGGCGGGCACGTGGTGTGGGCGGGTCCTTCGGACCGGGTTCCGGACGCCGGCGGAGGGGTCGACGTCGTCGACGCCGGGGGGCGCGCGGTGATCCCGGGCTTCGTCGACAGCCACACGCACCTCGTCTTCGGCGGCGACCGCGCGGCGGAGTTCGCCGCACGCATGGCGGGGGAGCCGTACGCGGCGGGCGGCATCCGCACGACGGTGGCGGCAACCCGAGCGGCATCCGAAGACGAACTTCGCCAGCGGCTCCGGGCGTTCGTCGGAGAGTGCCGGTCCCAGGGGACGACGACGCTCGAGATCAAGACCGGGTACGGCCTCGACGTTGCGACCGAGACGCGTCTTGCGCGGCTGGCCGCGGAGGTGACGGACGAGGTCACCTTCCTCGGCGCACACGTCGTCGCACCGGAGTTCGCGGGGCGGGCTGACGACTACGTCGATCTCGTCGTGGGACCGATGCTCGACGCCGTCGCGCCGCACGCGCGGTGGGTCGATGTCTTCTGCGAGGCCGGGGCCTTCACGCCCGCACAGAGTCGGCGTGTGCTCGAGGCGGGGAGGGCGAAGGGGCTCGGGATCCGGGTGCACGGGAACCAGCTCGGCTACGGCGCGGGGGCGGCACTGGCCGTCGCGATGGGTGCGGCCGCGGTCGATCACTGCACCTTCTTGACGGACGACGACGTCATCGCGCTCGCCGGCTCTGAAACCGTCGCGACCCTGTTGCCGGGCGTGGAGTTCTCGACCCGGCAGCCCTACCCCGATGCGCGTCGTCTGCTCGCAGCCGGCGTGACGCTCGCCCTCGCGAGCGACTGCAACCCGGGGTCGAGCTTCACCAGCTCGATGCCCCTCATGATCGCCCTCGCCGTCCGCGAGATGGGGATGACACCGGCCGAGGCCGTGTGGGCAGCCACGGCCGGCGGAGCGCGCGCGTTGCGTCGTACCGACGTCGGCGTGATCGAGCCCGGCGCCAAGGCGGATCTCGTGCTGCTCGACGCGCCGTCGCGGGTGCACCTGGCCTACCGGCCGGGGGTACCGCTCGTGCGGCGGGTGTGGAAGGACGGGCTGATCGCCGGGCCTACGGGGTGACGAGCTCGAACTCGTCGGGAGGGGTGGCGTCGACGTCGTCCCAGGTGCCCTCGTGCCAGGTGAAGATCGCCACGGCGCACGTGACCATGCGCTCGTCGCGATCGGCCAGGCGTGAGACCAGCGCGCTCATCCCGGGGTCGTGCGCCACGACCATGACCTCGTCGACTCCGGCGGCGCGCGCCGCGGCCAGCACCTGTGCGGGATCGGCGAGGTAGAGCTCCGCCTGCTCGGTGATCTCGGCGTCGAAGACGCGGGCGAACGCCTCAGCCGTCTGCCGAGCACGCAGCGCGGTGCTGGAGAGGATCGCCTCGGGTCGGACGCCCTTGCGCGCGATCGTCCGGGCCATCGCCGGGGCATCGCGCAGGCCGCGGTGGTTCAGGGGGCGGTCGTGGTCGGCGAGGCCTTCATCGGCCCAGTCCGATTTCGCGTGTCGCGCGAGGACGAGTTGGATCATCGTCTTTCCGCCAATCCTGCCAAGAGCTCGAGTACGCACAGTGCGGCGAGTCGCACGGTGCGGGAATCGGGGGCGTCCGCCGTGGCATCCACTTCGACGACGTCGGCGCTGATGACGCCGGGGTCTTGAGCGAGCGCGCGGACGAGGGCCCGCAGCTCCCAGGCGGCGAGACCGCCGGGAACGCTCGCGGGGCAGCCGGGGGCGACCGAGCGGTCGCACACATCGACGTCGATGTCGAGGTGGATGCCGGGGGACGAGGCTCCGACCCCCGGGAACGCGAACCGGCCGGCGGCCGGTCCGTCGGGGGGAGAGGCGGCCGACTCGCTGCCGACGACGGTGAGGGGGCCGTCGCCCGGCCGATCGACCGGCCGGCCCGCCGCGACTCTCAGCGCCTCGGCGACGACCTCGGCGATGCCGCGTCGGCGCACCTCGTCGAGCGTGATGACGGTAATGCCGGCGTCGAGAGCGCGCTGGGCGTAGGCAGCCGAGTTGGCGAAGTCGGCGATGCCGATCTGCACGATGCGTCGGGGGTCGAGGCCGTCGGCGATCAGCCGTCGCACGGGGGAGCCGTTGGATTCCCCGTCGCGGAGGTCGAAGTGCGCGTCGAGGGTGATCAGGCCACCCGCTCCGCGCCCCTGGGCCACCGCGTAGGTGGCGGAGTTGTCGCCACCGAGAGCGACGACGAGCCGGGCCGCGGACAGCTCCGCCACGGCGGCGCGCACGCGCGCTTCTCCCTCGCGGCCGTCGGGGTCGTGCACGTCACCGGCGTCGGCGATGCGGAGCGCGGCGTTCAGGTCGACGGGCGGCGGTCCGAGCAGAGTCGGCGAGAAGCGGCGGAGCGCCTCGCGGACGGCGGCGGGGGTCGCCGCTGCTCCGGTGGGAGAGAGCGACGTGCGCCAGGCGGGAACGCCGAGCAGGACGGCATCCGGGATCGTCGTGCCGTGGGGTGCGGGCCAGTCCCCGGCACGGGGCCACAGAGGATCGACGGACAGGGCGCTCATGCGGCCAGGTACACCCAGGCGCGGACACCGCTGACGAGAACGACCGAGGCGCGGCGGTAGAGCGACACCTCGTACTCGTCGGCGGCGTCGAGTTCTTCCGGCGTCAGGAGCAGCACGCGACCGAAGACGCGATCTCGCGCGTCGTCGGTGCGACGGAGGATTGGATGACGGTCGTGACCCGAGAGCTGGGCGACGTGGTCGTCGGCGATGTCGGTCCACTCGAGCCGGTACCCGGCCAGGGCGTCCTCGGCACCCTCGACACGGTGGCCGAAGGTGTCGAGCTGCACGTCGGGCAGCTGGAGCGTCCCATACGTGAAGAGGGACTCCATGTCCGAACCGTCGCTCACGCGCACCAGGCTACTCACGCACCGAGGGCGCCGGGCGGCGCGAGCGTGATGATTCGGCCAGCGATTGCGCGAATCGTCATGATCCCCACACCAGATGCGCGACGGTGAAGATCACCAGGCCTGCGAGAGCGCCGACGATCGTGCCGTTCAAGCGGATGTACTGCAGGTCGCGGCCGACCATGAGCTCGATCTTCTCGGTGGTCTCTTCGGCATCCCACCGCTCCACGGTGTCGGTGATGATCGAGGCGATGTCATGCCGATAACGACCGACGACGAAGACCGCCGCGTCGGTGACCCATCCGTCGACGCGCTTCTGCAGCGCAGCGTCGCGTTGCAGTCGTCCGCCGACCTCGGCCAGGGCGGCGGCGGCGCGGCGACGCAGAGCGCTCTCGGGGTCGGCGAGCGACCGCAACAGGCCGGCCTTGGCGGTGTTCCAGGCATCGGCGGCGAGCTGCCGTACGCGCGGGCTGTCGAACACCGCGGCCTTGGCCTCTTCGAGGCGCACCATCGTCGCGGGATCGTGCTGCAGGCTATCGGCGAGGCGGCCGAGGTAGCCGTCTATCGCCCCGCGTGCCTGGTGGCTGGGGTCGGCCCGCACGGCGTCGACGAACTGCACGGCCTCCCGATAGACGGTGTCGTCGACGAGGCGCGCCGCCATGCTCGGGACCCACGACGGGAGCCGCCGCGAGACGAGCCCCTGGAACGTGTCGCGGTTGTTGCCGAGCCATACCGCGATGTTGTCGAGGGCGAGGTCGACGGCGCCGTGGTGGGCGCCCGAGCCGACGACGCGTTCGAGCCAGCCGCCGAGGGAGGGACCCCAGTCGGGCGAGAGCAGGTGCTCGCGGGCGAGGTCTTCGATCAAGCCCTGCACGTCGTCGTCGCTGAGCGCGGTGAGGACGCTCGAGGCGAGCGTCGCCCCCTCGGCCGCGACACGATCGGCGTGAGCGGGGACGGCCAGCCAGGCTCCGGCGCGAGCCGACAGAGGCGTCGATTCGAGCTTGGTCCGTACGACGTCGCCCTCGAGGAAGTTCGTCTCGACGAACTCGCCCAACTGCCGCCCGATCTCGTCTTTGCGTCGGGGGATGATCGCCGTGTGGGGGATCGGCAGCCCGAGCGGGTGGCGGAAGAGTGCGGTGACCGCGAACCAGTCGGCGAGGGCACCGACCATGCCGCCCTCGGCCGCGGCCCGGACGTACTGCAACCACTCGACCTCGCGCTGCAACGAGAACGAGACGGCGAAGACGATGGCCATCGCGAGGAGCGCGCCGAGTGCCACGCCCTTCATCACGCGGAGGGCGCGGCGGCGCTCCTGATCGGCCGGGCTCAGCGCGCGGGTGGGCGTGCGCGCCATCACGCGGTCACCGGCCCGAGCCAGGCGGCCGCGGCGGTCGAGTGGGCGGACTCGGAGTCGGAGGGGTGGAACATGCCGGCGAGCACGTCGCGGTACAGGCGGCTCAGTTCGTTGTGCGAGAAGTACGCCGAGCCGCCGCCGACGAGGATCGCGTCGTCGACGACCTCTTTCGCCATGGCGACCGCGCGGTACTTCACGCCGGAGAGCAGGGCGAACCACCGACCACCGTGGTCGACCAGGGTGTCCACGTCGGAGGCCAGCGAGGCGAGCTGCGGCGGAAGCGCGTCGTAAGCGAGCGCCATGTCGGCCACACGCCACCGGATGTCGGGGTCGTTGGCGTAGGTCGTGCCCGTCTTCTTCGACCGCCGCGAGGTCGCGGCCGCGACGGCCAGGTCGAGCGCACGTCGCGCGATGCCGGTGTACACCGAGGCCAAGAGGATCTCGAAGACGGCGAAGATGCCGAACACGAGCGGATCGGGCTGAGGGCCCGGGTCGATGCGACGCACGATGCGGTCGGCGGGAGCGTGGGCCCCGCGCAGTTCGGTCGTGCGGCTCTGCGTGCCGCGCATGCCCAGGGTGTCCCAGTCGTCGTGGGCGACGACGTCGTCGCTGCGGTCCAGGAACGCGAACACCATCTTCGGTCCGTCGGCCGATGTCTCGTCGAGCCCGTGCACGCCCAAGTGGTCCCACACGGGGGAGAGCGAGGTGAAGATCTTGGTCCCCGTGAACGTGTAGCCGCCGTCGCCGTCGGGGCGGGCCTCGGTGTCGCTGCCGAAGAGCACGAGGTCGTTGCCGGCTTCGCTGATGCCGAAGGCGAAGACCTCTCCTGCCGCAGCGCCCCGCTGGACGTGCTCGAGATCGTTCAGGCCGCGGTCGCTCAAGACCTTCGCGACCCCCGTCCACACCAGATGCATGTTGACGGCCAGGGCGGTCGCCGGGGCCGCGCCCGCGAGACGCTGCTGCAGGAGCGACGCCTCGGCGAGGCTCAGCCCCGCGCCACCGAGGTCGGATGGCACCAGGATGCCGAGGTACCCGGCCGCTCTGAGCTCGTCGAGGTCGTCGTGCGGGAAGGTGTTCTCGCGGTCGTGCACGACGGCGCGCTCACGGATGCGCGCGAGCAGGTCGTCGGGGAGGTACCGAGCCGGGTCGAACGAGGTCATGGCATCCATTCTGCTCGGCACCGCCGACATTGCGTGCGGGGGTGGCATCGCGCCGCACATCGCGTATGCGCGGCGTCAGCGGAGGGCGTGCAGGACCACCGCGACGGCGGCCTCGGGGCGATCGCGATGCGGGGAGTGCCCGGCGCCCTCGATCACGCTCATCGTCACGAACGGGTTCCGGAGCACCTCGGCCGCGAGCTCGCCCGTGAAGATCGAGTGCACGGCCGGGTCGGCGCCCACCACGTGCGTCGGCACCGTGAGAGAGGCCGCGGCGGAGCGCACGTCCCACATGGCGTTCTGCAGACTCGTCTGCTCGACCGCCCAGCGGCTCGCGCGCTGCGTCGCCCGCGCCTTCAACTCGACGTCGATCGGATGCCATCCGGGATGCGCCGCACGCACGGCCTCGATGCTCGGGTCGGCGAACGACTGCTCCTGACCCATGCGTACGACCTCGCGGTCGTCTTCCGACAGGGCGATGGCCGGGTCGATGAGCACGAGCCGGCGGGTCCAAGCGGGACGCTGAGCCGCGGCGAGCGTCGACGACGCACCGCCGAGCGAGTGACCGACGACCGCGTCCCACGCTCCGCCGCTCGCGGGCGTCGTGCCGATCAGATCCGCCGCGTACGACGACAGGCGGTAGTCGAGGGTGCGCGGGGCGTCACCGTGGCCGCGGAGGTCCACCGCGACCGCGTGCCACCCGGCGTCGGCCAGCGCCACGCCGTAGCGCCACATGAGTGCGCCGTCGGAACCGAGTCCGTGGGCGAGCAGCGCCTGCGGTCCGTGCGGGTCGCCCCACGACAATCGGGGGAGGGTCACGGGTGTCGACATGGCATCCATCTTGCTCCGTCCACGCGCACGACAGGAGACCGGTCGTCACAGAACGCCCCCAGAATGGATGCCATGATCTCGACCGAGTTGGCCCAGGCCCTGCGCGAGGCGGGATTGGTGTGGCATCCGCTCTCCGGTGACCGCTTTCAGCTCGACGAGCCGGAGTTCGAGGCCGACATCTTCACCGTGAGCGACATGACGGTGGAGCCGCGCGATTACCCCACCGGTCGGATCCTCGCTTTCAACGGCACGACGGAGTGGGCGCTCGACTCCGTCGCCACCGAAGACGCGTTGTGGCTGCCCTCCGAGTCGCAACTGCGCGAGATGCTGCGCTCGACCTTCCGCTCTCTGCGACGTCTCTCCGACACCTACGAGGTCGAGATCTCGGTCGGCGGCTCGACCCTGGTGTTCGACCACCCGGCACCGGCGGACGCGTACGCGCTCGCGGTGCTCGAGCTCTTGCGGCGCACGCACTGACCCACGGCTCGGGCGGTTCGGGCGCGGGATGCCGATCGCCCCGGCATCCGCTCAGGTGATGGTGTGCACCGGCTCGGTGTCGGGGATGGGGCTCGCGTCGCGGTGCCGCAGATCCGGGAAGCCGCGCACGAACACCGCGGCGACCACGAAGCCGACCAGGGCGAAGCCTGCGGCGGCGATGTACGCACCGGTGGGGCCGACGCCGTCGACGAGGAAGCCGGCCACCGCGGAGCCCGCGGCGGCACCGATGAGCTGGCCGGTGCCGATCCAGCCGTAGGCCTCGGCGGTCTCGCTGAAGCGGACGCTGGCAGAGGTCATCGCGAACATCACCGCGAGGGCCGGCGCGATACCGGCGCCGGCGACGAGGAGGGTGGCGCCGATCCACCACGCGTTGAGCGAGAAGATCGTGAGCGAGAGACCGAGGGCCACGATCGCGAAGCGGCGCGCCATGGCCCAGGGGCCGATGGGGATGTGACCGAACGACAGTCCGCCGGCGAGGCTGCCGACGGCGAAGACGGCGAGGATGAGGCCGGCCTCGAGGCCGCCGTGGTCGAAGGTGGCCACGACGCCCGCTTCGACGGCCGAGCAGGCGCCGATGAGGAGGAAGCCGGTCGCGGTGGCGAGGATGACCGGCGGCTTGGCGAGCACGCGGCCGAGGCCGCGGCGGCTGCGCGGGATGCGCACGCGGCCGACCTCGGGACTGAGGATGAACCACGCCCCGCCCCCGAGAAGGATGATCACGACGAGGAGCAGACCCGGGACGGTGCCGACCTGCGTCGCGACCAGGGTGATGAGCACGGGCGCGAGGACCCAGATGATCTCTTGCAGCGACGCGTCGAGCGAGTACAGCGGGGTGAGCCGCTGGGAGTTGACCATCTTGGGATAGATGGTGCGGACGGCCGACTGCACCGGAGGGGTCGACAAGCCGGCGATGAGGCCGAGCACCATGTAGAGGGGCAGCGGCATCTCGATGAGGGCGAGGGTTGCGATCGCGGCCGCGCACACGAGAAGCGTCACGGTGAGAACGCGCCGCATACCCCAGATGCCCATCCAGCGACTGGTGACCGGGCCCGCGACGGCCTGGCCGATGCTCGTGGCGGCCAGCACCAGCCCCGCCGCTCCATAGGAACCCGTGACGTGTTCGATGTGGAGGAGCACCGCGAGGCTGGTCATGCCGTTGGGGAAACGCGCCGTCAACTGTGCGGCGATGATGCGCCCCACGCCAGGGGTTTTGAGGAGTTCGCGGTAGCCGGCCACCGGATAACGCTACAGCCGACCTCCGACATGCGCCGAGGCGTCCTCGTACCGGCTCGCCGCGACACGCCGCGACACGCCCTCGGGCGAATTCGCTCGCCTGTGCAATGTCGGACCCCCCGTCTACCGTCCGACCTGTGGACAGACATCGACCGGTCCCGCCAAATCCGCGGAATCGCGCCCGTCGACAACGTTCCGGAAGGGGTGCGATCTGTGGATGAAATCGTGGACAACCTGTGTTGTACATGGGGAGAGACGGTGGAAAATCACATCGCTGTAACTACTACCCCTTGTGGTGCCTTCCGATGTCCGTCCCCATATGTAGTATTGAGGTCCCGGCTGGCCCTGCCCGGCCGGACACAGATTTTCCAGGGGAGAGAGAGAACGACATGGCGATCACGGTCTACACCAAGCCGTCCTGCGTCCAGTGCACCGCGACCTACCGTGCGCTCGACTCGAAGGGCATCGAGTACAACGTGCTCGACCTGTCCGAAGACCCGTCGGCGCTCGAGCAGGTCAAGTCGCTCGGGTACCTTCAGGCACCCGTCGTCGTCACCGACGAGGACCACTGGTCGGGCTTCCGTCCCGACAAGATCGACGAGCTCGCTTCGCGCCTCGCCTGATCCGGCGACAGGCTCTCAGACCTCCGTCATGAGCACTGTCTTGTCGGCGACCGAAGCTCCGCTGCTGGTCTACTTCTCGAGCGTGTCAGGCAACACCGCACGTTTCATCGAGAAGCTCGGCAAGCGGGCCGTGCGCATTCCGCTCCGGCCGACCGATCCGCCCCTTCATATCGACGAACCCTTCGTGCTGGTCACCCCCACTTACGGTGGGGGTGCCGGTCGGGGCGTCGAGAAGGGCGCGGTCCCCAAGCAGGTCATCCGATTCCTCAACGAGGAGCGGAACCGACGCAACATCCGCGGTGTCATCGCCGCGGGAAACACGAACTTCGGCGACGCGTTCTGCCTCGCCGGCGACATCATCGCGCGCAAATGCGGGGTGCCGCACCTGTACCGGCTGGAAGTTTTCGGCACCCCCGACGATGTCGAGCGGGTCAACGAGGGATTGGAACGATGGTGGAAGTTGAGCTGACCGACGTGGACTTCAAGACCGAAGCGCGGTTCGAGGGGCTGGATTACCACGCCCTCAACGCGATGCTGAATCTGTACGACGCGGACGGCAAGATCCAGTTCGACGCCGACAAGCGTGCCGCACGCGAGTACTTCCTGCAGCACGTGAACCAGAACACGGTGTTCTTCCACTCGCTCAAGGAACGTCTCGACTACCTCGTCGAGAAGGAGTACTACGAGCCGACCGTGCTCGAGAAGTACTCGATGGACTTCATCCAGGAGCTCAACGACCGCGCCTACGGCGCGAAGTTCCGCTTCGAGACCTTCCTCGGCGCGTTCAAGTACTACACGAGCTACACGCTCAAGACCTTCGACGGAAAGCGCTACCTCGAGCGCTTCGAGGACCGCGTCGTCATGACCGCCCTCGCCCTCGCCGACGGCGACCCCCGTCTCGCCGTCCAGCTGGTCGACGAGATCATCTCGGGCCGCTTCCAGCCGGCCACCCCCACCTTCCTCAACGCGGGCAAGGCGCAGCGCGGTGAGCTCGTGTCGTGCTTCCTGCTTCGCATCGAAGACAACATGGAGTCGATCGCCCGCGGCATCAACTCCGCTCTGCAGCTGTCGAAGCGCGGCGGCGGCGTGGCCCTGCTGCTGTCGAACATCCGCGAGGCGGGTGCTCCGATCAAGCAGATCGAGAACCAGTCTTCCGGCATCATCCCCGTCATGAAGCTGCTCGAAGACAGCTTCAGCTACGCCAACCAGCTCGGCGCGCGTCAGGGTGCCGGCGCGGTGTACCTCAACGCCCACCACCCCGACATCCTGCGCTTCCTCGACACAAAGCGCGAGAACGCCGACGAGAAGATCCGCATCAAGACGCTGTCGCTGGGTGTCGTCATCCCCGACATCACGTTCGAGCTCGCCAAGAACGGCGAGGACATGTACCTCTTCTCGCCGTACGACGTCGAGAAGGTCTACGGCAAGCCGTTCGGCGACATCTCGGTCACCGAGAAGTACCGCGAGATGGTCGACGACCCGCGCATCAAGAAGACGAAGATCAACGCGCGCGAGTTCTTCCAGACCCTCGCCGAGATCCAGTTCGAGTCGGGCTACCCGTACATCATGTTCGAGGACACGGTGAACAAGGCCAACCCGATCGCCGGTCGCATCAACATGTCGAACCTGTGCTCGGAGATCCTCCAGGTCAACACCCCGACCACGTACAACGAGGACCTCTCGTACGACACCATCGGCAAGGACATCTCCTGCAACCTCGGCTCGATGAACATCGCTCTCGCGATGGACGGCGGCGACCTCGGCCTCACGGTCGAGACCGCGATCCGCGCCCTCACCGCCGTCAGCGTGCAGAGCCACATCGCCTCGGTCCGCTCGATCGAAGACGGCAACGACCGCTCGCACGCCATCGGCCTCGGCCAGATGAACCTGCACGGCTACCTCGCTCGTGAGCACGTCTACTACGGCTCCGAAGAGGGCATCGACTTCACGAACATCTACTTCTACACGGTGCTGTTCCACGCGCTGCGTGCGTCGAACCGCCTTGCGATCGAGCGCGGCACCGCCTTCGACGGCTTCGAGAACTCCACCTACGCGTCGGGCGAGTTCTTCGACAAGTACATCGACCAGGTGTGGGCGCCCGAGACGGCCAAGGCCAAGGAGCTGTTCGCGAACGTCCAGATCCCCACGCAGGACGACTGGCGCGAGCTCAAGGCGTCGGTGCAGGCGCACGGTATCTACAACCAGAACCTGCAGGCGGTGCCCCCGACCGGCTCGATCTCGTACATCAACAACTCCACGAGCTCGATCCACCCGATCGCCTCGAAGATCGAGATCCGCAAGGAAGGCAAGCTCGGTCGCGTCTACTACCCGGCTCCGTTCATGACGAACGAGAACCTGGAGTACTACCAGGACGCCTACGAGATCGGCTACGAGAAGGTCATCGACACGTACGCCGCCGCGACGCAGCACGTCGACCAGGGCCTGTCGCTGACGCTGTTCTTCAAGGACACCGTCACCACCCGCGACATCAACAAGGCCCAGATCTACGCGTGGCGCAAGGGCATCAAGACCATCTACTACATCCGTCTGCGTCAGCTGGCGCTCGAGGGCACCGACATGACCGAGTGCGTCTCGTGCATGCTCTGAGCCACTGACACCTCATCGATCAAGGACACAGGAACGACATGGCTGAGAAGCTGCAGTTGCTGAACCACGTGCAGGCCATCAACTGGAACCGCATCCAGGACGACAAGGACCTCGAGGTCTGGAACCGTCTCGTGAACAACTTCTGGCTGCCCGAGAAGGTGCCGCTGTCGAACGACATCCAGTCGTGGAACACGCTCACCCCCGAGGAGCAGACGCTGACGATGCGCGTGTTCACGGGGCTCACGCTCCTCGACACGATCCAGGGCACGGTCGGCGCCGTCTCGCTCATCCCCGACGCGATCACCCCGCACGAGGAAGCCGTCTACACGAACATCGCGTTCATGGAGTCGGTGCACGCGAAGAGCTACTCGTCGATCTTCTCGACGCTGTGCTCGACGAAGGAGATCGACGAGGCCTTCCGCTGGTCGACCGAGAACGAGTTCCTTCAGAAGAAGGCGCGCATCGTCATGGACTACTACCGTGGCGATGACCCGCTCAAGCGCAAGGTCGCCTCGACCCTGCTCGAGTCGTTCCTGTTCTACTCGGGCTTCTACCTGCCGATGCACTGGTCGAGCCGCGCGAAGCTCACCAACACGGCCGACCTGATCCGCCTCATCATCCGCGACGAGGCCGTTCACGGGTACTACATCGGCTACAAGTTCCAGCGCGGTCTCGAGACGGTCGACCAGGCCCGTCGCGACGACATCAAGGACTACACGTTCTCGCTGATGTACGAGCTCTACGACAACGAGGTGGGCTACACGCAGAGCCTGTACGACTCGGTCGGACTGAGCGAAGACGTGAAGAAGTTCCTTCACTACAACGCGAACAAGGCGCTCATGAACCTCGGCTACGAGGCGATGTTCCCCGCGTCGGTCACGAACGTGAACCCCGCGATCCTCTCGGCCCTGTCGCCGAACGCCGACGAGAACCACGACTTCTTCAGTGGCTCGGGTTCGTCGTACGTCATCGGCAAGGCCGAGGCGACCGAGGACGACGACTGGGACTTCTGAGTTCTGTCGGCGCCCTAGCTGCCATCCCCGAGGAGGGCCCCGCGAACACGCCGGGGCCCTCCTGCACGTGAGGGGCCGGACACAGGGCGTGTCGAAGAGAAGCGTCCATCACCCGCGAGAGGGGCGACGGACAGCCCGCGCGGCGACGAGGGGCCCCAGGACGGCGGCCGCCGCTCCCAGCAGGCCGAGGCCCAGAACCAGCGCGAGACCGCCGGGGCGCTCGTCGGCCGGCGGGGGAACCTTCAGCGTCAGCGCCTCGTCGGGCGCGGCCACGATCTGCCCGGGGGCGAGGCGCGAGATCGCGGCGACGGGGTCGACCACGCCGGCACCGAGCGATGGGTCGGTGCTCGCTCCCTCCGGCAGGGGTCGAGTCGGCGCATCGGCCGTGACCATCAGGCGCTGGATGACGGCTTCGACGGTGAGCGTGGGATCGTCGGCTCGGACGAGGGCCGCGGCACCGGCGGCGTAGGCCACGGCGAGGCCGGGCTCGTCGCCGACCACGTGCCCTGCGCCGTCCGGCACGGCGCCCACGAGACCGGCGGAGGGAGCCGCGATATCCGGCGCGGCTCCGAGCCGAGACGCCTCGACGCCACCGTCCTCGCCGAGCGGCGCGACCGACAGCACACCGTCGAGACTGGCGGGGTAAGCCGCCGCGTCCGTCGTCGGGGATCCTGCGGCGGCCACGACGAGGACATCGGCCGCGACCGCCGCCTGCACGGCCTGCTCCAGCTCGGGAGAGCTGGCCGTCGCCGTGAGCGGGACCGCGATCACTCGGGCGCCCCCGTCGACCGCTGCCGTGATGCCGCGTGCCAAGAGAGTCGGCAGCGCGTCGACGAGCGTGATGTCGTCGGGATCGTTGGTGATGCGAACAGGAAGGATCGTCGCCCCCGGTGCGAGTCCGACGAACTGCGTGCCCTCGACGGCGTGCCCGGCGATGAGGGAGCCGACGAACGTGCCGCGTCCGTAGCAATCGCTGTCGGCGGGACCGCCCGCCAGGTCGACACCCGGCAGCACATGACCCTGCAACGACGTCGCCGCCGCGCTGACCCCGGTGTCGAGCACGGCGACGACGACGTCGCCCGTCGTGCGAGCCCACGCGTGCTCGGCGCCCATCCGCTTCTGCCCCCACGACGCGCCCTCGATGACCGGCGAACCGGCCGAAGCCGCGCACGACGCCGCGGCTGCCACGGGGAGGCTCGGCAGCGCGACAGCCGGCAGCCCCGCCGCGAGGGATGCCACGGCGACGACCGTGATGCGTCGGAGCGCGCGCCTCGTGCGGTCGAGGCTCACTGCGGCGGCTCCGTCCAGCCGATCTGCAGACCGGTTCCCCCGCGTCGCGTGAGAAGGGACGCGCGTCCGGCCGGCAGCGGCCTGCCCCGGCCCGGCGAGAACGTCATCGGCTCGGATGCGGGCATCGACAGCGTCAGCTCGGGTGTGTTCGACTCGTGCAGGCGTCGGATGACGGCATCCATCGCCGTTCTGCTCGAGCCCGCGCCCGCGCGGGCGAGGACGAGGTGCAGTCCGATGTCGCCCGCCTGCGGGATGAGCTCGACGAGCGGCATGAGTGGGCCCGACATCCCCCCGCCCAGCAGCAGGTCGTAGTCGTCGACGAGCACGAAGAACTCCGGGCCGCTCCACCAGTCCCGCCGACGCAGCTGCGCCGGTGTGATGTCGGCGCTCGGTACGCGGCCGCGCAGTTCGGCGACGAGCTTCGCGAGCACCTGCTCGGTGGCCGAGGTCGAAAAGGCGGTGGCGAATTGGTAGTTCTCGGGCACTGACTCGACGATGCCGCGGCGCGGGTCGATGACGACCATCCGCACGTCGTCGGGCGCATACGCGTCGACGACGCCGCGCGCGATGAGCCGAAGGGCCCCGGTCTTGCCGCTCGCCGAATCGCCGACGATGCTCAGGTGCGGCTTCAGCGCGAAGTCGTGCCACACCGGCTGCAGGTCCTGCTCGCCGTGCCCGAGCGCGATGATCGGGCCGGGCAGGGTGGGAATGGGCAGCACAGCGGCGTCGAGCACCGCGGGCAGCATGCGCACCGGCGGGGCGACGGGACCGTCCCACGCCTCGTCGAGGGCCTCGCCGAGACCTCGGGATGCCGCGGCGAGCCCCTCTACCGAGGTGTCGCCGTCGATGCGCGGCACGCCGGCGAGGTAGTGCATGCCATCGACGGTGATGCCGCGTCCCGGCAGCTGCGGCACGGTCGCCGCCTTGCGCATGCCGTGGACCGAGTCGATCGGGTCGCCCAGCTTCAGCTCCACGCGCGTTCCGAGCTGGTCGCGCAGCGAGCTGTGCACGTCGGTCCAGCGGCTCGTCGAGATCATGACGTGCACGCCGTAGGCCAGGCCCTGCCGCGCGATCTCCCGCAGCGTCATGTCGTGCTCCTCGAACTCCGCGCGCAGAGCCGCCCAGCCGTCGACGACCAGGAAGACGTCGCCGAACTGCTGGTCGGCGAGCTCCCCGGCGGCGCGCTTCGCGCGGTACTCGGCCATGCCCTCGAGAGCGGCGTCGGTGAAGAGCTGTTCGCGGTCGCGGAGCAGGGTGCGCACCTCGGCGATCGTGCGCGCGACCTGCTCGGCCTGACGGCGGGTGGCGACACCGCCGACGTGGGGGAGTCCTTCGAGCGTCGAGAGGCCGCCGCCGCCGAAGTCGATGCAGTAGAACTGCACCTCGGCCGGGGTGTGGGTGAGCGCGAGGGCGCTGACCATGGTGCGCAACAGCGTGGTCTTGCCGGATTGGGGACCGCCGGCGATGCCGACGTTGCCGCCCGCGCCGGCGAGGTCGATCTCGTAGAGCTCCCGCGTCTGTTCGTAGGGTTTGTCGACCACGCCGATCGGCACGCCGAGGTGTCCGGAACCGGTCCAGCCGATGGCGTGCAGTCCGCGGTCCGGGTCGACGAGCAGCGGCGGCAGCAGCTGGTCGAGCGTCGGCGGTGCGGCGAGCGGCGGCAACCAGACCTGGTGAGCCGGGGGACCAAAGCCGTCGAGGCGGTCGACGATCATCGACATGACCGTGTCGTCGACCCCGGGCGATGTTCCCGTGGGGGCGGGTACGGCGGCCGTTTCTTCCGGTACGGGCAGCGACGTGTCCTCGACCACGGGGGGCACGACGGGCGATGCCTGGAAGACGACGACCTGCTGACGCACTTCTTCCTGCCGCTCCTCGCGCGTGCGCCGCCGGTAGGTGCCCGAGACGTACGCGGCTTTGAACCGTGTGAGCGTCGCGACGTCGCTGCGGAGGTACCCGTTGCCGGGTGCGTTCGGCAGCTGGTGCGCGTCGGGGACGCCGATGACGCTCCGGCTCTCCATCGCCGAGAACGTCCGCAGGCCGATGCGGTAGGACAGGTGACTCTCGAGTTTGGTCATGCGGCCGTCCTCCAGGCGCTGGCTGGCCAGCAGGAGATGCACACCGAGGGATCGGCCCAGCCGTCCGATCATGACGAACAGCTCGGCGAAGTCCGGATTGGATGCCAGGAGCTCACTGAACTCGTCCACGATGACGAACAGCGTCGGCATGGCCTCGAGCGGTACGCCCGCGAGCCGAGCCTTCTCGTGCTCCAGCAGCGACGAGTAGTTGCCGGCCGCGCGCAGGTACTCCTGCCGCCGGTTCAGCTCACCCGCCAGGGCGTCCTGCATGCGGGTGACGAGCGTCGCCTCGTCGGCGAGGTTCGTGATGAGCGCCGAGACGTGGGGCAGCTCGTCGAGGCCCAGGAACGTCGCACCGCCTTTGAAGTCGACGAGCACGAAGTTCAGGGTTTCGGACGAGTGCGTCATCGCCATACCGAGCACGAGCGTGCGCAGCAGCTCGCTCTTGCCGGAGCCGGTCGCTCCGATGAGCAGGCCGTGCGGCCCCATGCCGCCCTGGGCGGCCTCTTTGATGTCGAGATGCACGGGGTGGCCGCGCTCATCGACGCCCAGCGGGATGCGCAGGCGCGTGCGATCGAGGCCTTCGCGCAGAGAGCTCGCGGGGGACCACTTGTCGACGTCGTCGATGCCGAGCAGCGTCGGCAGCTCGAAGTCCGACACCATGGGTTCGCTCGCATCTGTCGAACGGCCGCCCGCACGGTAGGGGGCGATCACGCGAGCGAGCGCCGTCGCGGCGGCGATGCTCATGGCATCCGGAACGCACAACAGCGAGCGCTGCACGCCCTCGGTGCGATCGCGGCGGAGCATGTGCACGGCATCCGTCTGCACGTCCAGCAGCAGGCCGGACGTGTCGTTCTCGTCCACCTCGATGCCCAGGGTGATCGCGGTGGTGCAGCGGTATCCGCCCGCCGTGATGCGCGACCCGGGCACGGGGGCGATGCCGTCGAAGACGACGAGGTGGTAGGGCTCTTCGGCGGTGGGAGAGGCACCGGGCTCGAAGCGGGAGCGCCCGTTGATGTCGGCGTCGATCAGCTCGATGAACTCGGCGGCGTCCGTCGCGAAGAGTCTCGCGGAGCCCGCGCCGTCCTGGCCGCTCGGGTGCTGCGCGTGCGGCAGCCACTTCGTCCAATCCCAGTCGGCGGCGCGCTCCGGTGTCGTGCAGACGGCGACGCGCAGCTCATCCGGCGCGTGCGTCGTCACCGCCTGGGCGACGAGCGCCCGGGCCATGCCCCGCGCGGCATCGTCGTCGCCGGTGAGGCGGATGTCGGCGAGACGACGCACGAACAGGGAGACGGGAAGATCGGGCACCGACCCGTGCACGGCGATGAAGCGCCGCAGCGCGCGCGCCGACAGGGGCTCCAGATCGGCGATGGGTTTGGTCGACAGGGGAGTGATGCGCTGACTGAGGCTGTGCGACCCGGTGCCGATGCGCAGCTCGCCGAAGTCGCCGTGATTGCCGCGGCGCTCCCACAGCCGCGCGGTCATCGCCATGTTCGACAACGACGCCGGGTCGGGATGCCGCCACATCAGAGAAGCGCGCTGCTGTGCGGCCGCACCTCGGACTTTCCCGCGCATCTGACCGAGGTATCGGAGGAAGTCCCGGCGATCGCCGCGCACGGTGGTCCGGCGTTCGGCCGCAGCCCGGGTGAGCTGCACCAGCACCATGAGCACCGCCAGGGCGAGCATGCCCAGGAAGAGCCCGACGGCGAGGGCGGGATTGCGCTCGCCGAGGAAGACGAGCATCATCACCCCGCTGATGAGCATCATCGGCACCATCATGAGCATTGTCAGCGGATCCTTCGGCTGAAGCTCGGGCAGTGATGGCGGCTCCTGCAGCTCGATGTCGCCCGAGGGCAGCTCGGGCGGCTTCTCTCTCTGCTGCCTGCGGAAGGGAATGGTGCTCATGTCGGCTCTCCTCGCTGCATGTGCGTCACCCCTTCCACGGCTGTCCCCCCGCGCGGGGTTCATCGCGCCGCGGCGAAGGTCGTGCCCCCACGATGAACCCTCGCCTCGTCGCGGCGCGTGTGCAGTGCATGACGACGCTCGATCAGCGCACAGCACCCGGCACGGCAGAGGACCACCGGCGGCCCGAAGAGCCCTTCGTCGCCGCGAGCACCGGCGACATGTGCCGTCTCAGCGTCGTCGGGCCGACCTCCCGCGTCGAGCTCGCCGTTCCCTCGCACATCCCGATCGCGGAGTTGCTGCCGACGATCGTCGGCCATCTCGACCCTTCGCTCGCCACGCGGGGCCTGGACCACGGAGGGTGGGTGCTGCAGCGTCTCGGCCAAGCGCCCCTCGATGAGAACCTGGGTACGGCATCCGCGGGGCTCCTCGACGGCGACGTGCTGTTCTTACGCCCGCGCGCGGCCGCGCTCGCCCCGGCGCAGTACGACGACGTCGTCGATGGCGTGCAGTCGGTGCTCGACGCGCGCGATGACGACTGGTCGGCCAGGTCGACTCGCCGAGCGGCGTTGGCCGCGACCGCGGTCGCCTCACTGGCGGCCGTCGTCGTCGCCGGCGGCGCCGGCACGATCGCCCCCCTCATCGCCGGTGCGCTCGCGCTGGTGCTGCTCGCCGCGGGTGTTCTCGTCGGGCGGCTGTGGGATGACCCGATCGCCGCAGTCCTGACCGGCGTGGGCGTCGTCGCGGCCGGCGTCGCGGGAGCGACGGTGCCCGCCGCCCTGTTCCCCGGCGCCGAGGTCTCCCCGCTGGCGACCCTCGCGACGGGAGCCGCCCTGTGGGGCGTCGCGGCGGGTGCGGCGGCCTATGCGCGCGGCGGCGTGCGTCCCGTGCTGTTGGCCTCGGCGGGCGCGGCCATGTTGGCGGTCTCCGCCCTGTCTCTGCCGCTCGTGCTCGGTCTCGACCTGGCCGCCGGGGCGGCGATCCTCGTGGTCCTCGCGCTCGGTCTGGCGCGCGGCATCCCGGGGCTCGCCGCGTGGATCGGCGGACTGGCCGTCGATTCCGTGCCGCTGTCGACGGCGGAGTTCCAGACCGGCCTGGACGCCGTCCCAGCCGACGACGTGCAGCGGCGCGCGACGGTCGCGCACCAGACGGCCACCGCCCTGTGGGTCGCCTGGGCCGCCCTGCTGTGTGCGGCGCTGATCGACCTCGCGCTGGTCCGCGAATGGACCTGCGCGGCCCTGACGGTCGCCGCGAGCGTCGGCGTTCTGCTGCAGGCGAGAGAGCTGCACGCGACGCTGCAACGCGGGGCGGTGCTCGTCGCCGCCGCTCTGCCGGCGGCGGTGCTCGGTGTCGCGCAGGCCGCGCCCCTCGACCCGGTGTGGCAGATCCTCTCCGTCCTCCTGTTGGTGGTCGTCGCCGCCAACGCGTGCGTGCTGGCCCTGGTGCTTCCCCGCACACGCCTCGCACCGACCTGGGGCCGCGCCGGCGACGTCCTGCACTGGTGCTGCGCCATCGCCGTCCCCGGTCTGATGCTCGCCGTGGCCGGTCTCTTCGACTGGATCGCGGACATCGTGTGAACCATCCGCGGCCGTGCGGCCGTGGTCGAGATGACGGCAGGAAAGGAGAGACGACATGTACGGCAGACGGGATCTCGTCGACGCGCACCTCTTCCTGCGCGGGCGCCTCTCGGCGGCGGTCCTGCGGTCCGACCCCGACTCACCCGACCGTCCGCTTCGGCGCACGTCCACCGGGATGGGGGTCGGCGCCGCCGTCGCGGCCGCCGCGATCGTGGTCGTGGTCGTCTTGAATCTCTTCCTGTTTACGACGAACGACAGCTGGCGCGAGCAGCGCGGCGCGCTCCTCGTCGACGAGACGACCGGTAGCCGCTACGTGCTCATCGACGATGTGCTCCACCCCGTCAGGAATCTGGCATCCGCCGCCCTTCTCGTCGGGGGACCGCCGCCGGTGGTCCGCGTCTCGAGTGCAGATCTCGCGTCCGTGCCCCGGGGCCGCGCGGTGGGGGTCGAGGGCCTCCCCGACGAACTGCCGTCTGCTTCGTCGCCGGCGCCGACCTGGACCGCGTGCGCAGCCGACGACACGACGTCCCTGACGATCGGCGGGGCGCCCCGGACGACGCCCCTGGGCGACGGCGAGGGAGTGCTCGTGACGTCGGGCGGGCAGCTGTGGCTCCTCTGGAACGGGGTGCGCTCGCGCGTCGAAGCTCCCTGGGCCGCGCGCGCGATCGGCTTCGAGCCGACGCAGGCTCGCCCGGTCGAGCCCGCGTGGCTGGACACGATTCCCGGCGGTCGCGACCTCGGTCTGTCGCCGTTGACGCTCGGCGGGGTCGGACCGGAAATCGCCGGGCAAGCGACCACGCTCGGGCAGGTGATGGATGCCGAGGGCGACGGGTCTCGCTACGTCGTGACCTCCGAGGGTCTGATGCCCATCACCGAGACGGTCGCGGCGCTGCTGACCGCCGCCCCTTCGTCCGGACTGCCGTCGCTACGCGTTCTGGACCGGCGTGATCTCGTCGCGGCGCGCATCACGGATGCCGCGGCGTGGCAGGACGAACTGCCCCGTACGCCCCCGACGCCGATGGCCCCCGAGGCGGCCCCGTGCTCGGTGTGGACCGACGGGCGGACGAGCATCGCCTCCGTCGAGACCGTCGCGCTCGTCGAGGCCGGCGGAGCCGTCGAGGTGGCCCCGGGCTCCGGGCTTCTCGCCGCCACGGCGGCTGCGCCGGGCGTCAACGGCATCGGCCTGTACCTCGTCTCGGACGACGGCACGAAGTATCCCGTCGCAGACACCGCCACGGCATCCGCTCTCGGGCTCGACGCCTCCCGTTCTCCTGCCGTGCCGGAAGCGCTGCTCGCGCTCCTGCCGACAGGCCCCACGATCGCGACGTAGGAGAGGAGGCGCCCGCAGGTTTCGCATCCACGTCCCCATTCGTTCGAACTCATCCCCTCATCACCCCCGAACAAGGAGAAATTCATGGCACAGCTCACCGGTTTCGAAGCAGGAACCCTTCAGCAGATCATCAGCCGCACGATGGAGCAGGTCTCCGCGATGGAGGCCGCCCGCGGTCGCGTCGAGGACGCCACCCAGACGATGGCCGCAGCGGCGCGGGCGGAGGCCGGAATCGTGCTGCAGCGCCGGCTCACCGAGTGGCAGAGCGAGTACAGCGACATCAAGAACAAGCTCGACGTCCTCAACACCCAGGTGCAGGCGCTGCTGACGCAGCGCACCAACACCGACGACTCCACCACGTCCAGCGCCGCGGCCTGATCACCCCCTTCCCCCCGAAAGGAAAAAGCTATGTCCTTCAATGTCGATCTCGTCCAGTTCGAGGTGGCCAACCAGTCGCTCAACAGCTCCTGCCAGGAGGTCGAGCAGATCCTGCAGAACATCTACGACACCATCCGCCCGATGGGCGAGGCCCAGTGGGGCCGCTCGCTGCCCGTGTGGGGCGAACTGCAGCAGCGCTGGAACGTCGAGTACGAAGAGGTCCAGCAGGCCGGCCTCAACATCAAGAACGCCGCGATGCGCGTTCGCGAGGAGTTCTTCGACGGCGACGTGCGCGGCGCGGCCGTCTTCAACTGAGCACGACGGGGTACCCGCCGTCGGCGGGTACCCCGTGACCCCGACGAGAGGAGAAATCGTGGCAGATGACGGCACCCGCGTCGCCTTCGATCGCGAACAGTACAAGCAGGTGAAGGCGCTGGTCCAGGGCGTCGAGACCACCACCGACGATGCGCTGTACGGCACGGATGGTTACGCCATCAGCTCGGACCTTCGTGCCCAACCCGTCGAGGCGAGATGGGAGGCCGCCGCGCAGGTCGGCAACACCGTCTCGGCGCTCGCCGGTCAGGTGCGTTCGTTCACGGACACCTTCACCGAGAAGACGCTGCCCGAGTTCCGCGACCAGCTGGACAAGGCGGAACAGCTCTTCGAGGAGACCGACGATCTGAGCGCGGTGCAGGCCCAGGCCTGACTCGAAACCCATCACGAGAACCCCCTGCGAACGAGGAGACGACATGGCCGAAGACGAGACCACCACGGGCTCAGGCGACCACGGAGCGACGGGCGCAGGGGGTTCGACGAGCGGGTCCACCGCGACGGGGGACATGGGGTTGGAGGCGCTCCTCGCACTTGTCGCGGGCGTGGAGGACAGCGGGCTGGCGACGGTGCTCGACGAACTGCAGACCGCCGAGAACGGATGGATCGGCGGGACGCCCGGCGGCGCGGGGCGTGACGACTGGTCGGCGGACATGCGGTACGGGTACTACCACTACGAGGACAACGTCCGCACGTACGAGCTCATCAACAACCCGGAGTCCGGCGTGCGTTTCGCCGACGCCTTCCAGGCGCTGAGGAACAACGTCGCCAAAGTGGCGAGCGACAACGGCCCCGGGCTCAGCGCTCGACGCTCCGATACGGCGGCCGCCCTATTCGAGAAGTTCACCTCCGTGATCGGGCAGAACGCCGAAGAGATGTCCGCGCGCGCGACGGCGCTCGGGGCGGAGGACTCGTCTATCCGCGGGTCCGCGGCGACGGCTCTGCTGGCGCAGCTCACCGCTCAGCGGAAGTCCCTCGAGTCCATGCACCGTCAGCTCACCGATGACGGCGGCGTCGGGGCCAACCTCCGGACGGTGGCCGAGGCGGTACGCACCTTCGAGACGTCGGTGCAGAACACGTGGAACCAACACCAGGAGGCCATCGCCAATCGTGCGGCCCAGGCCAAGTCGGCGGTGATGGAGGACATCGTCCGATACATCGAGGAAGCTGACCGCACCTGGCGCGCCGGGGCGAAGGGACGCAACGGCATGACGGTCGAGCACGCCAAGGGCGTCTTCGCCGCCTACACCTGGGGCGACCGTGCACAGCTCGCCCCGCCGGGGTTCACCGGCGTCGGGGGAGATCTGCGGAGCCCGTCGACGTACGGCCCCATCAACCGTGCGATCTCGCAGTCCGTGCGCGACGTCCTCGCGACGGCCGCCGCCGAGGTCTACGCGGCACAGCAGACCCTCGAGACCGCCATGCGATCCTCGTTGCGGGCGCTCAAGCAGATGCAGGACCCTACCGCGATGCCGGAGGACCCGTCGCTTCCCTACCCGGGAGGGAACGGAGTAGGCGGGGACGGCTCGGGCGGGGGGAACAACCTCCCGGACCTGGGCGATCTGCTCGCGGACCTGGACGGGGACGGCGGCGGCGACGGCGCGAACGGCCCGGGCGGGGGCGGTGCGTCGGGCGGCGACGACGGGGCGTACGGCGCTGGCCCGGGTGGTGGCGGCGGTGCGTCGGGCAACGGCGACGGGGTGTTCGGCGACGGTCCGGGTGGTGGCGGCGGAGCTTCGGGCAACGGCGACGGGATCTTCGGCGCCGGTACCGGGGGCGCCGGAAGTGGTGTCGCGGCGGGCAGCGGCGGTGGGGGCGGTGGTTCGGCGAGCGGAGCCGGTCTCGGCGACGGTGGAGGCTTCGGCGCGGCCGGCGACGGCACGGGTTCCGGCGGGGCCGGCGCCTTCGACGGGTCGGGGTTCGGCGGTGCGGGCGGCTTCGGTGCGGACGGCGCAGGCAGCGGCGCGGGGGCCGGCTCGTGGTCTACCGGTGACGTAGGGAGCGGTCAGGGCATCGACGGCGTCGGTGTCGTGGGGACGCCCGGGGGCGCCGGTGGTGGCTTCGGCGGCGCGCGCGGAACCAACAGCGGATCGGCCGGCCGACGGCCCGGGACGAGCGACGGTGCCTACGATGACGGGGCTTCGCTGGTTCCGGACGATGTAGCCCTGCCCGACCTCGACGAGCCGACGGCGGATTTCGCCGGGCTGACGGCGCCCACCGAGTCCGGTGGCGGCGCGGGTATGAGCGGATCGGCGCCGGCGCCCGGAGCCGGCCTTTCCGATCTGGGGTCTGCGGGTGCGGGAGCGGGCGCCGGTAGCGGTGCCGGCTGGACGGCCCCCGGAGCGACCGCCGGTGGCGCCGGTGTCGGAGGCGACCTCGGCATGGGCTCCGGCAACACGGACTCCGACTGGTCGTCGGGCGGCGCCGGGTTCGGGAACGACGTCGGCGCGGGTTCCAGCGGTGCGGGTGGTGCCGGGTCGGACGGGTCGGCGGTCGGCGGCGGCGCGGGCTTCGACGGCGGTGCCGGCGCGGGTTCTGCCGGTGTCGGTGTCGGTTCCGACGGGGCCTCGGGCGGTGTCGGCTTCGGCGGCAGTACCGGTGCGGGCGTCGACTGGTCGTCGGGGGGTGTCGGCGCGGGCTCCGACTGGTCGTCGGGCGGCGGCGGCGCGGGCGCGGCTGGTTCCGGCGCAGACTGGGCGACCGGGGGAGCCGGGTTCGGGAACGACGTCGGTGCGGGTTCCGGCGGCGCGGCAGGCTCGGGGTCGGACTGGTCTACCGGTGGTGGCGGTGCAGGCTTCGGCGGTGACGTCGGTGCGGGCGCGGGCGGCGCAGGTTCCGACTGGGCGCCCGGTGGCGGTGCCGGTGCGGGGCAGAACGCCGGCGCCGACTTCGACTGGTCGTCCGGAGGGGGCTCCGGTCTCACCCCGATCACGGGCGCCGACGCGGGCGACTTCGCCGCGGGTGGCGGTGCGAGTTTCGGCGGCGGTGGCGCGAGCGACCTTCCGAACGTCGGCGGTGGCGGATACTCGCCCGGCGGAGGCGCCGGCGGGATGGGGACGCTCGGGGACGCCGGCTCCGGCGTTGCCGGCCTGAGCGGCGGCGCCGGCGGCGCCGGGTCTTTCGGCGCCCCCGGTGGGGGCCCCGGGGGAGACACCTGGGGCGCGACCGACGGCATCCGCGGTCAGGACGACTTCGCCGCGGGCGGCGGAGCAGCCGGTGCCGGGGCCGTCAACGGCGGCGTGGCCGGCGGCGGAGGGATGGGCGGCGGAGGGATGCCGATGATGCCCATGTCGCCGCAAGCCCAGGCGTCGCGGGACCGGGACCGGGAACGCAACACCTGGCTCTCCGAGGACGAGTCCGTCTGGGGCACGACCAACGCGGATGGCAACGGGGTCGTCGGTCTCGGCGAGGAACGCGAGCCGGTGCAGCCGACCCACGTTCCGGCCGGTGTGGCCGCCGGACGCGCGCCCGTCGCGAGCAGGCGCGCCGAGTCCGGCGCGTCCGAAGAGGCTGCGGTGGCGCAGCAGAAGGGAGCATGATGCAGTTCACCGGAGATGACATCGAGCAGATGATGACGGAGGTGCGGCAGACGCACGCCGATCTCGCCGCTCGCGCCGCCGACATCGACGCGCTGACGGCGACCGCAACATCGAAGGACCGTGTGCTCAGCGCGACGGTGGACGCGCGCGGTGTGCTCACCGATCTGCGGGTGACCGGCCAGTCTTGGCGCGAACTCGCGCCGAAAGAGCTGTGCGCCAAGATCGTCGCCATCGTCGCGCAGGCACAGCGCGATGTCCAGGAACGCGGTCAGGCTCTCCTCGCCGAGAGCGGACCGGACGGCCTGGATCCCTCGGCGGGGCTCCCGACCGCCGACGAGATGACGGCCATGATGCAGACCATGGTCGATCAGCTCCAGGGTGGTCGACCATGAGCGGTGACCGCTTCGCCGCCGATCCCGACCGTCTGCGCCAGAGCGCGCGACGGATCAGCGCCCTGCACAGCCGGGTGCGGGGTCTGTCCGCGACCGTCGAGCAGCTGGCATCCCGTTATCCGGGTGCTGCGGGCGACGGTGACTTCAAGGAGTCCTACGACACGAACTACGTGCCGGCGGCCGAGGCCGCCCGCGCGTTCGCCGCGCAGCTCGCAACCTCCGTCGAGGAACTCGCCCAGGACACGGCGACCGTGGCCGGCGAGTTCGCGGAGACGGAGAACGTCGCGGCGCGGGAGAGCCGACACCAGAGGTAATCGCCCGGACAACGGCCCGGCGGGAACCTCGCGGGGGAATCGAGAAAGGAGGACGCGATGGCGCTCATGGTCAGCAACGAGGCCGCGAACCTCTTCCTCGTGCTCGCGGGAGAGCGCTTCCCGATGGCCAACGAGGACCAGCTGCGCGACCTCGCGCGGGGTTGGCAGATGGCCGCTCGTGAGCTGAACGACCTCGACGGCGATCTGCGCCGTGATCTGCTGGCGACGCAGCGCGGCTTCACCGGTAGAAGCCGCGACGCGTACGACCAGTACATCGCCTCGCTCACCGAGGGCGACGCGCTGCGGGAGGTCGCCGAGTCGATGCTCTCGAGCTCGCAGTTCCTCGCGAAGCTCGCACTCGACGTGGAGTACACGAAGTACACGCTGATCGGCGCCCTGATCGCGCTCATCGCCGAAATCGCCTGGGCCATCGCCATGGCGGTGCCGTCGTTCGGGTCGTCGTTGGCGTGGCTCGCCGCGCGCAAGGCGATGTACTCCATCCTGTTCCGTACGGTGCTGCGGAAGCTCCTCGCGGAGGTCGCGAAGGGGGCGGCGTTCAACGTCCTGAGCGAGGTCGCCATCGACGCGGTCGCCCAGCTCGCGCAGATGGCGGAGGGCAATCGCACCGAGTGGGACGGCGACAAGACCTCCGGTGCGGCGGCGGGCGGAGCCCTCGCCGGCATGTTCGGCGGCGCCGTCGTTATCGGCGGTGCGGCGATCGGCAAGGGCCTCGGCAAGGGCGCCGGCGACATCGCTGTGCCCGGAGCGGGAAAGGGCGTGGATGACGACGTCCTCGACGCGGCGCCGAGCCCGAGCGGGGGTCCGACGTCGAACCCGAGTCCGACGCCGAACCCGCGTCCGACGCCGAGCCCGAGTCCGGCGTCCAGCCCGATGCCACCTCCCGCGACGCCGAAGCCGGGGCCGACGCCCACTCCGTCGTCGGGTGGCTCGGGCTCGCTCCCGGTTTCCTCGACGACGGGAGCGGGGCCACGGCCGCACGGCTGGAGAGAGACCGGTCAGGGCATCGTCACGGACTTCGCGGGCGAGGCCTTCGTGGAGGTCATGACGGAGGGCACCTACAACGCCATCCAGGGCCAGGGGTTCGATGTCAGCGCCGGCGGAGTGATGTCGGCGGCGTCGTCGAGCATCGGCACGGGCCTCGGCGAGGCGGCCGGCTTCCACCTCGGCGGTGGGTCTACTCAGGGCGGTGGGGATGCGACGGGCGAGGGGACGAGCGCGGATGATCGATCCGGCGTGACGTCTGACGGCGGCGCGGCGGATCCCGCCCCGGCGCCGGGGACGAACCCCGGCTCGGGCTCGGGCGCGGGGGCGGGACGGACCTCGGGGCCCACGGCGACGTCCGGCGCGGGAGCGGGCACGGGCCCGGGCAGACGTCCGGCGGACTTCCCCGACCGCGCCGGGGCGGCACCGGCGCCCGGGCAGAGCTCTCCCGGGGTGGAGCCACCGCCCGGGGCGACGATGCCGCCCTCGCCACGGGGGGAACGGCCGGACGCCGCGTCCTCGACGGAGTCAGCGGCGGCACAGACCGCTTCTGCCACCCCGCTCCCCGCGGCATCCGCGCCCTCCGGGCAGCCCTCGTCGGCATCGGCTCCGGTCGGCCCGTCCACAACCCCGGGTGCCCCTTCGGGTGTGTTGGCGGACCCGGGGGCCTCGGACCGGCCCGGGATGCCGATCGAACAGCGGGAGGTGGCCGAGGGGGGGCCGGTGGGCGAACGCGGCGAGACGGAGACCGGACCGACGGCGCCGCCTGACTTGGCGACGACCCCCGGTGTCGAGGCGCGGCCGGCTCCCGCCCGCCCCGCGGACGCGATGACGCCGGGCTCTGTGGCGTCGGGATCCACGGTGACGCCGGGTCCCGCGGCGACGCCGGGACCCGCGGCGACGCCGGGACCCGCCTCCACGCCGGGGTCCGCGATGACATCGGGGCCCGCGGCGACGACGGATTCCCTGGCGACTCCGGACCCTGCGGTGACGGACACGACCGGTCCGGTGGCATCGGACACCACGGGCTCTGCACCGGTGGACCCGGCACCCGGCCCCGCGACGTCGGATGCGGCAAGGCCCGGCGAGGCAGTCGTCGAGACGACCGAGCCCGACCCTGCTGAGACGCCCGCCCCTGTCGGGTCGTCGGGTTCGGCGCACGCGGACGCGGCCGCTCCTGGCCCCGTGCCTGCCGATGGTTCGACACCGGCATCCGCGGTGGCGCCGGCTCCGGGAGGGGCGGGTCCGGCGACGTCCCAGCAGGGGGCCACGCCCGACGCGGTGCCTTCAGACACGGCGACTCCCGGGCCGGCGACGTCCGATGCTTCGACGACCCGACCCGTGGTGACGCCGGACTCAGGTCTAGCGGACGCGGCGACGCCCGGTCCGATGACGCCTGACGCGTCGACGTCTCGACCCGTGGCGACGCCGCCGGACTCGGCGACGCCCGACCCCGCGCCGACGGAGACGGCGACGCCCCGCCCCGCGGCGACACCCGACCCTACGGCGCCCGCCGCAGAAACGCCCGGCCCCTCGGCGATGCCGGACCCGGCGGCGGACACGGCGACGGCTGAGCAGACGACGACACCCGCCGCCACGGCCACGCCCGGCTCGACCACGCAGTACGACCCGGCGCCCGACCCGGCGGTGGACGGTGCGCAGCGGGCGACACCGCAGGACAGCATTCGCACGGATGCCGAGGACGTCGGCGCCGCACCCGTCTCGTCCGACGGCGAGTCGGACACGTCGCGCCGGGTGGCCCACGAGGTCGGGCCCGACCGTCCAGGGGGCAAGCCTGCAGTCGACGGGCGAGAGACGGCCGATTCGCCGCCGACGGCTTCACCCTCGGTGGCCCCCGACCGCGTCCGACCCGAGGGAGTCCCCGCTCCCGTTTCCGCGCCGGCGGATCAGGCGGTGACCCCGAATGGCTCGCGGAGTGAGGCGACGGCATCCGATCCGCGTCCGGGTCGTGCGGATACGGTTGACGCTTCCGCCGACCTCGCCTTCGGCGGACCGGCTGTCGCACCGACGGCCACGCCGCGTGCGGACGCAGCGGCGCCCGCCTCGGGAACGCCCGGGCCGGCACGGCAGACCGCGCCGACGGACGCGGCCCTGGGAGCCGCGCCGTCGAAGGCGCCGACGGCCGTCACGCCGTCAGCGCCGCCGACGGGTTCGACGTCGTCGCCCTCCGCGCAGCCGAAGGCCCCGACCGCGCTGCCGTCCGCCCTTCCAACGTCTTCGCGGGCACCGGCGCCGGCCTCCGAGTCGTCGCGCGTCGGCCCGGGGCTCGCGGCCGCCGGCACGGCCCCGGGGCAGCCGAACGCTGCGCCGCAGGACGCGGGCGGCCCCCGGCATCCGGGATCAGGACCGGCGAGCACGCGTTCCGCGGGGCCGTCATCCCCGGCGGCCGTGGCACCGACGCCATCGTCGGCCGCGGCCCCCGCGGCGGCAGCGTCTCCGGCTCCCGCGTCGCCCGCGCCCTCTTCTCCGCCGCCGCCGCCTCCGCTGCCGATTCGCGCGCCGCGGACCCCCGCCGCCGCGCCCGCGGGACCCTCGCGAACCCGCCGAGACCCGATTCCTCCGCCACCGGCACCGGATCCGCGACAGCCCGCCGCGAGCGACGAGGGATGGCGGCACGCGCCCGATGCGACAGCGCCGTGGTCGGATCCCTCGAACCCCGTCCGCGAGTCGGAGTGGCGTCCCCGGCTGGCATCCGCGACGCCGCACCGCGTGGACCAGACCGCTTTCGACGTGCGCGCCGACAGCCGGCCGGGACGGCCCGACCGCTTCGAGGGACACATCGCCTACGACCGAGCGCGCGTCATCGTGCCCGATGGTCGGGCGGTCCAGGTCTACACCGTGCGCGTCCACCTGGTGCGGGGGGCGGGCGTCACCGACGCCGAGGTCACCGCCGCACAGGACCGAGCCCGGGCGAGCGTGGCGGCCATCGTCAATCGCGGCTATCGACTTCCCAGCGGCGATCAGATGCATCTCGATGTCGAGTTCACTCCCACCGCTGCGACCGCGCACGCCACCGTCCGGGTCGTCGCCGGCGTCGATGAAGTGGGGACGACCGGCCGCGGGCCGGACGGGGAGCCGGTCACCGAGACGGACCAGCGGACGTGGCGGACCGATGAATCCGGAGCGGTGTTGACGCACGAGCTGCTGCACTTCCTCGGCCTCGCCGACGAGTCGCTGGATGCGCGACGCATCTTCCTGCAGACTCCCCGGCGCAGCGCCGTGAGCAACGACACCGGCATCATGGGCGATGCGGTCCATCACGGCGGTGCGACGGTGTATCCGCGTCACCTCTGGGCGATCGAGCGCATTGCCGACGGCGAACACCGGCTGCCGGACCGGCAGTACCCGGCCAACGACATCCTCCAGGGCCAACCGCTGCCCGTCTCGACCATCGGTGACCCCCACGACCTGCGGACCCAGGTCGCCCGTCATCTGCGCGTGCGACCGGACCGTGTCTCGCGGTCGCTGGGCCTGGACGATCGGTCGACGGCGGCGGAGGTCGCTGCCGCGTGGCGCGGCGTGCTCGCGTCCGGGGTCATCACGGTCGACGGACACACCGCCGCGGTGCACCGCACCGATGTGCGCATGCCGGCCGTGACCCCGACGGCCCCCGCGGCGAAGCCAGCGGCGACCGACGGCGCCCCCGCGACCGCGAAACCCGTGACCCCGGCCGAGGATGTCTTCTCGCGCACGCAGAACGTGGAGACCGGGGACAAGAAGTCCCTGAGCACCTCCCACCAGGTGGCGGGGCAGGTGACGGTGGCCGCGGGCTTCGGGCCGGGGTACCCCGCCGTGACCTTCGGCCTGGGCGCCGGTACGGGCTCCGATCTCGGCGTCAAGACGACGCTCAGCGACTCGGCGACCCCGGCGACCGCACCGACGCCCGCGCACGCCGCGGTGTCTCTGGCCCTCACGACGGGCGCCAGGACGACACCCGTCCGCGTCGACATGACCTTGTCGATGCCTGAGCTGGAGCACACCGTACCCCACGCCCGCCCGCAACGCGGACGCGCGCCGGGGGCGCCCGCAGACCCGCGGAGCGCCGACCTCCGGGGCATCCGTCCCCAGCGCGCCACCCATCTCGACACCGCCGCCGTCCGCCCGACGTCGCAGAGGGACGTCGACGCACTCACGAGCCTGCTCACGGCGTCGGGGGCGGCGACGACGAAGGGCGACTCCCTGGCGTTTTCGGTGGATGCCGGAGCGCCGCAGGTCACCTTCCGGGGGGTGTCCGCAGGGTCGAGCAAGACCACGAGCAGCACCGCCTTCTCGTCCGGCTGGTCGAAGAACACCGAGCTGAACGCCACGATCGGTGCGCGCGGGCGCGTGCGCAGCTTCTTCCGCACCGGCGGTGGCCTGACTGTGACGCTGAGCGGCCAGCACGGCGGATCGAAGGAGCTGAAGCATTCCAGCTCGCGCAGCGACGACGACAAGCTGGCGGTCTACACCCTCTCCCGCACGGTCCGGGTGGCGTCCGGTCGCGGCGCTCCGCAGCCGGTCGAGGTACGTACGACGTTCTCGGTGCCGATCGCCGACGCCGCGGCGCGCGGGCTGTGGCTGCCGGACGCCGTCGCCCCCGCCAACGGCAACGCACCGTCCGTGACGCCGGGCGCCGACACCGCCTTCGATCCCTCGAAGGACTCGTTCGTCTCGGCGCCCGCGGATCTGGCGGACCAGATCGCGGCGGGACTCGGGCTGTCTGAGAAAGGTGCCGGTGCCGTTGCGGGTCGGTTCGACGGAGACGCCGGCAAGGCCTCGCTGCACGATGCGGCCACCGGCGGGGCGACCATCACGTGGCAGGAGGGCGGCCGGACGCACCGTGTCACGGTGCAGGCCGACATCGCCCTCACCGACGCGGACGACACCATCGCCAGCGTCCCGTCCAAGCGCGAGGAGTCCCTCGCGAGCAAGCGCGAGATGACGGTGGACTCCAAGCGCGGTCAGCGCTTCACCTTCGGCGGGCTTCTCCTCGCCGCGTCCGGGGCTCCGGCGACGAGCGCACTCGGCCCGGATTGGGGCCGGGCCTCCGCCCAGGTATCCGCCGGGCACCAGCGTTCGGTCAAGAGCTCGGCATCCCAGGCGTTGAAAGAGACGCGTGCGGCGTCCGGTGACACGCCCGCGGCCTACCACCCCGCGCACACGACCCTTCGGGTGGTTCACGAGTCGACCGCGGATGCGAACGTCTTCCAGCGTGCTCTCGCGGGCGGAAGGCTCCTCGGAAGCGGTCCGGCGAGCAGCCGGCACCGCGCGGAGACGCCGAATGCCGGCCGGTCGATCCTGGTGAGCGGGGTCGTCGTGCGTCGTCCCCAGCTTGACGGCGTCGCGCCGACCTCCGCGGGCGGGCGCACCCTCGTGGGAGCGGTCCGTGACAGCGCGTTCCGCGCGGTCGACCTCGCGGCTCTCGGCCCCTTCGCCAAGGTCGAGCGCATTCACGGGCATGAGGTGCACGCCGAGGTGCTCGAGGCCTCGCTCTCCAAGCGCGGCGACCTCACTCGCGGATCCGGCGCGCGACACCGCCGCATCTGGGGCAGTGGGAACTTCTCGAGCTGGGGCCCGCTGACCTTCGACACCGCCTCCGGCACCGTCTCCCGTACCCACGCCCTCACGCGATCGCCCTTCACCAGGCCGGGCGAGGTCACCGCGTCGGCCGTCGCCGCGCTCGCGTCCGACGCCGGACTCCGCACGATCGCGAACGCGGGGCTCGGCGGTCGCCGCGTGTCGACCGGTGATATGACGCTCACCGGCAAGCTCGGCGACCTGCGCGGCTCGGTCGACGTGGAGCAGCGCCTGGGCAATCCCACCTTCGTCACCACCCGGCAGGACCGGACGCTGACGCGAGGCTCCGGGGAGGACCGCAGCGTCGGGACGTCGCGGGAATGGAACGTCGGCTTCGGCGGCGACGCGATGCTGCGCGCGGTGGTGCCGGGCTCGAAGAATCGGTTCGTCATGCAGGGAGGGCTCAAGGCGGGGTACACCTACGGCCGGTCCGCGGACCACAGCCTGTCGACCGGCAGATCGACCGAGCGCAGCCGGACGGGGGAGACCGTCGTCCTCCGCTTCGACGCCGAACGCACCTACTCGCCCACCCTGGAGCTGCGCCGGTGGCGGTGGCGTCGAGGTTTCGCCAACCCGTCGTACACCCGCTACGAGCCGGAGTCCGTGGACGTCGAGCTGCCCGCTGCCGAGGCCGCGAAGCTGCTGCTGGCGCACGGTGTCGCCCTGCCGCCCGAACTGAGCGCTCACGCTGCCGCGGCGCCCGCGGACCCGGTGTCGGGTCCGGCCGCCCCGTCACCCGCTCCGGGGGGCACTGGGTCGTCGGCGAACCCGAGCACGGCCGCTTCGGCGGGCCCGAGCACGGCGCCGGCGGTTCTCCCCGTCGGAGAGCCGGGCGGCTACGAGATGACCCCCCTTCCTCGACCGCAGCCGTCGCCCGGCGGTGGGACCGCGGCGACGAACGCCCCGAGTGCCTCGGCGACCGGGAGCGGCGACCCCCTCGGGCCCTACCGCGACGACTCCGATGCCGTCGTCGGGCACAGCACGATCTCGGCACAGGATCTCGACTCCATGGATGCCACCTGGCGACCGCGTGGCGTGGGTGACGCGGACCGCGGGCTCATCGCGGCCGAGGTTCGGCGCCTGCTCACCGAGGCGCCGGGATCCGGATTCCTCCGCGATGCGATCGTCGGCCCCAATCGGGTCACGATCCCGCTGCCGGGGAGTTCGTTCAGCCAGCGCACCGCGACGATCGAGGTCACCGTCGCTCATCGACCGGATCCGAGGGATTCCGAGAAGCGGACGACCCTGACGGGGGAGAAGCTGTCGACGGATCGGTCGCATGGCATCGCCGGTAAGAGCAGCAGCTTCCACGCCGTCGACATCGGAGCCGACGGTCGGTTGGGGTTCAACACCCGGGCGGATGCCGACATCGACCACCCGGGCGCGGAGATCGCCCCGCAGCACGACGTGACCGTGTTCAACCGCCGATGGGACAAGAGCGCGTCCGAGCCGGTGTCCCCGACGGTGACCGTCACCGCCGAGCACGAAGCGCTGGAGCAGCATCACATCCCCGTCACCTTCGACGTCGACGTGAGCATCCACGAGCACGTCAGCGGTGCCATCGACGCGATGCTGCCGCGCAGCATCACCGGGGGAACGCATCAGAACCTTCCCCCGCTCTCGTTCGCCGGTTCTCTCGACATCCTCGAGCCGCAGAACTCACCGGAGGCGATCGCGTCCGCGCCGCCCGCGCCGAGCGCGAAGCAGTTCCATCTGCCGGCGGCGGGAGCCTGGCGACCCGTGCGGTGGGACCACACGGGAGGCGACGCCATCCGGGCTGCCGTGCACGCGCGACTCGGTTCGCTCGGTGGCGAGCGGCCGGGCGACGTCTACGACGAAGCGCTGCGCGTGTCGATCTCGGACGGCTCACTCTTCGCCGCGCTCCCGCGGATCGTCTCGGGCGAGACGTTCCGCTCCGACGATCTCATCGCCCGACGCGGCGCCTTCCGCGACGTCCGATCCCATGTCTCCGTCTCCGGCGCGCTCGTGGCGCCGTCGATCCGGTTGGACACGACCGCGCCGGAGACGACGCTGAAGCACTCGTTCGACCTCGGCACCGGTACGGCAGCCGGGCGCAAACAGGCGGATGAGACGGGCGCGACCCTCCAGTTCGGCATGTTCGGCGAGACCGACGGCGGCTTCGCGTTCGGGGGGTTTACACCGTCGTGGAAGGTGTCTTCGAGCCGGACGGGCGAACAGGGGGAGGACGTCAAGACCTCCGAGAAGATCACGCACAAGGGCCGGTCGTTCATCGTCGACGCGCACCTGCGGTTGAAGGTGGATGCCGGAACCACGACCGTCGTGAGCCGCGACGGCGAACGGCAACCGGACGAGATCGACGTGCCCGTGGTGCTGCAGGTGTGGGAGCAGCAACTGGGTGCCCTCGATCTCGTGGCGCCCGCCGACCTCGCCGGCGACGCGGTCCGTGATGCCGACGCTGCGCGCGAGGCTGCGAAGGCGGCGGCGCGCGAAGACGAGGCTCGAGACGCACGTGCGGCGGCCCGGCAGCGGGCGCGAGATGCAGAGGATCAGGCCGAGCAGGAACGTCGGGCCGAGGAGGACCGCAGGGCCAAGGCGAAGCGGAGGGCTGAGGAAGAGAGCAAGCGTCGCCAGGCAGAGGAGGAGCGCGAGCGTCGGGAAGCTGAGGACAAGCGCGCGCGTCGGGAAGCTGAGGACAAGCGCGCGCGTCGGGAAGCTGAGGACAAGCGCAAGGCGGAGGCGGAGCGTAAGGCCGAGGAGGAGCGCGAGCGTCGCGAGGCCGAGGCGAAGCGCAAGGCGGAGGCGGAGCGTAAGGCTGTGGAGGAGCGCGAGCGTCGCGAGGCCGAGGACAAGCGCAAGGCCGAGGCGGACCGCAAGGCTGTGGAGGAGCGCGAGCGTCGCGAAGCCGAGGATAGGCGCGAAGCCGAGCAGAAGCGCAAGGCCGAGGCGGACGCGGAGGCGAAGCGGAAGACCGAGGCCGAGCGGAATGAGATCGAGGACCAACAGCGCCGACGCGACGAGGAGCAACGCCGACGCGACGAGGAGGCCTCGGCCGAGGACCGGGCGGATGCCGATGACGACAGTTCCGCGCGCGATCACGACGGGTACGAGCCCGACGACGACTCCGACGGCGGGTCCGACGTGGGCTGGGGCTCGGACGACGGTGACGACGACCGCGAGTCGACCTCCGTCGCCGACGATTCACCGCCGCCGCCGGTCCCCGGTGCCCCGACGCCGCCCGGACCCGGCGGACCGTCCCAGACCACTGCGGTCGACGACTCCGACTCCGAGTACGCGACAGCCCCGAGTGAGCAGCCGTCGGACGCGGAGTACTTCACGGCCCCGGAGCCCCAGGCTGACGAGCCACCGTCCCGACCTGCGCCGCCCCGGCCCCGCGCCGCGACGCCGTTCCCCGCCGCGACAGCCTTCCCCGCCGCGACGCCGCCGCCCTCGTCCGCGTCGGTCGACGGCATCCGGGATCTCCCGTCACCGGCCGCGCACGCGCCCGTCTCGTCGCCGGTCGACCTTCCTCATGCCCTCCCTCCGGGGGAGGTGTGGATTCCCGATGCGCCGATGTCGGGCTACGTGCCCGAGGAGGAGGACGAGCACGACGACGACGGCATCCTGCTCCCGGACGGCACTCTCACCGGGGACGGGTCGGCCTTCGACGCCCAGGCCTTCTTTGACGATGCGCTGGCGGGAATGAGCACATCGGCCGACAGCTCCACGACGAGATGAACCGTGGACGCCGTCTCGCCCGTGGTCGAGATGAGGGAAGGGGATGCCGTGTCGTCGATCACCGTGGAACGGACGGGTTTCGGGATCGTCGTCGCCGCCGAGGGCGACGTTGAGACCGAGTCCCTTCTCGACGGTCTGCCTCCGCTGCGGGCCGCGCGCTACCTGTTGGCGACACCAGCTCTGCAGCAATCTCTCCGGGAGGCCGCGCCCGAGGTCGTCGACGCGGTACGACCTCACCTCGACGGCACCGTCGTCGTCCCGGCCGACGGATTCGCCGGGGAGGGCGCGGACGGCGCGGAGGCAGACAGCGCTCGGCTGGCCCGCGTGCTCGGTGTTCCGGTCGTCGCGCCGGAGGGGCGTTTCCTTCCGTGCCCGGGCACGCTGTTCTCTGTCGGCCGGGGGGACGGCTGGATCACCCGCAGTCCCCGGGGCGCGCGTGTTCCCACCGGACGGCGCTATCCGGCCCCGAGGTGGCAGCAGCACCTGCCTTCGAATCTGCCCGGGGCCGCGCACATCCCCGCCGGACTCTGGGTGACCGCGGGCGCCGAGGCGCGCCACGCCGTTCGACTCGCGGGTATCGCGGTGCGGGAGGAACAGTTGCTCGTCGTCGTGGGCAGTCCGGCGGAGCCGGCACCGACCCAGGAGCGGCTGGCGGCGGTGCTGCGGGCGCTACCCGCGGAGGTGCGGTCGGCGGTGGTCCTCGCCGGCTACGGTTCCGGCAGCCTCGACGTCACTACCGCGCGAGACCTGGCTGCGGCGCTGAACCAGCCGCTCCGCATCGCCCACGGGGTCGAGATCGACGGAACGTCCGTCCGACTCGACGGTGACGAGACGACGCCGCCGACGCTCGCGATCGAGAGCGTGTGCGCCCCCGACGGATCCGTGCGCCTCGAGCGCTGGGAGACGCCGCCCGGTCTCGTTGCCGCGCCCGCCGGCGGTTACCGGTTCGACGAGAGAGCGCGGGCGCGGCGCCGGGCGAGCGCGGACTGGCAGGTGCAGATCGTCCCGACGGGGCTCTTGGTGGCCCCGGTGGGGGAGCGGCTCGTCGAGCCCGGCGCTGCCGCCTCGGTCGGTGATGCGCTGAGCGTCTACCTGCAGTGCGACGGTGCGCGGCGGCCGGCGGGGCTGCCGCGGCTGCTCGGTCCCCTTCTCACGCGTCTGGAACGCCTCGGGACCGTGGCGATCCACCCGCTCGACGCCACCGCGCGGCGCGTCGTCCGCGACGCGTATCCCGGCCGGTGGGCGCCCACCGAGGCGCTCGCGCTGACCCCGGACGGCCGGCTCGTCGCCGCGGCGATGGATGCCAGCGGTGACACCGCGGCGGCGGATGCAGCGGTGTTCGTCGACGAGAAGAACGTCAGCCATACGGACCCGGTCGCGGCGCCGTCCGAGCCTCCAGGACACCCCATCGAGGGTCCGGATCATCCCGACGACGCCGTCGTCCCGGTGGCCCGGGAGCGGCGGTCGTCGCAGAGCCCGGTCACGGTCGAAGCCGTCGTGGGCGTCGATGGCGAGACCCGGCCCCCGCGCGAGGGCGCACCCGTCCGTCGAGCCCGTGGCGCGCTGACCGCGGCCGCCCTCGACGGTGAGAACGCCGATGCGAACCGGTCGACACCCGCTCCACCCGCGCCCGCGACCGGTGCGCTCTCGGTCTCGGACCTGAGGTCCGCCGCGCAAGAATCGCCGACGCCCTCGTCGAGCGCCGCGCCGACTGCGGCCGCGTCGCACGCGCCTGCCGAGGCAGCGGCTGCTGAGCACCCGCGGGCGTCGTCCGACGCCGCAATACCGTCAGCCGCCCCCGCCCCCGCCCCCGCCCCCGCCTCGGCCGCTCCCGCCCCGGCTGCCGCCACCCCGGCCGCGCCCGCCCCCACTCCGGCCGCCCCGGCCCCCGTGACCCCGCCGGCCGGAGGCCCCCCGCGTGCGGGCCTGACCCGTGCCCTGCAGGGGTCGACACTCACCCCCGCGCCCGGCCCCGCCTCGCGGACGGGGAGCATCCCCGCCGAGCGACGGCAGACCGCCCCGCACGACCCCGTGGCCCGCGTGTCCCCGTCCGGAGCGGCGCCCACCGCGCCCGCCGCACCGGACCCGACCGCGACCGCGCCCCTACAGACGACCGCTCCCGCACGGCCGACGGCACCGCAACGGGCGACCCCGCCCGCGCAGACGACCGCACCCGCATCGCCGATCGCCCCCGCGCCGGAGCGCGCGAGCGCCGGCGCGGTCGAAGCGGCATCCGTTCCGGCCTCATCGGTGCCGGAGCGCGCGCCGGTTTCGTCCGTCGAACCGCCCGCCGTCACCCTCCCGCGCCGTCTGCGCGAGGTGCCCGCCGGCGTCCGCTCGACCGCAGAGCAGCGCCACGGCGTGCGGACGGCGCTCGGTCCGCGATACGACATCGCCAGTCGTACCGTGTCGCACCTGCTCGCACAGCAGCCCGGCATGCGGGCCTCCACCGGCGACCGCTCCGCCATGCTGACGGGCCTCTCACTCGTGCGGATCTTCGCCGCGGAGCCGCACGCCGAGTACGACCTCGACTTCCACATCTGCCTCGCGGAGGGACTCGCGATGCTCCCCACCGCACGGACGGTCGTCGTCCGTGGCATCCCGTCCGCCGCCGGTGCCACGCCGGGTGACGTCCTCCGGCTGCGGATGCCGCTGGTCGCCGCCGCCGCCGACGGCCCGGCGACCGGTCCGGCCGAGGCGCTCATCTGGACCACGAGCGGCCGTCGGCTCGACCGCGTGCTGCAAGGTGTGACAGGGGCGGAGGACATCGCGCTGCCCGCCGGGATCCGTCTGCGCGTGCTCGAGGGCGGCGGCGGTCCCGCCGCCCGGATGCTCCTCGCCGAGGAGGGGGCCGGGACCGAACAGGCGCTCGCGAGGCTCCGTTCGGTGGCGGAGGCGCGCGGTGACCTGCGTGTGCACACGGACGACCGGTGGCTCGGCGATCTGCCGTGGGCGGCGTGAGGGGCGGGGACGATGAACGAGCACACCTCGGACGGGGGACGTCCGGCGGGCCTCTTCGGCAGGGTCGCGCGCCGTCTGCGCCCGTCCCCGCTGACCGTGATCGCGCGGGTCTTCGACGGTCAGCACGACGGAGCACCGTGGTTCGCGCCCGAGCACCCCGTGATCGTCGACCCGGTCGAGCGCGAAGACGTGCTCGGATTGCTGTGCTCCGGCGCCGTCATCCTGCACGCCGCCCAGAAACTGCGCGATCACGTGGGCGGCCAGGACGCGGCCGTCCCCGCCTCGCTCCGCTCGGACGGCGTCTGGGTCTGGAGCGACGCCTGCGCGTACTTCTTGGAGCGGTACTGGATCGCGCCGGACGCGGAACTGGTGCGGCACCTGCGCACCGCGGGTCCGCCTCGTCCCGTGAACGCGAAGACCTGGCGGCGGCTCTCCGCGGCGATCCGCCCCGACGCCTGGAAGGGCACGACATGGCCTCTCGACTGACCGCACGGGAGCGCACCGTGCTCACCGTCGCCGCCGACCTCCCCGACTGTCATCCGTCGATCGCGTCGGCCCTCGCCTCGGCCGATGACGGCGACGTCATCTCGATCCGCCCGGGTCTCTACCGCGAGTCGCTCCTCATCGACCGTTCCGTATCGCTGTCGGGCGTGGGGGATGCCGGTGAGGTCCGCATCGAAGGCGTCGACGGTCCCGCGGTGTGCAGCACGGCGGAGGCGCGGATGTCCGGCCTCACCCTCGCCCGGACCGACGGCGACGTGGCCGTCGACGTGGCCTCCGGGACGCTGTCGTTGGACGATTGCACCGTCGAGGCAGCGACGGAGGTCGCGCTCGTGGTGCGGGCCGACGCGCAGCTGTCACTGCACGACAGCCGCGTCGCGAACGACGCCGGTGCCGGCGTGCTCGTCTTCGAGGGCGGTCGGTCAGAGATCACCGGCGGCAGGCTCCACGACATCGCCACGACAGCGCTGGTCGTGCGAGGCCCGAGCTCCGCCCACATCGTCGACGTCGTCATCGCGTCCGCGCCCGGCGGCCTGCTCGTCGCCGACGGCGGGCAGTTGACGGTCGCACGCGGCCGGATCGCCGACATCACCGGCGCCGCGATGACCGTCGAAGGCGGAGCGAGCCTGGATGCCACCGGCACGGTCATCGTGGATGGCGGCGGCATCGGGGTGCTCGTGACGTCCGGGGGCTCCGCGACCCTCGCGGACGTCACGATCCGCAACCCCCGGGGCCAGGGCGTCGTCGGCATGGCCGACGCAGTCATCGACCTGTCCGGGGTCGGCATCCACGACGGCGCGACCCACGCGCTGCACCTGATCGAGCGCGCGCAATTGACGGCGAGGGCATGCGAGCTGCGCGGTGCCGGGCACGACGCCGTCGTCGTCGCGGGCTCGGCGTCGGTCACCCTCGTCGACTCCACGATCTCCCGTCCGGCCGGGACGGGCGTGATCGCGTCGGACGAGGCGACCGCGGCGCTGACGGATGTGCGGATCGTCGAGCCCGAGGTCGCCGGGGCGATTGCGCGGGACAGTGCTCGGCTGGTGCTCGAAGGCGGTTCCGTGCGCGGCGGGCGGCAGGGGGCGGTGTGGCAGGGCTCATCGACGGGTTCACTTCGACGGACTCGCCTGCGAGACGTCGCCGGCGATGCGGTGCACGTCGATCCCGACGCCGACGTCGAGCTCGACGAACCGCTGGCCGGGGATGAGGAGCAAGAGTCCGAGATGACAGAGGTGGAGCGGCGGTCCCCGGCGGAGCCCACCGGTGGCACAGATGCCGGCGCACGCCCGGACGGGGCGAGCGAGCTGGACCGCCTTCTCGCGGAGTTGGACGAGCTCGTCGGGCTCGACAGCGTGAAGCGCCAGGTCGAGACGCTCGTGCGCATGCATCAGATGGCCGAACGCCGCGCCGAGGCGGGCCTGCCTTCGCCTCCCATCTCGCGACATCTCGTGTTCGCCGGCTCGCCGGGGACGGGTAAGACGACCGTCGCGCGACTGTACGGGCGGATCCTCGCCGCGCTCGGCATCCTGCGGACCGGCCAGCTCATCGAGGTCGCGCGCCCCGACCTCGTCGCGGCCGTCATCGGCGGCACCGCGATCAAGACGGCGGAGATGTTCGGGAAGGCGCTCGGAGGCGTCCTCTTCATCGACGAGGCGTACGCCCTGTCGAAGGACAGCGGATCGAGCAACGACTTCGGAGGCGAGGCGATCGACACGCTCGTCAAGCTCATGGAGGATCACCGCGACGACGTCGTGGTCATCGTCGCGGGCTACACCAACGACATGCGCACGTTCATGGCGGCCAACCCCGGTCTGTCGTCGCGCTTCTCGCGAACGGTCGAATTCGCCGACTACTCGTCCGCCGAGATGGTGACCATCGTCGAGGGGCTGTGCCGGGTGAACCACTACAGCCTCGAGTTCGAGACGCGCGCGGCGCTGCACGACTACTTCACCAAGCTGCCCCGGGACGAGACCTTCGGCAACGGTCGCACGGCGCGCAAGGTGTTCGAGGAGATGCTCGGCCGTCAGGCCTATCGGCTCGGCAGTCTCACCGAGGTGGACGCGCTCACCCTCACACGCCTCGTGCCGAGCGACCTGGGCCCGTTGCCCGGATCCGCGATTGGCGCCGGCGTCGGCCGCGTCGACGAGGAACGCGTCGAGCAGCTGCTCGGAACGCTCCGCGAGCTCGTCGGGCTCGACGACGTCAAGACCGAGGTGCAGGGGATGGTCGACCTGTTGACGTCTGCGCGCCGCAGGCAGGCTGCGGGGCTGCCCGCGCCCTCTCTCAGCAGGCACCTGATCTTCGCGGGTCCTCCCGGCACGGGTAAGACGACCGTCGCGCGTCTCTACGGCTCTCTTCTCACGGCGCTCGGAGTGCTCGCGCAGGGCCAGGTCACCGAGGTGTCGCGCGCCGACCTCGTCGGCGAGTACGTGGGGCACACGGCGCGGAGGACGACCGAGGCCTTCGACCGCGCGCGGGGCGGCGTGCTGTTCATCGACGAGGCCTACACGCTCGCGTCGGGCGGGGGCAACGGCGCGGACTTCGGAAAGGAGTCGGTGGACACGCTCGTCAAGCTCATGGAGGACCACCGCGACGAGGTCGTGGTCATCGCGGCGGGCTACGAGCGTGAGATGGACCAGTTCCTGGCGACCAATCCGGGCCTGGACTCGCGCTTCTCGCATCGCGTCAGGTTCGCGAACTACACGCCGGACGAGCTGGTGACGATCGTGAACCAGCACGCGACCAGCTCGGGTTACGAGTGCACGGGCTCCACGGTCGCCGCTCTGCGCGGGCACTTCACCGCCGTCGACCGCACGGCGTCTTTCGGTAACGGCCGGTACGCGCGACAGGTCATGGACGCGGCGATCGCCAACCACGCCCGCCGCACACGCACGATCGAGGATCCGTCGATGGACGACCTCGTCCTGCTTCTGCCGGAGGACATTCCCGCGGCCGGCGTCATCGGCGCCTGATGCCGGACACGACATCACCCGCCGGGTGCGGACCCGGCGGGTGATGTTTCGTGCGTCTCAGGCGACGAGAGCCGCGCTCTGGGAGCGGATGGCTCGCAGCGCATGGAACACGCGGCTCTTGACCGTGCCGACCGGGACGCCGAGCCGCTCGGCTGCCGCCGCGGCGGTCTGATCGGCGAAGTAGACCTCCGCGAGCGTGGCACGGTGCACCGGCGACACGACGGCGAGAAGCTCCGTCACGACGACACGGTCCTCGACCTCGTGTGCGGGATCGTCGACGGATGCCGTTCGTTCGGCGTCGAATTCTGACCAGGCGATCTCCGCCGGGCGTGCCCGACGGGCGCGGTGATGATCCATCGCGATGTTGTGGGTCACGCGCGTCAGCCACCCGCGCACCGACCCGCGCTGCTCGGTGAGGCGGTCGAGGTGGTTCCACGCGCGCAGCATGGTCTCTTGTACGACGTCCTCGGCGGTGGCGGTATCGCCGTCGAGCAGACGCGTGGCGTAGCGCACGAGACCGCGCCGGTGCGTGGTGACGAGCTGATCGAAAGCGGCCGGGGTGGTGTGTGCGGTCGGGGCCGGGGGGATGCCCATGGACGAGTCCTTCCTTCGGTGGACGGTTCTTTTCGATCGTCCGACCGCGCGGAAACGCTGTCTCTGGGCTCATCCCCCGTGTCGGGTCGTCGTCCCGACGCGACGGGTAGGGCTGTCCCTACCCGTCGTCACGTGCTGCAGCGCACGGCTGTCGGGTCGTCGCCGACGAGGTCCTCCCATCGCACATCCGAGAACGTCAGGTCCAGCGCGCCGGTGCCGAACGCCACGAAGGGGGTGTCGACGGCGCGGGGGTCGAAGCCCGAGACCGTGAAGCAGGCCGCCGGGACGATGACCTGCTGCGTAGCTCCCTCGGCGAGGGCATTGATCGTGCTCGTGATGTCGACCGCGCCCCCGCAGGGATACCCGCAGTGCGCGGCGACCTCGAAGAACGTGGCCGCTCCGCTGTTGCGTGTGACGTCGAAGACGAGCGCGCCGCCGCCGTCGGCGATGTCGTTGAGGTCGATGGACGCGCCGGTGCTCTGCGCGTACAGCTGGGCGGGAGAGTCCCCCGTCCACACCGCGTGGAAGCCGGCATCCGTCTGCGTCAGCTGGAGGTTCGGGCGCGATGCCTCCTTCTCGTCCAACGGGGTCACGCCCCACACTCCGGCCGTGTCGCTCGACTGCACGAACCAGTCGAGTCCGGTCGTCGAAATGCCTTCGGTGAGGATGGGGAAGGCGAGGGTGGCGGTCGTGGTCTCGGCCGCGGCGGCGGGTGCGGGCGCCGCGACGACGGTGGGCGGGGCGCTCGCCACCGGGCTTGCCGCGGTGCTCGCCGCTGTCGGGGTCTCACCGCGTCCCGACCACGAGGCGGCGGCGACGATGGCGGCGCCGGCGACCGCGGCGACGGCGAGACCAGCGAGGAGCATCGAGCGGCGACGGACTCGGGGGTGTCCTGTCGTACCCGGGGCGGAGCTCGTGAGGATGGTCGTCGGACGGGGAGCCGCAGCAGCGGTCTCGAACGGGGCATCGTGCCGGGCCGGTGCGGTGTCGTCATCTCGCGCTGCGAGCGCCCGCGCCCGTTCGGCCGCCCCGAGCGCGACGGTGAATTTGGGGAGGTGGGTGGCGGCTATGGGCTTGCCGATCGACGACACCTCCTCGGCCACGAGTGGGATTCGCGTCGACCCGCCCGCGAGCACGACGACATCCACGTCGTCGGGGTCGAGGCCCGCCGAGGCGATCGAGCGCAGCAGAGCGGCGACGGCCGTCTTCACCATGGGGCGGATGCTGCTCTCCAGGTCGAGCCGCGTGAGGGTGATCGCCTTCTCGGCTCCGTCCAGGCCAAGGCGAACCACCGTCTCTTCGTGGACGGACAGTGCTTCTTTGGCGCTCGTACACGCCTCGTCGACCGAGGACAGGATCGCCACGTCGCCGGGGTCGGCCGGATCCAGGGCGGACAGACGTCCACCCAGGCGTTGATCGAGGAGGCCCCGCACCGCGTCGTCGAAATCGTCTCCGCCGAGATGCTCGATCCCCTCCGGGGTGCCGAGCACCTCGGGCCCACCGCTCTCGACGCGGAGGACGGCGGCCTCCGTGTTCCGCCCCCCGAGGTCGAAGACGGCAAGGAGGGCGCCCTCGGCCAGTCGACGATCGCGCGCGAAGAACATCGCGGCGGCGACCGCATCGGCGACGATCTCATCGACGCGCACGCCGGAGAGCTCGGAGATTCGCGCAAACTGCTCCCGGCGGTAGGGACCCCACGCGGCGGGACACGTGACGACGACGCGCTGCGGCCCCTCGCCGTACTGCTCGGTCACCGCGGCGACGACGTCGCGGAGCTGCGCGGCCATCAGCGCCTCCGGCGCCGTGCCGACGCCGCCGATGAAGATCGGCGTGGGGTCGCCGAGCCGCCTCTTGAACCCGCGCACGAGACGCGTCCGGTCCTCGTGCGCGGCGTCTGTCGCCGCCTGGCCGGTCAGGATGGTGCCATCGGCGGCGACGAAGGCGACGGAGGGCTCGACGAGGTGCGGCGAGAGGTGGGCTGCCCGCACTCCGATTTCGTCGCCCACAGCGACCGCGATCGAGGTCGCTCCGAGGTCTACGCCGATCGAATATGGCATGGGGGCTCCTTCCGATGTCCGCGCTCCGTCTCGAACCCGGACACGAGGCAGACACTAGATGAATAGTGTGAACGGGGCCTACCCGGCTCAGCGGGGTCTGTCGTCGGGGGCCGCGATAGCATAAGGGCGCGCGCCGGCCGGACGCAGCGTGACGCAAGGAACGGGGCTTCGATGCGGGTGGCGATCGCCGACGACGGCACCTTGTTCCGCGAGGGGCTCGTGATGCTGCTCGCCGCCGCGGGTCACGACGTCGTCGCTGCGCACGACGGCGGCGATGAGCTCCTCGTCACGCTCGGTGCGGAGCAGGTGGACATCGCCATCCTCGACATTCGGATGCCGCCCGGCGAAGAGGGTGGGTTGGCGACCGCCCGAAGGATTCGGGCTCAATACCCCGACATCGGGCTGCTGATGCTGTCGCACTACGCGGAGTCGCACTACCTGCGCGCGATGCTCGAGATCGGCACCGAGGCCATCGGCTACCGTCTCAAAGAGCGCATCGCCGGCGTGCAGATGCTCAACGACACGTTGGAGCGCATCCATGCGCGAGAGATCGTCATCGAGCCCGTCCTCGCCAGCAGGCTCATCGAGATCGGCGAACATCGTGACACCGCGATGGCGGGCCTGGGGGAGCGCGAACTGGACGTGCTCCGACTGATGGCGGAAGGGCGCGCGAACCGATCCATCGCGGAGCAGCTGTTCGTCTCGGTGAAAGCGGTCGAGAAGCACGTCGCGTCGCTGTTCGTGAAGCTCGAAATCCCCGGTGATGCCACCATGCATCATCGACGGGTACTCGCCGTGCTGAGCTACCTGCAGGCGCAGAAGGTCGGTGGGGTCGGCAGATGACGGCGCGGAGCGTGCCCCGTCGCATCGTGGACGTCATCGCGGCGACTCCCCGCGACTCGCTGCTCCCCGCGCTCCTGCAGAACCTCGCCCTCGGCCTTGCCGATGGTGAAGCGTCCACACCGCGGCTGCGGTTGCTCCAACGCCTCGACGACGGGCATCTTCAGAGGTTGGCCTCGTGGCCTCAGGACGAGGAGGGCTCCGAGCCCGCGCATGCCGATCATCACGCGGTGCCCGGCGTCGGGGTCCTGGAGATCGCGCCCCCTCCCGACCTCGCCGTCGAGAGACGACGACGGCTGCTGGTGGAGTCGTGTGAGTGGCTCGGGGCGACGGTGCGCGCAGACCGTGCTCTGCGCGAGCTCGAGCGAGCCCGACAAGACGCCCTGTCGAGTGAGCAGGATGCCGAGCAGGCCGAGGTCCGCGCCGGACGAGTGCGCGAGGGGGAGCGCATCCGGCTCGTGGACAGCATCACGACGACGACCGTCGCCGATCTCGCCGAACTCCGCCGTCGGCTCTCGACGCCCGCGGGAGCCGTGGAATGGCCGGCCGTCCACGCGCTGACGGAACGCCTCATCGATGAACTCCGCGACACGGTGCGCGGGGTCTTCCCCGCCATGCTGCCCACGTGCGGCGCGGAAGAGACGCTCCGCGAACTCGCGGCGGCGTCTGTCTCGCCCGTCACCGTCGTCGGTGATCTGGGGCGGCGGACGAGCTGGGACGTGGAGTCGGGTTTCTATCACGCCGTGGCCGGCGTGCTGCGGGCGATGGCGCGCGCAGGAGCGCCCCTGACGTTGGCCCTTCACCGTGCGTCCGGGCTGGTCGCGGCGGTGCGAGGCAGGGGACGGGATGGCGACGCGGTCGAACGGGCGTTGCGGATGGAGATCGAGCGCATCGGCTCGCTCGGCGGGGAGCTCCGGGTGCGGGAGCGAACCGACGGGGAGGTCGAGGTGGTCGTGGAGATGCCCGATCGCGGCGACGTGAGCTCGCTGCCCCTCTCGAGTCGGCAGACCGCCGCGCGCCCCATCTACGCACGCGTGTCCGCGCTCCTGGATGCCGCGGGTCTGCCGGACGGAGAGCTCGAAGCCGCTCGGGACGCCCTGGCTGCTTCCGTGACCCTGCTCGTCGTCCAGGGTCCGTCGCCGGCGCCCATGCCGGGCGTGCAGACCGTGCTCTGCGACGAGGTCGCCGATGCGGCGCTCGGCACCGAGGTGCGGGATCGTCAGGGCCGCTGGGGACCGATCGACGCGGTGGTGTGCGCGCTCGCGCCGCGCCTCGGATTCGTCGACGCGCTATCGAGCGAGCAACTCGTCTTCCGTGACGGCGTCGCACCCGCCGAAGCGGTCATGACGCTGTCGGCGAGGGCGCCGGTCCTCCTGGCCCGCCGAGCGCTCGACATGCTCTTCGCGTCAGCGTCGCGGGCGGGCGCCACGGCACTGCTCTGGGAGATCGACCGGTTGCGGTCTCACTCCCTCGAGCTCGTCGAGGACGCGCTGCTCGACGAATACGTGCGCGGCACGGCGCACTCGATCGTCGATGCCGACGCAGCGCGCCTCCTCGGCGCTGCGGGCGGAGATTCGCGCGTTCGCCTCGGTCTTCTTCCCGACGCCGACGACGAGCGGGTGCACGCGGCGGCTGTCGCTGCCGTCGAACGGTGGCAGTGCGCGGCGGCTCGACCGGGTCTGGGCGGTTCCGGGCGGCGGGCTGTCGAGGTCCTGCAGCGGAGTGCGGCCGGTGTTCTCGACCGCGAGAGGTCTTCGTCAGTACGGCACGCTGGCTGAGATGCGTGTCCCGGCGCCCGGCGAGGAGTCGAGGTCGAGGACACCGCCGATGGCCTCGATCCGGTGCGCGAGGGAGGCGAGACCGCCCGCTTCGCCGCTCGCGGTGAAACCCGGTCCGTCGTCGCTCACCCGGACGAACGCGCGGCCGCCCTCGAGTCGAGCCTCGACGAGGATGCGCGCCCCGGGCGCGTGCCGACGGGCGTTGCCGACGGCTTCGAGGGCGAAGAAGTACAGCGCCGACTCGACGACGGGCAGCAGCCTCGCAATGTCGGAGCAAACCTGCACGTTCGCGTCCTCGAGTTCGGCGAGAGCGCCGCTCAGCCCGTCCCGCGCCAGGGTGGGCGGCAAGACGCCTCGCGCGGTGGTGAGCAGGAGCCGCTCGGCCGTGTCGAGCTGTTCGCGCAGGCGGGCGAGCCGCTCCTCGTCGCCCTGCTCGTGCTGCTGGTGCTCGGCGATCGCCATCGTCATGCGAAGGGCGACGAGATGGTGCTGAGCGCCGTCGTGGAGGTCGCGCTCGAGGCGGCGCCGCTCGTGTTCCATGTCGGCGGACGCACGCCAGCGGACATCGTCCAGTCGTCGCACCGCTTCCTGGCGTCGACGTCGGGCGTGCCACACCCCGTCTTCGGCGGCGTAGGGGGTCAGGAGCAGAAGGAGCGGTTGCCATGCGCCGGCACCGGGCATCGCCGCGGCGGGTGCGACGGTGGCGATGATGTCGGGGTCCGATCCGAGTCGGAGGGTCGCGACGTCGTCGCTGGGGACGGCCTCGCGGGCGCTCCAGCTCAATGCCTTCGTTCCGAGCCGCAGTTCGCACCGATGCGCGCCGACCGCCTCCGCGACGGTCGCGAGCAGTGTCGACGGCGGAGGAGGGGTGTCCGATGCGGTGAGCGCCGTGGTGAGCGCATCGCCGATCACGTCTTCGGCGCGCACGCTGCGACGCTATCAGCCCGTCTCACGGCGAGCAGTGCCGACCTGGTGCGGTCGACGGGGGATCGAGCGCTTCGGGTGACCGCATCGCCAGGCCGGTTCCGGATGCTCCTACTCTGGATCCATGGCCCGAGACGCGCACGACGACCAGGAGCAGCGCGCTCTCCGCGCGATCGAAGCCATCAATGCCGGCGCCGACATCGGTGACGAGGCGTCCCGGCTCGCGAACGAGTTCACGGATCGCCACACGTCCCGGCTCACGGCGTGGTTGAAGAGCCGCCGCCGCGGCTAGCGCACCGCCTCAGACCGGCCACTCCCGCGCTTCGAGCCGTTCCAGCAGCACTTCTGCCGCCGAGCCCTCCATCGCGCGGACCCATCTCTGCGTCTCCGACCCGCTCGACGACACCGTCCGCCCGCGTTCGCCGCGTTCGAGCCGCACGTCGACCCGGCCCGCCGAGACGCTCACTCCGCGCAGAGCCCCCGCGGCCACCATCGCGGCGAGCGGATCGTGCAGCGCGCAGCGGCGGTCGGGAAAGACTCCGGCGTAGAAGTCGAGGTAGTGCGGCAGCATGCGCGCCAACGCCTGCGGCACGGCTCCCGGGATCGCTTCGAGGCGCACGAGGTCGGTGGCATCCAGGGTCTGCGTCATCGTGACGTCGAGGGGCACGAGCGTGGTGTCCCAGTCCTGCGCGAACACGACGGCAGCGGCTTCGGGGTCGTTGTGGATGTTGGCCTCGGCCCACGCGGTGACGTTGCCCGAGTGGGCGAACGCACCGCCCATCACGACGAAGTGGTCGAACCGCGCGACCCCGGGCGCCTCGGCGTAGGCCGCGAGATTTGTCAGGGGGCCGAGGGCGAGCACGGTGAGGTCCGGATGCCGTGACGCCACGTGGTCGATCAGCTCGACCGCCGCGCGGGCGTCGTGCGCGCGGGCCGCGGCGGACAGGGCGATACCGCCGAGCCCGTCGTCACCGTGCACGTGCGGAGCTCCGCCCGCGTAGGCGCGAGCGCGGAAATCGTGCGCGCCGATCGCGACGGGGATGTCGTCTTCGCCGGCGAGCTCGAACAGCGACAGGGTGTTGGCGGCGGCGCGGGCGGCATCCGTGTTCCCGGAGACGGTCGTGACGCCCACGACCTCGACGGAGGGCTCGGCCAGCAGGTAGGCGAGGGCCAGGGCGTCGTCGATGCCGGTGTCGCAGTCGACGAGGATCGGGCGGCGGTTCATGCGGGGACTCCGTACGTGTCGAGGGCGTCGAGCGCCGGTTGCGAGGCGTCGTCGGCGACGGCGGCGGACCCCACGGCGCACGCGCGGGAGAGGGCGTCGGTCTCGGCGTCTCCGCGGAGCAGTCCGACGACCAGGGCGGCGCAGAACGCGTCGCCCGCGCCGACGGTGTTGCGAACGGTCGTGGGCACTCCCGCGGCCGAAGCCACGAGCTCGCCGCGCCGGTAGAGTCGCGCACCCTCGGCGCCGAGCGTCACGCAGAGCAGAGGGGCGTCGTGCACCTCGGGCAGCTGTGCGTACTCGGTCTCGTTGACGATCACGAGGTCGCACCGCTCGAGCACCTCGGCGGGCAGCGGCCGGGCGGGGGCGGCGTTGACCGCCAGGAAGCCCGCAGCACGCGCGGCGGCCGTGACGACGGCATCCGACACCTCCAACTGCAGCAGGACCGCAGCTCCCGGTTCGATGCCGAGCGCATCCGCGTCGATGGCGGCGTTCGCCCCCGCGCACACGACGATCGAGTTCTCGCCCGTCGCATCGACGACGATGAGGGCGGTTCCGGTCGCGGCGTCCGTGGTCTGCACCCCCGAGGCGTCGACCCCGATCGCGGCGAAGCGGTCCCGGATGCCGCGACCGTCGGCGTCGTCGCCGACGGCGCCGATGAGCCGGACCTCGGCGCCGAGGCGGGCAGCGGCAACCGCCTGATTGGCCCCCTTGCCTCCGGGGCCGCGGTCGAGGACGCCGTCGGCGACGGTCTCGCCGGGGCCGGGGGAGCGGCGGACGCGGGCGGTGAGGTCGACGTTGATGGCGCCGACGACCGTGAGTGGGGCAGAGATGGCGGGGCCTTCCGATCAGTGCAGCAGGAGGTTCGCGGCGATGAGCAGCGGTGACACGAGGGCCGCGCCCACGGCGGTGCTCACGAACGGGAACGGGGTGTAGCCGGTGGGCATGGGGCGCTCAGCTTCTCGCGGATCGGCGGCGCAGGCCCGCCGACACGATGGCGACGAGGGTTCCGACGGCGACGCCGATGACCGTCTCGATCACGCGGTCGCGCAGCAGCATGTCGGGGGCGACGGGGGAGGCGAGCGACACCATGAGCAGAGCCAGCGGGGTGATGAAGAGCATCGCGATGCCGTAGTTGCGGCCGACGAACAGCTCGGCACCCGCCTGCAGGGCGACCGCGATGAGCAGCACGACCCACGGGGGCAGGTCGAGAGCGAGCAGCCCCGCGGCGATCAGCACGCCCAGGAGCGTTCCGACCAGCCGCTGCACGCCGCGGATGAGTCGCGCGGTGACGTGTGCTCCGCCGACGGCGGCGACGGCACCGACCATCGCCCAGTACCAGTGCGTCCCGATGAGCAGGGCCCCGGCGATGCCGGCGACGAGAGCGGCGACGCCGACGGTCGCCGTCATCTCCCACGCGACCGAGCCGATGGGCGGCCGCGTGCGAGCCGGGCGCCGCCACGAGCCGCGCCGTGCGAGGACGAACGCGCAGGTCACGAGCAGGCTCCACAGCACGCTTGCGCCGCCGACGACGAGCACGGTGAGGAACGTCGCGCCGGTGGCGGGGAAGCTCGCGGTGGCTCCCGCGGCGAAGACGGCGAAGAGCGCACCGGGCGGATGCCACTGGGCGCGGTAGGCGAAGAGGGTGACGGCCGCGGCGAGGACCGCGACGACGGCGACGCTCGCCATGGCGGGGGTGGAAAGGGCCGAGAGGGCGGTCCCGACGAGCATGCACGAGACCAGGACCGTACCCGCCACGGCCTGCATGCGCACGCGCGTGCGAGGGAGGTCGGTGCGCCCGTAGAGCGCGGCGAAAGCCCCGAAGCTCGCGTAGACGCTCAGGTCGAGGCGGCCGAGCGCCAGGAGCACGAGAAGCGGGACACCGACGCTCACCACGGCACGGAAAGCCACTCGGTGATCCCCGCGGTGCGGTCCCACGCGGATGACCCCGGTCCACACGCGCCCCCGGGATTCCGCCATCCCTCCAGCCTACGCTCCAGGATCGCGGGCGCCGGGCGTCCCGCGGGGGAGCCGGACCCTCGGCGGGAGAGGCGAGGGTGCCCGGAGGGATGCCGAGACGTCAAGGGCGTGGCATCCCTCGCTCGATCTGATGGGGTGGAGCGATGGATGCCGAACGCCAGAAGCCCCCGATCGAGCCCGGCCCCGAGCCCGACACGTCGACGGCCGCGGAGGGGACGAGGTCGGATCCCTCGCTGGACGAGGACGATCAGCCGATCGAGTGACGTCTCGACGTCGAACGGTGAGCCGGTCAGCGGCGAGACGTTCTGCGTAGGGTGGAAAGCCCCGACTCGAACGAGGAGAGACGTGTTCCGCACGCCCCTGACCCTGTTTCGCACCCTCGCGATCGCCGAGGCGGTCTCGTGGACGCTCCTGATCGGAGGGTTGATCCTGCGCGCCGTCGCGGACCTGCCGATCGCGGTATCGATCGGCGGGGGGATCCACGGCTTCGTGTTCCTCGCCTACGGCGCGACCGCCGTGCTCGTGGCGCTGAACCAGCGCTGGGGCCTCGGTCCCACCGCCCTCGCGGTGGTCAGCGCCGTGATCCCGTACGCCACGATCCCCACCGAGATCTGGCTCCACCGCACCGGACGTCTGCGCGGCGCGTGGCGCCTCGACGACAGCGGTGACCCGCGCGATCGGCGCCCGCTCGACCGGTTGCTGCGATTCTTCCTCCGTCGACCGTGGGCCCTCGCGGTGGCGCTCGTGGCGGTCGTCGTGGTCGTGTTCGTTGTGCTGCTCACCGTCGGCCCTCCCGGCGGCAAGGGCTGACGTCGGACTCCCCCTCAGCGCACGAGGATGCGCACGCTCGCGGGGACGATCCGACAGGTCGCGGTGAACGTCTCGACCGACCCGGACAGGGTGGCCGTCGCCCTCCCCGCCCCGAGGAACGCGACCGTGCCGTCGTGCGCGTGGACACTGGGCGAGCGGTCCGAGAAGTGGCGCATCTCGCCGCCCGAGCCGCTCGCGAAGGCGAGGTCGAGCTCGACGGCGACGATCGGACCCGTCTCGGAGCTCACGCGCCAGTCGATCGCGGCGAGCCCTCCGCCCCGGCTCGTCATCGTCAGCGTCGCCGACCCGCACTCCTCACCGCCCACGATCTCCGTGCGCAGAGGCTCGGCCGGGGGCGTGGTGGCGGCACCGCAGAGGTCGATCCCGTGCAGGCGGGCGTAGCCCCGGCCGTTGTCGGTGATGCTCGAGCAGTCCGCCAGGAGAGGGGCCGTGAGGGCATCGGAGAGCGGATCGGCGCGCACGCTGCCGGTTGCGGGTGCGCCGGAGGCGGGAGGGGCGGACGGCAACGCCGTCGCCAGGGCCGCGACGACCAGGAGCGCGGGAACGGCGGTTCGGATCCGCACGGCGCACCTCCTCGTCGACGTCGATCGAAATCTACGCGCGGAGCGCAGCGGACGCCACGACTCGACGCGGATCGGGTCAGCGCTTCGTCGAGACGGTGACGGTGAACTTGCGATCGCGCGCCACCTGGCGGGTCGGACCGACCAGCCGCTCCAGCGCCGCGCGGTACCGCAGCGAGGAATTCCACACCGTCCACAGCTCGCCGCCCGGCTCGAGCACCCGAGCCGCGTCGGCGAACATGCGGGGAGCGAGACCCTCGTTGATGGCGGCACCCGCGTGGAACGGGGGGTTGAGCGCGATGAACGAGGCCGAGGCATCCGGTTGCGACCGGAGGACGTCGTCGCGAACCACGCTCACGCGATCGGCCACGCCGTTGGCCTCTGCCGTGGCCCGCGCCGAGGCGACGGCGACCGCGGACTGGTCGCACGCGACCACACGGACGGAGGAATGCCGCACGGCCAGGGCCGCGGCCACCACGCCCGTCCCGCAGGCGAGGTCGATCGCCCGGTCTCCGCGCGGGGCGGGCAGCTGGGCGAGCATCAGGCGCGTGCCGATGTCGATCGACGCGCCCGCGAAGGCGCCGCCGAACGCACGGACCCGGATGCCGTCGATCTCGGCCCCCTCCGGCTCGGGGACCGCGCCGTCGCGTGGGCCGCGGGCGGTGAGGACGCGGGACTTCTGCCGCGCGTGCGAGACGTCCACGCGGTCGAAGAAGCGCCGTAGCACGTCGTTCATCGACACCGTCATGTGCTTCAGTCGGCCACCCGCGACCACGACGACGTCGGGGTGCGCGTGCAGCGCGATGAGTCCGGCGATGTCGGACAGCGCGTGAAGCGACCGGGGGAGGCGCAGAAGGACGACGCGGGCGCCGGTGAGCAGGTGCGCGTCGAGCGCATGAGAGACGAAGGAGTCCTCGAGCTCGGCATCGCGGGCGTTGCGCGCGAGGGCTTCCTCGCCCAGCAGCTCGTCTTGATGGACCCGGATGCCGCGGGCTCCGGCATCCGCGGCCGCCAGGGTCAGTGCCCCGTAGGAGTCGCCGACCACGACGAGCTCTCCCTCACCGAGCGCGGCACGCACGTCGGCGGATTCGTCCAGGATCAGACGATCGGCGGCATCGACGGCCACGAGGTCGGGACCCTCGAGATCGGGGTGGCGACGCAGGGCATCGAACGAGAAAGGCACCGGACCACGCTACCCGGGGGTGACGTGACGCGGTGCCTGACCGAGATGCGTGCTCAGCGGGTGCCGAAGTGGAACGGCAGCGCCAGCGAGGCCGAGACGAGGATGATGCCGAGCGCGAAGAACAGCGCCGGAGCGGCGAGGGAGAACGAGATGCCGGTCAACAGCATGCCGCCGACGAACAAGATGAGAGAGACGATGAACATGAGGATCCCTTCGGTCGCTCCAGGCTATCGTGCCGAGTCCGCGCGCGAGTGCGCGGCCGGGGTGGCGTGGGGGTCGAGCGCGTCCGGAGCGCGGCCGTCGACGGGACGGATACCGAGAGCCGCGTGCGCCCAGAGGGTACTGCCGGCCACGGCTGCGGGCATGACCGCCACCGCCCCGAGCGGGACGAGGAAGCAGAGCTGGGTGGCGACGCCGAAACCGAGGGCACGTGCGCGGTTCGTGCGGAGGAGCTCTCTGCGCGCGCGCCGATCGAGCCCCCGGGCGGAGAGCGCGCGCGAGGTGAGTTCGTCAGCCAGGAGCCACCCGGTCAGCAGCACGCCGGTGACGAAGCCCAAGACTCCGCCGACGAAGGGGATGAGGCCGATGAGCCATGCCAGAGCAGCGGCCACGATACCCCGGAGGATGAGACGCACGCTGTCTGCGACGGCCCGCCAGAAGCCGTACTCTGCGGCGGGGACCGCGCCCGTGGCGCTGCGCTCGGTCGCGCGCCAGATGCGGTCGTAGAACGGCTCACCCACGGCGAGAGTGACGGCGGTGAACGACACGATGACCACGAGGACCGCCGCGCCGAACGACGCGAGGCCGATCGCCGCACGGAGAGTGCCGGCCCACACCGGTGCCCACGCGTCGGCGAACGGCGTCCAGTCGTCGACGAGATCGGGCAGGACGAGACCCCACGTCACGAGCGCGGCACCGAGCACCAGGCCGACGATCGTTCCCGGGATGAGCCCGAGCGCCATCGCCCCGGGGGTTCGGCGCCATTGGCCGAGACCGCGGGCCAGCAGTGCCGCTCCGGCGAGGAATTCGCGCATGCCGGAATTGTGACAGACGCCACCGACGTCGAGAGGAAGGTTGCGCTCGCCGCCGATGTCGGCGGGCAGTGCCAGGATGCCGCTATGCGCATCCGCACCACTTCGACGCAGCGCACGTACCGGTACGTGCGACTGGCGCTGATCGGTGCGACGGTGTTCCTCGCCATCGGTGTCGGCCTCGAGCTCGGGCGCGGCGACGGGCTGCCGTCGGTCAGCGCGACGTATTACACCCCCGCGGGCCCGGTGTTCGTGGGGGCGCTGAGCGCGACGGCCCTCGCCCTGCTCGCCCTATCGGGCCGCAGCCTGGAGCAGGGCCTGCTCGACATCGCGGCGGTGCTCGCTCTCGTGATCGCCTACGTACCGACGACCATCTCGTCGAACGCCTGTGCCGACGGTCTGCGCTGCGTGCCGCCGGAGGTGAGACCGACCGTGGCGAACAACGCCGTGGCGGTGGCATCCGTGGTTCTTCTCGGGGCGGTCGCGGCGGGGATCCTGGCACGCGTTCAGGGCACCGCGAGTCGCGGGGTAGCGCTCACGGTCGGGGTCATCGTCGTGCTGGTCGCCGGGGGAGCGGCGTGGGCTCTGGCCGCGCCCGGGGTCTTCCTCGCGTGGGCGCACGAGATCGCCGCGGTCGCGTTCTTCGTTCTGATCGCGGCGGTCGCCTCGATCGCGGCGTGGAGGCCGCGGCGCAGCGGGCGGCTGCGGCGGGGAGTCCGTCTCGCCTACGCGGCCGTGGCCGTGGCGATCGTGCTGACCCTGGTCCTGCTCGTCATCGGGGTCGTCTCGGGCGTGGAACGCACGGGCTTTCCGGTCGTGCTCGTGGGCGAGTCGGCGGCCCTGGCGCTCTTCGCGATCTTCTGGCTCGTGCAGACGGTGGAGCTCTGGAACGACGCCGACCCGACCCTCCGGGAATAGACGCCGCGCACTCTCGTTGAACTTGATGCGACGGCGCTCAAGTAGCAAACTTGAGTGAACCGCACTCACGTATCTCAGGAGACGGAATTGCCCGAAGAATTCACCCCCGGCGACGGCGCTCAGTCGTTCGACGAGTTCCTGGCCCGCTACCTCGCGGGCGAGCAGGCGCGAGCCGAGCGCTCGATCGACCTCAGCCGGTTCCTCAGTGCACGCACGCAGGACGCCCTCCAGGCGGCCGGACGTTTCGCGCTCGGCCGAGGCCAGCGTGAGCTCGACGCTCTGCACGTGCTCCACGTCCTCGTCGGACGCTCGCCCGCCAAAGAAGCCGTCGCGCGGCTCGGCGCCGACCCCGCCGCGATCGCCCGTGCGGCCGAGAGCCGCCTTCCCGCCGCCGCGACCCCCGCGAACGTCGACGGTGCCGTCGTCGCCGGCTCCGTGCAGCGCGCGCTGTTCCACGCGTTCCAGGTGGCGCGGGCCGCCGGGTCCACGTACGTCGACCCCGACCACCTCTTCTTCGCGCTCGTCCTCGCCCAGGACGCGCCCGCGGGGCAGATCCTCGCGCAGGCCGGAGTGACCGCCGAGGCCCTCACCCAGGGGGTGCGCGAGACCGTCATGGGCGGCGACGAGAACGAGGCGGCCGACGAGTCGGCATCCGCGACTCCGAACCTCGACCGCTTCGGCACCGACCTGACGGCGCGGGCCGTCGCCGGTGAGCTCGACCCGGTCATCGGTCGCTCCGATGAGATCGAGCAGACCATCGAGATCCTCAGCCGCCGCACGAAGAACAACCCCGTGCTGATCGGCGAGGCCGGCGTCGGCAAGACGGCCGTCGTCGAGGGGCTCGCCCGCGCGATCGTCGCCGGAGAGGTGCCCGAGCAGTTGCGCGGTATGCGCGTCGTCTCGCTCGACCTCGCGGCGATGCTCGCCGGAGCGCGCTATCGCGGCGACTTCGAAGAGCGCCTCACCCAGACGATGGAGGAGGTCGCGGCATCCGACAAGCTCGTCGTCTTCATCGACGAGGTGCACACCCTCGTCGGCGCGGGCGGGAGCGGAGACGGCTCGATGGACGCCGGGAACATCCTCAAGCCCCGCCTCGCCCGCGGCGACGTGCACCTGATCGGCGCCACGACCGTTCGCGAGTACCGCACGATCGAGAAGGACCCCGCCCTGGAGCGGCGCCTTCAGCCCGTGCGCGTGGGCGAGCCCTCGATCCCGGATGCCGTGGAGATCCTGCGCGGACTCCGCTCGGCGTACGAGGAGCACCACGCCGTGACGTACACCGACGAGGCGTTGCGCGCGGCGGTCGAGCTGAGTCACCGTTATCTGCCGGACCGCGTGCTGCCCGACAAGGCGATCGACCTCATCGACCAGGCGGGCGCGCGGCTGCGGCTGCGGCTGGGCTCGACGGTCGACACGACGGCGCTGCTCGAACGCCTCGCAACCCTGGAGGCCGAGAAGAACGCCGCGGTGTCCGCCGAGCGCTACGAGGAGGCCTCTCGTCTGCGCGATGAGATGGCTGCCGTGCAGACGCGGCTCGACGAGGCGACGGCCGGCCCCCGTGCCGCCGCGGTCGTCGACGAGGCCGAGATCGCCGCGGTCATCAGCCGGGCCACTGGCATCCCCGTCGCACGCCTCACCGCCACCGAGCGGGGCCGCCTGGCCGACCTCGAGGCCGAGTTGCACGCTCGCGTGATCGGTCAGGACGACGCGGTCGCCGCCGTCGCGAAGGCGGTGCGTCGCAACCGCACGGGCATGGGCGACGAGAACCGCCCGGTCGGATCGTTCCTGTTCCTCGGCCCCACCGGCGTCGGCAAGACCGAACTCGCAAAGGCTCTCGCGGGCTCGTTGTTCGACGACGACGCAGCGGTGATCCGCTTCGATATGAGCGAGTTCGGCGAGCGGCACACCGTGTCGCGCCTGATCGGTGCCCCTCCCGGATACGTCGGCTACGACGAGGCCGGTCAGCTCACCGAGCGTGTGCGCCGCAACCCCTACGCCGTCGTGCTGTTCGACGAGATCGAGAAAGCCCACCCCGACGTCTTCACGCTGCTGCTGCAGGTGCTCGACGACGGCCGGCTCACGGACGGACAGGGCCGCACGGTCGACTTCCGAAACACGGTCATCGTGATGACCTCGAACCTGGGCGCCGAGTTCCTGGCATCCCGCTCGGGCGCCATCGGCTTCACCACGACGGGTCGCGAGTTCGCCGATGCCGACCTCCGCGACCGAGTGATGGGAAAGCTCCGCGAGGCCATGCGTCCGGAGTTCCTCAACCGCATCGACGACATCGTGTTGTTCCGCAAGCTCGAGAAGACGCAGCTGCGCGAGATCGTGGGGTTGCTGCTGGAGGCGACCTCGCGGCGACTGGCGTCGCGCAACGTCTCCCTCGAGGTCACCGATGCGGCGATGGACCGTCTCGCCGAGATCGGGTACGAGCCGGAGTACGGAGCGCGGCCCCTGCGCCGGGTCATCCAGCGCGAGGTCGACGACCGTATCGCCGACCTGTTCGTGTCGGGTGAGCTGAGCGACGGTGCAGCGGTGACGGTGGATGCCACGGACACGGGCATGACGGTCACCCCCGTCACCGCCGCTCTCGCCGCCTGACGAGCCCCTTCTCGACGCCCCCGGTGCTTCGGTGCCGGGGGCGTCTTGGCGTGGGGGCGTTTCGCCCGGGCAGCGGCGACCCGCGCGCCAGCCCCTCCCGATGTCGCAGGTTCGCGGCAGAGTAGAGACATGAGTCGTATCGGCACGATCTTCAGCCCGTACCCGCATCCGCCCGAGAAGCTTCGCGACGCAGCGCGAGCGGCCGAAGACGCGGGGGTCGACGAGCTGTGGCTGTGGGAGGACTGCTTCCGCTCGTCCGCGTGGGCCGCCGCCGCCGCCGCTCTCGCCGTCACCGACCATCTGCGCATCGGAGTCGGCATCGCGCCGCTCCCGCTGCGCAACGTCGCGGCGTCGGCGATGGAGATCGCGACGATCGAGCGCATGTTCCCCGCACGCCTCCTGCCGGGCTTCGGGCACGGGGTGCAGGACTGGATGCGTCAGGTCGGCGCCAAGGCCGCCTCACCGCTCACGCTCATGCGCGAGCAGCTGCCGGCCCTCCGCTCGCTGCTCGCCGGTGAGACGGTGAGTACCGAGGGGCGCTACGTGAAGCTCCGCGACGTCACTCTCGACTGGCCGCCTCCCGCGGCGCCGCTCGTCTATGCCGCCGCCGAAGGGCCCAAGACCCTCGCCCTCGCCGGGGCCGTCGCCGACGGGGTGGTGCTCGACAGCAGGCACACCGTCGCCGAGATCGCGGCGGCCGTGCAGACCGTGCAGATGGGTCGTGCCGAGGCGGGCCGTGAGGGCCGCACCGATGTCGTCGCCTACGTGCTGACGGCGTTCGGCCCCGACGCTCTCGAGCGCGCCACCGCGGTGCTCGCCGATCGCGAAGACGCGGCGGACCGCGTGCTCGCCGGCTCGGTGACAGAGGTGGCCGAGGGGGTCGCGCGCTTCCACGCCGCGGGCGTCGACGACGTCGTTCTTCTCCCCACCGACGACGTCGACCTCGCCGCCTTCTTCTCGGCGGTGGGTCAGGTCGCGCTGGCCCTGCCGAACGCGGGAGATGCGTCATGACACGAGGAACCGTTTCGCTCGGACTCGCAGGCTCCCTCGGTCCCGACGCCGTCGCGCGGATCGCTCCGGCCGTCGAGAGAGCGGGCTTCGACACCCTCTGGATCAACGACACCCCCGATGGCGATGCTCTGGCCGCGCTCGCCGCCGCCGCGCGTGTCACGGATCGTCTTCGACTCGCGACCGGCGTCGTCCCCGTCGATCGCCGGCCCGCCGACGCGATCGCCGCCGAGGTGGCATCCCTCGGTCTTCCGCTGGACCGCTTGACGATCGGTATCGGCTCGGGCATGGCCAAGCAGGGCGCCCTGGCCCGGGTGACCGAGGCCGTCTCCGTGCTGCACGAGGCCGGCGTGCCCCGCGTCCTCGTGGGGGCGCTGGGCCCCAAGATGCGCCGCACGGGGGCGGAGCTCGCCGAGGGCGTGCTGTTGAACTGGGTACCGCCGACCGAGGCTCGAGACCAGGCCGAGGTCCTCCACGCCCTCGCACCGGCCGCGCACGTCGCGGTCTACGTGCGTACCGCCGTGGTCTCGGCCGCCCGCGAGCGCCTCGACGCCGAGACCGCCATGTACGCGTCGTTCCCGAACTACGCCGCGAACTTCGAGCGGATGGGAGTGGATGCCGCGGCCACGACGATCCGCGACGCCGCCGGACTCGCAGACGCGCTCGAGGCATACACGGCGGCCGCCGACGAGGTCGTGCTGCGCGCGATCGTGCCCGAGGACACGGTCGAGGCGTACGTCGAGTTCGTGCGGACGACGGCGCCGGCCCGGCACAGCGGTCATGCGGCATCAACGGACCCGGACGCCGTATCGCCACGCCCGCCGGGGTCGTGATGACCCCCTGCTGAGGCCGGTGGGGCCGCGCGCGAGCGGCCCCGCCGGCTTGCACGGATGACAGACTGACCCCATGCCGCGTCGCACTGGTCTCACCGTCCGTTCCGTCGCCCGCGGGGTGCTGGCCCTCCTGCTCGTCGGGGCCGGGGTCGGCCACGTCACGTGGGGTCGGCGGGGCTATCGGATCGTCGTCCCGGGGTGGGCCACGCGACTGCTTCGGACGGACAAGGACGCCATCGTCGTGGCATCCGGGGCCGTCGAGGTCGTCTTGGGGGTCGCTCTCGTCGCTCTGCCGCGGGAACGTGGACGCATCGGGGCGGCCATCGCGGCCTTCTTCGTCGCCGTGTTCCCGGGAAACGTGCACCAGTGGCGGACCGGACGTTCGGCGCCGGGGCTGAACACCGATCGCTCCCGCTTCATCCGGCTCTTCCTGCAGGTGCCGCTCGTCGCGTGGGCGTGGTGGTCGACGCGCGCCCGGTGACGCCCCTGCCGCGGTTCGGAACGGAACTCACGGTGCAGAGCCGATGAATCACACCTCGAGCCGCTGACTGCCCCTCAGGCCGCCTCGCCGAGCTCCAGGATGCCCTTCTCGAACGCCGCGCGAGCGAGCACCTTGTACCCGTGGTCGGCGAAGAACACCGTGAGCCGGTCGTCCTCGATCGCCATCACGGTGCCGGTGCCGAACTCGCCGTGCTCGACGGTCGAGTCGATCCGGATGCCGTCGTCGTCGGACGTCTCGTCGCGCTCGTCGACCGTGGCCGCGGTGCCGGCGTCGCACCGATCGCACGACCCGCACTGGGCGGCAGTCTCGACGCCGAAGTACTCGAGCAACGCCCGCCGGCGGCAGTGCGTGGTCTCGGCGTACCCGCGCATGATCTCGATGCGCGAAGCTCGAATGCGCTCCTCGGCCTCGTCGCGCTCGCGCACGGCGCTGACCGCGTCGCCCGCCGATACCTTCGCTTGCGCCGAGACCCCCTCGGGGCCCGAGACGGCGAGCTCGCACGCCACGAGCTGATTGAGCACCCGGCCGATCGCCCTGACCGAGCGTCCGCTCTCGTCGGCGATGTCCCTCGCGCGCACCGGCTTCTTCATCCGCTGGAGCACGTCCCACACCCCCGCGATGTCGGCGCGCTTGGTGTGACCGCCCGCGAAGAAGGAGCGCAGCGAGAAATCCTCGGCGCGGTAGTGCAGGATCGCCCGCGCGGGTTGCCCGTCGCGTGCCGCTCGGCCGATCTCCTGCGCGTAGGAGTCGAGGGACTCGGTCACGTCGGCGTGCACGACCAGACGAACGTCGCTCTTGTCGACGCCCATGCCGAACGCGGAGGTCGCCACGACCACGTCGAGTTCGCCTGCGCTCCAGGCGGAGTGCACCTCGTCGCGCTTCTTCTGCGCCATCGCACCGTGGTACGCCGCAGCTCGCAGGCCGAGCTCACGCAGTTCCTCGGCATACGAGTCGGTGCCCTTGCGCGTCGCCACGTACAGCAACGCCGGGCCGCCGGCATCCTGGACGTCCGCGATGACGGCGCGGCGCTTGTCGGCGTCGTGCTCGTGCCGCCGGACCGCCATGTGGATCTCGGGGCGATCCATGCCGCGCACCTCGAGGTGAGGCTCGCGCATGCCGAGGCTTTCGACGATGTCGTCTCGGACGGGAGCGGATGCCGTGGCCGTCAACGCCAGCACCGGGGGGTGACCGAGCGCCTCGATGGCGTCGCCGATGCGCGCGTAGTCGGGACGGAAATCGTGGCCCCACGCCGACACGCAGTGCGCTTCGTCGATGACGACGAGGCGCACGTCGGCTTTCGAGAGTCGATCGAAGACCTCGTCGTTGGCGAGCTGCTCGGGTGCGAGGAACGCGTACACCGAGTCGGGGCCCTCGATCGCCGCCCAGGCCTTCTTCTTGGCGGCGGCACCGGTGCGGGAGTTGAGGGCGACGGCCGCGGGGGCGTCGGGGGCGGCGTCGATCGAGTCGATCTGGTCGCGCTGCAGGGCGAGCAGGGGAGAGATGACCACCGTCGTCCCCCCGAGCTCGCAGCCGGCGATCTGGTAGACCGCCGACTTTCCTGCGCCGGTGGGGAAGACGACGAGGGTGTCGCGACCGCTCACGACCGCGTCGATCGCCTCGGCCTGACCCGGCAGCAGGTCGTCCCATCCGAACACCTCACGGGCGGTGCGGGCGGACTGTTCGAGTGTGGCGGGAGCGTTCACGAATCCTCATTCCTCGGGGAGGAACCCAGCACACTCCAGACCTCCGACATCGATCCGGGGGTTGCGAGGCCGGGCCGGATCTGTTCTCACCGGGACGGCCGCACAGGCGATCCTCCTCCGAAGGTGCCGGGTTCTCCGGCGCTGCATGGCACCGCCGCCGGTTCCGCACAAGCGTCGCCGCGATGTCGGAGGGGGATGCCAGGATGCCGACATGCTCTTCGGCGATATCGAGACCGCGCTTGCGGCGGTGACGAACACGCGTTCTCGACTCGCGAAGGTCGCCGCCCTCGCCGCGCTGGTGCGCGGGCTGGACCCGGACGAGATCGAACCGGCGGTGGGGCTGCTCACCGCGTCACCGCGGCAGGGCCGCCTCGGGGTGGGCTGGCGCACGCTCTCGGCGCACGACGGCGGTCACGCAGATGAACCGAGCCTGACGATCGGCGACGTCGACGCGGCTTTCACGCGGCTGACCGCGGTCGGCGGCGCCGGGGCGGGGGCGGAGCGCACGCGCCTGCTCGACGAGCTCGCCGAGCGCGCGACGGCGCGGGAGTGGCATCTGCTGATCCGGATCATGACGGGCGAGCTGCGCACCGGCGCCCTCGAGGGGGTGCTGCTGGATGCCGTGGCCCGAGCCTCGGATCGCGACGTCGCTCTGGTTCGTCGCGCAGCCATGCTGTCGGGCGACCTGGGCGCGACAACGCGCATCGCGCTGACCGCCCCCGCCGCCGATCTCGCGGCTGTCGGACTCGTGGTGGGTCGCGGCGTGCAGCCGATGCTCGCCTCGACCGCGACGAGTGTCGCGGAGGCGATGGCGGTGACGGGGCGTGCGTCCGTGGAGTACAAGCTCGACGGGGCCAGAGTCCAGGTGCATCGGCACGGTGACGAGGTCCACGTCTTCACCCGCACGCTGGCGGACATCACCCATCGCGTTCCGGAGATCGTCGAGGTCGCCCTCTCGCTCTCCGTCCACGACGTGATCCTCGACGGAGAGACCCTCTCGCTCGACGAGGACGGCGGTCCCCGGCCGTTCCAAGACACCATGGCGCGCTTCGGCGCCGAGTCGGCGCGCGAGATCGCCCTCCGGCCCTGGTTCTTCGACATCATGCACGTCGACGGTCGTGACCTCGTCGACGAACCGCTCGCCGCGCGCCTCGACGAACTCGAGAGGGTCGCGGGAGAGCACCGCATCCCCGCCGTTCTGACCGACGACGCGGAAGTCGCCGACGCCTTCGCGCGCGACGCTCTCGCCGCCGGTCACGAGGGCGTGATGGTCAAGGGGCTCGACGACGCCTACACCGCGGGGCGCCGCGGCAAGAGCTGGCTCAAGGTGAAGCCGGTGCACACGTTCGACCTCGTCGTCCTCGGCGTCGAGTACGGTTCGGGGCGACGTTCGGGATGGCTGTCCAACCTGCATCTCGGCGCGCGCGATCCCGAGGGGCGTTTCGGCGAACCCGGCGGCTTCGTAATGGTCGGCAAGACCTTCAAGGGTCTGACCGACGAGCTGCTGCAGTGGCAGACGGCTCACTTCGCCGAGCGGCAGACCGGAGAGGTGGCGGGGGGTCTTCGCGTGGCACCCGACACCGTCGTCGAGATCGCCATCGACGGGGTGCAGCGGTCGGTGCGGTACCCGGGCGGCGTGGCGCTGCGCTTCGCCCGGGTGAAGACCTACCGTTCGGACAAGACCGCGGCCGAGGCCGACACGATCGACACCCTGCGCGCGCTGCTGCCCGGCGGCGAAGCAGCGACGAAAGGATGACGCGATGAGTCTGGCCCCCTGGCTCGACGGTGAACTCGGTTACCGCAGCTTCGGCACCCCCGGCGCTCCGCGTGCCGTGTTCGTCCTGCGCACCGGCGACGTCGCCACCACCGACCCCGACGCCCGGGTGACTTCGGGCTTCGACGTGCGGATCGTCGCCGTCGGTCTCGACGCCCCCGAACTCGAAGATCCGCCGGTGTTCGGGGGACAGACCCCCGCCGGGCTCACCGTCGAGGCGTTGAGGGCGCTGCTCGAGCGCGAGGCCCCCGGCGCGACGGTCGGACTGGTCGGCGAGCGGTCTGCGGGACCGATCGCGCTCTATCTGGCCGCGGCCATGGGTGAGGTCGTCGACCGTGTCGCGATCGTCGGCGTTCGGAGCCCGACCGACGCGCTGAGCCGTGACCTGCGCACGCCGCTGCTCGACGATCTCGCGGCCGATGTCCTGGTGGTCGTGGGCCACGATGGCCCCGCGGGGCAGGGCGACGCTGCGTGGTACGTCGACCGGTTGCGCTCAGGCGCCGCGGAGGTCATCCACCCGGACGAGATCGGCTCGGTCAACGGCGAGGTCACGCTGACCTCGGTCTGGTCGCGCGTGCTGACCCACGTCGCCCCGGGCGCCGAGCGCCGCTGACGGCGCGGGTCGTCACCGGCGCGGGGCGCCGAACGGCCCGCCCAACCTCTTCGACCCGTTGAGTGTCCAAAACACCCGGACGCCCGTCGAAATCGTCCGGGTGTTTTGGACACTCGAAGTGAGGGCGAGTGTGCTCGCGAGGGCGAGGTGCCCGTGAGGGCGAGGTGCCCGCGAGGGCGAGTGCGCCCGGTAGGGCGAGTGTGCCCGCGAGGGCGAGCGTGCTCGCGGCCGTGATGCCGCGTGCCGACCGTGCCCCGGCTGGGGCCGCGCGACCGCGCCTCAGCCTCGCCCGTTCGCGTCCCTTGAGTGTCCAAAACACCCGGACGCCCGTCGAAATCGTCCGGGTGTTTTGGACACTCGACGCGGGCGCCCACGTCTGGTCAACCGCGCAGGGCCACTCATGCGCACGCGAGGCCACGTCCGCCAGCGCGTCGGGTCCGCGCGCCCGCGCCACCTCAGCCCCGCGAGACCGCCTTCACCTGCACGACGTTCGACTCCTCGTCGACCTCGACGTGATCGGTCTGCGCCTTGAGGAAGTCCGAGAAGCTGCGGAACCCGAGCGCCTTCTCGCTGAACGACGGATCCAGACGCTTCATGAGATCCTTCACCGCCGACGCGTGGAGCCACTCGCCGTCGGCGCGCTCCGCCTCGAGTTGCATCGCGCGCTCGAGCAGGTCGACCGCGGGATCTTTCGAGCGCTTGCGCGCGCGGGGCCGCGACGGGGCGGGATCCTTCTTCGTCTCGGCGAGATTCGGGATGCCGGGGAGGGAGTCGTAGGCGTCGAAACGGTCGCACGCGGCGGCGAGCGACTTCGCCGTGGACCCGGCCACGCCGACCCCGACGACATACCGGCCGAGCCGCTTGCACCGCTGAGCGAGCGGCACGTAGTCGCTGTCTCCGGCGACGACGACCACGTGCGACAGGTCGGGGAGGCGAAACATGTCTTCGACGGCGTCCACCGCGAGACGGATGTCGGCGCCGTTCTTGGCGTAGGCCGCGGCCGGGAAGAGCTGCACGAGGTCGACCGCACGAGCCACGAGCTGCGAGCGGTACTCGGCGTTGACCGGTGACGACCAGTCGGCGTACGCGCGGGTCAGCACCAGCGTGCCGAACGATGCGGCGTAGTCGATCACCGCGCCGACGTCGATGGTCGCCTTGGTCAGGCGCTCGGCGATCTCGGGGTCGATCGGATTCTCGGCGATCTTCTGCCGATCCCGCGAGTAGGCGTTCCGGCCGTGCACGCGGTCGTACCAGGACATCACGATGTTGTCGAAGTCGAGGTAGACGGCGACGCGGGCGGTCTGGGTGTCGGGCATGCCTCCAGTCTGACCCGTCGCGGCGGAGCGCGGGTAGCCCTCGCCGCTCATCGCTCGCCGGGGTACACCACGCCGATCTGGCGTCGCACCTCGTCGAGCACGCCCATGATCGCGACCGTCTCGTCGATCGACAGGATGTCGTTCGGCCCGGCTCCGGCCGCGACGAAGCGCTCTGCCGCCTGCGCCTGGAACTGCATGCCGCGGCCCTCGACCTCGCTGGTGAACTCCTCGATCACGTCGCCGTCGGGGGAGACGACGCGGAACGACGTGGGGGTGTACCAGACGCGGTCGATCTCGATGCGGGCCTCGGTGCCGACGATCTGCGCCGTGTTCAGACCGGCCCCGCGCGACGACGACACGGTGCTCGACAGCGCCCCGCCGGAGTGCACGAACGCGGTCGCCACCTCTGCATCGCTACCCGCGTCGGAAAGCCGCGCGAGAGCGGTGATGCGCTCGGGGAGGCCCAGGACGTCTATCGCGAACGAGATCGGGTAAATACCGAGGTCGAGCAGGGCTCCGCCGCCGAGTGCGAGGTCGTTGAGGCGGTGAGCCGGGTCGGTCGAGATCTTCTGGGTGTGGTCGGCCGAGACCACCCGGATCTCACCGAGGGTGCCGGCGGCGAGAATCTCGCGGATGCGCACCATGTGCGGCAGGTACCGCGTCCACATCGCCTCCATCGCGAGAAGACCCTTCGCGGCCGCCGCGTCGCGGATCTGCGCCGCCTCGGAGGCGTTCAGGGTGAAGGGCTTCTCGACCAGCACGTGCTTGCCGTGCTCGAGGGCCAGCAAGGCGTTGTCGAGGTGGCCGGGGTGCGGCGTCGCGATGTAGACGATGTCGACATCGGGGTCGGCGACGAGCTCTTCGTACGAGCCGTGCGCGTGCGCGATGTCGTATTGCTCGGCGAAGGCGCGAGCGCTGTCGATGCGGCGCGAGCCGACGGCGGTGACGTCGAGGCCCGCGGTGCGCAGGTCGGAGGTGAAGGCGTGCGCGATGCCGCCCGTTGCGAGGATGCCCCAGTGCAGTCCGGTCATGCGATCCACCGTAGCCGCGTCTGCCGACATCGGCGTCGCGCCCGCCCGTCGTACGCCGCGGACATCGGATGCCGGCATCCCCGGGGCTCCGCGATGTCCCACGCCCTAGGCTCGTCGCATGACGCCCGTCGAGCGCTTCCGCGAGCTGCTGTCCATCCCGACGGTGTCGCGGGTCGACCCGGGCGAGATCGACGACTCGGCCTTCGAGACGTTCCACGCTGCCCTCGAACGGCTGTACCCGCTGGTCCACGAGCGATTGGAGCGGCAGGTCGTGGCCGGCCGCTCGCTGCTGTACCGCTGGACGGGAACGGCGAGCGACGCGCCGCTGGTCCTCCTCGCCCATCAGGATGTCGTCCCCGTCGACGGGCAGGAGTGGCGGCATCCGCCTTTCGCCGCCGACCTCGTGGGGGAGGGACCCGATGCGACGATCCACGCGCGCGGCGCGATCGACGACAAGGGCGCTCTCGTCGCCATTCTCGAGGCCGTCGAAGCGGCGCTCGCCGAAGGGGTCACCCCGCGCACCGACGTGTGGCTCGCTTTCGGTCACGACGAAGAGACTCGCGGCACCGGGGCACAGGCCATGGCCGCGCTCCTGGAAGAGCGCGGCATCCGTCCGGCCCTCGTGCTCGACGAGGGGGGAGCGGTCGTCGAGGGCGCCGTTCCCGGCGTCGCCGTGCCCACCGCGATGATCGGCGTCGCCGAGCGCGGCGTCGCGACCTTCGAGCTCGTGACGCGCGAGGCCGGGGGTCACGCCTCGACCCCGCCGCGCATGCCCGCGACGGCCCGACTCGCTCGGGCCATCGATCGCCTCCGGCGTCGTCCGTTCCCGCGTCGGCTCGTCGCTCCCGTCCGGGCGATGCTCGCCACCGCCGCCGCTCACACGGGCGAGCCCGTCTCGACGCTGTTCCGCCGCACCTCGCTGTCGGCTCCCGCGGTGACCGCGGCCCTGTCGGTGCTCGGACCCGAGACCAACGCCCTCGCGCGCACCACTGCGGTCGTCACCCGTCTCGAAGGTTCGGCGGGCGAGAACGTGCTCGCCACCTCGGCGCGGGCGAGCGTGAACGTGCGGCTGCTGACCGGCGACACACTCGCCGACGTCGCGATCCACCTGCGTCGAGCGGTGGCCGACCCGCTCGTCGACATCGAGCTGCGCCACGGCGACGATCCTTCGCCGGTCTCGCCCTGGCAGGGGGAAGCATGGCGGCGGTTGTCGCGGGCGGTCACCGACACCCTCGGCGCCGACACCGTGCCCCTGCCCTACCTGCAGCTCGGTGCCAGCGACAGCCGGTTCTACACGGGGATCACCGACGCGGTGTACCGCTTCGCGCCGTTCCACCTCACGCGCGCCGAGCGCGATGCGCTGCACGCTCCCGACGAGCGCATCCGCGTGGACGTCTGGCTCCGCGGCATCCGGTTCTATCGTGCACTGCTCGAGTCCTGAACGGGTTCACACACAGCTTGTCGACCGCCCCGCGGCGACGCACCTCGTCAGAACCGGATGCGTGCCGCGGCTGCATCCCGATCCGCTCCCGAGACGTCGAGCCGATGCTGATGCGCCGGCGCCGACGCGCCCACGACGACCCGCCCCGCCCGCGCACCCCGGCGGATCGCGCTGACGTGAGCACGTTCGGGCGGACCGAGCCGCGTCGGCTATCCTCGTGTGACCGGTCACGCAACAGCGCGCGACCCGCAATGAGGCGGACCATGAGCGACACCGATATTCCGGAGGCGACGGGGCGCGCCCCGAGCATCCGCGATGTCGCGCGGCTCGCGGGGGTGTCGTATCAGACCGTCTCTCGTGTGATCAACAACAGCACGCAGCTGCGTCCCGAGACCGCCGCCAAGGTGCGATCCGCGATCGCCGAGCTGAAGTTCGTGCCCAACCAGGCCGCTCGTGCCCTCGCCACGAGCCGCTCGCGTCTGATCGGCGTCCTGGGGCCGCGCGCCACCACCCACGGCACCGCATCGATGGTGCAGGCCATCGAATCCGCCGCTCGCGCCGCCGGTTACCGTCTCACCGTCACCAACCTCGCCACGAGCGCCCCCGACGATGTCCGCTCGTCGATCGACCACCTCATGCAGCAGTCGATCGAGGGGCTCATCGCGGTGGCTCCGCAGACCCGGGTCGTCCCGATCCTCGACGAGCTGAAGCTTCCGGTGCCGGTGCAGATCGTCACCTCGACGGACACCTCCACCACGCACAACGACCAGAGTGCGGGGGCACGCGCCGCCGTCCGCCACCTCATCGAGCTCGGGCACTCGCGCATCCTCCACCTCGCCGGTCCGCGTGACTGGGTCGAGGCCGATCACCGTATGCGGGGGTATCTCGCGGAGATGGATGCCAACGACCTGTCGCCGCGACCGCCCGTCCTCGGCGACTGGACGGCGCAGTTCGGCTTCGAGGCGGGGCTGGAGCTTCTGCGCACCGAGGATGCCACCGCGGTGTTCGCGGGCAACGACCATATGGCGCTCGGGTTCATGCATGCCGTGCGAGCCATAGGTCGTTCGGTCCCCGAGGACATCTCCGTCGTCGGTTTCGACGACGTCCCCGAATCCGCGCATCTCTGGCCCCCGCTCACCACGGTGCGCCAGGACTTCGTGGGCATCGGCACGCGCGCGGTCGCCGACCTCCTGGCATCCCTCGGCGAGGTGAACGACGACAAGCCGGTGGTCGAACCCGACCATCTGCGTCTCATCGTGCGGGCATCGACGGCCGCACCCCGGGCGTGAGCCGCGCGCCGCCCACGTCACGTTTCGGCAACGGCTGGACTTCGAGCGCATCGAGACTTGACAGTCCCGCCTGGCGGGGAGGTAGCATCGCTCACACGATGTGAACGGTCACATGACCGGGTCACACGGCCGACGGGACTCGCTGCGGAGCGGATCCGTCGAGACGAAGACGTTTCGAACGACGCGGGTCGCACCGCCTCGCCGAGGGCCCTTCGTTTCGCCCCCGAAGCCGTGCGCCCCGACGCGACCCGTCTGCATCGCCGCGGTGGGCTCCAGGGGGAGGCGCCGCGACAAACACCCAACGGAGGGAACCAGAGTGAAGAAGCACAGCATGCTCAAGGCGATCGCGGGAGCGGGCGTCCTCGCGCTCGGCATCGGCCTCGCCGGTTGCGCGGGAGACCGCACCGGCGCCGGCAGCGGAGACTCGCAGGAAGCCGGTGGCACCATCGGCGTCGCCATGCCGACGCAGCAGTCGGAGCGGTGGATCGCCGACGGCAACAACGTCAAGTCGCAGCTCGAGGAGCTCGGCTACCAGGTCGACCTGCAGTACGCCAACGACGACATCCCCACCCAGGTCTCGCAGATCGAGAACATGATCACCACGGGCGCCAAGGCCCTGATCGTCGCCTCGATCGACGGCACCACGCTCACCGACGTGCTGCAGCAGGCCAAGGACGCGAACATCCCCGTCATCGCGTACGACCGCCTCATCAACGGCACCGAGAACGTCGACTACTACACGACGTTCGACAACTACAAGGTCGGCGTCCAGCAGGCCACCTCGCTCCTGACCGGCCTGGGCGTCCTCGACGCGTCGGGCAAGGACACCGGCGCCGCCGGCCCCTTCAACGTCGAGCTGTTCGCGGGCAGCCCCGACGACAACAACGCCACGTTCTTCTGGAACGGCGCCATGGACACCCTCAAGCCCTACATGGACAAGGGCGTGCTGAAGGTTCCCTCCGGCCAGACCGAGTTCGGCCAGGCGGCCATCCTCCGCTGGCTGCCCGAGACGGCGCAGAAGCGCATGGAGAACATCCTCACCGTCATCGGCGGCACCAAGCTCGACGGCGTCCTCTCGCCCTACGACGGTCTGTCGATCGGCATCATCTCGGCCCTGACCTCGGGCGGCTACGCCGCCAACGCCCTCCCCGTCATCACGGGTCAGGACGCCGAGGCCGGCTCGATCAAGTCGATCATCGCCGGTGAGCAGTACTCGACGATCTTCAAGGACACGCGCGAGCTGGCGAAGCAGGCCGTGACCATGGTCGACGACATCCGCAAGGGCGAGAAGCCCGAGGTCAACGACGAGAAGACCTACGACAACGGCAAGAAGGTCGTTCCCTCGTACCTCCTGCAGTCGACGATCGTCACGAAGGACAACTACAAGGAAGTCCTCGTCGACAGCGGTTACTACACCGAGGCCGACCTGGGTTGATCCCCGGAGGGGCTCTGAGCCCCTCCACCCCGCCTCCGCCGCGGCCCACCGGGTCGCGGCGGAGGCTCCTGCGGGTCCGCGGCATCCCGCACCCGCCCCACATTCCGACCGGCCACGAGCCGGTTCTGCAAGGAGGACCTCGTGAGCACCATCCTCGAGATGCGCTCGATCACCAAGGAGTTCCCCGGCGTCATCGCGCTCGCCGACGTGTCACTGACCGTCGAGCGCGGGACGGTTCACGCCATCTGCGGCGAGAACGGCGCCGGCAAGTCCACCCTCATGAAGGTGCTCAGCGGCGTGTACCCCGCGGGCGACTACCGCGGCGAGATCGTCTTCGACGGCAACACCGTCGAGTTCAAAGACATCCGCGACAGCGAAGCGGCCGGCATCGTCATCATCCACCAGGAGCTGGCCCTTAGCCCCTACCTCTCGATCGCCGAGAACATCTTCCTCGGCAACGAGATCACCCATCGCGGTCTCATCGACTGGGATGCCACGAACCGAGAGGCCGCCAAGCTCCTCGCTCGCGTGGGTCTGGGCGACAGCCCCGACGTCCCCGTCAACGAGATCGGCGTCGGCAAGCAGCAGCTCGTCGAGATCGCCAAGGCGCTGTCGAAGGACGTCAAGCTGCTGATCCTCGACGAGCCGACCGCGGCGCTCAACGACGACGACTCCGAGCACCTGCTCGATCTGATCCGTCACCTGCGCGGCCAGAACATCACCTGCATCATCATCAGCCACAAGCTCAACGAGATCCGTGCGATCGCCGACGAGGTCACCATCATCCGTGACGGTCGTACGATCGAGACCCTCGACGTGGCCACCGGCGGTACGAGCGAAGACCGCATCATCCGCGGGATGGTGGGCCGAGAGCTCGAGAACCGCTACCCCGACCGCGACGTCGAGATCGGCGACGAGGTCCTGCGCATCGAGGACTGGAACGTCAGCCACCCGACCGATGCGAGCCGCGTCGTCATCCACCAGGCGAACCTGAACGTGCGTGCCGGCGAGGTCGTCGGCATCGCCGGTCTCATGGGCGCGGGGCGCACCGAGCTTGCGATGAGCGTCTTCGGCAAGAGCTTCGGCTCGCGCATCTCGGGCAACGTCTACATCCGCGGTGAGAAGGCCGACACCTCGACGGTTCCCGCGGCCATCCGCAGCGGGCTGGCGTACGTTACCGAAGACCGCAAGGGCGCCGGGCTCAACCTCATCGACACGATCAAGCGAAACATCTCGATCGCCGGCATGCGCAAGCTCGTCAAGGGCGGGTTCGTCGACGGGGACGAGGAGTACCTCGTCGCCAACCGCTACCGCAAGTCGATGAACATCAAGGCGCCGAGCGTCGACGTGGTCGTCGGCAAGCTCTCGGGCGGCAACCAGCAGAAGGTCGTCCTGTCGCAGTGGCTGTACTCCGACCCGGAGGTGCTCATCCTCGACGAGCCGACGCGCGGTATCGACGTGGGCGCGAAGTACGAGATCTACACGATCATCAACTCCCTCGCGGCGCAGGGGAAGGGGGTGCTGGTCATCTCCTCGGAGCTGCCGGAGCTCCTCGGCATCTGCGACCGCATCTACACCCTCAGCGAAGGCCACATCACCGGCCAGCTGCCCATCGAAGAGGCCACTCCCGAGGCACTCATGGTGCTCATGACGAAGGAAAAGGAAGCCGACCATGTCAGCGCTTGACAACACCGTGACCCCCCAGGGTCCCGCCACGCCGAAGGGCCCCGTCGGCGGCGGTGCCGGCAACGGTGCCGGCGGCATCGTGCAGTTCTTCACGTCGCGCCTGCGCGAGATCGGCATCTTCATCGCGCTGATCGTCATCGTGCTGCTCTTCCAGGCGCTCACGGGCGGGCGTCTGCTCACCGCGGGCAACGTGTCGAACATCATCGTTCAGAACAGCTACATCCTGATCCTCGCGATCGGCATGGTGATGATCATCATCGCCGGCCACATCGACCTCTCGGTCGGCTCGGTCGCCGCCTTCGTCGGTGCGGTCTCGGGTGTGCTCATCGTCCAGTGGGGCCTGCCCTGGTGGCTGGGCATCGTCCTCTCGCTGCTCCTCGGCGCCGTGGTCGGCATGTGGCAGGGATTCTGGGTCGCGTACATCGGCATCCCCGCGTTCATCGTGACCCTGGCGGGCATGCTGCTCTTCCGCGGTCTGACGCAGATGACCCTGGGCAACACCCAGATCACGCCGTTCCCCACCGAGTACCGCGCCCTCGGCGGTGGCTACCTGTTCCCCGATCTCTTCCCGGCGGCGTCGTCGCCGGCCGAGTGGATCACGGTCGCCCTCGGCGTACTGACCCTCGTGCTCTTCGTCGTCTCGCAGGTGCGTCAGCGCGCCAAGCGTGCCGCCCTCGAGCTGCAGAACGAGCCGCAGGTCGCCTTCCTGGTCAAGCTCATCGGTGGCGGCGCGCTCATCGCGTACCTCACCTACCTGCTGGGCGTCGCGCCCGGCTCGCGCGGCACGCCCATCGTGCTCGTCGTGCTGGCGCTGCTCATCATCGGCTACTCGACGGTCATGAGCCGCAGCGTCTTCGGCCGCCACATCTACGCGCTCGGCGGCAACCGCACCGCCGCGAAGCTGTCGGGCATCAACACCCGTCGCGTCGACTTCATGCTGTTCGTCAACATGGGCGTCCTCGCGGCCCTCGCCGGCATCGTCTTCACGGGCCGCCTGAACTCCGCCGGTCCCGGCGCGGGAAACCTCTTCGAGCTGGATGCCATCGCCGCATCCTTCATCGGTGGAGCAGCCGTCCAGGGTGGTGTCGGCCGCGTGGTCGGCGCGATCGCCGGTGGTCTGGTCATGGGTGTGCTCAACAACGGCATGTCGCTCATGGGTATCTCGACCGACGTCCAGCAGTTCATCAAGGGTCTCGTGCTGCTGCTGGCCGTGGCCTTCGACGTGTGGAACAAGAACCGCACCCGCGGTTGAGTCCCCGCTCCTCCGGCAACGCCCCGTCGCTTCGAGCGGCGGGGCGTCGCCCGTTTTCCGGGGGAGGATGGAGGGGATGACACGCTCCCACGCCCTCCGTGCCGCCGCGGCACTGCTCGCCCTGACCCTCGGCCTCGCCGCGTGCGCCCCGGCGCAGGGGAGCGCCGCGGGCTCGAGCGACGGGGCGGGAGTGGTCGGGGTGGCCCTGCCGACGACGGCCGACGCCCTGTGGAGCCGCGGCGGCGACGCCCTGCGCCGGGAACTCATCGTGCGCGGCTATCGCGTCGACCTGCAGTTCGCGGCCTCCGACTCGCGGACGCAGGCCGCGCAGGTGCAGAACATGCTCACGAAGAGCGCGGATGCCGTGGTCGTCGCGCCGTGGGCATCCGAGGAGCTGACGCCGGCCCTAGCCGTCGCCGCCGACGACGGCGTCCCCGTCGTGGAGTTCGGCCCGTCGCCGGCGGATGCCGCTGATCTCGGCCGCGCCCAGGCCCAGGCGCTCCTCGCGGACCTCGCCGACGCCCCGAGCGTCGCGGAACCGTCGCCCGAGGCGACGCCGACCACCACGGCATCCGGGTCGACGCCGTCGGGGGACGCGTCGCCCGGCGCGGTGTCCGGGACGGACGCGGTGCTCGAGACGGGCGCCGTGCCCGGGACGGACGCGGTGCCCGGGACGGACGCGGTGCCCGCGACCGCGGCGGTGCGTCTCGCGGTGCTGGCCGCCGGGGTCTCCGACGCGGGGGAGCAGAGCCGATACGAGGCAGCCCTCGCCACCTCGCAACCGGCGCTCGACGCGGGACGCCTCGAGATCGTCTCGGGAGCCACCCTCGAGGCGGCCGAGGTCGGCGGCGACACCGCCGAGAGCCGCGCCTCTGCGGCCGAGAAGCGCTTACGCGATCTGCGCGCGGGGGCCGCGGACGAGGCGCCGACCGCGGTGCTCGCCCTCGGCGACGCGGTCACCCGCGGAGTGGTGACCGCGCTCACCACGACGGCCCCGGCCACCGAGGCCGAGACGGCGTCGCCCACCCCGACTCCGGCGACGACCGCCGCCGCGGTCGCCCCCGCCCCGCTCGTGGTCGGGTCGGGTGCCGATCCGGTCACCGTGCGCGCGCTGCGCGACGGCGCGATCGACGCCACGACCTTCGCCGATCCCCGCGCGCTCGTGCCCGCGACCGCCGACCTCGTCGAGGCACTGCTCGCCGGCGACGACACCGCGGCCGACGAGACGCCGGAGGTCTCGCCGAGCATCCTGCGCGCCGACGACGTCGAGGAGCTCACCGCCTCGGGATGGATCTCGGCCGAGGAGCTGTGATCCGCTTTCGGGATAACCCGAATCGCGGCGGGGGCTGACCGGGCGGTGCCCGCGCCGACCGCGCCCTAGCGTGGAACGCATGACCACGGCATCCGTTGTTCCGCCTCCGCCTCCGACACCCGGCGGGTACACCGCCCCGGCCGACCCCGCCTCGACCGTCGTGCCCCAGAGGGTGCGCGTCGCCTCGCCCGGCCGCGTGGCCGGGGCCGCGGCGCACCTCGCCGCCCTGGGCGTGGTGGGTCCTGCGGTCTTCACGGGCCTGTTCAGCCTGCTCGGGTCGGGGTTCGGACTGCTCGCGGCCCTGCTGGTCGGGGTGCTCGTGCTCGTGGTCTTCGTCTACGCGCTCTTCGCCGTCGCGTGGTTCGAACGCGCGCGCGTCGACGGTCTCTACGACCTCGGGCTCGCCCCGCTGCGGCCGCGGCGCAGCCCCAAGCACGGGTTCGTCGGCGTGCTGCACACCATCTGGCTGCAGGCCATCGATCCGCTGCAGTGGCGGGCGGTGGCGTCGTTCACGATCGCGACCGTGCTCGGCATGGTGACGCTGACGGCCCTCGCGGGGTTCGCGTGGGGTCTCGCCCTCGCCGTCAGCCCGGTGTTCGGGTGGACGAACACCCGCTTGTTCGACCTCATCCCGCTCCACGGCGCCGCCGCCCCCTTCGTGGGGATGATCGCCGTCATCGGAGGCCTCGCCGTCGTCGTCGGCCTGGCGATCCTCGACGGTGTCATCGTGCGGGCGATCTTCGTCCCCTCGCGCGAGGCGCAGCTGCTCGAGCAGGCGCGCACCTCCGACACCCGGCGCGCGGGAGCGGTGCGTGCGGCCGAGGTGGAACGCACCCGCATCGAGCGCGACCTGCACGACGGCGTCCAGCCGCGCCTGGTCTCGATCGGCATGACCCTCGGCCTCGCGCAGACGAAGATCGACGACGACCCCGAAGCGGCGAAGGCCCTCGTCGCCGAGGCGCACGCCTCCACCAAGTCGGCCATCACCGAACTGCGCCAGTTGGCCCGCGGCATCCACGCGTCCGTCCTCGAGGATCGGGGGCTGGATGCCGCCCTCTCGGCCCTGGCGTCGCGTTCGCACATCCCCGTGACCCTCGACGTGCGGCTCCCGCGCCGCTGCGGTCGCGCGACCGAGGAAGCGGTGTACTTCGCGATCGCGGAGGCCCTCACCAACGCCGCGAAGCACTCCCGCGCCGCCGCCTGTCGCGTCGACGTGCGCGTGCGCGACGACGGCTCGCTCTGGGCCCGCGTCGAGGACGACGGCCTGGGCGGGGCGCGCATCGTGCCCGGCGGCGGTCTCGACGGCATCGTCAACCGCGTCACGGCGGCGGGCGGCACAGCGCGCATCGACAGCACGCAGGGCGGTCCGACGACGGTGGAGGTGACGGTCCCGTGCGCATCCTGATCTGCGAGGACTCCGTCCTCCTGCGCGAGGGCCTCGTGCGCCTTCTCGCCGACGACGGTCACGAGGTGGTCGCCGCACTCGCCGACGCCGGCGGTCTCGACGCCGCCGTCGTCGAGACCGCGCCGAAGCTGTGCATCCTCGACGTCCGGCTACCGCCGACCTGGACCGACGAGGGCATCCGCGCGGCCATCGCGCTGCGGTCGCGGCATCCGGGGCTGGCCGTGCTCGTGCTGTCGCAGTACGTCGAGGAGCGGTACGCGAGCGACCTCATCGCCGACGGCCAGGGCGCCCTGGGGTACCTGCTGAAGGACCGCGTGGCCGACGTCGCCGACTTCCTCGCCGCCGTCGCCTCGATCGCGGCCGGTGCCACCGTGCTCGACCCCGAGGTCGTGGCGCAGTTGCTCACCCGGCGTCGGCGCGACGAGCGCCTGCAGAGCCTCACCGAGCGCGAGCGGGCCGTGCTCGCACTCATCGCCGAGGGACGCTCCAATCAGGCCATCGCCGCCGCGCTGTTCGTCAGCGAGGCGAGCGTCGAGAAGTACATCACCGCCATCTTCACCAAGCTCGGACTGGAGCAGGACGAGACCGGCAACCGCCGCGTCATCGCCGCTCTCGTGCACCTGGGCCACGACCACACCGGAGCGACCTCATGACCGCGAACGTCCCCCTCCCCGCCCGCGACGGCCCGCGACGTCGCGGCTCCGCCTTCGCCGTGTCGATCGCCACGATCGTGGTCGGCGCGTGCGTCGCCCTCGGCACGGTGGCCGGAACCGGCGCCTCGGCGGTCGTCGTTCTGCGCGACGCCGACCGCAGCTCAAGCCGTGTCGACGACGCGGAGCAGGCCGCGGGTTCCCTCGACATCGACATCACCGGGGGAGCGCTCACGATCGCTTACGGCGACGTCGCGAGCGCGCGTCTCGACGCCGCGCAGAACCGGTCGGGGTGGACGTTCGAACGGCGCGGCGATTCCCTGCGCGTGGCCTCGCCGAACGGGACCTTCGTCGGGTGGGGGACGGGATCGTCGGCCACGCTCACCCTGCCGCGGGAGTGGGCCGTCAGCGGCGTCGGCGTCGACGCGCAGGTGAGCGGGGGCACGCTCGACCTGCAGGGCGACTACGGCACGGTGTCGATCCGGGTCGCGGGCGGGACGACCTCGCTGAGCGGCGCGGCCTCTCAGATCGATCTGAACGTGTCGGGGGGATCGGCCTCGGCGCAGTTGCGCGACGTCGGCACCGCCGCGATCGAGGTGGCCGGGGGAGAGGTGACGGCGCAACTACGCGGCTCCACACCGTCGCGCACCGACGTCGAGCTCACCGCCGGATCGATCGACCTGCGGCTGCCCGACGACGACTACCGCGTGAGCGTCGACGACGGCCTCGGGCAGGTCGACAACGGCCTGCGCGAGAGCTCCACGGCCACGGCCGAGGTCGACGTCACGGCCACGATGGGCGAGGTGCGCCTGCGGTCGTGATCTCCCGCGTGCCGCCCGCCCCCGCTCACGCCGCGGGGACGGGCGGTTTCCGCGCGGGGGCGGAGACGGGCGCGGAGCCGCGGCGGCGGAGGTTGGTGATCGCGATGGCCGCCAGCACCAGCGCCATCCCGAAGGCCTGCGCGAGGGTGAGGGACTCCCCGCCGACGAGCACCCCGAGAGCGATCCCGGTGACCGGGTTGAGCAGGCCGATGAGTCCGACCGTTCCGGCCGGCAGGCGGCGGAGCCCGGCGAACCAGCAGACGAAGGCCAGGGCCGTCGCGACGACCGCGATCGCGGCGTAGGCGGCCACGCCCGCGGCATTCACTCGAGGGGGACTCCCCTCCACGACGGCGGCGACGAGGACGAGGGCGATCCCGCCCGCGGTGAGCTGCCAGGCCGTCATCGCGAGTAGCGGGGTCTCGTCGCGCCACCGGGTGGTGAGGATCGCCCCCAGTGACGAGGCGAGGAGGGCGAGCACCGACGCCGCGATGCCCAGGGGAGCGACAGCGCCCGCGCTCCAGCCCACGACGAGAAGGACACCCACGATGCCGACGGCGCAGGCCAGCGCCCATCGCAGGCTCGGACGCTGCGCGAGCAGGGGCCACGCGAGACCCGCCAGGGCCAGGGGAGCCAACGCCACCACCGACGCCGCGATAGACGACGGCAGCGCCTGCGCGGCGACGTAGACCAGGAAGAAGAACGCTCCGAAGTTGAGCAGGCCGAGAAGGGGCGCCCGCCACCACCACGAACCGACCGGCCGACGCCGGGCCAGGGCCCACAGCAGGAGACCCGCGGGCAGGGCGCGCAGGGCGGCTCCCCACAGGGGGGCGTCCGCCGGCAGAAGGTGGCGGGTCACGACGTAGGTCGCGCCCCACGCGATCGGAGCGACGGCGGTGATCGTGACGGTGCGCCAGGTGGTTTCCATGGAAGACACTTTAGCTTCCACGGAAGATAAAGTGGAAGGATGACCGCACCCGATCGCGTCGACACCCTTACCGCGCAGTGGCGCGCCGAGCGCCCCGACCTCGACCCCTCCCCGATGCAGGTGATCGGCCGCCTGCATCGCCTCGCCGACCACCTGCGCGAGGAGCTGACCGCCGTCTACCGGCGGTACGGCCTCGGCGAGGGGGAGTTCGACATCCTCGCCGCCCTCCGCCGTGCCGGAGAGCCGTTCGCCGCGGCCCCCGGAGAGCTCGCGCGCCACACGATGGTGACCAGCGGTGCGGTCACCAAGCGCGTCGACCGGCTCGTGGCATCCGGTCTCGTCGTGCGCGACGACGACGCCGACGACGGACGCGCGCGCGTCATCCGCCTGACGGCTGCGGGGCGCCGCGTGATCGACGAGGCCTTCGCCGCCCACCTCGCGAACGAGGAGCGGCTGCTCGCGGGCCTCGATGCGGCGCAGCGCCGCGGCCTCGAGGCGCTCCTGCGCGCGTGGGGCGGTGCGCTGGGCGTCTGAGATCGGGATCCGACGCGGACCCGGGGATCGGAAGCGACGATCCCCGGCGACTCACGCGCCCTTGAGCGCCTTCGCGATGCGCTGCGGCGAGACCGGTTCGGCGGTGCCGAGGCGCTGGGCGAACAGGCTCACGCGCAGTTCCTCGAGCAGCCAGCGCGTCTGAACGAGGTTCGCGGGCGCGTCGGCGGGCAGGGGGATGACACCGCCCGCCTCCGTGAACGCGGTTGCGGAGCGCTCATACTCGGTCTGCCGCTGGCGGTCGCGCCCGGGGTTGTCCGACAGGGTCGTCACGCGCCCCAGCGCCCCCGCGAGGTAGCGGGGGTAGTGCTGCAGGCGGTGCAGGCCGGTTCGCGCGAGGAACCCCGGGAAGATCAGCCCCGACACCTGACCCCGCACGTCGTTGAGCGCGCCCAGGAGCGTGATGGACGCGGCATCCTTCATCGCCCTCTCGACCTCGCGCTGCGCGAGCAGGATCTTCGCCGCGAGCGAGACCGTCTGGAAGGTGCGCTCGACCGAGACGGCCGAGAACGCATCCCGTACCCGCTCGAAGTCGGCCCTCGTGCGCACCACTCCGGTCGGCGCCTCGCGCAGCAGGACGTCATCGGCCAGGGCCACGCGCGCGTCTTCGATCAGCGCCTTGGCGTTCTGATACGGCGAGGCCGCGAGCGCGAGCTTCTCGTTCGCGGTGAGGTGGTCGAGAACGTAGGTGGCGGGGGAGGGGACCGCGAGCAGCATCAGGCGGCGGATGCCGGCGCGGGTGAGGCGCGCGGCATCCTCGGGGGTGGCTTCGACGCGCAGGGTGACGCTGTCGCCGTCGTCGACGAGCGCCGGGTAGCCGCGTACGACACCGCCGGCGACCGGGGTGTCGACGACCTCGGTGAGCTCGTCGAGATCCCACGTGGTCAGCTTCGCGCGGGCGGCGAATGCGGGGGAGGCCTCGGCGACCTTCGCGGCCTTCTGCGCGGGTCGTGCGATGGTCGACTCCACGCTCGACCGGGCCTTGTCGGCCAGACGCCGCTGCAGGGCCTGCAGGTCGCGGTCGCTCCCGATCGCCCGTCCGCGGGCGTCGACCGCGCGGAACGAGGGCAGCAGGTGCGCGGGGACGCGCTCGAGTTCGAAGTCGGTCGCGCTCACGCGCTGATTGGCGACCCGCTGCACCTGGGCCGCGAGGGCGTCGACGAGCGTCGTCTTCGGCAGACCGTTCGCGTGCTCGGGACCCTTCTCGGCGAGCTCGGCCGAGAATTTCTCGGCCCAGTCGGCCGCGGGCACGACGTTGCGGCGGATCGTCTTCGGCAGGGCGCGCAACAGGGCCGTGACGAGCTCGTCGCGCATGCCGGGCACCTGCCAGTCGAAGCCGTCGGGGCGCAGCTGCGCCAGCAGCGGCAGCGGCACGACGACCGTGACGCCGTCGTCGGGCGCCCCCGGCTCGAAGCGGTAGGCGAGGTTCAGCGACTGATCGCCCTGGCGCCACCGCGCGGGGAACGCGCGGTCGTCGCCCTGCGCCCGATCGCCGGTGAGGTCGGACTCGCGCAGGTCGAGCAGGTGGGGCGTGCGGTGGACGGCATCCTTCCACCAGGCCTCGAACGAGCGCACGTCGGTGACGTCGGCGGGGATCCGCGCGTTGTAGAACGCGAACACCGCTTCGTCGCCGATCAGGATGTCGCGGCGCCTCTCGCGCTCCTCGATCTTCTCGAGCAGGCGGCGCTGCTCCTGATTGCGGCGGAGGAACGCCGTGAGGCGCTTGTCGAGCACCGAGGGGTCCCACTCGCCCTCCACCAGCGCGTGTCGCACGAACATCTCACGCGCGAGCGGGCGGTCGAAGCGGGCGAGCTGCACGCGGCGACGGCCGACGAGCTCCACCCCGAAGAGAGTGACCTTCTCGTAGGCGGCGGCGGAGCCGGCATCCTTCGACCAGTGCGGCTCGCTCAGCGACCGCTTCACGAGGTCGGGGGCGAGGTCTTCCGCCCAGGCCGGGTCGACGGCGGCGACCGTGCGGGCGAACAGGCGCGAGGTCTCGACGAGCTCGGCGGCCATGACCGCGGAGGGACGCTTCTTCTTCAGACCCGAGCCCGGGAAGATCGCGAACCGCGCGCCGCGCGCGCCGATGTATTCGCCCTTCGTGGGGCGGGCGTCGCCGGGAGCCTTGCGGTCCTTCGTCTGGGCCATCGTTCGCGGATCCAGGATGCCGAGGTGCGACAGCAACCCGGACAGGATCGCGCGATGGATGGCATCGCCGGCGGCGTGGCCCTCCGGCGCCGCGGTGTGCGGGACGTGGGTCGTGGATGCATGTCCCGACCGGTGCGGCCGGGACGGGTCAGACTCCGCACGAAGGGGGACACGGCTCCGATCGCTGCGCCCGCTTTCGCTGGAACGCCCGACCCCGTCACCCCGTGACGCCTCGCCGCCCAGCGACCGCAGCTGCCGGTGCACGTCGACCCACTCGCGGACCCGCACGTAGTTGAGGTGCTCGCTGCGGCACAGCCGGCGGAAGGCGCTCGAGCCGAGTTCGGCCTGCTTCTCCTGCAGGTACTCCCACAGGTTGAGCAGGGAGAGGAAGTCGCTGGTGGGGTCGGTGAAGCGCGCGTGGAAGCGGTCGGCCTCCTCGCGGCGGTCCTCCGGACGCTCGCGTACGTCCTGGATCGACATTCCCGACACGATCGCCAGCACCTCGGACTGCACGTCGTTTCGCCGCGCCTCGATGAGCATGCGAGCGAACCGCGGGTCGATCGGCAGGCGCGCGATCTCGCGGCCGATCTCGGTGAGGCGGGGACCGTCGTCGTCACGGCGCCCGCGGGCGCTGTCCCGCCCGCCGCGCCCGCGCGACGGGTCGCCGTCGCTGCGCACATCGCGGTCGCGCGAGGTGTCGGCCCCGCGCGACCCCGGCGCCGGCAGCTTCACCGCACCGAGCTCCACGAGCAGGTCGAACGCCGCCTTCACGCCCCGCGAGTCGGGCGGAGTGAGGAAGGGGAAGGCCTGGATGTCGCCGAACCCGAGCGAGAGCATCTGCAGGATGACGGATGCCAGCGACGTCCGCAGGATCTCGGGCTCGGTGTACTCCGGGCGGCGGGTGAAGTCGTCTTCGGAGTAGAGCCGGATCGCGATGCCCGGCGAGGTGCGCCCCGCGCGGCCCGAGCGCTGCTGCGCCGAGGCTTGGGAGACGGCCTCGATCGGGAGGCGCTGGATCTTCGAGCGGTTGCTGTAGCGCGAGATGCGCGCGGTGCCGGTGTCGACGACGTACCGGATGCCGGGGACGGTCAGGCTCGTCTCGGCGACGTTCGTGGCGAGGATGACGCGTCGACGCACGCCCGCGACGCTCGAGCGCTCGAAGACGCGGTGCTGCTCGGCGGCGGAGAGTCGCCCGTACAGGGGGAGCACCTCGGTGGGGGCGGCGTCCTTCTGATACGCCCCGCGGATGGCGTCCGCCGCATCACGGATCTCGGCCTCGCCGGGGAAGAAGACGAGCACGTCGCCCGCGGGCTCGCGGTCGAGCTCGCGCAGGGCGGCGACGACGGCTCCGACCTCGTCGGCGTCGTCGGCATCGCGCCGGGTCTTGGCCGCGGGTCGTGCCGAACTCCTGACTTTCGAGGGCCCTGCGACCGCGCGACCTCGGGATGAGGGGGGTTCGGCGCCGTCCACATCCGAATCCTCAGGAGTTTCGCCCGCGTCGTCCGCGCCGTCGACCGGCCGGTACCGGATCTCGACCGGGTACGTCCGCCCCGACACCTCGATCACCGGTGCCGGAACCGGCTCCCCGCCGGGCTCGGCCGGAGCCGCCGCGAAGTGCCGCGCGAAGCTCTCGGGGTCGATGGTCGCCGAGGTGACGATGACCTTGAGGTCGGGGCGCTTCGGCAGGATGCGGCGCAGGTAGCCGAGCAGGAAGTCGATATTGAGCGAGCGCTCGTGCGCCTCGTCGACGATGATCGTGTCGTAGCGGCGCAACAGCCGGTCGCGGTGGATCTCGTTGAGCAGGATGCCGTCGGTCACCAGCGCCACGCGCGTGTCGGCCGACACCTTGTCGGTGAAGCGCACCTTGTACCCGACGGTCGAGCCGAGCGGCACCTGCATTTCGTCGGCGATGCGCTCCGCGATCGTGCGCGCCGCGATGCGGCGCGGCTGGGTGTGAGCGATCGAGGTGCGGCCCAGTTCGAGGCAGATCTTGGGCAGCTGCGTGGTCTTGCCCGAGCCGGTGGCGCCTGCGACGATCACGACCTGGTGGTCGCGGATCGCGCGCGCGATCTCGTCCCGCGCGGCGCTGACGGGCAGCTCGGGCGGGTAGACGATGACGGGTTCGACAGACACAGCCTTCCAGAGTATCGCCCACCCATCGCGCGAGTCGCCAATTTCTGTCGCTTGGGGCTGCTCGAAGCGACATTTCCTGGCGACTCGCGCGAGGGGTCACCTCCTGTCGCCTGGCCCGTGCCCGGGCGACACAAAGCGACCCCTCACGGGGGAGCGCCTACGGCATCGACGCCTTCTGCTCGACGATCCGCCGGGCCGCGGCATCCACCTTCGCGGCGAACGCGGGGTCGCTTTCGGCGCGCGACAGCACCGCCTGGTGCATGTCGGGATACACCGAGGGGTCGGCCGAGACGAGCAGCAGGTCGACCCCGGCGTCCACGGCGAGGGTGGCGCGATCGGCCGGAGACCAGGGCTGCACCTGGCGCGCCGCCGAGAGATCGTCGACGGTGATCACGCCGTCGAAGCCGATGCGGTCGCGCAGCACGTCCACCACCGCGGGTGAGAACGCGGCGGGCGCGCTCGGGTCGATCCGGGCGTAGATCGCGGTCGACATCATGACGATCGCGTCCCCCTGGGGCAGGACGCTCGCGTACACGCCCACGTCTGCGCCGTCGGCGGTGACCGTGTCGTCGGTGACGCCCGTGCGGGTGTCGGTGTTCTCGTCGACGTGCCCCAGGCCCGGGAAATGTTTGAGCGTGGGCATCACGCCGCCGTCGCGCATGCCGGCGGCGAACGCGCCGACCTTGGTGGCGACAGTGGTCTCGTCGTAGCCGTACTCGCGCACGAGCGCGCCGATCGGAGGGTTGGATGCCGCGAACTCCGGGCTCGTGACGATGTCGGCGACGGGAGCGAGGTTCATGTTCACCCCCGATTGCGCGAGTTGCGTGCTCCAGGTCGCGGCGGAGGAACGCAGGGCCGCATCGGTCTGGGCGGCCTGCTCGACGGCCGAGGGGATGCGGTCGAAGCCCGGACCCTTCAGCACCTGGACGGTGCCGCCCTCCTGGTCGGTGGCGACCCACAGCTGCGGAGCGTCCGCGCCGACGGTGGAGGTGAACTGCCCGATCAGGGCTGCGGTGGCCTGGGTGCCGGCATCCGACCTTCCGTGCAGGAAGATCCCGCCCACGTGATCGTCGCGCACGGCGGCGAGCGTCGTGGGGTCGGCGCCCTCCACCGAGGTGCCGACCATGAACATCTGGCCGACCTTGTCCTGCAGGCTCATCCCCGCGAGGGGATCCGGGGTAGCGGTGGGCGTCGGCGTCGGGGAGGGAGAGGGGGATGCCGTCGGCGCGGGCGCCGCGGCCGGGGCGCATGAGGTGAGGGTCAGGGCCGCGAGCAGGAGGAGGATCGTCGAGCGCGTGGCGGTTTTCACCCCTCGATCGTCGCCGATGACTCTGGACGGTCCCCGGGTCTTGACGCCGATCCGCGCGCGGCGATCACCCGTTGCCGGCGGAGCACGTCGCCTGGTTAGCCTTGGTGCCGCTGACGTTGCTCGGCAGCTCCACCACGCCCGGCGCGGCGCTGGCGTCCGTGGCATCCGGGGCGGGGGTGCTCGCCTCGGGGGCGGGCTCGCTCGGCGCGGCGGTGGGAGCGGACGGGTCGGCGATGACGCCGCCGTTCGCGCCTTCCTGGCCGGTCAGCTGCAGGGGAGCGTTGGTGTCCAGCGCCTCCCACAGCGTCGCCGCCGATGCCTGGTCGGGGATGACGTGGTTGTTGTCGGCGGGGTCGTCGACCACGGGGAACTGCACGAAGGTGATGTCCGAGAACGGGACGTCCTTCAGCGTGTACGCGAGTTGCGCGATGCGGATCGGGTCGGCGAGGCTCTCGCTCGGCTCGATGTTGTTCACCGCGGTGTTGGCCAGGCCGATGAGCGTTCCCGGGTTGGAGAGCACCTCGTCGCTGCGGAGCTTGTTGATGAGGCGAGACAGGTACTGCTGCTGGTTGCCGATGCGGGCGAGGTCGCTGCCGTCTCCGATGCCCTTGCGCGTGCGCAGGAAGGCCAGGGCGTCGTAGCCCTTGACCACCCGCGGGCCCGGCTCCCAGTCGATCCCCGCGTCGGGGTCGTCGATGCCGTCGCCGCCGATGCAGACCTCCACGCCGCCGATGGCGTCGGTGATGTTGACGACGTTTCCGAAGCTCACCTTCGCGGCGAAAGGAATGCTCTGTCCGCTCAGCTCCGAGACCGTGTCGGCGACGCAGGTCAGGCCGCCGGCTTCGTACGCGGAGTTGATCGGGGCCTTGTACGACGCCGACGAGGTCGAGCCGTCGGCTCCCGTGCACTCCGGGATGCCGATCTGCAGATCGCGGGGGAACGAGACGACGGTGACGCGACGGGGGTTCGTCGAGACGTGCACGAGCATGTTGACGTCGTTGCGGGTGCCCTCGTTGCCCGGGTCGGAGCAGCGCGCGCCGAAGGCCGCCTTCACCTGATCGTCGCACTCGTCGGTACCGACGACGAGCACCGAGAAGGGTTCGTTGTAGGCGCTCAGCGCGGGCGGTTCGGCCGGGGCGTCCTTGAGGGGGACGGCGGCGTCTTGCAGACGCTGCGACAGCGAGAACGCGTAGAACCCTCCGACCGCCACGGCCGCGACGAGCACGACGGTCACGGCGATGGCGACGAGCTTGGCTCCGCGACGCCAGGCCGAGGAGGGGTCGCGTCGAGCGTGCCGGGTGGGAGGCTGCGGCGTCATTTCGGTAGTCAACCACGCCGGGGTGCGAGAAGGCGGGGGATAGCGGACTCGACCCGCGCGTCAACCCCGAGAACCCTCCGAGACACCGCTCCTAGGCTCTTCTCATGACCGTTCCTTCAGTTCAGCTCAACGACGGAAACTCCATCCCCCAGCTCGGCTACGGCGTGTTCCTCGTGCCCGCCGACGACGCCGAGCGTGCCGTGTCCGAGGCCCTCGAGGTCGGCTACCGACACATCGACACCGCTGCCATCTACAAGAACGAAGAGGGCGTCGGTCGAGCAATTGCCGCCAGCGGCATCCCGCGCGACGAGCTCTTCGTCACCACCAAGCTCTGGAACGACCGCCACGACGGCGACGACGCGCACGCCGCGATCGACGAGAGCCTTCAGAAGCTTCAGCTCGACGCCGTCGACCTGTACCTCATCCACTGGCCCACCCCGAAGAACGACAACTACGTCAACGCGTGGCAGAAGCTCATCGAGATCCGCGAGGCCGGCAAGACCCGCTCGATCGGCGTCTCGAACTTCCTCGTGCCGCACCTCGAGCGCATCGTCGCCGAGACCGGCGTCACCCCCGTGGTGAACCAGATCGAGCTGCACCCCGCCCTCAGCCAGCGCGAGATCGCCGCGTGGGGCCACGAGCACGACATGCACATCGAGTCGTGGGGTCCGCTCGGCCAGGGCAAGTACGACCTGTTCGAGATCCCCGCGGTGAAGGACGCCGCCGAGGCGCACGGCAAGAGCCCGGCCCAGGCGGTGCTGCGCTGGCACATCCAGCACGGCTTCATCGTGTTCCCCAAGTCGGTGCGCCGCGAGCGCCTCGAAGAGAACTTCGCGCTGTTCGACTTCGAGCTCTCCGCCGACGAGATGGCCGCGATCGACGCGGTCGACCCGGGTGACGGTTCGGGCCGCGTCGGCACGCACCCCGACGACCTCAACTGACCCGAGCTCGACCGAGCGCATGAACCGCCTCGCGAACGCCTCGAGCCCCTACCTGCGGGCCCACGCCGACAATCCCGTCGCGTGGTTGCCCTGGGGGGCCGAGGCGTTCGCGCTCGCGGCCAAGAGAGACGTCCCCGTGATGATCTCGATCGGCTACAGCACCTGCCACTGGTGCCACGTCATGGCGCGGGAGTCTTTTCAGGATGCCGAGACCGCCGGCATCCTGAACGAGGGCTTCGTCTCGATCAAGGTCGATCGCGAGGAGCATCCCGACGTCGATGCCGCCTACCTCGACGCCGCTTCCGCCTTCACGCCGCACCTGGGCTGGCCGCTGACCGTGTTCGCGAGCCCCGAGGGGCGCGTCTTCTACGCCGGCACGTACTTTCCGCCCTCGCCCCGCCCGCCGCAGCCCTCGTTCCGCCAGGTGCTCGCCGCGGTCCGCGAGGCGTGGACCGAGCGACGGAGCGAGGTGGATGCCACGGGCTCCTCGCTCCGAGACGCCCTGGCCGCCGCAGCCACCGCCCCGGCCGACGCCCCGCCATCCCTCGACCAGCTCGCGGCCGCCGCCCGCACGATCGCCGCGCGCGAGGACCGCGAGTACTTCGGCTTCGCCGCGGGCCCCGCCTTCGAGACCCCGAAGTTCCCGAACACCCCGGTGCTCCGCTTCCTGCAGCACCCCGCCCTCGCCTCGGACGCTCCGGATGCCGCGGACGTGGCATCCCGAGCCCTCTCCGCCATGGCCGGCTCCGACCTGCACGACACGGTCGAGGGTGGCTTCTTCCGCTACGCCACGCGCCGCGACTGGAGCGTGCCGCACTACGAGCGCATGCTCACCGACAACGCCGGGCTCGTCGGGGTCGCGCTCGCCGCGGGCGACGACGCCACGGCGACCGATGCCGCCCGCTTCCTCGTCGACGTCCTGCAACTGCCCTCCGGCGGCATCGCCGCCGCCCAGGACTCGGAATCGATCATCGACGGCGTCCGCAACGAGGGCGGGTACTACCGTGTCGCGGACCGTTCGGCACTGCAGCCCCCCGCTCTCGACGCCAAGGTCGTCACCGGCTGGAACGGGCACGCGATCGCCGCCCTCGCCGCCGCCGGAACCCGCACCGACCCCCGCTTCCTCGAGGCGGCGCGCTGGGCCGCCGACGCGGTGCTCGAGAGCAACGTCGCCGACGATGGGACGCTGCGCCGCGCCTCGCTCGACGAGATCCGCTCCGCCGCCCCCGCGACGCTCGAAGACTACGGCGGACTCGCGCGAGGCCTCCTCGCCCTCGCCCGTGCGACCGGCGAGGTCGCCTATGCCGCGCGGGCTCGGGCACTCGTGGACCTGTGCGTCGGCGACGACGGCATCCGTCCTCCGGGTGGTGGTGACCCCGTGCTCGTGGGGCAGGGCATGCAGTCGCACGCCGTGCCCACCGACGGCTCCTCGCCCTCGGGCCCGTCGGTGTTCGCCGCTGCCGCCCTCGACCTGTGGCGCCTCGGGGCGGGGGAGCGCTACCGGACCGCCGCGGAGACCCTCGTCCGGGCCGCGGCCGACACCGCGTTGTCGTCGCCCCTCGCGCACGGCGCGATCCTCGAGGTCGCCCTCGGCCTGGCCTCGGCCCCGCGCCAGGTGGTCGTGGTGGGCGAGACGGATGCCGAGATCGCCGACGCCGCCCGCCGGATCGCCGCCGACGTGGTGGCGGTGGTGTCGCCCGCACAGGCTGTCGCTTTCGCCGAGGCGGGGTTCGAGCTCTTCGAGGGCAAGGTCGCCCAGGGCGGCGAGGCGACGGCGTACGACTGCCGTGCCTTCACGTGCGCGCTGCCGACGACGGATGCGGAGCAGCTGGTCTGAGGCGGGCACCGCGAGAAGTCCTTACAGATTCGGATCCACGCAACGAATTCGGATGCCGTGTCCCCGGAGATCCGCACCGGTTACGTGGCTCCGATTCTGTTGCGTGCCCACCCCGCACGCCACCGCGCACCCGCCCCGCCTGCTCAGATCCAGGTGGGCAGCCAGTTGTGCAGGCGCCAGAACTCGTACGGCACCGGAAGCCCCGCCCACACGGGATACCAGAACGCCGAGATCACGAGGCACAGCCCGAGGAAAGCCAGGACGAGCACCTGCCCGCTCGCCCGCGACGAGCCCTTGACCCCGCGGGCGATGTCGCGCAGCGCGAAGGTGAGCGCGAGCACGATGAACGGCAGCATCGCCACCGTGTAGAACTGGAAGATCGTCCGCTCGGGGTAGAGCAGCCACGGCACGTAGGCGGCGGCGAGTCCCGTCAGCACGAGAGCGAAGCGCCAGTCGCGGACCATGACGAAGCGCACGAGCAGATAGAGGGATGCCGCGACACCGGCCCACCAGATGATCGGGTTCGCGATGCTCGAGATCGCCTCGGTGCAGCCCGTCGGCAGGGCGCAACCGTTCACCCCGGCCTGGTCCTGGTGCCAGTACATCGAGGTGGGACGGATGAGCAGCGGCCACTGCCAGGCGGGGCTCGCGTAGCTGTGCGGGGTGACGAGGCCCACGTGGAACGCGTACATCTCCTGGTGGTACGCCCACAGCTGTCGGAGCGGCTCGGGAACCCACCCCCAGATGCCTGTCGCGGCGACCGGGGTGCCGCGCATCCAGCCGCCGTTCGAGAACAGCCACCCCGACCAGCTCGCGAGGTACACGACCACCGCGACCGGCACGAGCAGGACGAACGATGCGAGGCCCTGGCGCACGGCATCCATCGGCCATTGATCGATTCCGGCGCGGCGACGGGCGAGGGCGTCGGTGATCACCGCGTACAGGCCGACGGCGGCGAGCACGTACAGTCCCGACCACTTCACGGCGGTGGCCGCCCCGGCGGCGGCTCCCGCGGCGAAGAGCCAGGGGCGGGCCCACAGGACGGGCCCCCACGTGTGCCGTTGTCCCGGCAGGGCCGCGATGGCGGTGCGCAAGCGGTCGGTGCTGCCCCGGTGGTCGAGGGCGACGAACCAGAAGACGAGCACGATGAAGAACGTCAGGAAGACATCGAGCAGCGCGATGCGGCTCAGCACGATCCCGAGGCCGTCGATCGCGATGAGACCGGATGCCACGGTCGCGAAGGGGATCGACCGGGTGATCGTGCGCGCCAGCAGGTACACCAGCAGCACCGTCGCGGTACCGAAGACGGCGGCGGAGATGCGCCAACCCGTCGCCGAGTCGGGACCGAGCAGCGCCATGCCCGCGCCGATGAGGATGCGTCCGAGGGGAGGGTGCACGACGTAGCTGCCGATGCCCGTGAAGACGTCGGTGTCCCCCGCCGCGAAGCTGGCGTCGGCGCCGTCGGGCCAGGTGGAGGGGTAGCCGAGCACCCACTGGCTCCACGAATCCTTCACGTAGTACGTCTCGTCGAAGACGAGCTGGTGCGGATTGCCGATGTCGACCAGACGCAGCACTGCCGCGAGGACGGTGACCAGCGCAGGTGCGAGCCAGCGCCACAAGCGGAACCCGCGGGGGCCGTCGAGGAGGGCGTCACGCCACCGATCGATGCGCGTCTGCTCGATCGACGGGAGCAGCGGAGGGACGGCGGTGGTCACGGCCCCCAGCCTAAGGTGGAACGGTGATCATCCTCGCGGCGACCCCCATCGGCAACCTGGGCGACGCCTCGAAGCGTCTGATCGAGGCGCTCGAGAACGCCACCGTCGTCGCGGCAGAAGACACCCGCACCACGCAGCGTCTGCTCGCGGGCCTCGGGGTCGAGAACCGCCCGCGCCTGATCGCCCTGCACGACCACAACGAGAAGGAGCGGGCCGCCGAACTGGTCGAGCTCGCCCGCGAAGACGATCTGCTGGTGCTGAGCGACGCCGGCATGCCCACGGTGAGCGACCCCGGCTTCGGCCTCGTCGCGGCGGCCGCCGCCGCGGGTGTCACGGTCACCGCGATTCCCGGTCCGAGCGCGGTCGTCACGGCCCTGGCCGTCGCGGGCCTTCCTACCGACCGCTTCGCCTTCGAGGGCTTTCCGCGCCGCAAGCCGGGGGATCGCCGCAAGGCCTTCGCGCAGCTCGCGTCGGAGGAGCGGACCCTCGTCTTCTTCGAGTCGCCGTCGCGACTGGCATCCACTCTCGAAGACCTCGCGACCGAGTTCGGCGCCGATCGTCCCGCCGCCGTCTGCCGCGAGCTCACCAAGCTCTACGAAGAGGTCAAGCGCGGAACCCTTGCCGAGCTCGCCGCGTGGGCGGCCGAGGGCGTCCGCGGTGAGATCGCGATCGTCGTCGGCGGCGCCACCGCTCGCGAGGTGGCGTTCCCGGATGCCGTGACCCAGGTGCTCGAGATCGTGCGCGGCGGCGCGCGGCTCAAAGAGGCCGCCGCCGAGGTGGCCTCGCAGACCGGCCACTCCTCGCGCGAGCTGTACCAGGCGGCGCTGGCCGTCAAACGCTGACACCCGTCACACGGTCGGCCGTGTCGGTGCCTCCCCGTAGAATCTCCAGGTGACTTCCGGCCGATCTTTCTACATCACGACGCCGATCTACTACCCCAGCGATCTGCCCCACATCGGGCACGGGTACACGACGGTGGCCGTCGATACGCTCGCGCGCTGGCACCGCCAGGCGGGTGACGACACGTGGATGCTCACCGGCACCGACGAGCACGGCCAGAAGATGCTGCGGGCGGCCGCCGCGAACGGCGTGACGCCGCAGGAGTGGGTCGACAAGCTCGTCACCGAGTCGTGGTTCCCGCTGCTCGAGACCCTCGACGTCGCCAACGACGACTTCATCCGCACCACGCAGCCGCGCCACGAAGAGCGCGTGCAGCAGTTCGTGAAGGCGTTGTTCGACCGGGGCTACATCTACGCGGGCGAGTACGAGGCGCTGTACTGCGTCGGTTGCGAGGAGTTCAAGCCCGAGGCCGAGATCGTCGACGGCACGGGGCCCTTCGAGGGACTCAAGGTCTGCGCGATCCACTCGAAGCCCCTCGAGCTGCTGCAAGAGAAGAACTACTTCTTCAAGCTCAGCGAGTTCCAGGACCGCCTGCTCGAGCTCTACAAGACCGAGCCCGACTTCGTGCGCCCCGAATCGGCGCGCAACGAGGTCGTCTCGTTCGTGCGCAGCGGTCTGAAAGACCTCTCGATCTCGCGTTCCGCCTTCGACTGGGGCATCACCGTTCCGTGGGACCCCTCGCACGTCATCTACGTGTGGGTCGACGCTCTGCTCAACTACGCCACCGCCGTGGGCTACGGCACCGACCCCGAGACCGGCAAGGTCACCGCGGAGTTCGCGCGCCGCTGGCCCGCGTACCACGTGGTCGGCAAAGACATCCTGCGTTTCCACGCCGTCATCTGGCCCGCCATGCTCATGGCTGCGGGCCTCGACGTGCCCCGAGGCGTCTTCGCGCACGGGTGGCTGCTCGTCGGCGGCGAGAAGATGTCGAAGTCCAAGCTCACCGGCATCGCGCCGACCGAGATCACCGACGTCTTCGGCTCCGACGCGTACCGGTTCTACTTCCTCTCGGCGATCGCTTTCGGTCAGGACGGCTCCTTCTCGTGGGAAGACCTCTCGGCCCGCTATCAGGCCGAGCTCGCCAACGGCTTCGGCAACCTGGCGTCCCGCACCATCGCGATGATCTCGAAGTACTTCGACGGCGTGGTACCCGAGCCCGGCGCATACACCGACAGCGACCTGACGATCCAGAAGATCGTGGCGGATGCCGCGGCGAACGCCGACGCCGCCGTGGAGCGTTTCCGCATCGACGAGGCGATCGCCGCCATCTGGACGATCGTCGACGCGCTGAACGGCTACATCACCGAGAACGAGCCGTGGGCTCTGGCGAAGGACGAGGCCACGCGCGAGCGTCTGGGCACCGTGCTGTACACCGCGGCCGAGGGCCTGCGCGCGCTCGCCGTGCTGTTGTCGCCGGTCATGCCGGCGTCGACCGAGAAGCTGTGGTCCGCGTTGGGCGCGTCCGAGAGCCTCGGCGACCTGCACGATCAGCGTCTGCGCGAAGCGGGGGCGTGGGGCGTGCTGCGCCCCGGCTCCTCGGTGAACGCGCTCTCGCCGCTGTTCCCCCGCGTCGAGCAGGCGTGACGGCAATGTCGGGTGCAGCGGCGGTCCCTGAGCCCGGCGAGGCGACCGCCGCCGCACCGGCCCCCGGCTCCGCCCCCGTCGAACGCCCACGCGGCACCATCGACGGCTGTGATCCGAGTCAGTACGTGCGCGAGCGCTCGGTCGACGGCCGTCGCGACGTGAGCTATCCGCCGGCGCCCGAGCCGCTCGGCATCCCGGTCTACGACAATCACACGCACCTCGAGATCGAGGACGGCGACACCGGTTTGTCGCTCGACGAGCAGCTCGAGCGTGCGCTCGCCGTCGGCGTCCACGGCGTCGTGCAGGCCGGCGGTGATGTGGACTCCTCGCGCTGGTCGGCGTGGGCGGCGCGTTCGCACCCTCGGGTGCTGGCCGCCGTCGCCATCCACCCCAACGAGGCTCCGGTCTACGAGCGGGCAGGCGAGCTGGATGCCGCGATCGCCGTCATCGACGAACTCGCCGCCGAGCCGCGGGTGCGGGCGATCGGTGAGACGGGCCTGGACTTCTTCCGCACCGAGGCGGACGGCATCCCGGCCCAGATGCGCTCCTTCGAGGCGCATATCGCGTTGGCGAAGAAGCACGGCATCGCGATGCAGATCCACGACCGCGACGCGCACGAGGCCGTGCTCGAGACCCTCGAGAGGGTCGGCGCCCCCGACAGGACGGTGTTCCACTGCTTCTCGGGCGACGCCGACATGGCGCGCATCGCGGCAGACCGCGGGTACTATCTGTCGTTCGCGGGCAACGTGACATTCAAGAACGCGCAGAACCTGCGCGACGCTCTCGCGGTCACGCCGCTCGACCGGATCCTCGTCGAGACCGACGCGCCGTTCCTCACCCCGGTGCCCTACCGCGGCCGCCCGAACGCGCCGTACCTGATCCCGGTGACGCTGCGCTTCCTCGCGGCGGAGCTGGCGATGGACGCCGACGAGCTCGGTGCCCGGGTGGCGGCGAACACGCTGCGCGTCTACGGCGCCTTCGAGGACTGACCGGCGCGCACGAGCCGGGTGCCGCGCCGCCTCCGTGATTCGCGCAAACCCAGCACTTTGGCCCCGGATGCCGGTGAGTTTGTGTGGATTGCTGGGGTGATGTCGCGTGGGTGGGGCGGGCGTCGCGCAGTCTCGGTGGTTCGTGCAACTTCAGCTGCTTGGCCCCGGATGCCGCTGACTCTGTTCGGATTGCTGAAGTGATGTCGCGCGGGTGCGCCGGGCGTCGCGCAGCCTCAGTGTTTCGTGCAACTTCAGCTGCTTGGCCCCGGATGCCGCTGACTCTGTGCGGATTGCTGAAGTGATGTCGCGCGGGTGCGCCGGGCGTCGCGCAGCCTCAGTGTTTCGTGCAACTTCAGCTGCTTG